>NZ_JBICZJ010000002.1:0-328429 GCF_043201895.1 Streptomyces sp. NPDC048254
CGCCCCGCTGGGACCACCCCAGCGGGGCGATCTTGTCCTCGCTCATCGGCATCCTCAGTGCCCGCACCGTCGGCATTCTCAGCGTCGCCCAACACTCGTGGCTACGACCGCAGTTCGCTCCCTGCGTTATGCGTTGTTTGCCCGTAGGCGCTTTCGCGGTTCTCCTCATCGTCCGGCACGACCAAGCGCATGCCCCGGGACTCCGCGACGCGCAGCGCGTCGGTGAGGCACTCGGCGAGGCGGATGCCGGCGTAGCGGACCTCGGTGTACGGCGACATCGGGTCGTCCAGCACCTGGCGGGCACGGCCCAGGACGTCGATGCCGGTGGCGAGCTGGGCGGTCTCCAGGTCGTCGGCGAGGCGGGAGAGATACCCGCCGTTGTTGTCCGTGACCAGGTAACACGGTTTGCCTTCGGGGGTGGGCCAGGGGAGCAGGCGGGGGGAGGTCGGGGCGTGCGCGTGGCTGTTTGGCTGTTCCATCACGCAGCCACCTCCGGCGCGCCGATCACGTGCTGGTCGAGGTCGATCCCGAAGTCGGCGGCGAGTACGAGGGCAAGGCGGCGACGCTGCTGGAGGGCGGCCTCGCGCTCGTGGGCGGTGAGGTAGGGGCGGACAAGGGCGGACTCGGCACCGTCGAGGAGAGTGGCCAGGCCGTACGGCGACCGGTGGGGGAGGTGCGAGGCCTCGGCGGTGAGGGGGCAGCGTACGAGGGTGAGGTGGACGTGGGGGAATGGTGGGCGGTGAGGACGGCGGCGCCGTTTCCCGGTGCCGGGGGCGAAGAGGAGGCGCAGCCATTGGAGGGCGCGGGGGATAAGGTCGTGCATGTCGACGCTCCTTGTAAGCGTTGGCCGTGCCCCGGGAGGTCTAGCCACCTCGCCGGGGTCTGTCGTCTCGACGCTACACCGGGCTATAGCCCTCTGCATACAAGTGCAGAGGGATCCACACGATTGTGCAGGTCACTACAGCTCTACGTTGGACATATGAGCGATACGGAAGAGCCGATGACCCCTCTGGACCCGATGAGCGCCAGGCCGCTCTACATTCAGTTGGCCGACGTCATCGCCGGGAAGATCGCGTCCGGAGATCTGGCACCTGACCGACCCATCCCCTCCGAAAACCACCTCGCCGACGAGTACGGAGTGGCACGTCTCACTGCACGCCGTGCCGCACAGGAACTTCGCGAGCGTGGCCTGATCGTCACCGTGCGCGGCAAGGGATCCTTCGTCGTCGAACAGTCAAAGGCTGACGCACCGAAAGAGAACGAATCGAACACCTGACGAGGTCGTGCGATGTGCCGCGCAGCCTCTTCGGATGTCTTTGTGCCGCTTCGGCTACTCGGCGGTAGCCGCCTGCCGGCCGAACCACTTCTTCTCAGGTCGCCGGCACAGGACCTACCAGTTCATGGGGCTCAGTTCCCCAAGGGGGGTCCGTCGACTCCTCCGTCGCCTTGTCCTGCTGAGTACGTGTCATTTTCAGGAGTGGGGAATGGCACCGTCCGCAGGTTCGCCGCCGCCATGTAGCTCGCCGAAATAGCGAAATTGCCAGCAAATCGGCTGCCCGGAAACACATGGAGTGGCAGTGGCTCGGGCCATCCAACTCGCCTTCTCAAGGAGGGCGGTTCGAATTTCCGCGATCCGCTCAAGGTTGGTGGGCTCCGCCGCCGGGCCGTGGTGATCTCCTCAGCGTCTGTCGCCCTCAAATCGCCGGACCCGACGACGATCGAGTTGGCGTTGTACGCGGCAGGCTGCGCTCGTCCTGTTCATGTTCGGGCGGATTCTGCACTCAGCGGCTCATGGTTTGGGCTCCCCGCGTCGTCCGCCGGGTCGGTGAAGGAGACGGTCTGCAGGATGGCCGTCATCATGTTGCAGAACTCGTCCCAGTGGTCGAGGGCGGCGGTGTCCAGGGTGAGGACAGCCGTGTAGGGGTCCTTTGGAAAAGGGATGTGGACCTGGATTTGGCCGGTGTGGAGGGTGATCTGCTCGCCGGTCGCGGTGACCTCGGGGCTGAGTGTGAGTTCCCGTACCGTGATGCAGACGACGGACGGACCGCAGGGCAGGTCGAGCCAGCGGGCGTCATTCGTCGCGTCGGAGCTGAGGATGGCCAGGATGCCCTGCGCGGCGGTGTCCGGGTCGGGCTGGTCGGAGGCGTACGCGGCGATGCTGAAGGAGCAGTGCGCCACCCCGTCGGTGCCCAGGGCGAAGATGCCGAAGGCCGAGTAGGCGAGCCCTGCCGAGGCCATGGCCTCTGTGACCAGTTCGTAGAAGGGGGCGGTCGACTGCCACAGGACGTCGTTGCCACCGGGATACAGGTCGCGGACGAAACCTGTCACGGCCCCCGTGCGCTCTTCGCCGGAGATGTCCACGGGCAGGGCATGGAAGCCGTCCGGGGCGATGAACGTCATCGGTGGGATGTGTTGTTCGGCCGCGGTCACGGTCAGTTGGGTCGGGTTCGTCACGGGAGGCGGTCCTTTGAAGTGTCGTCCGAACCGGCCGGGGACAGATAGCGAGTGACGGTCTGGACCGTGCCGTTGGAGATGGGGACACGTAGTTCGACCATCACGGTGCCGTCGGAGAAGCGTTCCAGAGACGGTGGTTCAGTGATCGGCAGCACCCTGCCGATCGATCGCGAGACATGCAGGGGAGGGGATGCGACCAGCGTCGCGAGTCGCTCGCGCTGCGGCGGTGTGAGCTCGTCCTCCGACACCGGCAGTCGGTCGTCGTGGAAGCGTCCCGAGAGCTTGGCCGCCTCCTGGACCTTCCAACGCGTCCACGATCCGTCAGTGAAGCGGACTCTGACGTCGGACTGGCCTTCCGAGTAAGGCATGCGCTCGATGTCGGCGACAGAATCACGCGCCGTCACCCACAGTTCGTCGGTGGGGGCCGGTTCGGCAGACGTGTCCCTCCCCAGGACGAGCAGCCGCCGATCGGTGAGCACCAGCTCGGTGCGGTACTTCTTGGACCGACGAGCAGGGTCGAGCTGCCAAGGAAGCGTACGGGCTGTGCTGTCGGGAGCCGCCCACATGACGGGGAAGTCGTCCACCTCGTTCTCCGGCTCGTGGGGTTCGCCCACGCCGGTCGGCTCGCCGAACAGGGTGCCACTGGCGGCGCCGGCGTTCGCAACGATGTTGAGCAGGCGCGGGATACCGAGCAACGCGATGTCCAGGGCTCGTACGCCGGCTCGCTCGGGCTTGCCCCGAAGGGCGAAACCGGGACCGGGGGGCCAGCCGAGCCCGGCTTCGATGTCTTGCCGCTTGGTGTCACGGAATGAGCGCTGTCCTGCGACGGGGGGTGCGATGCCGGTCGCGAAGGCGACCTCGACACGCATGCGCGGAGTTTCCCCGGGGGCCGGATACCAGTCCACAGCCTTATGTCCTCTCAGTGTGCCTTGGCGGAGTCGTGGAAACGGTCCCCCAGGTCACCGATATGCGACGGGATCGAGAACGCCTTCGGTGCGATCTTGATGGCCGAGTCGATGCCCCGTCCCAGCACGCTCATGGAATCGATCTTCTTCAGTCCCGGGATGCCGCGGGTGCCCAGCCACTGCCCGCTACGGATGTTGTTCTCGGCGACAAGACTCATCCGGTTCATGATGCCCTCCGCCTTGATGAGCCCTCCGGACTTGGTGCCCCACAGGCCGACGGTCTTGCCGAACACATTGAAGCTCTTGGCGCCGGCGACCCGCTCACCCACGCCGATGATGTTCCGGCCGGTGGTCCCCAACCCCTCGAAGCCGCGGCCGAGTTTGGCCGCACGGGCGACGGCGGTGGCCTCGTCGGCGACCTTGACGCCCTTGCTGAAGGCCCCGATGCCCGGGATCGCCCCCAGCGCGTCGAGTCCGATGCTCGTCCAGCCGACATCCGCACCAGCCGCTTTCGCCACGAGATGGGTGGCGAGTGCCAGTCCGCTGCTGACCACGGCCGCGACGGCGAAGATGGCGCCGAGGGGCTCGAACGGCGCTGTGACGATCGCCAGTACCGTCAGAATGCCGCTCAGGTCACCCAGTAGGTCACCGACCAGTTTGATCAGATCGGCATGATCCTTGATCCAGTCGCCGGTGGCGTCCCAGGCGTTCTCGATGCCCTTCCCGAGCTTGTCCCAGAAGCCGGGTTCGTCCGGTGCGATGTCGCCGGCCTTGTCCAGCTCCTTGCTGACCTGGCGGGCGGCCGCCCGGTAGTCCTCCTCCAGCTCGTGGACCTTCTGGATCACCCCGTCCACCGCGCTGGAGGCCTTGCCCAGTTCCATGCTGCCGTCACTGCCGGCCTTGCCCTGGGCCTCGGCCTTCGCGTCGAGTTTTTCCCCGGCGCTCTTCTCCAGCCGGTCCGCACGGTCCTGGAAGTCCTGGAGGTCGTCGGCCCAGCGGTGGAGTGCGCGTGAGGCCTTGTCGAAGGAGTCGTGGCTCTTGCGGACGAGCGGGGTGACGTCCTTGCCGATGTACTCGGTGAACGCGAGCGCGGTCTTGCCCTTCCAGGCCCCGCACTCGATGCGCTCCAGCTCGTACAGCGCCGTCCCCAGCTCGCCGGCCAGCTTGCCCAGCTGCTTGGCGAGGTCTCGGGTGTCCTCCACGCTGCCCGGCGTGGGATCCCAGCCTATGTGGGGGAAGGCAGGCCGTTGCCCAGCCACGTCACTTGCCCTTCTGCTTCGGGGCCTTGAGGGACTCGGCCAGGTCCAGGTCCAGCTTGCCGAAGCTCTCGCCGATCTTGTTGATCATCTTCACGGCGCCGTGAGTGTGCTTGCCGAGCTGCTTGATGCCGTAGCTCCAGTCGTCGGCGAAGTCCTGCACGTCTTCGACGAGTTGCCTCTCGCCGACAGCCGAGGCGTCAGAGCTGCGGAGCGTGCGGCGGGTCGTTTCCATGCGGTCGCTGATGGACGAGAAGGTCTTCTTCAGGTCCTGGAAGATCGTGTCTTCGAGGCGCAGGTCACTCATGTCGATTCCGGTCTCTTCCGTAGGGCGGAGGGCAGGTTGCTCCGCGTGCCGCCCGGTTGTGATCAGCGGTTGACGGCTTGGATTCCCTGGACGGTGACATCCTGCGTGGTCCCGAAGGAGACGTCGAGCAGGTCACCGCCGACGCTCCCGGACCCTGTCCAGAAGACCTTTCGGATCGTCGTCCGAAGCTTGAACGTGCCGTCACGGGAGGAGCGCAGATCCGTCGCCGTCGTCCCCGTAGGCGGTCAACCGTGCTGCCGTGGTGACGACGAGCGCGGCAGCAACAGGAAATGGGCGCCGCTTCACAATGGAATCCCCCGTGAGGCAGAAGTTCGTCAAGGACACAAACGCTATCTGTGGGGTTCTCGATTCGCCAGCGTGAACTTCCTTGCCAACGGGGGCAATGTGTTGTGAACCGGACACGCCATGAATGGTCCGCCCCGCGGGGCGGCCGGGTCAGGTGCGGCCGCAACACAACGGGAGAGATATCGGCATGGGTCAGGGCAGAGGCGTGGACCTTGCATGGGTGACCTGATCAAGGGCTTGCACGGTCTCTCGGACTTCTTGAAACAAGTCCGAGGAGGCATACGAGCAGCTTGGCGACCGGCAGGCCAAGGAGGTCGGGGCTGGTCGCCGCCTCGACGGCGGCTGGTTCACGTCGGCATGAGGAGCGGTCAGCCATCGCACCGACGGGCTTCCTGCGGCGCGGTGCGTCCAGGCGGAAGCTGTAAGAGGTAAAGGACTGTCCAAGGTGGCTGACGGTGTCGTCGGAGCCGGGGCCTTGCCAAGGTGAACCGGCCGGGGTGGGCGATCGGGAGTGTTCGTACTCCTTCGTCGCCCGAGTTCCGTGCCCCCGCGTTGCATGTGCGGCTTCCCGGGAGGTCGGCGGTGGACACAGCATCCGCTTGTAACGTGCCGGCTGCAAAGGAACGGTTGCTGGTGATCGGGTCGGAGAAGGGCAGTAAGCTCTGACGGCTGCATTGCGAAAGCGACTTGTGCGACGAGGGAACGATTCGGGCTATTGGGGGATAGCGAACATGTCCAAGGGTGATCTGGCCTTGAGCCTTGCCGGCCTCGACGATCTGGCGGGTCAACTGCGGTCGATCAAACAGCGCATGGACGACACCGGCCAGGTCGACCGGAAACTGGGCAACGGAGAGCTGGGCTCGAGCGCGGCCTTCGACGCGATGGAAGACTTCATGCACGGCTGGAAGGACGGCCGCAAGGAGATCGACGTCGGCCTCGAGAACGTGGCGAAGATGGCGCAGGAGATCGTCGACAAGATGACCAAGCTCGACGTCGATCTCCGGAACGCCGTCCGAAAGCACGAGAAGGAGGGCAAGGGTGGAAACTGACGCCCCCCGCACCGAAGAGCCCGCCGCCGAGGACCCTTTCGCCGGAGCGGCCCCCGGGGACGTCATCGGCATCAACATCCAGGTCCCCAGTACCTGGTACGAGTTCGACGTCCACCCCGCCACGGTGAACCGCTCGATCCGCGATGTGGTGGCCGAGCGGGTCAAGCAGCGGCCCGAGCTGGCCGAGCACCAGGCTGATCTGGTCAAGACCCTGAAGAAGGTGGCCCGCGAGGCCCGCAAGAACAACGTCGTCTACTCCGGCTCCATGTGCGAGATCGTCGACGACGAGCCGATGGTGGCCAGCCTCACGGTCAGCGTGAGCGCGGCGGTGAACGAGACCACCGGCGAGACCGCCGTCACGGGACTGGACACGCTCATGGGCGTCCTGGCGCCGATCGCCCCCGGCCGTCGGCCGACCGATCCGTGGCGTCGCGTGCGCCTCGTGGAGCTGCCGGACGCCGGCCAGGCCGCGCGTACCGAAGGCATCGAGGACGTCGAGATCCCCGACGACAATCGCAGCTACCGCGCGGTGATGATGCAGACCCTCATCCCCTTCCCGGGCGGCAACCCGAAGGTCGCCGTCATCAGCGCCAGCACGCCCCAACTGGCGCTGGTCGAGCCGATGCTGGAGCTCTTCGACCTCATCACCAGCACCTTCCGCTTCGTCTACCGCGCCGACCTCGACACGGAGAGCTGAGCCCAATGGTCCGCCCCGCCGACTGGCACAACCTCGACCTGCACGACGACCCGACGCCCGGCGATCCACACGAGGTCAAACTCCAGGGCCAGCGGTACAAGACCTTCGTCGAAGACGTCGCCACGGTGCTCAGGGGAATCCGCTCCGCCTCGAAGGACTCCGTCCTCAAGGAGTCGGCCGGCAAGGCCATGGACGCGTTCAAGGAGCAGATCGGGAAACTGCCCGGCCAGTTGCAGAAGCTGCACGACTCGTACGAGATGGTCTCGGGCGCCCTGCTGACCTACGCCGGGAAGCTGGAGCACGCCCAGACGACGGCGGACCACGCACTCGCGAAGGCCCGGACGTTGCGCGGCGACCTCACCCGGGCGCAGTCCCGGCTGGCGAGTGCCACCACTACGGCGAACAACGCCAAATCCGCGCAGGACAAGCTCAACAACCCCGCCGGCAACGCGGCGGCCCCCGACCCGGAGAAGGTCCGCAAGGCGACACGCGACGCCCAGCACGCCAACCAGCACCAGAAGGCGGTGCAGGGTCAGGTCGACAGCCTGAACGCGCAGTTGGCAGAGCTGAAGACGAAGGCGGAGAACGCCGGCAAGGACCAGGACAAGGCCGCGACGAAACTCGTCCACGACATCCACGGCGCCTCTGATGCTGGGATTCACAACAAGAAGTGGTACGAGAAGGTCGGGGACTGGCTCGGCACGGCCTGGAAAGTTACCGTGTTCGTGGCCAAGATCTTCGTGGCCGTCGCCGGGATCGTACTGCTGTTCATGGGTGGCCCACTGGTGTGGTTCGTCCTGGCGGCGGCATTGATCGTGCTGGCTGACACCATCGTCCAGTTCGCCCAGGGGAAGGCGGGCTGGGGTGATTTGCTCTTCGCCGCGCTGGACTGCATCCCGGTGGTCGGCAAGCTGTCCATGTTGGCGAAGGCTGGCAAACTCGCCGGTGGGCTCAAGATGGCGTTGAGGGTCAGGAAAGCGGAGATCGCCAGCGCCCGCCTGATCAAACTGTGGCACACGGGCGAGGACCTCAAGGGCTTCCGTAAGGTCGCCTTCGCCTTTGCCAAGGGCGAGTTCAAGAACACGCTCAAGGATGCCCTGAACGGCGGCTGGGGTGACGTGAAGAAGAACGCGCTGGGCAACCTCGTCAGCAATGCCGTCGGTGTGGGTTCCGGTGCGCTGGTGAGCAAGGGCTTGAGTAAGGGCCTCCCCAGCGCGGCCACAGCCATCTACAGAAGTGGTCGGATCAACATGACGCGCGGGCAGTTCCAGGATCTGGGTATGGCCTTGGCCGGGAAAACCAAGATGGGCGCGGCCGTTCTGGGAGCCACCCAGGGATTCCTCACCAGTGTCACCAAAGCCACCGTCAATAGCGCGGTGTTCGGCGCCAAATTCGATACCAGTGGCGTACTGATGGACACCGTCGGTGGCTACGGCGACAGCGGTCTGGGCTATAAGCCGGGTATCCTGCCCGCCAAGGCTGCGTTCAACGGCTGAGGTGCGCCCTGGCTACTTCGAACCGCTCCAGTGATTCCTTCACCTGGATGCGAAAGTCGATGTACCGATCAGTTCCGTCATCGGCCCTTTCGGTGTACCTGGTGGGCTCCGTGACACGGCCGAGGATGCCGTCTGTCAGTTGCTGAGCCGCCGTCCAGATTGCGGACGCTGTGGACTGCGGCGACGAATCGTCGATTACCGTCCAGCGATAACTGATCGTCATGCGCCCGTCCTTGAGCTTGAACTTCAGCGCCAGACCGATGCCGGAACACTTGAATGTGCCGCGTCCGCGTCGCAGCAGCTCGCTCACACCGTCGAGCAGATCGACAAGCGCCGGGAAGAGGATGATCCCGACGCCGCCATCCGACTGCCGAGGGTTGCGCGAGGTGGCACTGCCGGCGCTTCCCTTGACGTCGAGATGCCCTTGGAACATTCCGTCGAGTACGTCGTCTTGATCGTCGAGTGTGGTGTACAGGAATTCCGGCACGGGAACCTCACGTTGTTCTCGTCGGGGTCTCTGGACAGTTGGATACGTGACTGTCAGTGGCCGATACCAGCCGCCTGCGCCAACTGCCAGGACGCTTCGTCAACTCCATTCGGCCGTCCACCGGAGAGCTGCGGGTGTTTGGGACGGACGGCGATCAGTTCATGTTGTCCCAGAGGCGTCAGCACCACGCCGAAGCGCGGATCGCCGGCGAAGGCGAACCCATGGGCTCGGGCGCCGGTCAACGTGGTCCGCCGTCGTTTGCCGAACCCGTTTCGCAGGGCGACAACGCTGACCTTCTTGTTCGGGGCATCCGGGTCGGGAAGTTGAAAATGCGTGACGTCCCCTGGCAGCACCTTCTTCAGTGGAGGGTGCTCTTTCCACTGATAGACGGCCAGGATGCCCTTCATCTGCTTAACGCGCGACAAACGGCGCTCCGACACCACGAGTCCAACTGTAGACAGAAGGACCAGCGGAGCAACGATGTAGCCGGGGATTGACCCATCTGCCGGTGACTGCCACAAAGCCGTCGCCAGCAAGGGGAAGCCGGGCAGGGACAAGCCCCAGAGGGCGAATGTCCAGAGAGACCGCCGTCGTGCACGCTGCCACGCACGCAGGGTGGCCGGATCATCGAACGCGGTACGAGACGTTACGTCCCCCATGCGCTGAACCCTCCCGACAGTTGGTTAGTTGTTCCGATTCTGCCGTTCGCTAAACGGAATCGGCAAGCAGTTCGGCGCCTCAGGCCGACGGTATCAGGAGGACGGTGCTCCGCCAGTGGGGTGAACGGGCCGTGGGACTGGTGCGGCTCTTGCCGACCACGCTTCCCGGCACGAGTTCCAGCCCACAGGTGAGTGCCGCGCGCCGGGTCCCTGTCGGTCGTGTGCCCGCGCCCTTCCTTCACTGCTCTTTCTGTCCTTCGTCCAAAGGCGATTCGAAGCTGGTGAGTTCCGCGATGCTGTGGAGGATCGCGCGGTATTGGACACGTCGTTCCACCGCGGTGGTGCTCAGCGTGAGAACCGCCATGCGCTTGTGGTCTGGGTGGGGAAGGTAGGCGTGGACCTGGAGCAGCGGGGTCGGCGGAAGGCCCGACTCGATGGAAGGGGTGCGCACGGTCTCACCCATGGATGCCGGTCCGCCGGGCAGATCCAGGTACTCGACATGGGCATGGTGTTGGGCCGTCGCCACCGCCCGCGCCGCACTCACCGATCGTGGGGCCCAGGCGATGTCCCGCCATGACACGGTGAAGAGGGAGTGCAGCGTCCCGCCGCTGCCTTCCGCGATGTCGTCGCGGTGGACGCCCAGAGCGCAGTGCACGGTGCCCACTTCCCGCAGGGCGCGGAGGAGCTGCTGTCCCGATGCCAGTTGAGCGATGAACTGCTGCTTGGCGACGCCGTCGGGGATGGCCTCGACCAGCGGGGACAGCGCCTGACGGAGGCGGTCCGCCTCGGCGGAAGCGGGATTGGCGAGGAGAACGTCGATGGGTAGCTCCGTGAAACCGCCAGGCACGGCGAACCAGATTCCGGCGTTCGGGTCACTGGCCGAATCGTCGATGATGAGATTGGGTGCTGTGTCCATGTTCTTCGAAGGTTTCGTCGGTGTCGGAATTCAGGGACGGGCGGGCACAATGCCGGCCCGACGACCGCGTTCGACGTCCTCGGCGGTGGCACCCCAGTCGGCGACGCCACGAAGTCCTCCGTCCGACCCGGTCTGCTGATGAAGGAAACGGAAGCGGCGCGGAATCGCCCCGTCGGACGCGGGCGCGGCCAGCACCCCGATGAAACGCGGGTCGCCGGCCAACCACACCTCGCTGATCTGGGCCTTGAGCTCCGATGCCGCACGGGGTGACATACGGCGGCTCCACCAGCCGACTCCCCAGTGCCGGCCGAACACCATGGGTAGCGCTTCCTCCGGCCGGGCCGGGTTCGGGAACTCGAACCAGCCGAACTGCCTGCCGACGACATCGGACCGCTTGGTGAGGCCGTACCGCACGTCGCGGGACAGCTGCCACGGGTACACCTGCAGGACCCGACGCATCCGGAAGGCGGCGGAGATGACGAAGAGCTGCAGGAAGGCCCGGTAGAAGCTGTAGATCAGGAACGGCACGACGACGATCGCGTATCCGGGCCCCAGGATCACCGCCAGAACGGCCAGCAGGGCGAACCACAGCGCGATCCAGGCGAGGAGAGCCAGTACGTTCATCACCAGCTGCTTGCCCCAGGCGCGCCGGGTCGGAGGGTGCTCCCAGGCTGTGGGATGGTCCGCGGGGTTCATATGGGCTCTCTCTTGCTCTTCGATTCAGAACACATGCCGTGCGAGGTCGATCAAGGCACCGCCGTCCAGGACGCTTCGCACACCGTCGACTCCGGTGCCACCGTCCTTGGCGCCGTCATTGTCCAGGGCGTCCACAGCGCTGGACACCAGTCCGTATCCTGCGGTGACGACGCCGAGCGAAGCCGAGGTGATCTCCACGATCTCACCGGCCCGCGCCGAGTCCCGCGCTCCACGCACCACGAGGTCCAATGCGGGATTTCCGAGGCCCGTGATCGCCTTGGCGTGCGTCAGCGTTTCGCTCCCGAACGTGGTCATCACCTTCCCGAGGGTGACCGCCTCCTCGCCGGCTCGCAGGGCGTTCACCGCTCCACGGGCGCCCAGGCCCACGGCGCCCACACCCGGAATCGCGCCAAGAACGTCGCCACCGAGGCTGACCACATTGCCCCAGAAGTCGGAGTCGAACTCCCCCTTGGTGAAGCCGTCCTTCAGGGAGGCGAGCACCTCGGAGTCACTCAGCCGCATGGTGAGAGCGGTCGCGCTCAGCGCGGCGGCCGTGAGCAGCAGGACGGCCGCGGCCACACCGCCGGTCGCCACGAACAGCGCCACCAGGCCGATGACACCCGCGGTGAAACTCAGGATGTCGGGCAGGTTCTCGGTGAACCAGTCACCGAACTCCTCCAGCCAACCCGGTTCGTGCGGTGCCAGCTTGTGCGTGGCGTCGCGAATCTTTCCGGCGCGGTACCGAGCCTTCTCCTCGTGCTCCTCGGCGAGCTTCTTCGCGCGACCGACGATCTTGCCGAGCTCGGACTGGGCCGTTTCCACCGCTGTGTTGGCGCTGGTCAGACCCTTCTGCGCCGTGTCGTGCGCGCTTCCCTTGCTCTTGAGGCCGGGGTCGTTCTGCGCCTTCGCGGCGTTCCCCTTCGCCGCGTCCAAGGTGTCCTGCGCATCCTTGGCCTCCTGCTCCAGCTTCTTGGCCCGCCGCTGGAACTCCTCGAGCTCACCCTCCCAGCTGTTGAGCTGGCGAGCGGCCTTGCGAATGGAGTGCGCCGCGTTCTTCAGATTGAGCGGGAGGGGGCCTCCTTCGATCTGCTCGCGGAAGGCCACGGCAGCGTCCCCCTCCCAGTAGCTGCCGTCCATCAGCTTGGTGACGAGCCCATGCGACTCCTCCAGGACCTTGGCGCAGTTGCCGAGCTTCTTGTAGAGATCGTGGACCGTGTCGGTGTCACCGGGCGTGGGATTGAAGCCAAGGTGCGGATAGTCCGGGTTTGGGATGGACGGAGAGGATTTCAGGCCCTGGGGCAGAGCGCCGTCCCGAGAGGCGGGGGAGTTGGCATACGGCGGCTGCTCTAGGCCCGGCGTGTACGTCACTTCTTTCCCTCTGCACCGCTGTTCTTGGACTTCTTCAAGGCCTCTTCCAGCGCCTTGTCGACCTCTTCGTAGCTCTTCTTGCTCTCGCCGATGATTTTGGCGAGGTCCTCGGTCTGCTTGCCGATCTCGTCGGTTCCGTACTTCCAGTCGTCCTGGAAGTCCTCGCAGGCCGAGTCCAGGTCGTCCGTGCCCAGCCCTGTGACGGTGGCATCGCTCAGGGCTTTGCGCAGCCCCTTCAGCGAACTGCTCGACTTGTTGAGGAGTTTCATGAAACGGGCGAGTTCGCCGCCATCCACGACCAGTCGGTCAGCCACGCGCAGATTCCCCTCCGCGCCCAGAGTTGACGGCGGCCGGCTGCCTGGCGCTCAGCGCGCTCGCGGTGTGTGCTTCGCTGCAGTGCGCGTGCGGCAGCGTTCGGCGGCACTTCAAGAGTGGACTCCCCCGTGAGTCAGAAGTTCGTCAAGAGATTCCAACGTTATCTTCAAGGACTTCGCTTCGCCAGCGCGAATGTTCCAGCGGACACAGGCGTTGCTGGGCCCGTGGGGCAGCTCGAAGGGGAATCGCGTCGTGCTCAATCAGCAGAGGTACGTCGGTGGCTACCCGGCCGGGGCTGTTGCATCACGTGCATGTGCACCTCACCGCGCGTCTCCTCGGTGACGACCGTGAGCCACGATCCGTCTCTGAACCGGATACGCAGCAGGTCGCTCGTGTGCAACTCGGCGAGGGGATCCTCCACGACCGCTTCGGTGGCCGGAATGTCGGCGACGACACGAAGCCGTTCTTCCTGTCGTACGGAGACGCGCTTGGGTGGGGCGGCGAGGATGATGCGGTCCTGGGTCAGAACGAGGGCGCGGGTGGGGTGTGCCGAGTGGCTGTACCAGCGGAGCAGGAACTGGCCCGCCGCTTTGTTCCAGTCGCCGTCGAAGACCTGGTCGAGGCCGCGGGCGCGGACGGTGGCCTTCCCCTCCTTGGCCTCGCGTGCCTTGACTCGCGCCCTGGCGCGTTCCAACGCCGAGGCCTTCAGCCACTCCTCCGCATCCGCAACCTTCGAGAGAAGGAAGAGAAGGAGCAACAGCGGAGAGAGAAGCCCGGTCAGGATCACGCCGAGCGCACCCAGCGGCCTGATCAGCGCGGGTCTGAGCGGTCCGTCGCCGGCCGCCCGGTGCACGTCCTTCGGAGGCGTGGGGATCTTGCCGATCCGGCACCAGGCGGCACACTCGGCGGGGACACCGAGCCGGCTCTGTATGCGTCCGGCGAGGGTCTTCCTGTCCATTTTTGGAGATGTATCCCGTCAGCGGTTCACGGCCTGGGCTTCCTGGACCTTGATGTCCTGGGTTGTTCCGAAGGTGCCGTCAGGCAGGTCACCGCCCGCGCCCCCGCTCCCCGACCAGCTGATCTGCCAGGTGATGGTTGCCTTCAGGTGGTACGACCCGTCCCCCGACGAACGCAGGTACTTGATGCCGCAGGGCGGAGTTCGATCGGCCTTACCCCTGGCATACGGCTCGCCGATGGAGCCATCCGGGTTCAGGGTGCACACGCCGGAAGCGGGATAGGTCTCGGCGTCACTCGTGCCGGGTTCGAGCTTGAGGGAGATCGGTTTGGCCGTCGTCGTCGCCTGGATGTTGAGGCCCCCGGCATTGAGTGAGGCGGTGACCGAGACCTGCTTGAAATCGGTCTTGTCGAGCCAGGCCCAGGTGGCGAGGTTGACCTTAGTGATGTCCGCCGGAGCGAGGGTCACCTTAGTATCGGGGAGCTGAATCGCGTCGTAGGCGGCTTCGGCCAGGATCTTGGGGGTGACGGCCTGGGGGACTCCTGGGTCGTCGTTGTTCGCTACCCAGAAGGGGAGGTCGCTGCACTGCCAACTGGCGGGGTCGTCCAGGCGATCGGGGTTCTGGACCGCGACCCACCAGCTGCCGTCGGCGGCCTCGTCCTCGTTGTAGTTCTTGTACTTGCCGTCCTTGTAGATGTCCCGGAATTCACCTACCGCGGCCTTGGCATAGTTGGCCTGGCCAGGGGTGTTGATTGTGTCCGTGTACATCGTCTCGACGTAGTCCCTGAACTCCGCGACCGAGCGAGGTTCGTACCAGCACGCGGGTGGGGTCCAGTCGGTGACGGGCTGCACGGCGGTGCCGCCGTTGCCCGAACGCACCGAACCGGAATAAGTCACTCTGGAAACCAGGGTGCCAGCGGTGGAGCTACCGCTCTGTTTGGTGTTGCCTTGAGTGCCTGCGCTCGGGGGCCAGGTCGCGGACGCCGTTCCCGGGACAGTGAGAACAAGGGCTCCTGAGAGCAGTCCTGCCACGACGTATCGGCTGCTGAATGTCACGGCGTGCACGACTTGTTGCCCCTCTCCGAAGTGAGCTTCGTCGTCTGCCATACGCCTTGCTTGTTCTTTTCGAGACGCGTCGTGTAGATGACGTATGAGTCGTCGTTCACCGGCGTTTTGATGATCTTTCCCGACTTGCGGACCTTCGCGAAGGCCTTGCTCTGGTCCTCGCAGTACACGACACCCGCCGACGCCGAGTCGAAGGCGTCGATCTTGACGTTGTAGTAGCGGTTTGTGCCGGTGATCGAGTAACCGTCCTTCGTGATGGATTCGACCCAGTCCTTGGCATCGGCGAGAGCGCCGCCGCTGTAGTAGAAGCTGAGCGCGGAAAGCCCGGGATCGCCCTGAGCGATGGCGTAGTTGGTCGCGTCGATCCGTCGGCTGACGTCCGCAAGGGCCGCGTCCTTGGTCGTGTCACCGGTCTTCCAGCTTTCGAAGGTGTCGGTCAGGTCGCTCGGCAGCGTGATCTCGGGCCTCGCGACCGTGTTGTCGGCACTCGGCGACGCCGATGCCTTCGTGTCGCCGCTGTCGGCCCCGGTGATCTTGTCGTTGGCCTTTGAACCCCCGCCGTTGCAAGCCGTCAGTAGGAGGGCTGCAGAGGCGGCGAGCGCGGCAGCGACGGACAGTGTGCGGCACTTCACTGTGGACTCCCCGTGAGAATGAAGGCAGGCAAGGATACAGACGCTATCGGCGGGGTTCACGGTTTCGCCAGCGTGAACCTGTGAGGCAGGGGGAGAACTCCGGCTCAACGGGTGCCAACCCCCCGTTACTGTGTCCGGATTGTGTCTTCGCGTGCGAGGCGGCGCTGAAGACGGTCACCTGTGCACACACCTGTCCGCCTTCTGCCAGCTGCCGTGTCACCTGCCAGTCGCCCGCGGGAGTCCTTGGAGGTCCTCGAAGTTGAAGATTCGGTAGTGGCCGGTGACGGCGAGGCCGTCGAATGTCCCCGGTTCATGTCGACGCTTGTGGTGGGGGCATGAAGGTCGTGTGGGCGTCGGTTGGGGTCGGTGGTCGGACACCCCCTCCTTTGAGCTCCCTTTGCGGTCCATTGGTTGTGGACCCGAAACCCCCGCCCCACAGTGACCGTGGCCGTCTGCGTCCTGCGGGGCGGCCGGGTACGCAGGTATTCACGGGGGTAGTAGTGGCGGATCACGTCAAGGTGTCCACGACCGAGTTGCGGGAGATCAGCCGGTCGGTCGCGAAGTTGAAGTCCAGCTTTGAGCATGCGAAGGATCTCGTCGACTCGTACGGCGCCGAGATCGGGTCCGGTGATGTGGCCGGCGCGCTGGGTGACTTCGCGGACGACTGGAAGAAGAAGCGCAAGCAGCTCTGCGACGGGCTGGAGTTTCTCGGGAAGACCGCGGGCGAGGCGGCCAAGGCCTACGACGGGGTCGATCAGCATCTCGCCGACGCGTTGCTCAAGGCCCAGTCGGGGGACAAGTGAGCGATCACGACTTCTCCGGCGTCGACTGGCAGACGGCTCGGTACGACGACCGGGAGTTCACGCCGGGGGATCCGTACGAGGTGGCCCGGCTCGGCAAGCGGATCTCCGACACCGCCAAGCTGATCGAGGAGCAGGCCGGCAAGCTGAACAACCTCGTCGACGGGAACGGGTGGGACTCCGATGCGGGGCGGGAGTTCACCAAGAAGACCGGGGACACCGTCAAGCTGCTCAGTCAGTCGCATCAGCGGTACGCGGCGGCGGGTGCGGCCCTCGGATCCTCCGTGCCGTACGAGCCCATCGCCGACACCGTCCGGGAGAACTGGGCCACCGCCCTCAACCATGCCCAGAACCGGGTCCGTTCGGCGCTGAAGAAGGCCGCCGCAGCCGATACCGACAGCAGTAACTACCAGAAGCAGATCGATCAGCATCCGTCCAGTGACGACAATCATCCCGATAAGCAGAAGCTGAAGCGGCAGAAGGAGGCCTCCGACGGGGAGCTCGACGCCGCCAAGCGGGAGCTTCGGGCCGCGCTCGACTACCGGGACACCCAGGCCGGGTACGCCGCCAAAGCGATACGGGACGCCATCGACCATGACGGCCTGAAGGACCCCAAGCACCACTGGTGGGACAACTGGAAGGACTGGGTCGCCACCATCGGCCACTGGGCGGGAGCGATCGCCGGAGTGCTCTGCCTGCTCGCTCTGGTGCTGAGCTGGGTCCCCATCCTCGGCGAGGTGCTCGGTGCACTGGCCCTGATCGCCTCCGTGGTCGCGCTCGTCTGCGACACCGTCTCCGCGCTGGACGGCAAGGGCACCTGGCTGGACGTCGCCATCGACGTGGTCGGCGTGCTGTCCTTCGGTGCCGGCCGGGTGCTCGGGACGACCTTCAAGGAGGCGGCCACCGCCGCACGAGGATCGTCGGCGCTCAGGGAGTTCCTGAACCTGCGGGGGCTGGGCGTGGGCGAGAAACTGGCCGGCGAGATCGCCCAGGCGAACTCGGGAGTCAAGGCGGGCAAGATCGGCGAAGCCCTGGCGAAGGGACCGGACAGCGTCCTGCCCAGGATGAAGTCGATCGTCAAGGAGTCCGTCAACTTCAAGGCGTACTTCACCGACATCCGCACGGCCGTCGCCGAGCGTGGCACCGAGGACTCGATCCTCACCAAGGACCTGCCCAAGTGGAGCGGTCTCTCCGACTCGGTCTTCAAGGGCAAGGCGTGGTCGGCCGGTGGCCTGTACGCAGCGAGCCAGGTGCTGCCGCTGGGCGCGGGCATCGTGAACCTGGCGCCCGCGGCGGGCTGGGAGCCGGCCTCCATCGAGCGCAACCTGTTCGACGGTCTCAAGCACACAGCTCCCCTCGGGTCGAGCGGCATTCCCTTCTACAACTGGAACTGGAAGGTCGCCGGCGGCTGAGGGCGTCAGCGGTACCGGATCACGGCGAGGCCCGCCAGGGCGAGGAGAGAACGAGGAAAGTGGCACTTGGAGACGGTCAGACCGTCGACGAACAGTTCGCCCGGCTCCCGAGAAGCAGACAGCGCGAACTCGAGGAGAAAGGGCTCGGCCTGCCGAGACTGCGCGACATCGCCCTTGAGGAGGGCGGTGAGCAGGCCGTGCAGCACATCCTCGCGGAACACTCCCGCCCTTCCAGCCTGTGGGATTTCGACGGCGATCGGCGCACGGACGAGAGCAGAGGGGCCTGGCCGTGGATACGGCTGCTCCTGGCCGCCGTCATCGGCGTGGTCCTGTGCCTGCTGTCCACGTACGTCGTCAATTCCTCGGCGCTCTTCGTCGGTGTCGCCTGCGGTGTGGCCGTGGCCTGGGCGGGGTTCAAGACCCGCAGGTCCCTCGGCGGGCTCGCGGCCTGCGGCCTCGTCGCGGTCGCCTATGTCGCCCTGATCTGGATGGGCTCGTACGCCGCCGACGAGTGGTACCTGCACCTGCGAGGGCAGGAGACCACGGTCACCTACGCGAAGCCCCTGCACGAGCAGGCGTCGCACGGTGTCCGCGTCACGTACTGCCGTGTCACGCTCCCGGACGGAGCGGTCCGCAGGGTGTTCAAGAACGACAAGCGGTGTACGGACGAGGCCATGGTCGGCGCCAGGACCCTTGCGGTGATCGATCCGTCGGATCACTACCGGCCGGTTCTCGGAGGCAAGTCCGCCATCGGCGGGACCGCCGCCGCGTATGTCTGCCTCGGCGCCGCCGCCGTCCTCGTCCTCACCCCGGTGACCGCCGCTGTGCTGAGCCGGTCGAACGAGCGGCGCGGCGGGCGGGGCGAACAGGGCCGCCGGGTGAGCGGAACGGACGTATGACCGACGGCACGGAAACCCGCGTCACCCCCGTCCCACCTCCCTCCGACTACCGCTTCGCCGTCCCCGACGGCTGGGAGCGGATCGTGCTGGACAGTCCGGAGCGCTGGACGCACCGCATCGACAAGCTGGTCAAGCGGGGGCTGCGGCGTACGCAGGCCACCCCGCAGCTGGAGGCCGCGCTCGCGGAGCGGATGCGGGCACAGGCCGAGGCCGCGCAGGCCAACGGCGGCGTGGAGATGTACGTCGTCAACCAGGTCCTCGGCCAGGTTGCCGTCTCCGCCGGTCTGGTCGTGACCGTCCTGCGGCCCGCCCCCGGCACCGACCCCGGCGACCTCGGCGACATCGCCCGCTCCCTCGCCCTCCGCACCGACGCCGGTGACGCCGGTGACGCCGGTCACGTCGGTGACGACGACGTCACCCTCGTCGACCTCCCCGCCGGTCCCGCCGTACGCCACCGCTACCTCCGCCGACCCGCCCCCGACGCCCCCGGCAGCCTCGACGGCAACAAGCTCGCCGTCGCCCACCTGGACGTCTACCTCGCCGTCCCGCACAGCGGCCAGCGGCTGTTGCTCTCCTTCTCGACCCCGACGGCACCGCCGCTGGAGCCGCTGGTGGAGGCCCTGGTCACGTTGTTCGACTCCGTCGCCCGCACCCTGCAATGGATGGCCTGATGCCCGAGTTCGCCGCCGCCACCGTTCATATGCGGACACCGGAGGACGCCCTCGCGCTGCCCGTGCGGTCGTCCGTGGATCTGCGCGGGTGGGCTGCGGAGGCCGCCCGGGGGCTCGCCGGCCAGGACGACGACGAGCCGAAGCTGTTCGACGCCCTCGCCGCCGAACTCCGCGAGGCCGCCGCCGACTCCCGCGAGCGCGGCCCGATCACGGCGCTGTCGTACGTCCCCGAGCCACGCCTCGGCGAACTCGCCCGGATCGAGCTGTCCGCGCTGGTCGCCGACGACACGTACCCGACGATGACCGTCGACCTGCTCCAGCGCTACCTCGCCGCCCCCACCCCGGTCTCCTACCGCCCGCCCGAGGCCGAGCTCCGTACCCTTCCCGCGGGCCCGGCGGTGCGGGTCCGGCACGCGTACGTCCAGGACGTCGGCCGGGACGGACTGGGGACGGTGCTGGAGACCTGTGCGTACGGCATCCGCGCCGACGAGACATGGGGGCTCGTCCTGCTCACGTCCTGGCGGGCGTTGGCCCACACGGACACCCTGTGCGAGCTGACCGACGAGCTGGCGGAGACGGTTCGGGTCACGTCCTAGCAGCGTCGGCTCGTCGGCTCAGGACCACCATCAGCCACACCAGCAGCACCGCCGAAGCGAGTGTCGAGGCGATGCCCACCGCCCACAGCCACGGGTAGTGGGCGAACACCCAACTCGGCGCCACCGAACGGTGTTTGCGCTTGCCACTGTCCATCGCGTCGAAGGCCAGGGACAGGAAGGCCAACAGCGACGCCACTGCCAGGACGGCGAGAACCGTCCAGGCCAGGGTGCGGGCCGGGCTGGTCCTCCAGGCCTTGCGGCCCACGCCGTCCAGTGCCCGGAGGAAGAGGGCGACCAGGAGCGGGGCGGCCACACCGAGGCACACCGCGAAGGCGTACGCACCGCCCGGCCAGTTCCGTGCCGCCCACTGCCAGGCGTCGTCGCCCCAGAGCATGGTGCCCAGCGCCATCAGGACGATCCCGCCCCCGATGCCGAGGAACATCAGGCACCCGAAGAGAGCGTCCCGGTCCTTCTTCGCCTTCTTCGCGCCGGGCCCCCGGACCCGCGATGCGGCCGGAGCGGCCCTCGGGCGCCTGGGCTTGGCCGATCCGCCCACGTCACCGCACCTCGCTGCCGACGGCCGTCGCCAGGCGCTGGACCAGGCCCTCGCCCTCCAAGGACGTCAGACGGCACCAGGAGCCGTCCGTGAAGGTGATCCCGAAGTCCCGCTTGCCGGCACTGAACGGTCGCCGCTCGACTGCGGTGACCGTGCTGAGGTCCGTCTCCCAGAGGACTTCCTCCCAGGGTTGCCTGGGGTCCTTCAGTCCGCCGAGCACCAGCAACCGGCGGTCGGTCAGGACCAGCTCCGTGACGTCCGGGTCGGGGCGGCGGGCCGGGTCCAGCTGCCAGGGGAGGGTGCGGGCGATCGTGCCGGGGGCCGCCCACAGCACCGGGAAGTCCTTCTCCTCGTTCTCCGGGTCCTCGCTCCTGCCGAGGCCGTCGGGCTGGGCCGGGCTGCCTCCGAGGAGTCCGAAGACGAGCGTGAGCAGGAGGGCGAACACCGCCACCACGCCGTCCCACACCACGCGGTCGAACCACGAGCGTCGGCGACACGTCGGCCCTGCCGGCCACCCCGCCAACTCGCCCTGGATGTCCCGCCGTTCCGGGTCCCGGAACCAGCGTCGTCCCTCGACGCGCCCCGCGGCCCCGGTCGCGAAGGACACCCGGCCGCGCGTGACGAGCTCCTCGCCCTCCGGGGGCTTCCAGTGATGGCGGTACGACGGCTCGATCACGGCCCGGCACCCTCCCCGTCATTCATGCCGGCGAACCTTCACCCGGCCGGCTGATCCTATTCGGACGCCGCCGCCGCAACCGCCGTCCCACCCGCGACAGTTCGGGCACTGCCGCCACGAACCGTCGGGGCCGGGACCGCCACCACGCGCAGGGCCGGTCCTGTCCGACATCTGCACCCGCCAGGCAAAAATCATGGCATGTGTCGGTCAAGCCGACGTGAGTGATTCGTGCAGGCCTCATGGGTGCGTGGTGAGGGCTCGTGGCGTGGAGGGTGTGCGAGCAGGGCGTTCGGGATTCGCCGGCGCACAGCTCGACTCGTGTCCGAGGCCCCCTACTCCCAACTGGCCCAAGGGCCTCCCTCGTTGCAGATCGCAACGACGATTTCAGTGAGGTCAAGGAGTCCGGCCGCGCCTTGAGGGGCTTATGTGCGGCTGATACGGTGCGATCGCTTGACACTCACCCCGCGGCGGAGTAATCAGCCGATTTCGGGGTGATTCGTGTGGAGTGTCCGCTTTCGCGGTGTGGAGAGCGTTGACGGCATTTCAGAGTTCTTGACAGACAAAGTCTTGGCTTTAACGGGGAGCGGTTGCGTGAAGATCCAGGAGCGTACGGGGGCGGGCGCCGGTCGTTCCGCCGGTCCGGCTCAGCCTTCGGTCGGTGACCGGCTTCCCACCGCGCCGCGCGAGCGCAAGCCGGCGCTGGCCGCACTCGCGGTGCTGCTGATCCTGCTGGGCGCGCTGGGGGCTACGACGCTCGTGCTGCAGGCCGGCAAGCGGATCGAGGTCATAAAGATCACGGATGAGATTCCGGCCGGCTCGTCCGTGAACGGAAGCAACGTGACCTCCGTCATGGTCGCCGACGACTCCAGCATCCACTACGTCAAGTGGTCCCAGTTGGAGAGCCTGAAGAAGCTGAAGGCCGTCACCACCATCCCGGCCGGTGTCGTCGCCGTCGGCGAGATGTTCGGCAGCGGCACCAAGCTTCCCGCCGGCAAGTCCACGGTCGGCCTGGCCCTCAAGGAGGGTCAGTACCCGACCGGTCTCGAAGTGGGCGACACCGTCGCCGCCTACCGCGTCAGCGGCTCCTCCTCCGGCGGTTCGTCGTCTTCTTCCTCCTCCGGCACCGACTCGCTGATCACGGGCGACGCCAAGGTCAGCGCCGTACCGGGGGAGAAGAGCAGCTCGGACTTCACCGCCAGCACCAACTACGCCATCACGCTCACCGTCGACAGCGACAAGGCCGCCGATCTGGCCGACGCCGCGTCAGGCGGCGAGGTCGCCCTCGTCCTCGTACCCGGCAACGGCAACTAGAAGGCGGCCCCCACCCCATGGCGCTCATCGCAATCGCCGCCGACAAGGGTTCCCCCGGCGTCACCACCGCTGCCGTCGCGCTGGCCGCGGTCTGGCCGCGCCGGGTCCTGCTCGCCGAGGCCGACCCGGCCGGCGGCGACCTGGTCTACCGCAGTGCCGCCGCGCACGGCGGACCGCTCAACCCCAACACCGGCATGCTCTCCATCGCCGCCACCGCCCGGCGCGGGCTCGTGCCCGACCAACTCTGGGACCACGTGCAGCCGTTGAGCGGGGGCCTCGAGGTCCTCGTCGGGCTCGGGATCGCCGAGCACGCCGCCGGTCTCGCCGGGCTCTGGCCCACCCTCGGGCACGCCTTCGCCTCCCTCGCCGACTCCCCGAACGCGCCCGCCGACGTCATCGCCGACTGCGGCCGGATCAGCGGCGACACCCCCGCCGTGGAGCTCCTCCCGCACGCCGCGCTCGTCCTGCTGGTCTCGCGTACCGAGCCCGAGGCCCTCGCCCGCGTCCGGGATCGTGCCGCCGCGCTCGCCCAGAAGCTGCACGGCGGCCCGCGCGGTGCCGCCGCCCTCGCGACCCCGCTGATCGGGGTCGTCCTGATCGCCGACCCGGCCGGCTCCGGCAAGCTGGTCAACCAGGTCAACGACATGCTCGTACACGCCCAGACCGGTGCCCGGGTCGTCGGCACCATCGCCGACGACCCCGCCGGCGCCGACCAGTTGGCCGGCCGCAAGCGCGGGCGCCTCGACAAGTCCCTGCTCATCCGCTCGGCCCGCAAGGTCACCGCCGACCTCCACCAGCAGTACGGCGCCGCCTGGTCCGTACCGACGCAGGCGCCCCATGCGGGGGCCGGCCGATGACGGCTGTCGACCACCAGTTGGTCAAGCGGTTCCGGCAGGACGCCGGCGACCGGATCGCCGAGCAGCGCCGCCAGGACCAGGTGTCCGGCGTCACGCCGATGTCCACCGAGGACGAACGGCAGTACGCCCGCGCGGTCATAGCCCAGATCCTGGAGGAGAACGCCCGCGCGGAGATCAACGCCGGGCGCACCCCGCTGGACGCGGAGACCGAGGAGCAGTACGCGGCCGCCGTGCACGCGGCGCTGTTCGGCGTCGGCCGCCTCCAGCCGCTGCTGGACGATCCCGAGGTCGAGAACATCGACATCAACGGGTGCGACCAGGTGTTCGTCGGGTACAGCGACGGGCGGGAGGCCAAAGGGGAACCCGTCGCGGAGACGGACGAGGAACTCGTCGAGCTCATCCAGGTGCTCGGCGCCTATTCCGGTCTCTCCTCCCGGCCCTTCGACTCCGCCAACCCGCAGCTCGACCTCCGCCTCCCCGACGGCTCCCGGCTCTCCGCCGTCATGGACGTCACCCGGCGGCCCGCGCTGTCCATCCGCCGCGCCCGCATGGGCAAGGTCTTCATCTCCGACCTGGTCGGCAACGGCACGCTGACGCCCGAGGTCGCGCACTTCATGGCCTGCGCCGTGCGCGCCCGCAAGAACATCATGATCGCGGGCGCCACGAACGCCGGTAAGACGACGCTGCTGCGCGCCCTCGCCAACGAGATCCCGCCGCACGAGCGGCTCATCACCGTGGAGCGCGCGCTGGAGCTCGGGCTCGACACCTTCCTCGACCTGCACCCGAACGTCGTCGCCTTCGAGGAGCGGCTGCCCAACTCCGAGGGGCAGGGCACCATTTCGATGGCCGAGCTGGTCCGCCGGTCGCTGCGTATGAACCCATCCCGGGTCATCGTCGGTGAGGTCCTCGGCGACGAGATCGTCACCATGCTCAACGCGATGTCGCAGGGTAACGACGGGTCCCTCTCCACGATCCACGCCAACAGCTCCAGCGAAGTGTTCAACCGTATCTCGACGTACGCCCTCCAGGCCTCCGAGCGACTGCCCATCGAGGCCAGCCAGATGCTGATCGCGGGCGCGGTGAACTTCGTCGTCTTCATCCAGCGGCGCAACAACTACCAGACCGGCGGCCGTCTCCAGCGCATGGTCACCTCGGTCCGTGAGGTCAACGGCGTGGACGGCCGGGTGCTGTCCAGCGAGGTGTTCGCGGAGGCCCATGACGGCCGGGTCGTACCGCATGCGCCCATAGCCTGCCTGGAGGACCTGATGGCCTACGGCTACCAGCCGCACGGGGCGTGGGGGTGACGTGACATGAACCTGGGTTCCCTCGGCTCCATGGGCGGGCTCTTCTCCGTCTCGGTCCTCTACGCCCTCGGCTGCGGTGTCGCCGTCGGCGGCGGGCTCGCGCTGCTGATCCTGGCCGTCCGCGGCCTGCCCGCCAAGCCCGACCACGAGAAGCAGAAAGCCAACGAACGGGCCGCCGAGCTCATCCGGTTCGCCGGTCAGCGCGGTTCCCTCGCAGCCATCGTCGGGCTCGCGGTGCTGCTGCTGACCCGCTGGGCGGTGGCCGGTGTCGCCGCCGGTGTCCTGGTCTTCTTCTGGGACAAGCTGTTCGGCGGCGCCGCCGAGGAGCGGGCCGCGATGAAGCGGGTGGAGGCGCTCGCCTCCTGGACCGAGTCGCTGCGCGACACCATCGCCGGCGCGGTCGGCCTGGAGCAGGCCATCCCTGCTTCCGCCCGCGCCGCCGCGCCCATCCTCCGCCCGCACCTCGACGCGCTCGTCGACCGGCTGCGCGCCCGCACCCCGCTCCCCGACGCGCTCCAGCACCTCGCCGACGAGATCAACGACGCCTCGGCCGACATCATCGTGGCGGCGCTCATCCTCAACGCCCGCCTCCGTGGCCCGGGTCTGCGCCAGGTGCTCGGCGCGCTCGCCAAGTCGTCGCGCGAAGAGGTCGACATGCGCCAGCGCGTGATGGCCCAGCGGGCGTCCACCCGGCGCTCGGTGCAGATCGTCGTCGCCGTGTCGGTCGCCTTCGTCCTCGGCCTCGCCGTCTTCAACCGCGACTTCGTGGAGCCGTACGGCACCGCCGTCGGCCAGCTGGTCCTCGCCCTGGTCTGCGCCCTGTTCGCGCTCGGCTTCTGGTGGCTGCGCAAGCTGTCCACCATCGAGACCCCGGAACGGTTCCTGGTTCGCGACCAGTCCTCCGTCCAGTTCGTACGACCGCCCCGCACCGCGCCCGGGCAGCCCGGTCAGCCGGGCCAGCAGCTGCCCAGCGAGGAAGGAGTACGCCGATGAACCTCACGATGCCGATCCTCGTCGGCGTGACCCTCGGACTGGGCGTCTACGCCCTGATCCGGGCCCTGATGCCGTCCAAGCGCAGCGCCGTCGCCCAGGTCGCCCGGATCGACGCGATGCGGGCGCGTGGCGCGGCCTACGAGTCGGCGCGGGGGACCCGGGACACCGGCCGGTTCGGCTCACTGCGCGCCGACGTCGGCGAGCGGGTCGCCGAGTTCTACCGGCAGCAGGGCTGGGAACAGCGCTCGCTGCGCGCCGATCTCGCCGTCCTGGACCGCAGCTGGGAGAAGTTCCTGGCGACCAAGGTGCTGCTCGCGGCCGGCGGAATGCTCTTCGGGCCGTTCCTGTTCGCCGTCGTCTACACGATGGGCTTCGGCCGCAGCCCGGTCATCCCGGTCTGGCTGGCCCTGGTCTGCTCGGTCCTGTTCTTCTTCCTGCCCGACCTGGAGGTACGACGGGACGCGGCCGACAAGCGCCGGGACCTCAAGCGGGTCATCGGGGCCTACCTCGACCTGGTGTCGATGAGCCTCGCCGGTGGCCGCGGCCTGCCCGAGGCACTGATGGCGGCCGCGGAGATCTCCGACGGCTGGGCCAACCAGCGCATCCGCAACGCCCTCTCCGACGCCCGGATCACCGGCGTCAGCCAGTGGCAGGCCCTCGGCGCGCTCGGCGAGGAGCTGGGCGTCGAGGAACTGAAGGATCTGTCGGCCTCGCTGGCCCTGGTCGCGGACGACGGCGCCAAGGTCCGTGAGTCCCTCGCCTCCCGCGCCGAGACCATGCGCCACCGCGAACTCGCCGAGATCGAGGGCAGTGCGGGCGAGAAGTCCCAGTCGATGCTCGTCGCCCAGCTGCTGCTGTGCGCCGGCTTCCTGGTTTTCCTGATCTTCCCGGCGGCGATGCGGGTGTTCCAGGTGTGAGCTGTTCCAGAGACCTTCGACAACTGCTGATTCGATCAAAGTAACGGGAGAACCCACCATGAGCGGACGGAACCTGACCGGGAGGAACTTCAGCACCGGGATCCCGGCGATGGACTTCCTCGTCACCTTTCTCCAGGGCCGCGTGCAGCGTGCCCGCTCCGGCGAACTCGACCGCGGTGCCTCCGCCGTCGAGTGGGTCATCATCTCCGCGGTCGTCGTGGCGATCGTCGGTGTCGTGGCCGCCATCATCAACGCCGCGCTGAGCGACGGCGCCAAGAAGGTCGGCGACTGCATCAAGGGCGCCAACGCGAGCGGGACCTGCTGACCAGGCACGCGACGGGGGCGAAACGGGGATGACGGGGGTCTTTGTGGACGTGAACGGATGGCTGCGCCGCCGGGCTGCCGCCGCGCGCGGTGACTCGGGCATGACCGCGATCGAGTTCGTGTTCCTCACCCCCGTCCTCTTCTTCATGATCTTCGCGACCGTGCAGTTCGCGCTGTACTTCTTCGCCGACCACGTGGCCCAGGCGGCGGCCCAGGCGGGCGCCCGCAAAGCCCGTGCCACCGCCGACGCCGAGCCCGGCGCCTGGCGCGGCGAGGCGCAGAACGTGGTCGACTCCTACATCAGCCAACTCGGGCCGCAGCTGGTCCTGTCGCCCGACGTGAAGATGCTCCAGCCGGAGCAGAACACGGTCGGCGTCGAGATCACGGCCCGCATCCCCACGGTGTTCCCGGGCCTGGACCTGACGGTGCACGCGCAGTCCTCGGGGCCGGTCGAGCGGTTCGTGGAGGATACGAACTAGATGTCCACCCGCCACGAAACCGCTCTGGACGACCGGGGGTTGTCGACCGTCGAGGTCGTCATCCTCGCCCCGGTCATGATCCTTTTCATACTCGTCCTGGTGGCCTTCGGCCAACTCGTCGACGGGCGGGGCGCGATCGACGGCGCCGCGCGCGACGCGGCCCGGGCCGGCTCCATCCAGAAGGACCACGCCACGGCCCTGTCGGAGGCCCGCAAGGCCGCCGAGGCCGACCTGTCGGACGTCTGCTCCGGCCCGGTCTCCGTCGTCCAGACCAGCGCGGGCTTCGCGCCCGACACCATCTTCACCGTCGAGGTGAGCTGCGAGGTGCGGGGCCTGGCCATGCTGGGCCTGGACATCCCGACCACCCTCACCGCGAGCTTCTCCTCGCCGCTGGACCCGTTGCGGAGGTCGGCGTGAGCGTGAGCATCGCATTGCTGCGCACCTGGTGGACCGCGCGCCGGCTCCGCCTCGACGACCGGGGCTCCGGCGCCGGCGCGGTCATCATCTTCACTCTTGTCTTCCTTTCCCTCTCTGCCTTCGTCATCGACGGCGGCCTGTCCATCTCCAAGCGGGAGCGCGCCGCCGACATCGCGGAACAGGCGGCGCGGTACGCGGCGCAGGACATCGACAAGGAAGCCTTGTACGAGAACCAGGGCACCGCGCCGATCAACTTCCAGGACTGCGACGCCCGGGTGAAGACCTTCGCCCGCGAGATGGACATGTCCAACGCCGACATCGCGGGCACGCACTGCATCGCCGCCGACGCGCAACAGGTCCAGGTCGAGGTCCAGTTGACGTACGAACCGGTCTTCACGGGCATGTTCTACGGCGGCGCCGTCGTGGTCCACGGCCAGGCGACGGCGGAGAACGAGGTCGGCGGCTGAGGGTTACCGGGCCGACGGCTGTTGCCGCTGCTGCGGGACTTGGCCGTTACGGTTGCCGTTGCCGTTGCCGTTGCCGTTGCCGTTGCCGTTGCCGTGCCCGGGTGGGCAGTCGTCGTCGGCGGGTGGGGTGGCCGGGGCCGGGTCGGGGTCCTCGGTCGGCGGGGTGTCCACGGGGGCCGGGTCGGTCGGCTCGGCGGGGGGCGCGGGGTCGGTCGGCTCCGCCGGGGGAGTCGGTTCGGTGGGTTCCACCGGGGGAGACGGGTCGGCCGGAGGAGTCGGTTCCGTCGGGCTCGTCGGGTCCGTGGGCTCGGACGGCGTCGGCTCGGTCGTCACAGGCGGTGCGGTCTCGCCGCCCCCCTCGCCACCCGAGGCGGCCTTCCCGCCGGGATCCGACGCGGACCCACCGGTGTCCGACGGCCGGGTGACGACCGTACGCACCTGGTCGGCCGTATCCCCGGACCCGCCCGCACGCTCCGCCCCCGTACCGCCACCCTTCCCGGTCGCCGCGGGCGCCTCCTCTGGCACCACCGGCGTCCCGGCCACCGGCACCTGGGTCACCGGTGCGTCCGCGACCGGCGTCCGCCGGGCCGGGGCCGAGGCGGACTGGCCCGGGCCGAGTATGAGCACCAGCGCCGCCGCCCCGGCCGCCATCGCGCCCGCCACGGCCACCACCGGCGCCTTCGTACCGCCGACGGTGGTGGCCTGCCGTACGCCGTGCAGCAGCCCGCCCCCGCCCACGTGCCCGCCCGTCGCAGCCCCGGCGGCGGTCAGGGTGAGCAGGAACTTGCCCGCCGTACCCCCGACCGCGAACACCAGCAGAGCCGGGCCGACGAGGGCCGGGAGCCGGTCGTTGGCGGTCATCAGCGCGGCGAGGCGGGCGCGGCAGTCGCCGCAGGTGTCCACATGGGCGAGCAGCCGGTCGGACTGTCGTTCCGTCGCCGTGCCCCGCACGTACGCCGGCATCCGGCTCCAGTGGACCTGGCAGGCGGGGTCGTCCGGCGCGCCGGTCTGCGTGCGCAGGAACGCCTGCCGCATGCCTTCGCGGGCGCGGTGCAGCAGGACGGCGGTGGCGCCCTCCTTGGTGCCAAGCTGCGGCCCGATCTGCGCCAGCGACTGCCCCTCCGCCTCGGCCAGCCACAGCGCCTTGACCCAGCGTTCGGGCAACTGGGCCAGCACGCGCACGAGCAGATCGACGGAGGAGACCTGCTCGGCCGGATCGTCGCCGTGCCGCCCCGCCTCGGCCTGCTCGCCGGCGTGCGGATCCCGGGGCGTCTCGCGCACCGCACCGCCGGCGGCGTACGCGAGGTGCCGGACGGTCGTCATCAGATACGCCGACACGTTGTCGATCTCGTGCCCCTCGGCCAGTCGGCGCCACACCCGGAAGTGCGCCTCGGCGACGAGGTCTTCGGCGACCCACGCGTTCCTGGTGAGGGAGCGGGCATACGCGACGAGACGAGGCTGCTGTTCCTCGTAGATCCGGGCGTAGGCGGTGGTGCTGATGACTGCAGAGGAACCGTCGTGCATGGCGGAACGCTCCAGTTGCCGGCGTGGGGCGGGGAAAGGGCTTGTCACTGTAGATGGCGGAACTTTCAAGCAAAGTTTCAAGCACCTCAGAAAGTGACACATGTCACTCAACTAGCTTGTGTTTCCCGCGTAATCAAACGGACGCCGGGCGCTCTCACAGTTACGACGACCTGCACCGCACCACACCGCACCCGGAGAAGCCCGTGCCCATCACGCTCGAACAGCCCACCGGCGCCCGCCTGCTCACCGCGGACGAGCAGGAGGTGGCGGTTCCCGCGACCCTCCGCTACACCTCGGCCGACCCGCAGGCCGTGCACTTCGTCTTCCCGCCGTGGATCTCCCTGGACGGCGAGGAGGTCACCTGGACCTTCGCGCGAGCCTTGCTGGAGGAGGGCCTGGAGGGTCCGGCCGTGCTCGGCAATGTGCACGTCCGCCCGTACGGCCCGGCCCGCACGGTCGTCGAACTCCGTGCGGAGGAGGGCGTGGCGGCGATCAGCTTCGCCACGTCCGCCCTCACCCGCTTCCTGCTGTCCTCCCTGCGGGTCAGCGGTTGACGGACTGGATCTCCTGGACGGTGATCTCCTGCGTGTTGCCGAAGGTGCCGTCGGGGAGTTCGCCACCGGTGCCGCCGGCGCCGCGCCAGCTGATCTGCCAGGTGACGGAGGCCTGCAGCCGGTACGGGGTGCCGTTGGTGGCGTGCAGGTAACGGACGCCGCAGGACGGGGTTTTGTCCGCGTCGCCCGGCCGGTACTCGGTGCCGATGGAACCGTCGTCGTTGATCGTGCAGTCGCCGGAGGCGGGAAACGTCTCGGCGTCATCGGTGCCCGGGTCGAGATGCAGGGCGACCGGCTTGGCGGTGGTCTCCGCCCACAGGCCGGTGCCGGGCAGTTCCGCGCGGACCTTGACCTCCTGGAAGCGGCCCTTGTCCAGCCAGGCCCAGGTCGGCAGGTTGACGGTGGACCTGGCGGCCGGCTTCAGCTCGACCGAGGTGGTGGGCACCTTGATCTTGTTGTACGCGTAGTCGGCGAGGGTCTCGGGAGTGGGTGCGTCGGGGTCGTCGGGGACCTGCCCGGCCGGGACCCAGAACATCAGCTTGCTGCACAGCGAGCCGTCGTCGATGGCCTCGATGCCGTCGGGGGCCACCCCGCGCCAGAAGTGGCCGTCCTTGCCGAGGTTGTAGTTCTTGTACCCCGGGACCGTGGCCGGCTCGGTGAAGATGGTGGTGGTGTCCTTGCCGTCCTTGAAGTGGTCGGTCCACAGCCCCTTGCCGAACCACGCGGTGCGCATGCCGACGTCACCGTCGCCGACGCGCTCGGAGAAGTCCTTCAGCTGCTGCGGGGTGAAGACGGGCTCGTACCAGCACTGCGGCGGCTTCCAGTTGACGTCCGTGGCGGTGACGGAGCCCAGCTTGCCGCCGGTGGGGCCACTGATCCGGGTGACCTTGATACGGGAGTAACTGGCCGAGGCGGAGAGCTCGTTCCCGTCGGCCCCGCCTCGCGTGCCGGTGCCCTCGTCTCCGATCGCGACGGCGGGCGTGGCGCCCAGCAGGGCCACGACGAGCGACGCGGCGAGCACGGGTATGCCCCGCAGGCGCGGCCTCACCGGGAGCACCCGCCCCGCTCCGAGTGGACGGACGAGTTCTGCCAGACCCCCTGGGCGCTCTTCGCCATCGAGACCGTGTAGACGACGTAGGGGTCGGTGCCCGCGGGATTGCCCGCTTCCTTCCCCGTCTTGCGGTTCTTCGTGTACGCCTTGCTCTCGTCCGTGCAGTAGGTGACGGACGCGCCCTTGCCGCCGCTGCCCACGACGACCTTGGGGCCGAAGACGGGCAACTTGCCGATGACGGTGAGGTTCTTGTCGGTGTACGTCTTGATCCACGCCTTGGTCTGCCCGACGACGCCCTCGCTGTCGTAGAAGGAGACGTCGGTGCTGTCGGGGTCGTTCGCGATGATCGCCGCGTACCCCGCCTTGAGTTCTTCCCTGGCGTCGTCGAGTACCGCCTGCTCCGCCGGATCGCTAATCGTCCAGTTCTCGAACGTCAGCTGGAAGCTGCTCGGCAGCGTGATCACCGGGCGTTCGACGCCGGACGCGGCCGACGATGCCGAGGCGGACGCCGACGGGCTGCCGGACCGCGTGTCCGCGCCTTTGATGTCATCGGTCCTGCCGTCGTCACCGCTTCCGCCGCAGGCGGTCAGCAGGAGGGCCGCGGCGGCCGTCAGGGCGGGCAGGGTCAGGGTGCGGCTGGCCACGGTTGAGTCTCCCCCGGAGTTCGACATGTGTGCAGCTGGGAACGAAGCTACCAGGGGGGTATGACAGTCCCTTGTGCGCTGGTGGGGGGTTGTGTGGGGCATGTGGAGAGGCGGTGTGCGGACCGGGTGGCGGCAACTCCGGCCATTGGGGCCCCGCTTGATGAAAAGGGAGGAAACGGGCAGGCGTTCGCCGTTCTTCCCTTCGACGCTGTCGGTGCCAGTCAATAGGATCGTCAAGGGGACCTCGATAGGCTCGATGCGCCCCCGGCCCACTCCTTCCACACGACCCCAGGACACCCGCCATGGCGCGACGCAGCACATCAAGCTCGACGGGAAGACCGACGGGGAACCCGTCGGGTCCGCGGAACCGGACCCCGCAGCCGGTGCGGGTGCGACGGCGTACGTTCGGGGACTTCGTCAAGGCCTTCGTCGCCTTCGTGGCGCTGCTCGCGCTCGTCGTCGGCGTCCCCGGCGCCCTCGCCATGACCGTCGGCTGGCCCCTGCCGCACAGCGCGCCGACGATGGACTGGCTGTCGCAGCCGATCGGCGTCGACACGTTCCTGAACACCCTGACGGTCATCGTGTGGCTGGCCTGGGCCCAGTTCACGGCCTGCGTGCTGGTGGAGGTCAAGGCCGCCGTCTCCGGCGTCGGCCTGCCCGGCCGGGTCCCCGGCGCCGGCCCCAGCCAGCTGCTCGCCCGGCAGCTGGTCGCGGCCCTGCTGCTGGTCGGCGCCACCGCCGCCAGCCTCACCCCGGGCCTGTCGCAGCTCGGCCACAGCATGGAGGGCAACCAGAAGGGCACGGTGGCCGCCGCCCAGGCGACCCCCGGCCTCCTCGCCCAGCAGCAGGAGCAGGCCAAGAGCACCGCCGCCGCCCTCGCCGAGCAGGCCGGCCATGCCGCCGCCCAGGCCCAGGCCGAGCACGGCTCCACCACCGCCGCGCACGGTGCGACGAAGTACTACCGGATCCAGCCGCCCGAGGGCCGCCACCACGACTCCCTCTGGGAGATAGCGCAGCGCCACCTCGGCGACGGCCGCCGGTACAAGGAGATCTACGAGCTCAACAAGGACCGCGTCCAGCCCGACGGCTCCCGGCTCTCCGAGGCCAGCCTCATCCGGCCCGGCTGGATCATGGAGATGCCCGGCGACGCCCACGGCGGCGAGCTCGTCGAGAACCCCGACGCGCATGTCTCGCCGGACGTCCAGCAGCAGATCGGCGACTACGCCAGGACCGGCGACCACGCCCAGCAGCACCAGCAACAGCAGCAGGGCGGGCAGCACGCGGGCGAGGACGGGGCCACCGCGCAGATCTCGGTGCCCAGCCAGCGCCAGGCAGGCGACGCCGGCACGCCCGCCCAGGCGCACGACGCCTCCGGCCACGCCTCCTCCGGATCGGCCTCCGGATCGGCCTCCGGGTCGTTCTTCGGGTCTGCCTTCGGGCTGTCCGAGGCGCTGCTCGGCGCCCCCCTCCTCGCCGCCGGGCTGCTCGCCGCCCTCGGCCGCCGGCGCCGGCAGGCCCTGTGGCAGTCGGCGCTCGGCGCCGTCGGCGGCCGGCGCGGCATGGAGCCGCCGACCCCGACCGGCGACGCCCAGGACGTGCAGGACGCGCTCCTGGTCGGCGCGGACCCGGAAGGCGTACGACTGCTCGACCGGTCCCTGCGCGGACTCGCCGCCGCCCTCACCGCCGAGTCCCGTTCGCTGCCGGTCGTCTACGCGGCCTGGCTCAGCCACGGCGATCTGCATCTGCAACTCGCCCAGCCCGCGGGCAAGCCCCCGGCGCCCTGGCAGCTCGGCCAGGACCAGACGTTCTGGACGCTGTCCCGCGCGGACGCCGAGCGCTACGAGGACACCGACGCCGCGGCGCCGTACCCCGGCCTGGTCAGCCTCGGCACCATGGACGACTCGCGGCTGCTGCTCAACCTGGAGGCCGTGCCCGGCATCGTCTCGCTCAGCGGCCGGGAGGCCGACCGGGCCGCCGTGTTCGCCTCGGTCGCCGCCGAACTCGCCACCAACGGCTGGTCGGACCGCATGACCATCACCCTTGTCGGCTTCGGCGCCGACCTCACCCCGCTCGCACCCAACCGGCTGCGCCATCTCGACGACGCGGAGGCTCTGTTCGAGGCGATGGAGGCGGAGACCCGGCAGCGGCGCGGCGCACTGGGCGCCGCCGGCCACGACTCGGTCCTCACCGGCCGCACCGGCCCGGCCCAGCACACCCGCTGGGCGCCGAACCTGGTGCTGCTCGCCGCCCAGCCGTCCGCCGAGGACGCGGTGCGGCTCGCCGAACTCGCCGCCGACGCCGCCCGGCTGGGCATCGGCTACCTGGTCGGCACCGAGAGCGCCGACCTGCCGGGCGCCTCCTGGGCGATGGAGATCACCCCGGACGGCAAGCTCCTCGCCCCGCTCCTCGGACTCGAACTGGACGCCCAGCTGCTGCCCGCCGTGCAGCAGCGCGCGGTCGTCGAACTGTTCGTCGAGGCCGACCCCGAGCGCGACCCGGACGGGCCGACCAACGCCCCGCCGTTCCTCGTCGACATCAGCGAGCAGGGACGGCCCGCGGTGTACGCGCGGCTGGTGGGACCGTACGAGATCATGGGCCTCGACACGCCGGACGGGGACCGCAGCGCGCTCCTCCACGAGGCCCTGGCGCTCCTCCTGCTGCACCGCGAGGGTGTGCACCCGCGCGTGCTGTCGTCCGCGCTGTGGCCGCGCGGGGTGACGGAGGACGTCCGCGACGCGCTCCTTGACCGGCTGCGGGCCTGGCTGGGCACCGACCCGGACGGCAGCCCGCGGCTGCGCTCCGACGCCACCGGCCGTCTCGTGCTCGCCAAGTCAGTGGTCTCCGACCTGGACGTGCTGCGCTCCCTCTACTACGAGGCCACCCAGGGCAAGGGCGTCGGCAGCCGCGCGGTCCGCGGCCGCCTCCTCACCGACGCGCTCGTGCTGGTGCGCGGCCCGTTGCTCGCCGACCGCGCGGAGGGCCGGTACCGCTGGCTCACCCACGAGATCATCGACGCCCAGCTCCCGCTGCTGGTCGCCGACATCGGCCTCGCCCTGTCCGCGTTCCACCTGGAGAAGGACCGCGCGGAGAAGGCGATCGAGGCGCTCGGCGCGGCGCTGAAGACCGCCGCGACCGACGAGCGCCTCTGGAACGAGCTGCTGCGCGCCACGCACGCCACCGGCGACCCGGACCGCGTCCGTGCCCTCGCCGCCGACCTCGTCACCCGCAGCGGTGCGCGCGGCCTGCCCCCGCGCACCGAGGCCCTCCTCGACGAACTCCTGCCGACCTGGCGCGACGGCGCCGCCGCGACCGGATGACCGCCCTGGACCTCGCCCTCCCGGCCGCCGCCGCCCTCTGGGGCGCGGCGGCCGGCACCCTGCTGCCCCGCGCCGCGTACCGCTTCTCGGCACCGGCGGGGGAGCAGTGGCGCAAGGAGTGCCCCGCCGGACATCCGATCAGCGGGTGGCTGGGCCGGGGGCGGTGCGGGCCGTGCCCACCGGAGAAGGCCGTCCACGGCCCGCGTACCACCCCCCTCGCCCTCGCCACCGCCGTGGTCTGCGTCCTGCTGGCCCTGGCCACCGGCACGCGTCCGGAGCTGGCCGTCTGGCTGCTCCTGGCCCCCGTCGCCGTGCTGCTCGCCCTGGTCGACTTCCGGGTCCAGCGCCTCCCCGACCCCCTCACCCTCCCCGCCGCGGCCGCCGCCCTCGCCCTCCTAGGTGCGGCCGCCCTGCTCCCCGAGCACGCGGGCGACTGGCTCACCTCCCTCTACGCGGCCCTCGCCCTCGGCGGCGCCTACTTCGTCCTCTTCCTCATCAACCCCGGCGGCATGGGCTTCGGCGACGTGAAGCTGGCGCTCGGCATGGGCGCCGTCCTCGGCTGGTACGGCTGGCCCACCGTGCTGCTCGGCACCTTCGCGGGCTTCCTGTTCGGCGCGCTGTACGGCGGTGCGCTCGTCGTCGTACGCCGGGCCGGGCGCAAGACGGCGATCGCGTTCGGGCCGTTCCTGATAGCGGGGGCGTTCGCGGGGCTCCTGGTGGGGGCGTACACGGCGTAGCCCAGGGCACGGGCGTACGGACACTTCACCCGATTCAGTGATTGTGTCCTGCCTCCGGTGATCGCGATCCTGGTGGGGCGGGCCGCGTGAGGCGGGTCGCGTGGAGCGAGCCGCAGGACGCCGAGCCGCACGGGGCGTGGTCGGGGATCGGGGGAGAGCCGTCATGGGCGTACGGAAGATCGAGCAGATCGTGTCCGGTACAACCCCGTCTTCGACGTGCCGAACCTGAAGTTGGGCTACGGCCGGGACAAGAACATCTATCTGGTCGTCGGGGGCAGCCCCGACGGCCGGCTGCTGCGCCTGGCGCCGGACGGTACGCACCAGCGCTTCACCCGGGCCGGCGCCGCCGCGCTGCTCGCCACGGCCGACGCGGCCGGGGTGATCGCGATCGCGGAGCACCACTTCCAGCACCGGGTCGTCTTCTACGACAAGGAGCTCAACGAACTCGGCCACTACGACGACTTCGCCGGTGACGACACCCTCGGCTACACCTCGCCCTCGGGCCTGGAGGCGGCGGAGTCCGGCGTCTTCTACGTCCTCGACCAGCATCGGCGGCGCGTGCTCAGGCTGCTGCCCGACGGCACCCTGGACCAGGAGATCCCCCTTACCGGCCTCCCGGCCGAGGCCGTCTCGGCCGGTGGCGCGGTCGGCCTGCGGGTGGCGGAGCACGCCGGGCGCATCTACACCGCATGGCCGAAGAAGGACAGCCCGGAGGGGTTCGTCTGCGCCAGCGACCTCGCCGGCAGGTGCCTCTGGTCCGACCAGGTCAAGGTCTCGGGCGACCTCTACGGCGGCTTCGACACGACCGAGGACGGCGACCTCCATGTGATCCTCAAGGGCACGGGCCGGCAGCCGCTGCGGATCTACCAGCCGGACGGGCAGAAGACGGACGGCGCGATCGGGCTGCCCGGCGACGGCTACGAGGTGCAGCACCTGCGGCTCCGCGAGGGCAGGTACTACGTCAAGCGGAACGACCCCCGCTATCTGTTCGAGGTGTACGACACCGCCGGTGGCACGGACGCCACACGCGTGGAAGCCGACGTCGAGCGCCTCACCGTGGAGTACGACTCCGATGTGTGGACCGCCGGCCGGCCGATGCCCCTGACCGTCACCCACACCCCGGGCCGCTGGCCGAACCGGCCGCGCTTCCGGGTCTGGCTGCGCCCCCTCGGCGTCCCCGAGTTCACCGAACTCCCGCTGACCGGCGGCGCGGTGACCCCGCCGGCCGACGCGCGGGGCCTCTACCAGGTACGGGTGTCGCCCGATGTCGCCGGACAGCTGTCCGAGTACGTCGTGGACGGCACCGTGGAGATCCGCCCGGCCGGGACCGTACAGGGCTCGCTGTCCCTGATGAGCTGCCGGATCGACAAGGACGAGCACGGCGATCCCCTCCCTCCGGTCAACGTCAACCGCCTCCACTACGGGCGCGGCGAGGCCGTCACCGTCACGGTCCGGGCCCGGGTGGGCCCGGGGGTACCGCTGCCGACCGCCGTACGGGCCGTGCTGACCCGGGACGGCGCGGCACTGCGGGAGTGGAAGGTCGACCTGGACGGCACGGGCAGCGGCCGGCTGGACATCGACGCGGAGTACACCGGCACCCTGGAGCCCGGACGGTATGCCGTCGACGCCGAGCCGCCGACCGGCCTCACCTTCACCGTCGCCCCCCAGTACCTCGACATCGGGCCGGGCCTGACCCGCAGGCCGGGCTTCCACCTCACCCTGTACACCGACATCTACGCCCCCAACCACGCCTGCTTCCCCGTCGACCCGCGCGCGAGGGCCACGAACCCGGTCAGCAGCGCGCTGCCGGGCTACGCGGACCTCCCGGACCTGGTCCAGGCCCACCTGAACCGGGTCCGGGCGCTCGGCCTCAACCTCGCTGTCGACCGGCTCGGCGCGAGCGGCTGGCCCGCCACCTTCGAGACGGACAACGCGGCCGACACCGGCACCGACCTCGCCGGACGGCTCGCGGCCTCCCCGATCGCGGTCCACCCGCTCAAGGCCGGCCTGGAGGACGTGGGCCGCCGGGTCATCGCCGGATACGGCGCACACGGCATCGAGGAACAGGCCGTCCTCCACGTCAACGACACCTTCCTGCCGCTCGACTGGCCGGGGAACTACGAGAACCGCACACTGCCCACGCTCAAGAGCGACCTCACCAGGGTCACCGGCCGGCTGGGCGTCTATGCCGCGTTCCGCGGCTGGACCTGGGGCGCCAACTGGTGGAACGGCCCCGTGGGCGTGGCCGACGCGTCGGGCGCCCAGGAGAAGCAGGAGTTCACGGACGCCGTGAACGCCATCGACCATGGCGGCCGGACCTGGGCACCCGTGCTCGACACCGTGACCGACCGGACCGTCGGACGCAAACCGGCGGAGGCCGCCGAGTTCCGCGAGACCCTGAACACGGTGGCGCCCGGCCTGACCAGCGCGCTGACCAGGCCCTACTACGCGGTGCAGACCCCGCCCGCGCCGCTGTTCGCCGAGGCCGACGAGGTCGATCTGCACTATCAGGGCGAGCAGATCCAGATCCCGCTGGCCACCGCCCACATGGTCGACTTCCTGCGGCGGCCCGGCAAACCGGTGTGGGGCCACCCGGAGCTGACCAACGACGACGGCACCGGCGGAATGATCCTGCCGACCCTGTTCCAGCAGATGCTGCGCGGCCCGGACGGCACCGGCCTGGTCCCCGACGAGGGCGTCCGCCAGACCGAGGGCGTGGCCGCCTACGCCGAACGGACCGGCGGCAGCGGCCCCAAACGCGGCGAGCCGCGCTCCGGCGGAGCGGGCAAGACCTCCGTCCAGCGCGCCGCGTTCGACCTGATCGGCCGCCTCGGCCCGGCCGTCGCGGGCGCCGAGAGCGCCAACCGGGTCGCGATCGTCGTCTCCACCCGCATGCAGCGCCTGGAGCGGTTCGACGGGTGGACCCTCAGCCGTTACTTCGCCCGGCTATACGAGGCGTACAGCGCCTGCCTGTACGCCGGCCGGCCCGCCTCCTTCGTCCACAGCGAGGACGTCACCGCCGATGTGCTGCGCGGCTACCAGGCGGTCCTGCTCGTGGGCCAGCGCGTCGACCCTGAGCCACGGCTGGCGGAGGCCCTGAAGGCCGTACACGCCGACCCTCCGGCGCCGGCGGGCAAGGTCACGGTGTACGCCGACGCCACCTGCCACACCGGCATCGCCGCGGACTTCCATCCGCTGGGCATCGGCTTCGACCACGTCCAGCCGCTCCTCGAGCGGACCGTGCAGAACGACGACACCGCCTACTTCCGGCTCCGCAAGGTCTTCCTCGCCCAGGGCGCCGCCCTCGCCGAGGTGCTGCTCGCCGTCCCCCCGGTCGCCGAGTGCGACAACCCGGAGGTGCTGCTCAGCGAATGGACGGCCGGGGACACCACCTACATCTGGGCCGTCAACAACACCATGCCGGACTGGGAACCGGGGACCGCCTGGCGCGTCGGGCTGCTGTGCGCCCAACGCCTGCCCGTGCGGGCGAAGCTGACGGTACGACTGCCCGCCCTGCACCAGGTCGTCGACGTGCTCACCGGCAAGCCGGTCTCGCTGCTCGGCGGCACCTTCACGGCGGACCTGCGCACCGTACCGGCCCGCCTCTACGCGATCGTCCCGCTGCTGCACACCCCGCTGCCGACCGCCTCGGAGGACGGATTCGGCCCGCACGTCAGGGACATCGCGGTCGCCGCCGACGGCAGTACCGCGGCCCTCAACACCTTCGACTGGGACCACAACCTCTACGGCCTCGACCTCGCCACCGGCCGCACCCGCTGGCGCCGGCGCCTCGGCCACCACTTCGCCTACGGCCCCACCGCCCGCCCCGACGGCTTCGCCGTCCAGGGCTTCGACCTGAACTCCCCGGAGGGCTACCACCTCTACGTGCTGGACCCCGCCGGCCGACCGCAGCGCCGGTTCGCCCTGTTCGGCCTGCCCAAGAAGGCCACCGACTGGTCCAAGCCGGAATGGGGGTACGACTACGGCCTGAACAACTTCGCGGTGGCGCCCGGCGGTTCCTGGATCGCCACCTCCGGCGACCTGGGTCTCGCCGTGTGGGACGACCAGGGCGACGAGAAGTGGGCGGATTCCTGGTGGACGGAGAACCGCCGCACGCCGCTTCGCCTCCTCGCCCTCGACGAGGACACCCTGATCACCTACGCCGACAACACCATCACCGGCCGCTCGGCGGCGGACGGCACCACCCTGTGGACGATCCCCACCGCCGTCGGCGCGAGCTTCGGCGGGGCCTTCGGCGCGGGAGCGGTCAGCGGCGACCGCCGTACGGCGGTGATCGCGTCGGAGGCCGACGGCGGCCGCGTGTACGTGATCCGCGACGGAGCCCTCGTCACCACCCTGCCCACCGCGGCCGCCGAGCTGGCCGTCTCCGCCGACGGCTCCCTCCTCGCGGTCACCACCGGCAACCAGCTGAGGGCCTACGACACCACGGCCGGCCTGCTGTGGACCCACACCGGGGACGACTTCCTGCGCCGCCCGCGCGTCTCGCCCGACGGGACCCGGATCGCCGTCGGCAGCGAGCTGGGCACGCTGTCCGTGCTGCGGCGCGACGGCACCCTGCTGACCGCCACCGACCTGCGGGCGCTCCCGGTGCCGGCCTGGCTGCCGGACGGCGATCTGCTCGCCGCCACCTGGATGGGCACAGTCGTCCGGTACGGCGCCGATCTCGAGGAGCGCTGGCGGACCCGGCTGGCCCCGGAGGAGACGGACATCCGTGCCAAGCTGACGGCCCCCGACCCGGTGCCCGTGGTGCGCAGGACGGACTGGGGCAACGCGCGCTCCGAGCCGTACGACCTGACCCCCAACCTCCTCGCGGACACCCACGCCATCTTCACCATGAGGATGGTCAACCCCGAGTACGACATGGGTCCGAAGCCCGAGGCCTTCGCACTCCTGACCGACGGCAGTGCCACTCCGCCCGCCGAGCCATGGCTGCATCCGACGCTCCTCGGCGGTCTCGGCGCCCGCGGCTCGGACCAGCGCTTCGTGCTCACCCTGGACACGTTCCGCTCCCAGCTGGAGCTGACCGGTGTCACCGTCGCCGAGGACCCCGCGCACCCCGAGTCCTGGATGCGTGACGTGCTGCTCCAGTGGTGGGACGCCCGGAACGCCGTCTGGCGGGACGGCCCGATGCTGCTGTCCGACCGGGCCGTGCACAGCCACGACGTCGACCTGCGCTCGGGACGCTTCCGGTTCGTCACGACCGGCGGCGGCACCTGGCCGGCGGGCAACCTCCGGTTCGGTGAACTGGTCTTCCACGGCCGGGTCCTGGGCCCCTCCCACCGTGACGTGGTGGAGAACAACCCCGTCGCCGTCCTCTTCGACGACCGCGAGGACGACGTACACGACCTGCTGATCGGCGGCAGGGGCGTCGAGATCCAGGAGGGCGGCGCGTACTCCGGCAGCACCAGGTGCCTGCGGGTGCCGGGGCCGCTGCCGGGCGGCCAGTACCCCGCCAGTTATGCCGCCTTCGGCTACTCGATGCACGACTGGGACTTCAAGATCGTGGAACATCCGAGCCTTCCGGGCGAGTACCGCCATCTCCAGTTCGCCTGGAAGGCGCTCGGCCCCGAGACCACGGGCATCGGCCTGCGGATCGGGGACGGCTCGCGCAACGACGGCCGGGTCTTCGGCGTGAACGCCGGGATCTCCCACTGGCCGCCGGCCCCCACGCTGCTGACCGAGCACTCGGTCGGGCAGGTCCCGGCCGACTGGAGTGTGGTGCGCCTGGACCTGTGGACCCTGTGGGCACAGGACCCGGACCTGATGAAGATCACCCAGCTCGCCGTGCGCACGGACGGCGGCGGTGCCCTCTTCGACCGGATCCTCCTCGGCCGTACCGAGGCGGACCTGCCGTAGCGGCTGGCGTAGGCTGGCCGGGTCTGTCCACAACCCTTGACGAAAGGGACGCCCTGGTGACCGAGAAGGCCGACCTCCAGTCTGTCCTCGACCGTGCCGCCGCCGGTGGGCGGATCACCCCGGAAGAGGCGCTCGCCCTCTACCGCGACGCGCCCCTGCACGCGCTGGGTGCCGCCGCCGACGCCGTACGCCGCCGCAGGTACGCGGGTACCGAGCACATCGCGACGTACATCATCGAGCGGAACATCAACTACACGAACGTGTGCGTCACGGCGTGCAAGTTCTGCGCCTTCTACGCGGCCCCCAAGGACAAGGCCAAGGGCTGGACCCGGGACCTCGACGACATCCTGCGCCGGTGCGCGGAGACGATCGAGCTGGGCGGCACCCAGATCATGTTCCAGGGCGGCCACCACCCCGACTTCGGCGTCGAGTACTACGAGCAGAACTTCAAGGCGATCAAGGACGCGTTCCCGCAGCTGGTGATCCACAGCCTGGGGGCGTCCGAGGTCGAGCACATGGCCCGGATCTCCGGCGTCTCGGTCGAAGAGGCCATCACCCGCATCCACGAGGCCGGCCTCGACTCCTTCGCGGGCGCCGGCGCGGAACTCCTGCCCGCGCGCCCCCGCAAGGCCATCGCGCCCCTCAAGGAGAGCGGCGAGCGCTGGCTGGAGATCATGGAGGCGGCGCACAAGCTGGGCGTGGAGTCCACGTCCACGATGCTCATGGGCACCGGCGAGACCAACGCCGAGCGCATCGAGCACCTGCGGATGATCCGGGACGTCCAGGACCGCACGGGCGGCTTCCGCGCCTTCATCCCGTACACCTACCAGCCCGAGAACAACCATCTGAAGGGCCGCACGCAGGCGACCCTCTTCGAGTACCTGCGGATGATCGCGATCGCCCGGGTCTTCCTCGACAACGTCGCCCACATCCAGGGCTCCTGGCTGACGACCGGCAAGGAGGTCGGCCAGCTCTCGCTCCACTACGGCGCCGACGACCTCGGCTCGATCATGCTGGAGGAGAACGTCGTCTCGTCGGCCGGCGCCAAGCACCGCTCCAACCGCCTGGAGATCATCGACCTGATCCGCAAGGCGGGCCGTGTCCCGGCACAGCGCGCGACGACGTACGAGCACCTGGTCGTCCACGACGACCCGGCGAACGACCCCGTGGACGAGCGGGTGATGTCGCACATCTCGTCGACGGCGATCGAGGGCGGCACGGCGCACCCGGAGTTGAAGCTCCTCACCTCCAACTGACCGGGCCGTGGAGACGATTCACACGGCGGACCGGGTCTTCGTCGCCTGGGACTCCGATCCGATCGAGAACGGCGCCGTGGTGGTCGTACAGGACCGGATCGGTGCCGTGGGGACGTACGAGGAGCTGCGCGAGCGGTTCCCGCAGGCGCGGGTACGCCGGTGGCCGGGGTCCCTCGGCCCCGCCCGGCTCCACGACGGCCCCCTGCCGGACGCCCCCAGCCCGCGCGAGCGCGTGCACGCCGTGCTGAAGCTGGGAGCGGTGGTGGTCCTGGAGGCGTACGTCGACTCACCCGGACTCCGGGCGGCGGCGGAACGCAACGACGTCTCCGTGGTCTCCGCACCGCGCCCCGCACGGCTCGTCGAGACAGCCAGAGCCGACCTGGCCGTGTTCGACGAGACGGAGGCGTGCCTCGCGACCGTCTGCGCGGGACGACTCGTCCACAGACGGAAGTAGCGGAGCAGACGCCGCTCAGCCCGCGAACGCCTTCGCGAACGCCCCCGAACTCTGGCTGACACCACTGCAGTTGGTCGCGGCGTCGTCATCCCCCGAACTCCCGCTCTCGCACTGCTGGTCCCGGAACGTCGACCACATCGAGACCCAGGCGATCCCGTTCTCCTCCGCGAAGGTCCGCACGTCGGCCGCGTCCGACAACGTGAGCGTCTCCCCGTCCACGTCGTTCACCCCGATCATCGAGGTCAGCGCCATCCCGCCCCACGCCCCCACGTCGGACAGCCCGAACACCTTCTTCAGCTGCGTGTGCGTGGCCTTCGCCGAGGTGACCGCGTAGCCGCCCATGTCCCCGTCGTACGACTCGCCGTAGTTCATGGTCATGATGTCGACCGTCGAGACCTGCACGTCGTACTTGTTCGCGGACTCCAGCAGCGCGAGGCCGTCGGAGTCGAGCCCCGACGGCATCACGGGCAGGGTGAAGGTGACCTCCAGGTCGGGCCGTTCCTTCTGGAGCTGTGCGATCGCCTGCGACCGCAGGGCGACCGAGTCGGAGTCGGTCAGCGTGTCGCCCTCGATGTCGAAGTCGGCCTGGGTGGAGCCCGCGGCGTCCAGCGCGGCGCCGTACGCCGCGGCGAGCTTCGAGGCGCTGGAGCAGGTCGTCGCGAGCTCCTTGCCCGAGGCCCCGCCGAAGGACACCCGGACCGACGCGCCGTCCTGCTTCAGCTGGGAGATGCGGGACTTCACGGCCGAACTGCCGATCGCGGTCGTCCCGTTCCACTTCGGTGTGCAGCTGCTGCCGCCGGAGATCACGAAGGCCAGGTTGTACGCCGACGGCGAGCCCGCGTCGTCCGTGTCGGCGGCCTCCGTCGCGCTGACGTAAGGAGCGTAGGACGTACTCGACGTATCGGATGTGCCTGATGTGCCCGATGTGTCGGACTCGTCGGTCGCGCTCGGCGAGGCCGAACTCCGCTTCGACGGTGCGGGCGCCGCGTCCGACGTGCCGTCGGAGCCCGAGGAGCAACCCGTCACTGCCATGGCAAACAGGCAGGTAAGCCCAGCGGCCGGCCTCAGGAAACCCCGCATTAAGATGCACCCGCTCTCGTGATTTGTGTCTCAGAGTCGAAACAAACCCTGATTCGAAAGGAAAACGTCTCACACATACATGGTGTTCAACGGTTCGATCGATACATAGAAAACTCATGGAATGAAGGGTGTGTATCGGGCGAATGGGGCGCCACAAAAGGGGCGTTGAGTAAGTTTCCCCTCCCCGGCGGTCTCCGCAGGTGTTCACAGAATCTCTCAGTGAAAAGACAGGTTAAGGCGTTTCTCATGGGCGCCTCACAAGAACTCCGAAGGCGGTCACATAAAGGCTCCCTAATATCTCGGGATATGCAATCCGAGCCTGCCATCGAAAGCCGCGCCGCCGGGCGCGGTCGCCGCCGCAAACAAGGCAACGGGTCTGCCGAGGGGCCCGTGTTCGTCGACTCCTCGGGACGCCGGTCCAAGCTGCTGCGCCGCGTCGGCCTTCTCCTCGGCGTCGTCTGCCTCGCCTACACGGGCGTGCTCGGCGCCGCCTTCATGGGCTGGGGCACCTCGCTCACCCCGGACTCGCTGATCCCCGGCTTCGCACGCGCGGGCAACGCCCCCGGCGGCGAGCGCCCGCAGGGCGGCATCGGCCGTCAGGCCGGCCTGCCCAGCGGCCGCCCGTCGGCGCCGCCCTCGACGGTCGCCACCCCGTCGGCATCCGCATCCGAATCCGCGTCCGCCGCTGCCAACTGATCGGAACGCAGGCCCTTTTCCCATGACTACACCGACCTCCTCGCGCGGCCGCAGGCGCGCCCCCTCCCGCATCGAGCGGGCGGCCGGCCGGGCCGCGGCGCTGCAGAAACCACGTGTCATCCTCGCCCTGCTGCTCCTGCTGGCGCTGACCTGCGTGATGCTGCTCGACGGCTATCTGCGCGCAGAGGTCGGCGGCGACCAGCGGGTCCGTACCGGCGCCAGCTCCAGCAAGGTGCCGGACAAGGTCCTCGACGGCGGCCCGATCCTCACCTTCCGGGGCGGCCAGGCGACCACGGTCTCGGTCCCCTCCAAGACCATCGCGCTCACCTTCGACGACGGCCCGAACCCGACCTACACCCCGCAGGTCCTCAAGATCCTCGACCAGTACGACATCCCGGCCACGTTCTTCCTGGTCGGCTCGATGGTGTCGCGCTACCCGAGCATCGTGAAGACCATGGTCGAGCAGGGCAACGAGGTGGGCATCCACACCTTCACGCACGTCGACCTGTCGTACCAGAGCGACGCCCGGACCAACCGCGAGATGCAGCAGACCCAGCTCGCGCTCGCGGGCGCGGCCGGGATCACGACGACCCTGTTCCGGGCGCCGTACTCCTCGGAGACGGACGCCATCGACAACTACAGCTGGCCCGTCTACCAGAAGCTCGGCAAGGAGGGCTACACCAGCGTCTTCGTCGACACCGACAGCGACGACTGGAAGAAGCCGGGCGTCTCCAAGATCATCAACTGGGCCACGCCGAAGAAGAACAAGGGCGCCTCGGTGCTCTTCCACGACGCCGGTGGCGAGCGCTCGCAGACCATCAAGGCGCTGCCGCAGTACATCAAGAAGATGAAGGCGAAGGGCTACACCTTCACCACCATCAGCGGTGTCATCCAGAAGCAGGGCACGGGCAACGGGCGGTCCGCCACGACGGCCGGTGGCACCGGGGGTACCGGGAGCACCGGAGGCACGGCCGCCACCAGAGTCGCCGAGGCCGGCGCCCTCACCGGCACCGGAACGGGCTCCGGCACCGGCAACGCCGGCGGAAACGGCACCGGTACCGGCACCCCGCCCGGCGGAACCGCCCCGAACGGCGAGAACACCCCGAACACGGGCACGGGCACGGGCACAGGAAACGGCAACAGCAACCGCAACTCCCTCACCACCGGCCTCCAGGCGGCCCACCGCACCGCCACCGGTATGACCCTCTACGAGGGCAAGGCGCTCCTCGTGGCGGTCGCGATCGCCGAATGGGCGCTGCCGGTGCTGTCGGTCCTGCTCTTCGTCGTCGGCGTCGCGGTCATGGGCCGCTTCGGCATGATGCTGCTCATCGCCCGCCGCCACTACCGGCTGCGCAACAAACGCCGGTTCAGCTGGGGGCCGACGGTCACCGGACCGGTGAGCGTGATCGTCCCGGCGTACAACGAGAAGGAGTGCATCGCCAACACCCTGGAGTCGCTGGCGCAGAGCACGCACCCGATCGAGGTCATCGTCGTCGACGACGGTTCCACGGACGGCACCTCGGAGATCGCCCGCGCCGCCGCCGACAAGCTCGGTATGGCCAACGTCCGGGTCATCCGCCAGGAGAACGCCGGCAAACCGGCCGCCCTCAACAACGGCGTCCGCAGCGCCAGTTACGACATCGTCGTGATGATGGACGGCGACACGGTCTTCGAACCGGAGACGGTACGACACCTCGTGCAGCCCTTCGCCGACCCCGAGGTCGGCGCGGTCGCCGGCAACGCCAAGGTCGGCAACCGCAACACGATCATCGGTGCCTGGCAGCACATCGAGTACGTGATGGGCTTCAACCTGGACCGCCGTATGTACGACCTGTTGCGCTGCATGCCGACGATCCCCGGCGCGATCGGCGCGTTCCGCCGCGAGGCGGTGCTGGAGGTCGGCGGGATGAGCGAGGACACCCTCGCCGAGGACACCGACATCACCATCGCCATGCACCGCGCGGGCTGGCGGGTCGTCTACCAGGAGCACGCCAAGGCCTGGACCGAGGCGCCCGCTTCGCTCAAGCAGCTGTGGTCCCAGCGCTACCGCTGGTCGTACGGCACCATGCAGGCCCTGTGGAAGCACCGCAAGTCCCTGACGGACAAGGGCCCCTCGGGCCGCTTCGGCCGGGTCGGCATGCCGCTGGTGGTGCTCTTCCAGATCGTCACGCCCGTCTTCGCCCCGCTCATCGACGTCTTCACGGTCTACTCCATGATCTTCGTCGACTTCGAGGCGGCCCTGCTGGCCTGGCTGGCGGTCCTCGGCATCCAACTGGGCTGCGCGGCCTACGCGTTCCGGCTGGACAAGGAGCGGTACCGCTACCTCCTGATGATGCCCCTCCAGCAGCTGGCCTACCGTCAGATGATGTACCTCGTCCTCATCCACTCCTGCATCACCGCCCTCACCGGCGGCCGCCTGCGCTGGCAGAAACTCAAGCGCACCGGCGAGGTAGGCACCCCGGCGGGAGTGAGCGGCTGATGACCTGGGACCAGCAGCAGAACCCGTACCAGCAGGGCTACGGCTACGGCTACGACCACGGCGGCTACGGTCAGCAGCAGTACGCGCAACAGCCGTATCCGCAGCAACAGCAGTACGTCGAGTACGGGCCCGCCCCGGTGGCGGAGCAGACGGCCCCGCTTCCGGCGGTGGAGCCGGAGCCCGAGCCCAGGCCCGAGTCCGAGCCTCGTGCCGAGGGACCGGCACCCGCTCCCGATCCGCAGCCCAAGCCCCCGGGCAGGGACCGCTACTTCGACACCCTCCGCGCGGTCGCCCTGATCCGTGTCGTCACCTACCACACCTTCGGCTGGGCCTGGTGCGGCATGGTGTTCCCGTCCATGGGCATCATGTTCGGCCTGGCCGGCACGCTGATGGCGAAGTCCCTGGAGCGTCCGGCGCTGAAGGTGGTCAAGAGCCGGCTGCGCCGTCTCCTCCCGCCGTTCTGGTTCTGGGGCCTCTTCGTCGTGCTGGCGATGCTGGTCCACGACTGGATGCCGGGCTGGCAGATCGTCTACTGGGTCGTGCCGCTCGGCGACCCGCCGGGCAACGCGTGGGGCGAGCAGGCCTGGGAGATCCTCTGGTACCTGCGGACGTACCTCTGGTTCGTGCTCCTCTCCCCGGCCCTGCTGTGGATCTTCCGCAAGGCGCCCGTCCCGGTCCTCGTCCTCTCCCTCGTCCCGATCCTGATCCTGAATTTCGTCTGGTCCGGCCCGGACAACCGGCTCGGCAGCGCCCTGTGGGACCTGTCGACGTACCTCTTCTGCTGGATCCTCGGCTTCGCCCACCGCGACGGCGTGCTCCAGCGGATGAAGCCGGCCCTGGTGGTCGTCGCCTCGCTCGCCGCGATGGGGTACGGCGGCTGGTACGCCTTCTCGCACCAGGCCGACTTCGGGACCTACGACCTGGACGAGAACCCCCTCGCGCAGGCCTTCTGGTCGGCCGGGTTCGTGCTGCTGCTGATGTGGGCGAAGGCGTACTTCAGGATCGACTTCGCCTGGCTGACCCGCTTCCGGCGGCTGGACCGCACGGTCACCGTCTTCAACGCCCGCGCGGTGACGATCTACCTCTGGCACGAGATCGCGCTGATCCTGGCGGTTCCGCTGATCGACCAGATGTGGAACGTGCCCGCGTTCGAGAAGTGGCTCCCGCTGGACAGCCAGTGGTTCATGTTCGGCGTCGGCTGGATCCTGATCGCCGTGTTCATCCTGCTGTGCGGCTGGGTGGAGGACGTGGCGGCGAAGAAGAAGCCCCGGCTTCTGCCGTGACGGCGGGCTGCAAGAATGGCGAGGTGACCCGCGCCTCCCTGAACAAGCAGCCGCACGAAGTCGCCTCGATGTTCGACGACGTGGCGGAACGGTACGACCTGACCAACGACGTGCTGTCGCTCGGCCAGGACCGGCACTGGCGGAAGGAGGTCGCCCGGGCGGTCGACGCGCGGCCCGCGCAGAAGATCCTCGACCTGGCGGCCGGCACGGGCACCTCCTCCCAGCCGTTCGTCCAGGCCGGCGCCTACGTCGTGCCCTGCGACTTCTCCCTCGGCATGCTCCAGGTCGGCAAGCGGCGCACCGCCTGGATGCCCTTCACCGCCGGGGACGCCACCCGGCTGCCCTTCAGGGACGACACCTTCGACGCCGTCACGATCTCCTTCGGCCTGCGCAACGTCCAGGACACCGACGCGGCCCTGCGGGAGATGTACCGGGTGACGCGGCCCGGCGGCCGGGTGGTGATCTGCGAGTTCTCGCACCCCACCTGGGCGCCCTTCCGGACCGTCTACACCGAGTACCTGATGCGCGCGCTGCCGCCGGTCGCCCGCGCGGTCTCCTCCAACCCGGACGCCTACGTCTACCTCGCCGAGTCCATCCGCGCCTGGCCCGACCAGCCCGCGCTGGCCGGACGGCTGCGCGAGGCGGGCTGGTCGAAGGTGGCCTGGCGCAACCTCACCGGCGGGGTCGTCGCCCTGCACCGGGGCTTCAAGGAGGCCTGAGCCCGCTTCCGGGAGGCCTGAGTCCCGTCCCGGGCGTCACCCGCCGATCACCTCGAAGGTGTCACCGGGCCGGTCCAGCTCCCGTTGCAGACCGCCCGTCGGTGGCCGTGGGATGCGTGGCTCGCGCACGCCTCCGCCGCCCTCGCCCTCACCGAAGTCGAACCACACGTACACCATCGAGTCCCGCGGCACCTCGGCACCGGGCTGCGGGAACTGGCGTACGACGTAGTCGACGACGGCGAGATGGAAGTCCGGCCGGTCCGGCGCGTTGAGGAACAGCCCCCGCGCCTGGGCGGTCTCGCGCGCGTCCACGGCCATCAGTCCGACCAGCCGCGGTACGCGCACTTCGGGTGTTTTGGGTGTTATATGCACAGATGTCACCCCCAGCGGTACTGGAAGGGTAACCCCCGGCATATGGCACCCGGAAGCGCCAGGTGTCTTTCTGTAACAGATCGTTACTCTGCGTTATCATCCCGCAGGTCGAGCCGGAAACAGAGCGTGTCCTCCTGGAGCCTCGGGTGCGGGAACGTCTCCGCGAGCTCCATTCCGAGGCGCCGGGCGACCGCGACCGACCGCTCGTTCCCGGGCCGCACCATCGCCACCACCTTCGGCACGCCCGCCGCCCGCAGCCGCTCCAGCGTCGTCAGCGCCGCCGCCGTCGCGTACCCCTGGCCCCAGTGCTCCCGGCCGAGCCGCCAGCCGATCTCGATCTCGCCCCTGGGCCCCCAGTCCCGCGGCCACGGCTGGGCGCCGGTGAAGCCGACGACCCGCCCGGACTCGTCGGCCATCGTCCACAGGCAGAAACCGAACTCCGCGTCGTGCCGGCGCTGCCGGGCGGTGAGCTCCTCGTAGACCGACAGCTCCGCGGATTGGCCGCCGTGGAACTCCATGACGTCCGGGTCGTCGAAGACCCGGTACCAGGCGAACGCGTCTTCGTGCGTGGGTACACGCAGCCGTACCGCGGGGAGAGCTCGGTTCACAGGGGCAGCCCTTCAGCCGGGTGATCAGTACCGCTGAATAGACTGCCCATGTCCAGTGCCGGTCGGCACGCAGATTTCGAGCCTTGGGGAGCCCCCGCCGTGACCGAGCCCCTCTCCGAAAACACCGCCGATGTCATCGTCGTCGGCGCGGGGCCAGCCGGCTCCACGACGGCGTACCATCTCGCCAAGTCCGGTCTGGACGTGCTCCTGCTGGAGAAGACCGAGTTCCCGCGCGAGAAGGTGTGCGGCGACGGACTCACCCCACGCGCGGTGAAGCAGCTGGTCGCCATGGGCGTCGACATCTCCGAGGAGGCCGGCTGGCTGCGCAACAAGGGTCTGCGCATCGTCGGCGGCGGCACCCGCCTCCAGCTTGACTGGCCGGATCTCGCCTCCTTCCCCGACTACGGCCTGGTCCGCAAACGCGACGACTTCGACGAACGGCTCGCCCGCCAGGCGCAGAAGGCGGGCGCCCGCCTCTTCGAGCGCTGCAACGTCGGCGCCCCGATCATCGACGACCGCACCGGGCGGATCACCGGTGTGCACGCCAAGCTCGGTGAGGAGAAGCGCGAAGTCACCTTCCACGCGCCGCTCGTCGTGGCCGCCGACGGCAACTCCACCCGCCTCTCCCTCGCGATGGGCCTGCACCGCCGCGAGGACCGCCCGATGGGCGTGGCCGTCCGGACCTACTTCACCTCCCCCCGTCACGAGGACGACTACCTGGAGTCCTGGCTGGAACTCTGGGACCGCCGCGGCCCCCAGGACCGCCTGCTGCCCGGCTACGGCTGGATCTTCGGCATGGGCGACGGCACCTCCAACGTCGGCCTGGGTGTCCTGAACACCTCCGACTCCTTCAAGGAACTGGACTGGCGCGAGGTCCTCAAGGCCTGGTGCGCCTCCATGCCCGCGGACTGGGGCTACACCCCCGAGAACATGACCGGCCCGATCCGCGGCGCGGCCCTCCCCATGGCCTTCAACCGCCAGCCCCACTACACGCGCGGCCTGCTCCTCGTCGGCGACGCCGGCGGCCTGGTGAACCCCTTCAACGGTGAGGGCATCGCCTACGCCATGGAGTCCGGCCAGATCGCCGCCGACGTCATCGTCCAGGCGCACGCGCGGGCCACGCCCGGCCAGCGCGAGACGGCCCTGCTGCGCTACCCGCAGGTCCTCAAGGACACCTACGGCGGCTACTACACGCTGGGCCGCGCCTTCGTGAAGCTCATCGGCAACCCGAAGGTCATGCAGATCGCGGCCCAGCGCGGCCTGACCCACCCGCTGCTGATGAAGTTCACCCTGAAGCTCCTGGCGAACCTCACCGACCCGACCGGCGGCGACGCGATGGACCGCATCATCAACGGCCTGAGCAAGGTGGCCCCGAAGGCGTGAGCGCCACTACGGGGTGACTGCCGGTACGAGGTGGGCGCCGCTACGAGGTGAGCGCCTCGATGTTGGCGGCTCTGCGGGCGTAGACCTCCTCCCGCCGGGCCGCCACCTGCCGCAGTGCCTCCTTCCGGTCCCGCCCCGAGAGCCGGTCGAGAAACACGCGTCCGTTCACATGGTCGGTCTCGTGCGCGAGGCAGCGGGCGAAATACCCCGTTCCCTCAAGGGTGAGCGGATTGCCGTCCTTGTCCTGCCCGTGCACGACCGCCCGGTCCGGGCGCGGTACGTCCATGACGGCACCCGGTACCGACAGGCAGCCCTCGCTGTCGTCGAGCAGCCGTCGCCCGGCCGGGTCCGGTGTCTCCAGCACGGGGTTGACGATGTGACCGACATGTCGGACACCGTCGTCATCGGGGCAGTCGTACACGAACAGCCTCAAGTCGACCCCGACTTGGTTGGCCGCGAGACCGGCTCCATCGGCGATGTACATGGTGAGGAACATGTCGTCGATGAGTGCGGCGAGGTCGGGTCCGAACTCCGTGACGTCCCGGCACGGCTTGTGCAGGACTTCCTCGCCGGTCTCGGTGATCCGGCGCACCGAACCGCGCCGGGCCTCGGGGGCGTGACGGGGGTAGTGGTCCAGGGGGTTGCCCTGGACGAAGACGCGTGGCATCGCGGTGTCCCCTTCTCGGGTCTCGGGCCGCTCCGTGAGAGCGGCATGCATCGAGAATCCCAGGAGTCACCGGATCGCGGGCGGGCCTGTGGAAAACCCTGGCGGGGGGGCCTGTGGAAAACCGGGAGAAGGGCGGCCCGCAGCGGGACGACTCGCGGCAGGGCGTCTCGCGGCGGGGGGTGACCCGCCGTAGGGGGCGGCCCGCCGCAGGGCGGCCGCGGGCGGCCTTCGCGGGGCGGGCGTGCCGGAAGGGCCGCTGCCCCCGAGCGGCTGCGGCCCTACCGTGCTTGTGCGATGCCCGAGTTGCCTCGGCTTGTCTCGGGTTGCCCTTGTTGTCAGAGCACCCGCACCGCGCCGGTCGGCGGGTCGTAGTCCAGCGGGTGCTCCCCGACGCCGCTGGAGGGGTTCTGCGCGCCCACGAACATGCCGTCGCCCACGTACACGGCCACGTGGTACGCGCTGCCGGCGCTGCCCCAGTAGAGGATGTCGCCGGGCTGGAGGTTACTCAGCGAGACCTGGGTGCCCTGCGTCGACTGGTCCTGGGAGACGCGCGGCAGGCTGACGCCGACCGACTTGAAGGCGGCCTGCACGAGACCCGAGCAGTCCCACGAGTTGGGGCCCGTGCCGCCGGAGACGTAGGCGTCGCCGATCTGCGCCTTCACGAAGGCGACCACAGCGGCGGCCGAACCGGTCGCCGTGGACGTGCTCGTGGAGGCGCTGGAGGACGTGGTGGTGGCGCTGAGCGTGGTCCGCTCGGCGCTGCGCGAGGCGGCGCGCTCAGCGGCCTCCTTGCGGGCCTCCTCCGCCTTCTTCTTGGCCTCGGCCTTCTTCTTGGCCTCAGCGAGGTCCGACTTGGCCTGCTTGGCGGCCTTTGCGGCGGCCGCGTCGCGCTCGGCCTGGAGCGAGTAGTTCGCGGCGGCCTGCTGCGTGGCGTCGGCGGACTGGGCCACCTGGGTGGCCACATCGGCCGTGAGGATGGGCAGTTCGAGCGTCTGCGTCACGGGTTCGGCGGCACTCGCCGAGGCCGCGCCCGCCGCTGCCATGCCGAGGACGCCACTGGCAACTCCGGCGCGCACGGCGATGTTCGTCGTCGCGCTGCGGCGGGGTTTCCGGTGGCTGCGTATGTGAGCGGTGTGGGACATGGGAACAACCGGTACCAGGGGCTCCTTCATATCTTCAAGAAACGTGTGCTGCGCCACAGTTGTTCAATCGGGGCCGTGAATCCTGTGCGTGTCATTCTTTATTGACGCCGTAACGGACATTGCGGGCGCCTGTGATCACACCTGTGATCACGTTCTTTCGCCATAACGTCCGAATTGCCCCCGACCTACCATCGGTTGAGATGATTGGCCAAGCCTGGTTCTCAGGGGCCTCTCATCAATGTGGCGGAGGTCACGGAACGGTTACCGGTAGGGGTGCGTCTCGTGCGCGGGTCGAGCCCGCCCGAGTTCGTGAACGTGTGCACGCGTCCACATCACCTCCCGCGCCTCCCTCTCAGGTGTGAACGCGGTCCTCTATCAGCGCGGTCCGTCCACCGCGAATTTGCATGCAGAGGAACCCTCTTGATATAGAGACGCCCGCTCGAAACCCTCTCCCGCCTGCGCGGACGGTCGAAAATGTCACCTCTCGTGATCAGCTGAACGCTTCGAGTGCGAAGATCACCACTCATCCGACTTCATGATCGATCGTCAGGTGGTGGAGATCACAAAGCTTGTGTAATACCCCGTGTCGCAGATCACAGAGCGACGGGCATAAGATGCGAGGCAGCTGGGCTTGTGACCTGCTTCACATGTTCGCGATCTTCGCCCGGGACGTGCGGGGTTCGTGTGACGGAAGAGGCGAGTGGGCCCGGTCGAACCGCCACCAGTCAGTGCCGACTGAGAGGAGCGAGGAGCGGTGAACGCGTATGCGCCCATCCTCGTACTGGGAGCCCTCGGGGCAGGCTTTGCGATCTTCTCCGTGGTCATGGCCACGCTGATCGGTCCGAAGCGGTACAACCGCGCCAGGCTCGAAGCCTACGAGTGCGGAATCGAGCCGACCCCCACGCCGGCCGGCGGCGGGCGTTTCCCGATCAAGTACTACCTGACGGCGATGCTCTTCATCGTCTTCGACATCGAGATCGTCTTCCTCTACCCCTGGGCCGTCACCTTCGACGCCCTGGGTGTTTTCGGGCTCGTGGAGATGCTGCTCTTCGTGCTCACCGTCTTCGTCGCCTACGCGTACGTCTGGCGGCGCGGCGGCCTGGAATGGGACTGAGGGGCTTTTAAGTCATGGGATTCGAAGAAAAGCTGCCGAGCGGTTTCCTGCTGACCACCGTCGAGCAGGCCGCGGGCTGGGTACGCAAGGCGTCCGTCTTCCCCGCCACCTTCGGCCTCGCCTGCTGCGCCTTCGAAATGATGACGGCGGGAGCGGGCCGGTACGACCTTGCACGGTTCGGCATGGAGGTCTTCCGCGGCTCACCGCGCCAGGCCGACCTGATGATCGTCGCCGGCCGGGTCAGCCAGAAGATGGCGCCCGTCCTGCGGCAGGTCTACGACCAGATGCCCAACCCGAAGTGGGTGATCTCCATGGGCGTCTGCGCCTCCTCGGGCGGCATGTTCAACAACTACGCCATCGTCCAGGGCGTCGACCACATCGTCCCGGTCGACATCTACCTGCCCGGCTGCCCGCCCCGCCCCGAGATGCTGATGGACGCGATCCTCAAGCTCCACCAGAAGATCCAGAGCTCCAAGCTCGGCGTCAACGCCGAGGAAGCGGCCCGCGAGGCGGAGGAGGCGGCGCTCAAGGCTCTGCCTCTGATCGAGATGAAGGGGCTGCTGCGGTGAGCGACGCGAACGGCCACAACGGGGTCAACCCCGAGAAGGACCTCGCCGCCGACAACCTCCCCGGCCAGCGCGGCCAGGGCGGCGAGGAGATCCGCGTCCAGCGCGGCATGTTCGGCGCCAACAACGGCGGCGACACCTCCGGCTACGGCGGCCTGGTCCGCTCGGTCCGGCTCCCGGGACCGGCGACCCGCCCTTACGGCGGCTGGTTCGACGAGGTCGCCGACGAGCTGGAGGGCGCCCTGGAGGAACAGGGCCTGTTGCCCTCCAACGTCATCGAGAAGACGGTCGTCGACCGCGGTGAGGCCACCTTCCACATCGAACGCGAGCACCTGCTGCGCGTCGCCCGCACCCTGCGCGACGACCCCGCGCTCCGGTTCGAGCTGTGCACCGGCGTCAGCGGCGTCCACTACCTCCACGACAAGGGCCGCGAGCTGCACGCCGTCTACCACCTGCGCTCGATCACCCACAACCGGCTGATCCGCCTGGAGGTCAGCGCCCCGGACGCCGACCCGCACATCCCGTCCCTGGTCTCGGTCTATCCGACCAACGACTGGCACGAACGGGAGACCTACGACTTCTTCGGGATCGTCTTCGACGGTCACCCGGCCCTGACCCGGATTCTCATGCCCGACGACTGGCAGGGCCATCCGCAGCGCAAGGACTACCCCCTCGGCGGCATCCCCGTCGAGTACAAGGGCGCCCAGATCCCGGCTCCGGACCAGCGGAGGTCGTACTCGTGAGCACACAGTCAACATCCGCCGCGTCGACCGCCTCGGCGCGCGAGACCACCGAGGGCACCGTATACACGGTCACCGGTGGCGACTGGGACGAGATCGTCCAGTCCGCGGCCCGCGCCGACGACGAACGCATCGTCGTCAACATGGGTCCCCAGCACCCCTCCACCCATGGGGTGCTCCGGCTGATCCTGGAGATCGACGGCGAGACCGTCACCGAGACCCGCTGCGGCGTCGGCTATCTGCACACCGGCATCGAGAAGAACCTCGAGTACCGCACGTGGACGCAGGGGTCCGCCTTCGTCACGCGCATGGACTACCTGACGTCCTTCTTCAACGAGACCGCCTACTGTCTCGGCGTCGAGAAGCTCCTCGGCATCGAGGACCAGGTCCCCGACCGCGCCACGATCATCCGGGTGCTCCTGATGGAGCTCAACCGGATGTCCTCGCACCTGGTCGCCATCGCCACCGGCGGCATGGAGCTGGGCGCCACCACGCTCATGATCTACGGATTCCGTGATCGTGAAATGATTCTCGACCTCTTCGAGCTGATCACCGGCCTGCGGATGAACCACGCGTACATCCGCCCCGGCGGACTCGCCCAGGACCTGCCGCCCGGCGCGGTCGACCAGATCCGCGAGTTCATCAAGAAGATGCGGAAGAACCTCCCCGAGTACGACAAGCTCGCCACCGGGAACCCCGTCTTCAAGGGCCGTATGCAGGGCATCGGCTATCTGGACCTGGCCGGCTGCATGGCCCTCGGCGCCACCGGCCCCATCCTGCGCGCCACCGGCCTGCCGCACGACCTGCGCAAGTCCCAGCCCTACTGCGGCTACGAGAACTACGACTTCGACGTCGCCGTCGCCGAGACCTGCGACGCCTACGGCCGCTTCCTGATCCGCCTGGAGGAGATGCGCCAGTCGCTCAGGATCGTCGAGCAGTGCCTGGACCGGCTCCAGCCCGGGCCGGTCATGGTCGCCGACAAGAAGATCGCCTGGCCCGCGCAGCTCGCCCTGGGACCGGACGGACTCGGCAACTCCCTCGACCACATCAAGAAGATCATGGGCACCTCCATGGAGGCCCTGATCCACCACTTCAAGCTGGTCACCGAGGGCTTCCGGGTCCCGCCCGGACAGGTCTACACGGCCATCGAGTCACCCAAGGGCGAACTCGGGGCGCACGTCGTCTCCGACGGCGGCACCCGCCCCTACCGGGTCCACTTCCGCGACCCGTCCTTCGCCAACCTGCAGGCCATCGCGGCGATGTGTGAGGGCGGCCAGGTGGCCGACGTCATCGTCGTCATCGCGTCCATCGACCCGGTACTGGGAGGCGTCGACCGGTGAACACCTCTTCTTCGGAGCGGGGCGTCAGCCTGGGCATGCCCGAGCTGCCCGCGCCCGCCTATCCGGACGACGTCCGGGCCCGGCTGGAGACGGACGCGCGCGACATCATCGCGCGCTACCCCGACTCCCGGTCCGCCCTGCTGCCGTTGCTGCATCTCGTGCAGTCGGAGGAGGGACACGTCACGCGCACCGGGATGCGGTTCTGCGCCGACGTACTGGAGCTGACCACGGCGGAGGTCACCGCGGTCGCCACCTTCTACACGATGTACCGGCGCAAGCCCTCCGGCGACTACCAGGTGGGCGTCTGCACCAACACCCTGTGCGCGGTGATGGGCGGCGACGCCATCTTCGAGACCCTCCAGGAGCACCTGGGCGTCGGCAACGGCGAGACCACCGACGACGGCAGCGTCACCCTGGAGCACATCGAGTGCAACGCGGCCTGCGACTTCGCGCCGGTCGTGATGGTCAACTGGGAGTTCTTCGACAACCAGACCCCGGCGAGCGCCCGACGCCTGGTCGACGACCTGCGCGCGGGCCGGGACGTCGAGCCCACGCGCGGGGCCCGGCTGTGCACCTTCAAGGAGACCGCGCGGATCCTGGCCGGCTTCCCCGACGAGCGTCCCGGGGCCGTCGAGGAGAGCGGAAGCGCCGGACCCGCGTCCCTGGTGGGCCTCCGCCTGGCCAGGGGAGAGTCCGCACCCGCGCGCGTGGTCCATCCACGCCCGGGTCCGCAGGACCGGACGGTGCACGAGCCGTCACCGGCCGAGCACCTCAGTTCCCATGACGCGCCGCAGGAGACCTCGGCCTCCGACCCGTCGCACCCGGCAGGGCCTGCCGCCGAGGAGGGGGAGTGATGACGGTGGTACCCGACCTCAAGGACACCAGCCCCGAGAAGCTGCTCGCACCCGTGCTGTCGGCCTTCTGGGACGAGGACCGGTCCTGGTCCCTGGACGTCTACCGAAGGCACGAAGGATACGAGGGGCTCCGCAAGGCGCTCGCCATGTCTCCGGACGACCTGATCGCCTACGTCAAGGAGTCCGGGCTGCGCGGCCGCGGCGGCGCGGGATTCCCGACCGGGATGAAGTGGCAGTTCATCCCGCAGGGAGACGGCAAACCGCACTATCTGGTTGTCAACGCCGACGAATCGGAGCCCGGGACCTGCAAGGACATCCCGCTCCTCTTCGCGAACCCGCACAGCCTCATCGAGGGCATCGTGATCGCGTGCTACGCCATCCGGTCGTCGCATGCCTTCATCTACCTGCGTGGTGAAGTCGTCCCCGTCCTGCGGCGGTTGCACGAGGCCGTGCGCGAGGCCTACGCGGCCGGCTACCTCGGCGAGAACATCCTGGGCAGCGGTCTCGACCTGAACCTCACCGTGCACGCCGGCGCCGGCGCGTACATCTGCGGTGAGGAGACCGCACTGCTCGACTCGCTCGAAGGCCGCCGTGGTCAACCGCGACTGCGTCCTCCCTTCCCGGCTGTCGAAGGGCTCTATGCCTGCCCGACTGTTGTGAACAACGTCGAGTCCATCGCCTCGGTTCCCGCCATCCTGCAAAAGGGCAAGGACTGGTTCAGGTCGATGGGGAGCGAGAAGTCACCCGGCTTCACGCTCTACTCCCTCAGCGGCCATGTCGCCAGCCCCGGCCAGTACGAGGCACCGCTCGGCATCACCCTGCGCCAGCTCCTCGACATGAGCGGCGGAATGCGCACCGGCCACCGCCTGAAGTTCTGGACACCGGGCGGCTCCTCGACGCCCATGTTCACCGACGAGCACCTCGACGTCCCTCTCGACTACGAAGGAGTGGGGGCCGCCGGTTCCATGCTCGGCACCAAGGCCCTCCAGTGCTTCGACGAGACCACCTGCGTCGTGCGCGCCGTCACCCGCTGGACCGAGTTCTACGCCCACGAGTCCTGCGGCAAGTGCACCCCGTGCCGCGAAGGCACCTACTGGCTGGTGCAGTTGCTGCGCGACATCGAGGCCGGCAAGGGCGTGATGTCCGACCTCGACAAGCTGAACGACATCGCCGACAACATCAACGGCAAGTCCTTCTGCGCCCTCGGCGACGGCGCCGCGTCCCCCATCTTCTCCTCGCTGAAGTACTTCCGCGAGGAGTACGAACAGCACATCACGGGCCGGGGCTGCCCCTTCGACCCGGCCAAGTCGACGGCCTGGGCGGACCGCCCGGAGGTGAACGCATGACCGTGACCACGAGTTCCCCCTCCTCCGGGGGAACGGCGGCGGTCCCGCCGCAGGACCTCGTCACGCTGACGATCGACGGCGTGGAGATCAGCGTGCCCAAGGGCACCCTGGTCATCCGCGCCGCCGAACAACTCGGCATCGAGATCCCGCGCTTCTGCGACCACCCCCTGCTGGACCCGGTCGGCGCCTGCCGCCAGTGCATCGTCGAGGTCGAGGGCCAGCGCAAGCCCATGGCGTCCTGCACGATCACCTGCACCGACGGCATGGTGGTGAAGACCCATCTCACCTCCCCGGTCGCCGAGAAGGCCCAGCACGGGGTGATGGAGCTGCTGCTCATCAACCACCCCCTGGACTGCCCGGTCTGCGACAAGGGCGGCGAGTGCCCGCTGCAGAACCAGGCGATGTCGCACGGCAACGCCGAGTCCCGCTTCGACGGCAAGAAGCGCACCTACGAGAAGCCCCTCCCGATCTCCACCCAGGTGCTCCTCGACCGCGAACGGTGCGTGCTGTGCGCACGCTGCACCCGGTTCTCCAACCAGGTCGCCGGCGACCCGATGATCGAGCTCCTGGAACGCGGCGCGCTCCAGCAGGTCGGCACCGGCGAGGGCGACCCGTTCGAGTCGTACTTCTCCGGGAACACCATCCAGATCTGCCCGGTGGGCGCGCTGACCTCGGCGGCGTATCGCTTCCGCTCCCGCCCCTTCGACCTGATCTCCTCGCCGTCCGTGTGCGAGCACTGCTCGGGCGGCTGCGCCACCCGCACCGACCACCGGCGCGGCAAGGTCATGCGGCGGCTCGCCGCGAACGACCCCGAGGTCAACGAGGAGTGGATCTGCGACAAGGGACGCTTCGCGTTCCGCTACGCGCAGCAGAAGGACCGCCTGGAGACCCCGCTGGTCCGCAACGCCCAGGGCGTGCTCGAACCCGCCTCCTGGCCGGAGGCGCTCGACGCGGCCGCCCAGGGACTGGCCGCCGCCCGCTCCCGGGCCGGCGTCCTCACCGGCGGCCGGCTCACCGTCGAGGACGCCTACGCGTACAGCAAGTTCGCGCGCGTCGCCCTCGACACCAACGACATCGACTTCCGCGCGCGCGTGCACAGCAGCGAGGAGGCCGACTTCCTGGCCGCGCGGATCGCCGGCCGCGGCCGCGATCTCGACGGCACGGGCGTCACCTACACCGCCTTGGAGAAGGCACCGGCCGTGCTGCTGGTCGGCTTCGAGTCCGAGGAGGAGGCCCCCGGCGTCTTCCTGCGGCTGCGCAAGGCCTGGCGCAAGCGCAAGCAGAAGGTGTTCTCCCTCGCCACCCACGCCACGCGCGGCCTGGAGAAGGCGGGCGGCGTCCTGCTGCCGGCCGCCCCCGGCACCGAGACCGAATGGCTGGACGCCCTCGCGGGCGGCGTCGGCCTGGAGGAGCCCGGCACACAGGCCGCCGAGGCGCTGCGCGCCGAGGGCGCGGTCATCGTCGTGGGCGAGCGGCTGGCGTCGGTCGTCGGCGGCCTGACCGCCGCCGTACGGGCCGCCACCGCCACCGGCGCACAACTGGTGTGGATCCCGCGCCGGGCCGGGGAGCGCGGCGCGATCGAGGCGGGCGCGCTGCCGTCGCTGCTGCCGGGCGGCCGCCCGGCCACCGACCCACGCGCGCGTGACGAGGTCGCCGCCGCCTGGGGCGTGTCCGAACTCCCGCTCCGCTACGGCCGCGACACCGGCCAGATCGTCGAGGCCGCCGCCCGCGGCGAACTCTCCGCCCTCCTGGTGGCCGGCGTCGAGGTCGCCGACCTGCCCGACCCGGCACGCGCGCGTGCGGCACTCGAGGCCGTCGGCTTCCTGGTCTCGCTGGAGCTGCGGCCCAGCGAGGTCACCGAGCGCGCCGACGTCGTCCTCCCGGTCGCCGCCGTCGCCGAGAAGGCCGGCACCTTCCTCAACTGGGAAGGCCGGGTGCGGTTCTTCGAGGCCGCCCTCAAGCCCGAGCAGATGACCCGGCGGCTGGCGCCCACCGACGCACGCGTGCTGCAGATGCTCGCCGACGCCATGGACGTCCACCTCGGCCTGCCCGACCTGCGCACCACGCGCGCGGAGCTCGACCGGCTCGGCGCCTGGGACGGGCCGAAGGCCTCCGAACCGCTGGAGACGGCCGGACCGCTGCCACGGCCCGCGGCCGGGGAGGCCGTGCTCGCCGGACACCGGCTCCTCCTCGACCAGGGCGTCCTCCAGGAAGGTGACGAGGCCCTCGCCGGCACCCGGCACACCGCCCACGCGCGCCTGTCCGCCGCGACCGCCGCAGAGGCCGGCATCGAGAACGGCGACCTCGTCGCCGTCACCTCGGCCGCCGGCACCGTCGAACTCCCGCTCAGGATCACCGAGATGCCCGACCGCGTGGTCTGGCTCCCGCTGAACTCCGTGGGCGGCGGCGTCGCCTCCGACACCGGGGCGCTGCCCGGCGCACTCGTCCGTATCGGCCCGGCGGCCACCGCCGGTGAGGCCCCGAAGGAGGTGGAGGCATGAGCCCGTACCCGTACCTCGCTGCTGAAGACCTCTCCATGTTCGGCCGCGACCCCTGGTGGCTGGTCGTCGTCAAGGCGGTCTTCTGCTTCGCCTTCCTGATGGTGACCGTGCTGGTCTCCATCGTCATGGAGCGCAAGGTCATCGCCTGGATGCAGCTGCGCATCGGCCCCAACCGGCACGGCCCCTGGGGCATGCTCCAGTCGCTCGCCGACGGCGTGAAGCTGATGCTCAAGGAAGACCTCATCGTCAAACGCGCGGACAAGGCCGTCTACATCCTCGCGCCGATCGTCGCGGCCATCCCCGCGTTCATGGCCATCGCGGTCATCCCGTTCGGACCGGCCGACAACGAGGTCTCGATCTTCGGCCACCGCACCACGATGCAGCTCACCGACCTGCCGATCGCGATGCTCTACATCCTCGCGGTCGCCTCCGTCGGCATCTACGGCATCGTCCTCGCCGGCTGGAGCTCCGGATCCACCTACCCGCTCCTCGGCGGCCTGCGCTCCTGCGCACAGATGATCTCCTACGAGATCGCCATGGGCGCCGCGTTCGCGTCGGTGTTCCTGTACTCGGGCTCCATGTCGACGTCCACGATCGTCGCCCAGCAGCACGACCGCTGGTACATCCTGCTGCTGCCGGTCTCGTTCATCCTCTATGTCGTCACCATGGTCGGCGAGACCAACCGCGCCCCCTTCGACATGCCGGAGTCCGAGGGCGACCTGGTCGGCGGCTTCAACACCGAGTACTCGTCGATCAAGTTCGCGATGTTCATGCTCGCCGAGTACGTCAACATGGTGACGGTCTCCGCCGTGTCGACGACGCTGTTCCTCGGCGGCTGGCGCGCCCCCTGGCCGATCAGCACCGTCTGGGCGGGCGCCAACCACGGCTGGTGGCCGATGCTCTGGTTCGTCGCCAAGGTCGTGGTGCTGCTGTTCGTCTTCGTCTGGCTGCGCGCCAGCCTTCCGCGGGTGCGCTACGACCAGCTGATGAAGCTCGGCTGGAAGGTCCTCATCCCGGTCTCGGTCGTCTGGCTGATGCTCGTCGCCACCGTACGGACCCTCCGCAACGAGAACTACGGCTTCGCCGACATCGCCCTCTACGTCGGCGGCGGAGTCCTCGCGCTGCTGCTCCTGTCCTTCGTCGTCGACATGTTCCGCGACAAGGGCGGCAAGGAGGCCGCGCAGCCCGCCGCCGAACCGGTCGCGTTCGACCCGATGGCAGGCGGATTCCCCGTACCGCCGCTGCCCGGACAGGAACTGCCGCCGGTGCCCCGGCGCAGCCCGCGCCGGGAACGGGAGCTGATTGTCAGTGGTGGGCCGGACACTGTCAGTGACGGATCTACGGATGGAAAGGAGGCGTCCGATGGCTGAGGAGCCCAAGGAGACCGAGCCCGGTTTCCTGAACCCCGTGGCCGGCTTCGGCGTGACCTTCAAGGCCATGTTCAAGAAGCGGCTGACCGAGCAGTACCCGGAGCAGAAGAAGACCACGGCTCCGCGGTTCCACGGACGGCACCAGCTCAACCGTCATCCGGACGGCCTGGAGAAGTGCATCGGCTGCGAACTGTGTGCCTGGGCCTGCCCCGCGGACGCCATCTACGTGGAGGGCGCCGACAACACCGACGAGGAGCGTTACTCGCCGGGCGAGCGCTACGGCCGCGTCTACCAGATCAACTACGCCCGCTGCATCCTGTGCGGCCTGTGCATCGAGGCGTGCCCCACGCGCGCGCTCACGATGACCAACGAGTTCGAGCTCGCCGACACCAGCCGCGCCAACCTGATCTACACCAAGGAGCAGCTGCTCGCCGGTCTGGAGGACGGCATGGTCGACAGCCCGCACGCGATCTTCCCGGGCACCGACGAACAGGACTACTACCGGGGCCTGGTGACCGAGGCCGCGCCCGGGACCGTCCAGCAGGTGGCCGTCTCGAAGGGCGAGAAGCCGGACGAAGAGGGGGTGGAGGCATGAGCGCGCAGCTCGCCGCCTACGCCACCTCCACCGGCGAGGCCTTCCAGTTCTGGGTCCTCGGCACCGTCGCCGTGATCGGCGCCCTGTGCACCGTCCTCATGAAGAGGGCCGTGCACAGTGCCCTCTGTCTCGCCGGCACCATGATCGTCATGGCGGTGTTCTACCTCGCCAACGGCGCCTACTTCCTGGGCATCGTGCAGATCGTCGTCTACACCGGCGCGATCATGATGCTGTTCCTCTTCGTCGTGATGCTGGTCGGCGTGACCGCCGCCGACTCCCTGACCGAGACCATCAAGGGCCAGCGCTGGCTGGCCCTTCTCTGTGGGGTCGGCTTCGGCGTCCTGCTCTTCGCGGGCATCGCCAACGCCTCCCTCAAGAACTTCAACGGCATTGGCCAGGCCAACGCCAACGGCAATGTGGAGGGCCTCGCCGCCCTCATCTTCACCAAGTACGTCTTCGCCTTCGAAATCACCGGCGCCCTGCTCATCACCGCGGCCGTCGGCGCCATGGTGCTCACCCACCGCGAGCGCACCGAGCGCGCCAAGACCCAGCGCGAGCAGTCCGAACAGCGCGTCCGCGACGGCAAGCACCTGCCGCCGCTGCCCGCCCCCGGCGTCTACGCCCGGCACAACGCCGTCGACATCGCCGGCCTGCTGCCCGACGGCACCCCGTCCGAGCTCACGGTCAACAAGACGCTGCGCGACCGCGGTCAGATCCGTGACGTGTCCGCGGAGGCCCTCAACGATCTGCGGGCCCTGGAACAGCGTGCCGAGGAACGGCTGGAGCGGACCCCGATCGAGCCGGAGAACCTCAAGCGGCCCGAGGAGGCGTCGAAGTGAACCCGGTCTACTACCTCTATCTCGCCGCCCTGTTGTTCACGATCGGCGCCACCGGTGTGCTGATCAGACGAAATGCGATCGTCGTCTTCATGTGCATCGAGCTGATGCTCAACGCCTGCAACCTCGCGTTCGTCGTCTTCTCCCGGATGCACGGCAACCTCGACGGCCAGATCATCGCCTTCTTCACGATGGTCGTCGCCGCTGCGGAGGTCGTGGTCGGGCTCGCGATCATCGTGTCGCTGTTCCGTACCCGCCACTCGGCCTCGGTCGACGACGCCAGCCTGATGAAGCTGTAGGGGGTCGCTGAATCGTGGAGAATTTGATCGCGCTGCTGATCGCGGCGCCCCTGCTCGGAGCGGCCGTCCTGCTGGTCGGCGGCCGCCGCCTGGACGGCGTGGGCCACTGGATCGGCACGCTCCTGTCGACGACCTCCTTCGTGTTCGGCGTGATCCTCTTCGCCGACCTGCTGGGCAAGAACGCCGAACACCGCACCCTGATGCAGCACCTGTTCACCTGGGTCCCGGTGGCCGGCTTCCAGGCGGACGTCACCTTCCGCCTCGACCAGTTGTCGATGACGTTCGTCCTGCTGATCACCGGCGTCGGCTCGCTCATCCACCTGTACTCGATCGGGTACATGGAGCACGACGAGCGCCGCCGCCGCTTCTTCGGCTACCTGAACCTGTTCCTCGCGGCGATGCTGCTGCTCGTCCTCGCCGACAACTACCTGCTGCTGTACGTCGGCTGGGAGGGCGTCGGTCTCGCCTCCTACCTGCTGATCGGCTTCTGGCAGCACAAGCCCAGCGCGGCCACCGCCGCGAAGAAGGCGTTCCTGGTCAACCGGGTCGGCGACATGGGCCTGTCGATCGCGATCATGCTGATGTTCACCACGTTCGGCACGTTCGCCTTCGGCCCGGTCCTCGGTCACGCCACCGACGCCTCCGAGGGCAGGCTCACCGCGATCGGCCTGATGCTGCTGCTCGCCGCCTGCGGCAAGTCCGCCCAGGTGCCGCTGCAGTCCTGGCTCGGGGACGCCATGGAGGGCCCGACCCCGGTCTCGGCCCTCATCCACGCGGCGACCATGGTGACCGCGGGCGTCTACCTCATCGTCCGCTCCGGAGCGATCTTCAACGCGGCGCCGGACGCACAACTCGTCGTCACCGTCGTCGGCGCCGTCACCCTCCTCTTCGGTGCGATCGTCGGTTGCGCGAAGGACGACATCAAGAAGGCCCTCGCCGGCTCGACCATGTCGCAGATCGGCTACATGGTGCTCGCCGCCGGCCTCGGCCCGATCGGCTACGTCTTCGCGATCATGCACCTGGTGACGCACGGCTTCTTCAAGGCCGGGCTGTTCCTCGGCGCGGGCTCCGTCATGCACGGCATGAACGACGAGGTCGACATGCGCAAGTACGGCGGCCTGCGCACGTACATGCCGGTCACCTTCATCACCTTCGGCCTCGGCTACCTCGCCATCATCGGCTTCCCGGGCCTGTCCGGCTTCTTCTCCAAGGACAAGATCATCGAGGCGGCGTTCGCCAAGGGCGGCACCGAGGGCTGGATCCTCGGCGCCTGCGCCCTGCTCGGCGCGGCCATCACCGCGTTCTACATGACGCGCGTGATGCTGATGACGTTCTTCGGCGAGAAGCGCTGGCAGCCCGACGAGCACGGTCACGAGCCGCACCCGCACGAGTCCCCGAAGGTCATGACCATCCCGATGATCGTGCTGGCGATCGGCTCGGTCTTCGGCGGCGCGTTCTTCAGCATCGGCGACCGCTTCCTGCACTGGCTGGAGCCGGTCACCGGCCACAGCGAGGGCGACTCCCCGCTCAGCGCGGCCACGGTCACCGGCGCCACCATGGTGTGCCTGGTCATCGGCGTCGGCATCGCCTACCTGCAGTACGGCCGCCGTCCCGTTCCCGCCGTCGCCCCACGCGGTTCGCTGCTCACCCGCGCGGCCCGCCGCGACCTCCTCCAGGACGACTTCAACCACGTCGTCCTGGTCCGCGGCGGCGAACACCTCACCCGCTCCCTGGTCTACGTCGACCACACGCTGGTCGACGGGGTCGTCAACGGAACGGCGGCGGGCTTCGGCGGGCTGTCCGGCCGACTGCGCAAGCTCCAGAACGGCTACGCGCGCTCGTACGCGGTCTCGATGTTCGGCGGCGCTGCCCTCCTGGTCGCCGCGACCCTGCTGATGAGGGCGGTCTGATACCGATGTCCTTTCCTCTGCTGACAGCGACGGCGGTGCTCCCGGCCGTCGGGGCGATCGCCACGGCCGCCGTACCGGCCGCGCGACGCACCGCCGCCAAATGGCTCGCGCTGCTGGTCTCGCTCGCCACTCTGGTGCTCGCGATCGTCGTCCTGGTCCGCTTCGACCCGGGCGGCGCCCGCTACCAGCTCACCGAATCCCATGCCTGGATCGCGGACTTCGGTGTCCGCTACGAACTGGGCGTCGACGGCATCGCGGTCGCCCTGCTCGCCCTGACCGCCCTGCTGATCCCGTTCATCATCCTGGCGGGCTGGCACGACGCCGACCCGCTGGAGACCGGCAGCAAGCGGTGGCGGCCCACCCAGGGCTTCTTCGCCCTGATCCTGGCCGTCGAGGCGATGGTGATCATCTCCTTCGAGGCCACCGACGTCTTCCTCTTCTACATCTTCTTCGAAGCCATGCTGATCCCGATGTACTTCCTCATCGGCGGCTTCGGGGACCGTGCCCACGCGGGCTCCGACGAGAACGCGGCCGCCCAGCGGTCGTACGCGGCCGTGAAGTTCCTCCTCTACAACCTCGTCGGCGGCCTGATCATGCTGGCCGCGGTGATCGGCCTCTACGTGGTCGCCGGGAACTTCTCCCTCGCCGAGATCGCGCAGGCCCGCGCGAACGGCTCGCTGCACATGGCGACCAGCACCGAACGCTGGCTGTTCCTCGGCTTCTTCTTCGCCTTCGCGGTGAAGGCGCCGCTGTGGCCACTGCACACCTGGCTGCCCAACGCCATGCAGGAGTCCACCGCCCCGGTCGCCGTCCTCATCACGGCGGTCGTCGACAAGGTGGGCACGTTCGCGATGCTCCGCTTCTGCCTCCAGCTGTTCCCGGAGGCCTCGAAGTGGGCGACACCCGCCATCCTCGTCCTCGCCGTGATCAGCATCATCTACGGCGCGCTGCTCGCCGTCGGCCAGCGGGACATCAAGCGCCTGGTCGCCTACGCGTCCATCTCGCACTTCGGCTTCATCATCCTGGGCATCTTCGCGATGACCAGCCAGGGCCAGTCCGGCGCCACCCTCTACATGGTCAACCACGGCATCTCCACGGCCGCGCTGATGCTGGTCGCCGGCTTCCTGATCTCCCGGCGCGGCTCGCGGCTCATCGCCGACTACGGCGGTGTGCAGAAGGTCGCCCCGGTGCTCGCCGGCACCTTCCTGATCGGCGGCCTGGCCACCCTGTCGCTGCCGGGTCTCGCACCCTTCGTGAGCGAGTTCCTCGTCCTGGTCGGCACGTTCACGCGCTACCCGGCCATCGGCATCATCGCCACCCTCGGCATCGTCCTCGCCGCGCTCTACACCCTCGTCCTCTACCAGCGGACGATGACGGGCCCGGTGAAACCGGAGGTCTCCGCGATGCCCGACCTACGCGCGCGTGAACTCGTGGTCGTCACCCCGCTGATCGTCCTGCTGATCTTCCTGGGCGTCTACCCGAAGCCCGTCACGGACATCGTCAACCCGGCGGTCAAACAGACCATGTCGGACGTACACAAGACCGACCCCAAGCCCGCAGTGGAGGCGGCCAAGTGAGCGCAACAGCCGTCCACAGCCTGTGGACAACCGCGGCCGAGCCGATCTCGAAGATCGACGCGCCGAAGATCGAATACGGACAGTTGTCCCCCACCCTGATCGTGCTCGGCGCGGCGATCGTCGGGGTGCTCGTCGAGGCGTTCGTCCCGCGCAAATCCCGCTACTACGCGCAGGTCTTCGTCTCCGCCGTCGCGCTGTGCGCGGCCTTCGCGGCGGTCGTCGCACTGGCCGCGGACGGATACGGCACCACCAAGGCACACATCGCCGCGATGGGCGCGATCGCCGTCGACGGACCGTCCCTGTTCCTGCAGGGCACGATCCTGCTGGCCGGCCTGCTCGGCCTGTTCACCTTCGCCGAACGTCGCCTCGACCCGGCCGCCCACGGCAACCGCGTCGACTCCTTCGCCGCACAGGCCGCCTCCGTGCCCGGCAGCGACAGCGAGAAGGCCGCGGTGAAGGCCGGATTCGCCACCACCGAGGTCTTCCCGCTGCTCCTCTTCGCGGTCGCCGGCATGCTGGTGTTCCCCTCGGCCAACGACCTGTTGACGCTCTTCGTGGCCCTGGAGGTCTTCTCCCTCCCGCTCTACCTGATGTGCGCCCTGGCCCGCCGCAAGCGCCTGATGTCGCAGGAAGCCGCGGTCAAGTACTTCCTGCTCGGCGCCTTCGCCTCCGCGTTCACCCTGTTCGGCATCGCCCTGCTGTACGGCTACGCCGGCTCGGTGTCGTACTCCACCATCTCCCAGGTCGTCGACGGCACCGTCACCAGCATCGACCCCGCCCTCGCCGACACCATGGGCAACGACGCACTGCTCCTGATCGGCACCGCCATGGTCGTCATGGGCCTGCTCTTCAAGGTCGGCGCGGTCCCCTTCCACATGTGGACGCCCGACGTCTACCAGGGCGCGCCCACCCCGGTGACCGGCTTCATGGCCGCGGCGACCAAGGTGGCCGCGTTCGGCGCGCTGCTGCGCCTGCTGTACGTCGTCCTGCCCGGCCTGCGCTGGGACTGGCGGCCGGTCATGTGGGGCGTCGCGATCATCACCATGCTGGGCGGCGCGATCGTCGCGATCACCCAGACCGACATCAAGCGACTGCTCGCGTACTCGTCGATCGCGCACGCCGGATTCATCCTCGCGGGTGTCATCGCGACCTCGAAGGACGGCGTGTCGTCCGTCCTCTTCTACCTGGCCGGGTACTCCTTCGTGACCATCGGCGCCTTCGCCGTGGTCACCCTGGTGCGCGACGCCGGCGGCGAGGCCACGCACCTGTCCAAGTGGGCCGGCCTCGGCCGCCGCTCACCACTGGTCGCGGCCGTCTTCGCGGTGTTCCTGCTGGCCTTCGCGGGTATCCCGCTGACCTCCGGCTTCGCCGGGAAGTTCGCCGTGTTCAAGGCGGCGGCGGAGGGCGGGGCGGCCCCGCTGGTCGTCGTCGGTGTGATCTCGTCGGCGATCGCCGCGTTCTTCTACATCCGCGTGATCGTGCTGATGTTCTTCAGCGAGCCCAGGCCCGACGGCCCCACGGTCGCCGTCCCGTCACCGCTGACCATGGCGGCGATCGGCGTCGGCGTCGCGGTCACGCTGGTGCTCGGTGTCGCACCGCAGTACTTCCTGGACCTGGCGAGCCAGGCGGGAGTCTTCGTGCGCTGACCGCGCCGGTACGGCCGTGGGCCCCGGTTCCTCCGCGAGGAACCGGGGCCCACGCGCGCGTGCGCGGCACAGGGCCACAGGGCCGCGGGACCAAAGTGATATGGGCTACCGGCGCGTCACCGGGCCGGCCGCGGCTACGGGCAGGTCACCGTCGGGTTCCACGGCGCGAACAGACCGCTCGGGTTGTCCTTCCAGATCCAGGCGCGCAGCGTGTACACGGATCCGACGCCGGGCAGCGTCGCCGGACCCTGGAACGTCTGCCCGAACAGCGTCGGCGCGGTCGTAGCGGTGTCGGCGCGCACGATCCACTCCACCCCCACCAGGGCACGGCCGCCGTCGCCGTCGGTCTCGTAGAGGAGCCCCGCGGGCTCGGCCAGGTCGAGGCTGCCGACGAGGGCGAGGTTCACGTAGTGGTGGCCCGCGCCTCCCTTGCCGGTCGCGGTGTCCTTGGTGCAGTCGCCGGTGTGCTTGTACCCGTCCGTGACCGCGAACGGCTCGTACTGGTAGTCCGCGGTCGCCGTGTACGTCGGGGTCAGATCCGTCCACACGAACGGGTCGGCCTCGGGGACGGGAGCCGCGCCGGCGGGAACCGCGGCCAGAGCGAACGGCACGGCCAGCGCCAGAACGGCGCCGGCGGTGCGGGACCTGAGAGACATCCTGATGCTCCTTGGGGCGGAAGAGGCACGCGAGTGCGGCGCCTCCGTACAACGCGGGCCTCCCCGGTCCCGCCCGTGCAGCATGGCCCGCGCCGCTTCCGGGCCGCCACGCGAGGACGGCCAAAGGGCTGAGAGCTGAGAGCACGGCCCGACGGGGGACCTCGTCCCCGAAGCCTCCTCGTGTCCCTCCTCGCGTCCGTCCCCGTGTCCGTCTCCGTGTCCCCTCCGCGGGCGGCGGGCCTGTGGATAACTCCGGCGCTGTCGGTCCGTGCCCCTATCGTGGAGGCAGTGGTCGAGGGACGACGTACGGGGGACACGACGATGGGTGGGACGGGCGGAACCGACGAGATGCCAGGGACGACCGAGCCGCCGGGGACGCGGCAGACGCCCGGACCGGCGGACAGCGAGGCACTGGCCACGCTGCACAGGGTTTTCGGGTACGACGCCTTCCGGGGCGAGCAGGAATCGATCATCGAACATGTGGTGGCCGGCGGAGACGCCGTCGTCCTCATGCCCACCGGCGGCGGAAAGTCGCTGTGCTACCAGATCCCCGCCCTGGTCAGACCCGGTACGGGCATCGTGGTCTCACCGCTCATCGCGCTCATGCAGGACCAGGTGGACGCCCTGCGCGCCCTCGGCGTGAACGCCGGGTTCGTCAACTCCACCCAGGACTTCGACGAGCGACGCGTGGTCGAGGCCCAGTTCCTCGCCGGAGAGCTCGACCTGCTCTACCTGGCGCCGGAGCGGCTGCGCCTGGACTCCACGCTGGACCTGCTCGCCCGCGGCAAGATCGCCGTCTTCGCGATCGACGAGGCGCACTGCGTCTCCCAGTGGGGCCACGACTTCCGCCCCGACTATCTGGCGCTCTCCCTCCTCGGCGAGCGCTGGCCCGACGTCCCGCGCATCGCGCTCACGGCCACCGCCACCCACGCGACCCACGAGGAGATCACCCAGCGGCTGCACATGCCGGCCGCCCGGCACTTCGTGGCCAGCTTCGACCGGCCCAACATCCAGTACCGGATCGTCCCCAAGGCCGACCCCAAGAAGCAGCTGCTCACCTTCCTCCGCCAGGAACACGAAGGCGACGCGGGCATCGTCTACTGCCTCTCCCGCAAGTCGGTCGAAGCCACGGCCGAATTCCTGACCCGCAACGGCGTCGACGCCGTCCCCTACCACGCCGGCCTGGACGCGGGCACCCGCGCGGCCCACCAGTCCCGCTTCCTGCGCGAGGACGGCCTGGTCGTGGTCGCCACCATCGCCTTCGGCATGGGCATCGACAAACCCGACGTCCGTTTCGTCGCCCACCTCGACCTGCCCAAGTCCGTCGAGGGCTACTACCAGGAGACCGGCCGCGCCGGCCGCGATGGCCTGCCCTCCACCGCCTGGATGGCCTACGGCCTCAACGACGTCATACAGCAGCGCAAACTCATCCAGTCCGGCGAGGGCGACGAGGCGTTCCGCCGCCGCGCCCAGGCGCACCTCGACTCGATGCTCGCCCTGTGCGAGACCGCCCAGTGCCGCCGCGGGCAACTGCTCAAGTACTTCGGCCAGGACCCCGCCCCAGAGGGCTGCGGCAACTGCGACAGCTGCCTCACCCCGCCGGAGACCTGGGACGGCACCGTCGCTGCCCAGAAGGTCCTCTCCACGGTGGTACGACTGCAGCGCGAACGCGGGCAGAAGTTCGGCGCCGTCCAGATCGTCGACATCCTGCTCGGCAAGCGCACTGCCAAGGTCATACAGTTCGACCACGACCAGCTGTCCGTCTTCGGCATCGGCACCGACCTCGACGAAGGCGAATGGCGGGGCGTCGTCCGGCAGCTGCTCGCCCAGGGGCTGCTGACCGTCGAGGGCGAGTACGGCACCCTGGTGCTCACCGAGGCCAGCGGGACGGTACTGCGGCGGGAACGGGAGGTTCTGCTCCGCAAGGAGCCGAAGAAGCCCGTGGGCTCCCGGTCCTCCGGGACGTCCGGGTCCTCCGGCAAGGGCAAGGCGAAGGCGGCTGTGGCAGAGCTGCCCGAGGACCTGCTCCCCGCATTCGAGGCACTCCGCGCATGGCGCGCCGAACAAGCCCGTGAACAGGGCGTACCGGCGTACGTAATCTTCCACGACGCCACGCTCCGGGAGATCGTCGGCCGGTGGCCCGAGTCGATCGCTGAACTGGCCACCGTCGGCGGTGTCGGCGAGAAGAAGCTCATCACCTACGGGGAGGGCGTGCTCGGAGTGCTGGCCTCCCTGAAGACACCGTCCTCCCCGGCCCCCGCAGCGGCGGGGGCCGGGGAGGAGGACCACTGGCCCGAGATGGACGCGGAGCCGGAGCCGGAGGACTGGATATAGCCCGGTCCAGCCAAGGCGCGGGGCCCTGCTCAGAGCCTCCGCGCCGCATACGCCCTGACATCCGCGTCCGAGTCCGCCGTCGCCGTGGCCAGCGCCGCGCGGGCTTCCTCGGCACCGGCGTGCCGGGTCAGGGCGAGGACGGCGGCCTTGCGGACGTCGGCGTTCGGATCGGCGAGCGACTTGGCGAGGGCGGGCACCGCCACGGCGGCACCGGCCGCGCCCAGCGCCCGGGCGGCACCGACGCGCACCTGCCAGGCGGGGTCGGCCAGCGCGGCCACGGCCCTCCCGGCCAACGGCGGCGGGCAGCCGACGCCGGCAAGCGCCTCGTAGGCGGCGCCGCGGACCAGTACGTCGGGGTCACCGGCGAGGTCGGTGAGGGCGTTCAGGACACCGTCCACCTGAGCGGCGGCTCCGGCGGCTCCCACTGTCCCGAGGGCCTTCGCCACCGTCACCCGTACCTCCCGGGACGGGTCGGCGACGGCATCGGCCAGCGCCTCGGCGGCGTCCACCGAGACCAGCGCCCGCACCGCCTCGATCCGCACCGCCGGATCGGCGTCGGGCAGAGAGGCGGCGAACAGGCCGGCGTCGCCCAGGCGCAGCGCCCGCAGCACGTCCAGCGCCGCGGCCCGGACGACCGGGTCGGCCACCGCGAGCGCGCCGGCCAGGGCATCCCGCAACGCCGGCTCGGGCGGAAGCGTCTCGACCAGCTCACGCAACGAGGCCGCGGCGACCGAACGCACCCCGACATCGGGATCGGCCAGCGCGCCGGCCAGCGCCCGCCCGGTACCCACCGGGGCCGTCTCCGTCAGCACCGACATGGCGGTACGGCGGACCGAGGCATCGAGATCGGTCAAATAGGGCTCAAGGACGGCGAGTTCGGGCTCCTCCTCGGCGAGGGCGAGGAGCTCCAGAAGACGGGGCGGGGCCGGCTCGGCCCGGTCGGGCTCCACGGGCCGGACGGCGCCGGCCGCCACCGGCCCCGTGGCCACCGGCGGCACATCACGGGCACCCGCCGTGGCAACGTCCAGCGGACGCACCTCGCCGATGTGCCGGGACGGACCGCCGACCGGGGCGAACTCCTCGACCGGCACCAGATACGGAGCCACGGGACGAGCCGTGAACTCCATCGCACCAGAGGGGGACTTGTGCAGATCGAGATGGTGGAACCAGGAGGCGTCGTCACGCTCGGGGTGATCGAGCCGGTCGTGGTAGAGACCCCAGCGGGACTCCGTACGGGCCAGCGAGGCACGAGCGGCCATCTCCGCGCAGTCGCGGATGAAACTCACCTCGGCGCAGCGCATCAGCTCGTGCGGGGTGCGGGCACCCATGGCGGCGATGTCGTCCCGCATCCGCTCGAAGGACTCCAGGGCGAGGGAGAGCCGGGCCCCGGACTTCGGCGGAGCCACGTAGTCGTTGACGAAGCGGCGCAGCTTGTACTCGACCTGGGTCTGCGGCGGGCCGTCCGGGTTGCGCAGCGGACGGTAGATCAACTCGTGCGCCTCACGCACCTGATCGGCCGGCAGCTCCCCCTCGTACGCCGTGTACCGGGAGGCGTCCGCGCCGGCGAGATCCCCGAAGACGAACGCGCCGATCATGTAGTTGTGCGGGACGCAGGCCAGGTCACCGGCGGCGTACAGCCGGGGAACGGTCGTCCGGGCGTGGTCGTCGACCCGGACCCCGGAGGCGGAGTGCCCGCCGCACAGGCCGATCTCCGAGATGTGCATCTCGACGTCATGGGTCCGGTAGTCGTGCCCCCGCCCGGAGTGGAAAGTGCCACGGGTGGGCCGCTCCGTGGAGTGCAGGATGGACTCCAGGGCGGACACCGACTCCTCGGGGAGATGGCTCAGCTTCAGGTAGACCGGGCCGCGGTCGGAGGCGACCTCGGCGGCGAACTCGGCCATCATCTGCCCCGACCAGTAGTCGGAGTCGACGAACCGCTCACCGTGCCGGTTGACCTGGTAACCGCCGAACGGGTTGGCGACGTACGCGCAGGCAGGCCCGTTGTAGTCCTTGATCAGGGGATTGATCTGGAAACACTCGATCCCGGTCAGCTCGGCACCGGCGTGGTAGGCCATGGCGTAACCGTCACCGGCGTTGGTCGGATTCTCGTACGTCCCGTACAGGTAGCCGGAGGCGGGCAGCCCCAGTCGCCCGGCCGCACCGGTCGCAAGAATCACCGCACCCGCGCGCACGGTCACGAACGCGCCGGTGCGCGTGTTGAATCCCACCGCGCCCACCGCGCGCCCCTGCGCCGTCAGCACCCGCACCGGCATCACCCGGTTCTCGATACGGATCCGCTCACGCATCTCACGACGCCGCAACTGCCGGTACAGGACCTTCTTGACATCCTTGCCTTCCGGCATCGGCAGTACGTACGAACCGGAGCGATGCACCTGGCGGACCGCGTACGCGCCATGCTCGTCCTTCTCGAACTTGACCCCGTACGACTCCAGGCGCTGGACCATGGCAAAACCACGCGTCGCCGTCTGCCGGACCGTGGACTGGTCGACGATCCCGTCGTTGGCACGGGTGATCTCGGCGACGTAGTCGTCGGGCTCGGCGCGCCCCGGGACGACCGCGTTGTTGACGCCGTCCATCCCCATGGCGAGCGCCCCGGAGTGCCGGACGTGGGCCTTCTCCATGAGCAGCACGTTCGCACCGCGCTCCGCGGCGGTCAGGGCGGCCATGGTGCCGGCGGTACCACCGCCGACGACGAGAACGTCACAGGTCAGTTCCTCGACGTCGGTGACGGCGGGAATCTCCAGGGGGGCGGGCGCGGGGGCGTTCGCGGGGGTGGTCACCGGGATGCCTTTCAGATGCCGAGCGAGGAGAGGACGGCGCGGCGCAGGGCCACACGGGCCGGGTCGTCCAGGGCGCCCCGGTCACGGGGACGCGGAACGTCATATACAGAGGCCACACGGCCGGCGGCGAGCAGAACGACCCGGTCGCCGAGGAAGAGCGCCTCGTCCACGTCATGGGTGACGAAGACGACGGTCGCACCCGTCCCGCCCAACACCTCCACCAGCAGGTCCTGCATGCCGGAACGGGTCTGGGCGTCGAGCGCGCCGAACGGCTCGTCCATGAGCACGGCCCGGGGCGAACCCGCCAGCGCCCGCGCCAGCTGCGCCCGCTGGCGCTGCCCACCGGACACCCGGTGCGGCAACTGCCCCGCCTGCGCGGCCAGCCCGACCCGGCCCAGCCAGGAATCAGCCTGCGAGCGGCGCTCGGAGCGCCCGACTCCCTTGATGGCGAGCGGCAGTTCGACATTGCCCCGCAACGTGCGCCAGGGCAGCAGCGCATCCTCCTGGAAGACCAGCGCCCGGTCGGCCGACGGCCCCGTCAACGGTTCGCCGTCCTGCTCGACCGTCCCGGCCAGGGGGGACAGCAGCCCGGCGAACGTCCGCAGCAGCGTCGATTTGCCGCATCCCGACGGACCCACGACAGTGAGGATCTCGCCGGGACGGACATCCAGCTCGACACCGTGCAGCACCGCCACGTCCGGACGGCCGAGCACAGCCGTACCCAGGGTGAGCCGGGCCCCTCGCGCGAGCGCCGGAGCAGCCACGTCAGACGAAGTGCTCATCGCGCGCCTCCTGGTCGGTGTCACTGCGGCCCTGCTGCTGGGCATCGGCCTGCTTCTGGGACTCGCCGTCGGCCGCCACTGCGACCGGGGCGGCGACGGCGGCCACCGAAGTGCGGGGCCGGCCACCGGGGACGTACGACGTACGGGGCAGCCAGCGGGTCAGACGCCGGCCGAGGAGCTCGACGGCCGTGGAGGTGACCCAGCCGAGCAAACCGATGGTGACCATCCCGACGAACACACCCGGGTAGTTGACGATCGTGTAGTCCTGCCAGGTGCGGTAACCGACGCCGTACTGGCCGGAGATCATCTCGGCGGAGATCACACAGATCCACGAGACACCGATACCGACCGACAGACCACCGAAAATCCCGGGCAGCGCACCTGGCAGCAGGACCGAACCCAGGATCCGCCACCGGCCACCGCCCATGGTGCGCACCGCCTCCTCCCACACGGGGGTGAGGGCGCGCACCGCGTGCCGGGTGGAGACCAGGACCGGGAAGAAGGCGGCGGTGCAGGTGATGAAGACGATGCCCTGTTCATTGGAGGGGAAGAGCAGAATCGCGATGGGCACGAGAGCGATCGCCGGGATCGGGCGGATCACCTCCAGGACCGGGCCGAGCAGGTCCTCGGCGAGGCGCGAGCGGGCCACGAGCACGCCCGTCGCCACACCCAGGACGGCGGCCAGTAGGAAGCCGGTGAGGATCCGGGTGAGGCTGTCGGTGAGGTCCGTCCAGTAGTCGCCGCCGGAGATCCGGTCCGCGAAAGCATGAGCGATGTCGGTGACCGTCGGGAACTGCGAGAAACGCAGCCATAGGTCGACCTTGAGGCTGGTCAGCAACTGCCACAACCCGAGGGCGGCGGCCAGCGACGCCACCCGCAGGACATACCGGCTCACGACGCCCGCCGCAACGCGTCGGCATAGCTGACGACCTCGGCGCCGCCGTGTGCGTCGACGTACGCTTGCGCGGTCGCCCGGGTCACGAACGGCAGCACCTGCTCACCGTCGGCCACCCACACCGACTTGTCGGCGAACCAGAGCGTGCCGGTGGTGGCGTCGGGTACGTATGCGGCGCGAATGCCGTCACTGTGCTTGGCGACGTACGCGAGCAACTCCTTGGGGGAGCTGAAGCTCGTCGTTTTCTCGTTGACCTTGGGCCACACCTCGCTCGCGGACGCCGCCGGCGTGGCGGCGAGCCGCTTGGCGTAGTCGGAGCTGCCCAGGGCCTTCTTCACGTACTGGTCGTCGACGAACGAGTCCACGTCCACGTCACCGGTCAGCTCGGCGGCCTTGAGAACCGACACGTCCTGCTTCAGCGCGGAGACGAGCGCGGGCTTGACGGCGGGGTCGAACGTGGCGATGCCGTGCGCGCCGTTGTAGAGGTAGACGACCTCGGCGGGCAGATCGGTCGCATCGGCGACTTTCTCGGCTGCGGTCACCGGGTGGGCGTTGAGGTAGTCGGTGGCCTCCGCCTGGGCCTTGAGGAACGCCTCCAGGACGGCGGGCCGCTGCTTCGCGAAGTCCTCGCGGGCGGTGACGCCGTGGAAGGTGGGGAGGTTCAGCTGGGCGCCGTCGTACAGCGCCTTCGCCTTGCCCTGGTAGGCGAGCAACCCCGGCCAGGCCACGAACTGCGACAGCGCGTCCACGCTGCCCGCCGTCAGGGCCGAAGCGCCCACCGCGGGCTGCTGGTTGAGTTTGGAGATGCCCTTGTCCGGGTCGATGCCGGCGCGCTGGAGGGCGCGGACCAGGGTTCCGTCGGCGGCGGAGCCGATGCTCGTCGAGACCTTCTTGCCCTTCAGGTCCGTCAGCGAGGTGAGCTTGGAGTCGGGGCCGGTGACCACGGTGTTGAGGCCGCCGCGCAGGTTGTAGCCGGTGACGGAGACCAGACGCGTGGGCCGGCCGAGTTGTTTGCCGCGGGCCGCGTTGAGCAGCAGCGGGAAGTCGCCCATCGAGCCGATGTCGATCTTCCCGGCGGTCATCTGCGCGGTGATCGGTGCGCCCGTGGCGTAGTCCTGCCAGTCGACCTTGTAGGTGTGGCCGTCGTGGAGGGCGTTGAGCTGCTGCTCGAAGTAGCCGAGAGAACGCAGCAGGGTGCCCGCCGTGACGGTGTTGATGGTCTTGGACTGGTAGCCGACGGTGACGGTGACCGTCTTGCTGTCGCCCGCCACGGCGCTGCCGCCGCAGGCCGACAAGGGCAGCAGAAGGAGGGCTGCGGATGCGGCGATCGCTGTGCGTTTCATGGGAGTTGTGGGCCTCTCACCGGAGCAGATAGGGCATGTTGACCGTCACGGCTCCGGTGGGGCAGCGGGCCGCGCACGGGCCGCAGTACCAGCACTCGTCGACGTGCATGTAGGCCTTGCCGTTGCTCTCGTCGATGGCGAGGGAGTCCAGCGGGCACATGTCCACGCAGAGCGTGCAGCCGTCGATGCACTTCGACTGGTCGATGGTCACGGGCACGTCGGCCCGCTGGGGCGCCAAAGGCATGGCTGTCTCCAGGAAACGGGTCAAGCGGAAGGGGTCAGAGGGAGCGGCGCAGGAGGCCGCTCATGGTGATGCGGTCGCCGCGGAAGCGGATGAACTCCAGGTCGACGGGCCGGCCGTCGGCGAGGTGGGTGAGCCGTTCCAGCATCAGGACGGCCGCTCCGCGCGGGGCCTGGAGTACGGCGGCGGAGTGGGCGTCCGCGTTCACCGCTTCCAGGGTGATCTCGGCGTGGCCCAGGGGTTGGCCGGTGATCGACTCCAGGAGCCGGAAGACGTCGTTGTTCTCCAGGTCGGCGCCGAGGAGCGCGGTGCCGATGTCGAGGGGGATGTAGGTGAGGTCGAGGGAGAGCGGGAGGCCGTTGAGTCGGCGCAGGCGTTCGATGTAGAGGACGTCGGCGCCGGGCGGGACGCGGAGGCGTTCGGCGACGGGGGCGGGTGCCGGGGCGGGGCCCATGGTGCGGACCTCGTTGGTGACTCGGCCGTGTTCGCGGAGGGTCTCCGCGAGGCCCATCAGACGGTCGAGCCCGTGCGGGTATTTCCGGGCGACGACCACGGTGCCCACGCCGGGGAGGCGGTCCACCAGGCCTTCCGCCCGCAGCAGGTCCAGGGCTTGGCGGACGGTGTTGCGGGTGGCGCTGTAGTCGGTGGCGAGAGTGGTCTCGTGGGGGAGGCTGCCGTCGGGGAAGGCGCCGGCGAGGATCTGGTGGCGCAGAAGGTCGGCGAGCTGCCGGGCCTGGTCCGCACGCAGCCGGCGACGCGTCCGGTGGGCGGCGACCGTGGTGGCGGCGCCCTGACCGGCGTGGTCTCGGATGCGGTCGGTGGCTGGCATGGCTCGAACCATACCTATGAGGTAGGGAATGGGGTGTTGCCGGATTGTTGCGCCACCTGAGACCTCATCGGACACATCCCTGAGCTGGTGCTTCGGGGCGGTGTGGCGAAGATCTGCCACCAGGATGCGGGTTCACCCGCACCCCGGGACCGTGGCGAAAGCAGATCTCGGATGATCAGGCGCATGAGAGCGCGGCGGTCCCACGGAAAGCCGGTGGGGCCGGCTGGACCGGACTTCAGTCCTCGACGCGGACTACCGTGCCGTCCGAAGGCTGGGCCCGGATCGCGGTGCGGGCCTGCTCGATCCACCCCGCCACGTTCTTGGCGCCGCAGCTCTCGGCTACCGCTTCCGCCTCGTCGAGGTGATGGAGCGCGACCGATCAGTTCCCGGTCTCGGCCGCGAGGTAGGCCAGTGCCACCAGGCCGGCCGCTTCCCCGGGCCTGAAGCCGATCGCCCGGCGCAGCGACACCGACTCGGTCAGCCGTTCACGGGCCTGGTCGAAGTCGCCCGCGTCCCGGTCGTCGAAGCCAAGATGGCGTATCGCGTAGGACATCGTCATCCGGTCGTCAACGGACTTCGCCAGCGCGTACGACTGCTCGAAGTACGGCCTGCCGGTGGTGCCGTCGCCCTTCACCACCTGGTGCCAGCAGCCGATCCAGAACAACGCGCCAGCCTCACCCGACACGTCCCCCAGCCGCTGGTACAGCTCGGCCGCCCGCTCGAACAGCACCAGTTCCTGGCCGTTCTCCTCGCGGTCGTTCAGGAAGCGCACGTGCAGTACCTTGCCCCGCGCCATGGAGAGCGGCGCCTCGACAGCGTCCAGCACGTCGTCGGAACGGTCCAGCGCGGATGTGTCGCCGCCGAACATCGCCACTTCGAAAAGCTCTCCCGCGTGCGCGACCCAGTCCTGCCCTTGCCTGCCCTGCATGTCCTGTCCCTCCCCGTCGGACGATGGCGGTGCCGAGGCTATCTCCGAGTCTCTGGCGGCGGCCGGGGGATTTCGCGGACGGCTGAAGCTCGAGCCCACCCAGGGCCCGCCCGGCCGTGCCTTGCGCTGCGCGCCTTCGCCTGAAGTTCAGGCAACGACAGATGCCCTACCCGAGCGCCGTCAGCCCCGGTGCGAACGTGATCAGCAGTGGCAGCAGAGGTACCAGCGCGGCCACCGTCGTCGTCAGGGCCCGCTGGCGGCGCAGCAGCCGTGGTGGTGGTTCCAGGAGCCGGTCGACCCGCTCGCCGAGCAGCCGGCGGCTGGACGCGCAGGACAGGACCCCGCGGTGCTGGTTCAGTTCGATCAGGGCCAGGGCGGTCGTGAGGTGGCCGCAGCGGCGGGATGCCGCGTCGTCGGCGGCGAGTTCGACGAGCCGGTGGGTCTGGTCGCAGAAGTGGGAGAACAGCGGCACGCGCGGAAAGCCCGTGGCCAGCGCGCTGGACAGGTGGAGCAGCCAGTCGTGGTGGGCGCGGGCGTGGCCCCGCTCGTGGGTGAGTACGGCGTCGAGCTGGTGGTCGGTGAGGCGGTGCAGTGCCCCGGTCGTCACGACCAGCTGCGGTGGATGTCCGGGCATCCACCAGGCGTCCGGGTATTCGTCCTCCAGCACCAGCATCGGCCCGCGTGCTGCCGGCAGCCCCGCCGGCAGTTCCGGTGCCCGTTCGCGCAGGTGTGCGCGGGTCTGGTCACGGTGGCGCCGGGCCTCGACCAGCTCGCGGGCGAGCATCGCCGTCGTCCACGCGGCCCCGCACGCGAGGAGCACCGTGAGGGCGACCGCCCACAGGGGCGCGACGGACAGGTCGTACGCCGCGGTGACCGCCGGTGGCGCCGGCGCGAACACCCGGTCGCGCACGGTGTGGAAGACGGCCGCCGCGCCCAGGACGAGCGCGGCCAGGCAGCACATCAGCACGGTGGCGACCAGGCACTGCCACACCCACAGCGCGACCACCGGCTCCCGCTCGGGCCACAGGGACTGCACCAGCGCACGCGGCGCGGGCACCGCGGCCGTCAGGGCGACGACGCTCAGCAGGAGCAGGCAGACGGTCATGCCGCGGCTCCGTTTCCCGATCGGAGAGATGTGCGGGTGGCGGGTGGTGCGGGGTGATGCGCCGTTGCGCGACAGGGTGCGTGCGCCGGCGCATCACGTGATGCGTGCGCCATCGCCTCGCATGGTGCGCGTGCGGGCGCCTCGCATGGTGCGTGTCCCGTCAGTATGACGGGACGGAGCCCCCGAGTCAGGCGCCGACGAGGATCCGGGTGTCCACCTCGCCGAACCCCGGCGGACAGCGCGCCCCTGCCCCTATGCGCGCTGCCCGGCCCGACCGACCCTCACCCCGCCACGATCCGCCCGCTGACCTCGCCGAGTCCCACCCGGCTCCCGCCCGGCCCGGGCGCCCACGCGGACAGCGTCACCACGTCGCCGTCCTCCAGGTACGCCCGCTTGCCGTCCGGGAGTTCGAGCGGGTCCCGCCCGTTCCAGGTGAGTTCCAGCAGCGATCCGCGCTCCGCGGGTTCCGTACCGCTCACCGTGCCCGATCCGTACAGGTCGCCGGTGCGCAGTGAGGCGCCGTTGACGGTCAGGTGGGCGAGTTGCTGGGCGGCGGTCCAGTACATGGTGGAGAACGGCGGGTCGGACACCACCTGACCGTTGATCGCGATCGACATCCGCAGGTCGTAACCCGCGGGCTCCTCGGCGGAGTCGTCGAGGTACGGCAGCAGCGGATGCGTCCGCCGCGGCGGGGCGACCCGTGCGTCCTCCAGCGCGTCCAGCGGGGTGATCCACGCCGAGATCGAGGTGGCGAACGACTTGCCGAGGAACGGGCCGAGCGGGACGTACTCCCATGCCTGGATGTCGCGCGCCGACCAGTCGTTCAGGAGCGTGAGCCCGAACACGTGCTCCCGGAAGTCGCCCAGCGCCACCGGCCGCCCCTGCTCCGACGGCGCGCCGACGACGAAGCCGACCTCTGCTTCGATGTCCAGCCGGACCGACGGGCCGAACACCGGCGCCTCCGAGGGGTCCGAAGACGTCTTCCGCTGGCCCGCGGGCCGTACGACGTCCGTCCCCGACACCACGACCGTACCCGCGCGGCCGTGGTAACCGATCGGCAGGTGCTTCCAGTTGGGGGTGAGAGGTTCCGCGGCGTCGGGGCGGAAGATGCGGCCGGCGTTCCGGGCGTGGTTCTCCGAGGCGTAGAAGTCGACGTAGTCGGCGACCTCGAAGGGCAGGTGCAGGGCCACATCGGACAGCGGGTGGAAGAGGGGTTCGAGCACCTCGCGGTGCGCGGGCACGGTCACCCAGGCGGTCAGGGCGCGCCGTACGTCCGACCAGGTGGTGCGGCCCGCGGCCAGCAGCGGGTTGAGGGTAGGGCGGGCCAGCAGCGAGGCGTACGGGGAGCCGAGCGCGAGAGCCGCGCCGCCGGCGTCGAGGACGTGGTCGCCGAGGCGGACGCCGACCCTCCGTTCCGTGCTCTCGGGAGTCGAGAACACGCCATACGGGAGATTGTGCGGGCCGAAGGGGTCACCCTCGGGGACCTCGAAGGGGGGCAAGGGGGGCATGGGGTGGCTGCCTCGCTCTCATCCGTGCCGCGCCGGGCCGACTATGTGGTCACGTCGCTCTGGTGTTGCGCGGCATTCCATGTGGTCGCGCCACACGTTACGGGTGAGTTGGCTGTCGTGGCAGTGTCTAAAGAGTTCGCAATGTCCGAATAGGCCTTGTCGGAGGGGTCAATTCCGGCTTAGCGTCCTTTGGGGGACACGGACGGGGTGGGTCCGGTCCGTAGGGGGGACACGTGGGGGGACCCGTGGCCAGGAATGCCGTCAGCGTGCCGTTCGATGCGGATCGCGACGTGCCGGGCCTGATCGTCAAGTTCGGCGACTATCCGCTGCACCACGGCGGGGTCGGCGCGATTCGCAGTCTGGGCCGCCTGGGCGTTCCCATGTACGCGATCACGGAGGACGCCTACACGCCGGCGGCCTCCTCCCGTTATCTCAAACGGGCGTTCGTGTGGCCGACAACAGGCGCCGAGGAACCGGATCATCTGGTCGAGGGACTGCTGCGGATCGGCCGCCGCATCGGCCGTCCGACCGTGCTGATCCCCACCGACGAGGAGGCCGCCGTCCTGATCGCCGAGCACCAGGACGCGCTCGGCGACCGTTTCCTCTTCCCGCGCGTGGAGTCCGCACTGCCCCGCCGGCTCGCCAGCAAGCAGGGGCTGCACGAACTCTGTGTGGAACACGGCATCCCCAGTCCGGCGGCAGCCTTCCCGCAGTCGTACGACGAGATCGTCGACTTCGCCGAGAAGGCCCGCTTCCCGATCGTCGCCAAGAACCGCGAGGCGTTCGTCCGGCGCAGTCAACCCGCCGTCAACGGCACGACGAAGATCGCCACCCGCGAGGGACTGCTCACTCTCGCGCGTGACTGGGGCACCCATCCGGGTGTCATCCTCCAGGAGTACCTCCCGAGGGAGGACGCCGAGGACTGGATCGTGCACGCCTACTTCGACGCCGACTCGAACCCGCGCGCCCTGTTCACCGGCGTCAAGGTGCGCTCGTGGCCACCGCATGCGGGCATGACCGCGAACGCGTACGTCGTCGACAACCCGGAACTCGCCGACCTTGCCGCGCGCTTCATCAAAGAGATCGGCTTCAGCGGCATCATCGACCTCGACCTGCGCTTCGACCGCCGCGACGGGCAGTACAAGCTGCTCGACTTCAACCCGCGCATGGGCGCCCAGTTCCGGCTCTTCGAGAGCGAGTCGGGGGTGGACGTGGTCCGTGCCATGCACCTGGATCTGACCGGACGCCGCGTTCCGGAGGGGGAACAGCGCGCCGGCCACCGGTACGTCGTGGAGAACATCGACCTGCCCGCCCTCCTCGCCTACCGCCGCAGCGGCTATACGACGCCGCACGCACCCGAGCGGCCGAGCGGGACCGAGCTGGCCTGGCTCGCGGGTGACGACCCGCTGCCGTTCGTCACGATGCTCGCCCGCTTCGTGCGTCCGGGCGCGAAGCACCTCTATCAGCTGTGGCGCACCAACCGCCGCGGCTCCAGCACCTCCACGAAGTAGGCACCACGTTCCTGGGGAGGGACTTCGTGATCCAACCGGTAGCAGTCATAGGTGCCGGGCCCTTCGGCCTGTCCACCGCCGCCCATCTGCGAGCGCGCGGCATCCCCGTCCGGGTCTTCGGCGACCCCATGGTCAGCTGGCGCGAGCACATGCCCGAGGGCATGATCCTGAAGTCGACGCCCGCCGCCTCCAACCTCGACTGCCCGCAGCGCGGGCACACCCTCGCCGACTACTGCGATGCGGCGGGCCTGCGCAGGCTGGTGACCGACGAGGACATCATCCCGGTGGAGACCTTCATCGGCTACGGCGAGTGGTTCCAGCAGCAGCTGGTGCCCGAGCTGGAGCGGGTTCGGGTGGTCTCCGTGGACCGCGACAAGGCGGCCGGGTTCGAACTCAAGCTGGACTCGGGGGAGTTGTTCACGGCCCGCGCGGTGGTCGTCGCCACCGGTCTGTCGGGGCTCGCCCACCTTCCCGCGGAGCTCGCGGGAGCGGCGGCGGACGGGCCCGCGGGGCCCGTCTCGCACAGCTCCCAGCACCACGACCTGACCCGGTTCTCCGGCAAGGAACTGATCGTCGTCGGGGCCGGGCAGTCCGCGCTGGAGACGGCGGCTCTCGCGGCCGAGGCGGGTGCCCAGGTGCGGGTGGTCTCACGCGGACGCGGCAAGGTCGACTTCGGCGCCCCGCCCTGGGACCAGCCCCGGCTGCGTCCGGAGTCCCCGTTCGGCCGGGCCTGGTCGCTGTGGGCGCTCAGCTACTACCCGCACCCCTACCGCTACCTCCCCGCGCGGACCCGCCACTACCTGGTCCGCCGGGTGCTCGGCCCGCTCGGCGCCTGGTGGCTGCGCGACCGCTTCGAGGGCAAGGTCCAGGTCCACGAGGTCGCCGGCGTGACCGGCACCGACACCTCCGACGGCGCCCCCGTGCTCACCGTCCGCACCCACGACGGCCGTGCCGACCGGCTCACCGCCGACCACGTCGTCGCGGCCACCGGCTACCGCGTGGACACCGCGGCGATGGACTTCCTCGGCCCCGAGCTGCGCACCCGCGTCGCGGTCAGCCGCGGCGCCCCGAAACTCGGCGCCGGATACGTCTCCTCCGTGCCCGGCCTGTACTTCACCGGCCTGCCCGCGGCGGCGTCGTACGGACCGGTGATGCGGTTCGTGTGCGGTACGGAGTTCGCCTCGCCGCGTCTGGCCAAGCACCTGGCGGCCGCCCACGCCTGACACCCGCCCCGAGGCAAGCCACCCCCGCCCGGGGCCGGGCCGCCACCCGCCTCTGGCGCCGGGCCGCCATCCACCCCGGGGCCGGGCCGCCACCCGGCTCCGGGGCTACGTCTCCTCGGCCGCCCGCTGCCAGGCCAGGAACTCCTCGATCAGCTCGTGCGGGTTGGCCGCCTCCGTGGCCTCGACCTCCCAGCCTGGCCAGTACACGTCGAAGACCACCACCGGCAGCGGCCGCCCGAGTACCTTCTCGATGCGGCCCCCGGCATGCAGATCCTGAGCCAGCCGTATGCACGCGTCGGCGAAGTGCAGCCCCAACAGGTCATGCTTCGCGTCCAGTTCGGCGTCGCTGCCGTCCCCGTCGAACCAGAGTCCGAGCCGCCGGACCTCTTCGGCGTACAGTGCGCCGCCGACCGGGTCCTCGGGACAGTTGCCGAGCATCTCGAAGCCGTCGAGGAGCCAGCACGCGTAGTTCCAGCGCGCCTCGCGCGGGTCCGCCGGGTTCCGTTCGGCCTCGTACTGGCTCTCGGTGTTGTAGCCGATCGCCACGTACGGTCTGCGGTCGTCGTGCTCGACACGCCAGATGCGGAACGACAGCGCGTAGATCTCCGGCCGCAGCTCCCGCGGGAACCGCTCCAGCACCCTGGTCGCCGCCTCCAGCAGATGCGCCCGGAAGTCTTCCGGTCCGTCCGTCACCACGCCCGCCCCCGTCCGATCGGTGCGATCAACCCACCGCCAACGTAACGCGCCCCACTGACAACGCCCCATCACGGCGACGGCGGGCGCCACTTGAGGCCGAAACGCACAGTGAGTCTCAGGGGCGTGCTGTCCGTATTCTCTGATCATGGTCGCACCCACCCCGTACGCACTGATCGCCACCGACCTGGACGGCACGCTGCTGCGCGCCGACGACACCCTGTCGGAACGGTCGCTCGCCGCGCTCGCGCGGGCCGGCCGGGCCGGCGCCCGGCATCTCGTGGTGACCGGCCGCCCCGCGCCGAGAGTGCGCCCCCTCCTGGACGACCTCGGCTGCACGGGACTCGCGGTCTGCGGCCAGGGCGCGCAGGTGTACGACGCCGGCGCGGACCGATTGCTGTGGTCGGTCACCCTGGACCGGGAACTGGCGGAGACCGCCCTCGGCAAGATCGAGGCCGAGGTCGGGCAGGTGTATGCGGCGGTCGACCAGGACGGCGTCGACGGGCTCACGCTCATCGAGCCGGGCTATCTGATGCCCCACCCCACGCTTCCCGCGCTGCGGGTCGGCCGGCGCGACGACCTGTGGTGCGCGCCCATCAGCAAGGTGCTGCTGCGCCACCACACCCTGTCCGACGACGAACTGGCGGCGACCGCGCGCGCGGTGGTGGGATCGCTGGCGACGGTCACCATGTCGGGCCCGGGAACCGTCGAACTCCAGCCGTGCGGGGTGACCAAGGCGACCGGCCTGGCGCTGGCCGCCGACCATCTGGGACTGAGCCCCGAACAGGCCGTCGCCTTCGGGGACATGCCCAACGACATCCCCATGTTCGACTGGGCGTCCCACGGGGTGGCCATGGCCAACGCCCATCCCGAACTCAAGACGGTGGCCGACGAGATCACCTTGTCGAACGAGGACGACGGCATCGCCGTCGTCCTCGAGAGACTCTTCGGCTGACGGCGCCGGTCAGTACGCGCCGTGCACGTTGTCCATCGAGCCGTACCGCGCGGCGGCGTAGTTGCAGGCGGCGGTGATGTTCGCGACCGGGTCGTAGATGTCGAACGACGTCCCGTCCACGTGGTAGGTCTTGAACGTCGGGTCGATCACCTGGAGCAGGCCCTTGGACGGGATGCCGGCGGCCGCGTTGGAGTCCCAGAGGTTGATGGCCTGCGGGTTGCCGGAGGACTCACGCATCACGTTGCGGTAGATGCCGTTGTAGCTGCCCGGGATGTGCTTCTCGGCCATGATCGCGAGCGACTCGCGGATCCAGCCGTCGAGGTTGTTCGGGTACCCGGCGAGCGTCGTCGAGGCCGTCGAGGTGGTGGAGGTGGCGGCGGAAGCGGCCGTCGCCCCGATGAGCGGGAGGGCGAGAACGGCGGCGCCGGTGCCGGCGATGGCGAGCGTGCGGATGATGCGGTTACGGCGGGGACAGCGGTGCTGAGCGGCAGCAGACATGGCGTGGTTCCTCTCCGTCGCCTGCGAGGTGAGCTGTCGGGTTCGGGCCCGGGGAGTGCCCGGCCGCGCCCGCCCTGAGGCGAGGCGACTTAACCCCTAGCCGTTCCGGTACGACGTCCGTCGGTGACGTCGGTCGCCCGGTCCGGCGACTTACCTGGTTTCCCCGCTCCTGCCGTGCGAATGGACTCGTCGATGGGTCACGACGGGCGGCGGCAGGATTCGGCGTCCGCCCGGCGAGCGGGAACGTATGCGAGAGCACATGTCCGGAACAAGTACCTGATTCACACAACACACCGATTGACCTTGATCTGAGTAGTATGGGGCACTTGATCCTTTGCGGCTGCCAAGCCCCAACTCGCCCACAGGGAAAGGAAAGAAAGGGTCGCCTTACCGTCCCTATGGCACTCCGGGCCACGTGACCCACTTCACGAAACGGCAATTGCGGCGAATCGGACAAGAGGGATTTACGAAATCCGTCTTTCCGGGCATCGGTGGAAAAGCGTCTAGCTGCCATTCGCGTGGATTGCCTTGATTGGGATGGGGGGAGTGACCCACGCCACAGGCAATTCACGAGATTGTCCGAATTGCCTCATTCGGTGGAATTCCGGCTCGGTCGGGGGCGAGTCGGTGGGATCCGATCGGGTGTGGGTCGGCAGCGGATTCTGTGCATCCGCTTCATCCGGTTGGGCGCCTCTCCGGTGTGCCCTCGTGAACTCCGCACGGTCCGGCTACGCGCGCGTGCCGCTGATCGTGCGCGGTGAGGAAGTGGAGGCCCGGCGGCTTCGTTCGCTCGGGAGCCTCGAAGGCCATCGGGCGGCCGAAGGCCCAGGAGTGCGCCAGGAGTTCACACGTGACGGGCGTACGTGATTCCGGTCACGTCGGCGGAGGGGGCGGCGGGCTCACCGACCCGGCGGCGGGCAAGGTGGCCGTCCACGCGTGCGTGTCCACCGTGAGGGCGGAACCTCCGCCGTACCGCGCGTCGTTGTCATGGTGGCCGTCCGTGGAGCGGGCCACGGCGACCGCCTTGAGCGGCTCGGGCGCGAGGGCCGCCGTCCGGAGGAAGATGCAGCCGTCCCAGGAGACGCCGGCCCTGCCGGCGCTCGCGTTGCACCGGGGCCGCACTGTCGGCCGCTCGACGGTCGCGGGCCCGCCCCGCCCGTCGCCCGAGACGTGCCCGTGACGCATGGGGCCGCGAGTCGGGGAGGTGGGCGCGAGCTGCGTGCATGGGCGGTCTCGTCCGCCGGTGGACACCACGCGCGCGTGCGCGTGAAGGCGACGTTCGGAAGACGAAGGGCGTGCGGAGGTCCTCATGCGTGATCTCGTAGGGGATGAGGATGGAGATGGGGATGGCGGTATGGGCACGGATCGGCGCGATGTGCCCCCGTCGGCTTTGGCGGGCGGCGAAGGGGGTACCTCCGGGCAGGTGATGTCGGGCGGAGAGGGTGTGACCGTCCATGGCCGGTGGCCTGTCGGACGGTCCGGCGTCCGATTGGGTGACGGCGCTGGTCCGGGACGCGGTTCACGCCTCGGTCGGGGACACGGCTTACACCCCGGTTCGCGACAACTGTCGGTACTTCCTGTTAAGTCATTGGATGTCAGATCGTATCGGCTGATCAAAAACATACCGGTCGTGATCCGATAGCGCCCGGGGTGTAACGGTGGGCGCCCTCGGTGATCGAAACCTGACCGGATACGCTGACTTGAGTGATGGCAGCGACCTATCGACAAACCGTGTAATCGCCAGTGGACACCAGCAGACAGGAGACCCCTCGTGACCGTCGGGCCGTTCGGGCTGAGCGTGCGGGACCAGGCTCTGGAAGCCGATGTCCAGGCCGGATTGACGGCTGTCGAAGAGGGCTTGCTCGAAGCCACCAAAAGTGAGGTCCCGTTCATCACGGAAGCCGCGCAGCACCTCGTGCGGGCCGGCGGGAAGCGGTTCCGGCCGCTGCTGGTGATGCTGGCCGCGCAGTTCGGTGACCCGTACGCGCCGGGCGTCGTGCCGTCGGCCGTGGTCGTCGAGCTGACCCACCTCGCCACGCTGTACCACGACGACGTCATGGACGAGGCGGCCGTGCGGCGCGGGGTCGACAGCGCCAACACCCGCTGGGGCAACTCGGTCGCCGTCCTCACCGGTGACTTCCTCTTCGCCCGCGCCTCGCAGATCCTCGCCGATCTCGGGCCCGAGGCGGTGCGGGTCCAGGCCCTCGCGTTCGAACGGTTGGTGACGGGCCAGATCCTGGAGACGGCGGGGCCGTCGGACGGGCGTGACCCGGTCGACCACTACCTCGACGTGCTCGGCGGCAAGACCGGCTCGCTGGTGGCGGTCTCCTGCCGCTTCGGCGCGATGATGTCAGGCGCCGACGAGACGGTCGTGGACGTCCTCACCCAGTACGGCGAACGCCTCGGTGTCGCCTTCCAGCTCGCCGACGACGTCCTGGACATCGCCTCCGACTCCCACGAGTCCGGCAAGACCCCGGGGACCGACCTCCGCGAGGGCATCCCCACGCTTCCGGTGCTACGGCTGCGGGAGCGGGCGGCGCGGCTGGGGCTGGCCGAGGACGTCGCACTGTGCGAGCTGCTGGACTCCGACCTCACGGATGACGCGCGGCACGCGGAGGCCCTGACGGCCCTGCGGGCGCATCCGGCGCTGGAGCAGGCGCGCCGGGACACCGTCCGGTACGCGGAGGAGGCTCGGGCCGCACTGGCCCCGCTGACCGAATGCGACGCGAAGGTGACGCTCCTGGAGCTGTGCGACGCGGTGGTGCACCGGGCGGGATAGTCCCCTGCCCGTTCTGCCGACTCGGTTTCCCGAGGGATCGAGCCCAAGAAGGACTCCTTGTGGCGCACGTCACATGGCTGGACTGAGTCCAATCTAGGATCCGTTCCGTACTCCTCCCCAGAAGCTGACGCAGGGGGCGTCGGCTGACACAGGGGGAGAAAACGGAATCATGGTCATCAATGCAACGCGCCGCAAGAGCCTCGTCGCCGCAGCCGTCACCGTGACCGCTCTCGGCGGTGCCGCCGTCCCGGCATCCGCCGTCACCAGCCACAGCTCGGCCCGGCTCGGCTCCATCAGTCACAACTCCACCGGCTCCGCCCGCTCCGTCGTCCTCGTCGCCAGTCTGCGCGGCGCCAGCGAGGTGCCCGTCGCCGGTGGGCCCGCCGTCGGGGACAAGGACGGCGTGGCGCTGGAGTTCATCCAGGTCAAGGGGGACAAGGTGACCGTCGCCGTGACCTGGCGCGGCACCGGCAGGCCGACCGACCTGCACATCCACCAGGGCGCCAAGGGCACCAACGGCGGGGTGAAGATCGGCTTCGGGAAGCTGCTGAAGAAGGCCAAGGGCCACAGTGTCACCGGCAGCGTCAAGGTCACCGACAAGGCCCTGCTCAAACAGCTCACCACCGACCCCGGCGCCTTCTACGCCAACCTGCACACCGCCGAGTTCCCGGGCGGGGCGGTCCGCGGCCAGCTGCACGCCGTCACCACCGTCACCGACCTCAGGGGCGGCGGCCTCCAGGCCTCCGTCATCACCGGCAAGCAGATCTACGAGTGCAAGGCGGCCGACGGCGGCGGCTACGCCTTCGCCCAGCGTGACGTCAGCGCCAAGCTCGGCGCCGGCATCCGGCACTCCTTCGTCGCACCCGGCTCCGGCACCCCGCAGTGGGTCGCCCCCGACGGCAGCGCGGTCACCGGAACCGTCCTGACCAAGACGCCGAACGGCGACGGCAACATCCCCGAGCTGGACCTCAGGACCACCCGGTCGGGCAAGAAGCACGGCCTGCTCGCCCACACCGGCGAGATCCTGCGCCTGAACACCGTCGGCGGCGTCGCCCCGGCCGGCTCCTGCACCCCGGGCGTCGTCGTCGGCGTCCCCTACCGGGCCGACTACGTGTTCGTGCGGCAACACTGAGTGAACAGGCCACGTGACAGCAAGTGACAGGAGGCGCCTTCGCCGCACGACCCCTACGGGTCGGGGGAGGTGCCTCCACCCTTGTGTCATACCGCAGGCGTACGCGGAGTTGGCTCCCGGGTCTGACGCTTCAGACGCCCCGATTTGGTGAGATGGAAACCACGGAAATCACCACCGCTCACCGATTCGGGTGAGAATGGCGGCTCAGGGTGGGAACACGTGCGAGCACAGCCGCCGCCGACGACGGAGGTAAGGCACACATGGCACCGTACGAAACCGAGGACAGCACGGGGGCCGCGCAGGCCGACGACGAGCTGCGCGCCGAGCGGCGGCGCAAGGCCGCGCGATACGTCGTCCCGGTCGCGGTCATGGGGGTGGCCGCGGCCACGATCGGGCTGGTTCCGGCGCTCGCCGACTCCGGCGACCCCAACCTGCCGAAGATCACCGCTCAGGAACTCATCAACAAGATCGCCAAGTCGGACGTGCAGCAGCTGTCCGGCACGGTGAAGATCAGCACCGACCTCGGCCTGCCCGACCTCGGCGGTCTGGAGAGCGGCCTGATGTCCGGCGCGGCCCAGGGCGGCGACGGCTCGTCCGCCGACCCGTCGACCAAGCTCACCGAGCTGGCCTCCGGCACGCACACGCTGCGCGTGGCCGCCGACGGCCCCGAGAAGCAGAAGGTGTCGCTGCTGGAGAGCGGCGCCGAGTACAGCCTCATCCACAACGGCAAGGACGTGTGGGGCTACGACAGCAAGTCCAACGAGGTCTACCACTCCACCGCCGCCGACTCCGGCAAGGCCGAGCAGCACGAAGCCCCGGCCACGCCCAAGGACTTCGCCGACGAGGTCCTCAAGTCGGTCGACGACACCACGTCGGTGAAGGTCGACGGCACCGCCCAGGTGGCCGGCCGCGACGCCTACCGGCTCGTCATCAAGCCCAAGCAGTCCGGTACGACGGTCGGCGCGATCAGCATCGCGGTGGACGCCAAGACCGGTACCCCGCTGAAGTTCACGCTCACCCCGTCGAGCGGCGGCGCGGCCGTGATCGACGCCGGCTACACCCAGGTCAGCTTCGCCAAGCCGGCCGCCTCGACCTTCGACTTCACCCCGCCCAAGGGCGCCAAGGTCACCGAGGGCGACAGCCTCGACAAGGTGAACCGGGCCGACAAGGGCGACAAGATCACGAAGTCGCCCGGCAAGGACACTCCCGAGGAGCTCGGCAAGAACGGCTTCGACGTCCTCGGCAAGGGCTGGAACTCCATAGCCGTCCTGGACGGCGGCAGCAAGGGCGGGCTGCCCACCGACTCCGCCTCCGGCGGTGACCTCGGCGGCTTCCTCGGCTCGCTCGGCGACCCGGTCTCCGGCAAGTTCGGCAAGGGCACGGTCTTCTCCACCCGGCTGATCAACGCCCTGATCACGGACAACGGCAAGGTCTACGTCGGCGCGGTGGACAAGGCGGCGCTGGTGAAGGCGGCGAACGCGGGGTAGCAAGGGCGGGACGGGTACCCCGGTAGCCTGGGCCGCACGACGAATCGAGGGAGCCGATGGACCAACCGTCCGCCACGGAGCCGGAGTCGGAGGACCAGGACCAGGGCCAGGACGACCAGGGCCAGGACGGCCTGGGTCAACACGGCCCGGCACCCGCGAGCGTCATCGACACCCGCGGCCTCACCAAGCGCTACCGCGGCGGACAGCTCGCCGTGGACGGTCTCGACCTGACCGTCCCGGCGGGCAGCGTCTTCGGCTTCCTCGGTCCGAACGGCTCCGGCAAGACCACCACCATCCGCATGCTGATGGGCCTGATCACACCCACCTCGGGCACGGCCCGCGTCCTGGGCCGCCCGATGCCACGCGCCTCCCGCACCGTACTGCCCCAGGTCGGCGCCCTCATCGAGGGCCCGGCGCTGTACGGCTTCCTCTCCGGCCGTGACAATCTGCTGCGGTACGACGCCGCCGACCCGACCGCCGACCCCCGTACCCGGCGCACCCGCGTCGAGACCGCGCTGGACCGGGTGGGCCTGACGGCCGCGGCCGCGAAGAAGGCGAAGGCCTACTCCCTGGGCATGAAACAGCGCCTGGGGCTGGCCGCCGCACTGCTCCAGCCCCGCAAGCTGCTGGTCCTGGACGAGCCGACCAACGGCCTCGACCCGCAGGGCATGCGGGAGATCCGTTCCCTGGTGCGGGAGCTGGCCGGGGACGGCACGACCGTCTTTCTCTCCTCCCACCTCCTCGACGAGATCGAGCAGGTCTGCACCCACGCCGCCGTGATGGCGCAGGGCCGGCTGATCACCCAGGGCGCGGTGGCCGACCTGGCGGCCGGGGCCCGCGGCCGGCTCGTGGTGACCACTCCGGACACCGGCGAAGCGGCCCGGGTGCTCAAGGAACAGGGCGTCCCGGATGTCGTCACCGCCGAGGACCGGGTCACCGGCGAGCCGCCCGAGCGAGACCTCGCCGAGGTCAACGCGGCGCTCGTCGCGGCGGGCGTGCGCGTACGCGGCTTCACACTCGAACGGGCCTCGCTGGAGGACGCGTTCGTGGCGCTGACCGGGGAGGGCTTCGATGTCGCAGGCTGACGTGGCGGTCGTGGAACGAACGGCCGTACGGTCGAACCCGCTGTGGACCCTCGGCCTGCTCCGCAGCGAGCTGGCTGTCACCCTGCGGCGCTGGCGCACCCTCGCGCTGCTCGGCGTACTGGCGGCGGTGCCGGTCCTGGTCGGAGTCGCCGTCAAGATCGAGACGGGGGGCGACGGCCAGGTCGGCGGTGGCGGTGGCGGGGGCGGCGGCCCCGCGTTCATCGCACAGATCACCAACAACGGAATGTTCCTGGTGTTCACGGCACTGGCCGCAACCCTCCCGTTCTTCCTTCCGATGGCCGTCGGGGTGGTGGCCGGGGACGCGATCGCCGGCGAGGCCAGCGCGGGCACCCTGCGCTATCTGCTGGTCGCCCCGGCGGGCCGCACCCGGCTGCTGCTCACCAAGTACGCGACGACGATGGCCTTCTGTCTGCTGGCCACCCTGGTGGTGGCCGCCTCCGCCCTCGCCGTCGGCGCGATCCTCTTCCCGCTCGGCGACCTGACCACCATCTCCGGCACCCGGATCTCGTTCACCGAGGGCCTCGGCCGGGCCCTGCTGATCGCCTTGGTGGTGGCGGCCTCCCTGACCGGCATAGCGGCGCTGGGCCTGTTCGTGTCCACGCTGACCAGCAGCGGCATCGCGGCGATGGCGACCACCGTCGGTCTGCTGATCACCGTCCAGATCCTCGACCAGATACCCCAGCTGCACGCGCTCCAGCCGTACTTCTTCTCCCACTACTGGCTGTCCTTTGCCGACCTGGTGCGCGACCCCGTCTACTGGGACGACCTGATCAGAAACCTGGAGCTGCAGGCCCTGTACGTGGCGGTGTTCGGGTCCGCGGCCTGGGCCCGGTTCACGACGAAGGACATCACGGCGTAACGGCGGGAGCAGCCTCGCCCGCAGAGAAGCGGGCCAGGGGCGCCTCCCCGGCGAAGAACTCCTTGGCCCGCGCCAGCGCCTCGGTGTCCTTGAGGACATCCCCTCGCGCGCTGCCGTTGCCGAGCAGTACCCCGCCGAAGCGCATGCCCATGTAGGCGGCCGAGTTGTGGAGCAGGCCGGCGTACGGATCGGCGACGGACGGCTCGTGGTCCGCCAGCACGGCCACCCCCCACAGGGTGCGCCCTGCCAGGGTCGCCTTGAAGTCGGTACCGGGGGTGCGCAGCCAGCCCGACCAGTAGTCCAGGTAGCGCTTGGTGAGGCCGGACACCGAGTACCAGTACACCGGCGAGACGATCACGATGTCGGTCGCGGCGAGCGTGGCGTCGAGCAGCAGCCCGGTGTTGGTGTCGGAGGGCGCCCGCACATGGTCGGCGTCGCGTCGCCGATCCACGAAGTCCGGCAGCGGATGGTCGGCCAGGCTGATCCACCGCTGTTCGACGTCCTCGGGCAGCTGTTCGGCGGCTCGGCGTGCCAGCAGTTCGGTGTTGCCGTCGGGACGGGAACTGCCCAGCACGAACAGGAAACGGCGAGTCACGAGATCCCCCAGGTGAGCGGCGCGCGATGAATAACTGTGTTTGCATCTTATGCGTGCGCATTCAAGTTGGCCAGGGGTCGCCGTCGCGCCGGATACCGGGGCGCCCGGGCGCCGGGACACCGGATGGCCCCCTTCCTGATGCGAGGCTGTGACGTCGCGGTGACGCGTGGGCCGAGGGGAGCGGCCAGACTTGACCGTACGCACGGGTACGACCGGACGGTGACGCCGGGGGAATGAGGGCCGATGTCCCGACTCAGCCGCGAGACGAAGCGGGAAGCTCAGCAGACCGACCGGGCGGCGCAGCCGGTCGAGGTCCGCGTGACGGGCGGCGCCGCGACCGTGGACGGTGTACCGCTGTTCCCCGCGCCCGGGGAGGAGCCCCAGCAGGCGGTCCTCAACCACCTCCAGCGCGTTGCCCACGCCACCGGCCGTCCCGTCCTCGCCACCGTTCACGACAGCCGCATCGGCTATGTCGTCCGCCTCCAGGTGAACCTGGACGGCTCCAGCAGTTTCACCGGCGACCCGGTACGGATGGCCGTGCCCGGTACGCCGGACGCGCCCGTCCCCCAGGAATCGGCACAGCAGCCCCGCCGGGACCGGCCGACGCATCTCCTGCACTCCGTCGACGAACCGCCGGGCGCGGGCACGCCGGCCCCGGGCGCGGAGGCGGCGGTTATGGAAGTGGCGGCTACGGAAGCGGCCCCCGCGTTCCCCCTACGGGCGGTCCCCGAACCGCCGGTCGTGGCACCGCCGGCGCCGGGCACGGTCCAGCCGCCGACCGGGGTGTTCGGCCCGCCGCCCGTCATGGACGGAACCCCAGCCCCCGCCGTCGTACCCGCTCAGCCCGTCACCGGGCCCCAGCCGGCGGCGCCCAGGACCGATCCTCGTGCCGAACCCCGCATCGAGCCCCGCATCGAGCCCCTCATCGAGCCTCTCGTGGAACCCGAGTCCACCGGTGTCTTCGACCCCGACCCCAGGCACACCCCGGCCCGCGGTTTCGACGCCGTCGCCGAGGAGGTGCTCGGGGACGAGCCCGTGACCGTGACCGCGGAGGGGGCCGCGCTGCTCACCGAGCCGGTGTCGCGGATCAACGAGGCCGTCCGGGCGGGACGTATCGAAGTGGCGGCCGAGCTCGCGGAGCGCACCGTCGCCGAGGCCTCCGCGACCCTCGGCGACGGTCACACCGAGGTGCTGCACCTGCGCGAGCTGACTGCCTACATCGCCTACCTGGCGGGCGACCCGCTGCGCGCCTTCCACCTCTCCCTCGACCTGGCCCGGCAGCACCGGCAGGCCCGGGACGGCGAGGGGGCGTACGGGAACGTGCGGAGCGCGGCCACCGCCTGGCGCGCGGTGCGCGACCCGGAGCACGGGCTGCGCCTCGGCCGCGACCTGATCGACCTGTGGGCGCAGCTCACCACCGAGGGCGGCCCGGCCGCCGACGACCCGGAGGAACTGGAGTCCGCCCGCGCCCGGATGGCCCGCCTCACCGACCGCGCCCGCCGCGCGGCCGAGAAGGCCTGAGCGTCAGCCAGTCGGTCGAACAGCCGGCCAGCTGGCCGGCCAGTCGGTCAGTCACTGCACGCAGAACTCGTTTCCCTCCGGGTCGGCCATCACCGTCCACTCCCCGGCCGGCTCGGACACATGCCGTACCACCGTCGCGCCCAGCCCTTCGAGCCGCGCCACCTCGTCCGCCCGCTTGCCCGCCTCGGCGTGCAGGTCCATGTGGAGCCGGTTCTTGCCGGACTTTCCTTCCGGCACCCGCTGGAACAGCAGCCGCCGCCCCAGCCCGGTCCCGCGCTCCTGGTCGAACGGGTCGTCCGGATGCCGTACGGCGATCAGGTCACGGAAGGCGGCACGGCCGTGGTGCTCCACGGTCGCCGCGCCGGGCAGCGCGCCCAGCTCCAGCAGGCGTTCGACCAACGCGCTGTTGTCCTCGACCGCATAGTGCAGTGCGGCGGCCCAGAAGTCGGCCTGGGCGTGCGGGTCGCGGGCGTCGATGACGAGTTTCCAGTGCAGGGGTGCGGGCGTCTGCGTCATGCCGCCCACTTATAGCCGACGGCCGTCGGACTCACACCTGACTTCTGGGAGTCTCCGCGGCCACCGTCACCGGCCGGGCCGCGGCCGCCGCCGCGAGCGCCCGCGCGGACCGGTGGGCGGTGCGCAGCGCGTCCCAGGTGAGCAGGGCGAGGGCGACCCAGACCAGGGCGAAGCCGGCCCAGCGCTCGGCGGGCATCGCCTCGTGGAAGTAGAGGATGCCGAGCAGGAACTGGAAGACCGGCGCCAGGTACTGCAGCAGACCGAGCGTGGAGAGCGGGACGCGGATCGCGGCGGCGCCGAAGCAGACCAGCGGGAGTGCGGTGACGATGCCGGTGGAGGCCAGCAGGGCGGCGTGCCCGGCACCGTCGTTGACGAAGCTGGACTCGCCGTGGCCGGCCAGCCACAGCAGATAGCCGAGCGCGGGCAGGAACTGGATCGCCGTCTCCGCCGCGAGTGACTCCACGCCGCCGAGGTTGACCTTCTTCTTGACGAGTCCGTAGGTCGCGAAGGAGAAGGCGAGGACGAGTGAGATCCACGGCGGCTGCCCGTAACCCACGGTCAGCACGACCACGGCGGCGAAGCCGACGCCCACCGCCGTCCACTGGGCGGGCCGCAGCCGTTCCTTCAGCAGCAGCACGCCCATGGCGATGGTCACCAGAGGGTTGATGAAGTAGCCGAGTGAGGCTTCGACGACGTGCCCGGAGTTCACGGCCCAGATGTAGACACCCCAGTTGACGGTGATCACGGCGGCGGCGACCGTCACCAGTGCCAGTCGGCGCGGCTGCCGCAGCAGCTCACCGGCCCAGGCCCAGCGTCGTACGAAGGCCAGCGCGACGGCGACGAAGGCCAGGGACCACACCATCCGGTGGGCCAGTATCTCCAGGGCCCCGGCGGGCTTCAGCAACGGCCAGAAGAGGGGGACCAGGCCCCACATCCCGTAGGCCGCGAAGCCGTTCACCAGTCCTTTCCGCCGCTCACCCCTCGATATCTCGGCCACCGGCCCTCCTTACGCCCAGCTCCAGCACACCGGGACGAAGGTAGCGCCGAGCACCCCCGTCTGTCATGGCCGTATCGCCATACGGTCATGACAGACGGGGGTGGGCCATACCGGGCACCACGCAGCCCTCTTGGGCCTGCCTGGCTCGGGCCTACTTCAGTGCGTCCGCGACGGCCTCGGAGATCGGGGAGGTCGGGCGGCCGGCCAGGCGGGAGAGGTCGCCGGAGTCGACGACCAGTTCGCCCTTGGTGATCGACGCGTCGACGCCGACCAGGATGGTGGCGAACGCCTCCGGCAGGCCGGCGCCGGTGAGGATGGTCTGGAGCACCTCGCCGGGCACGGAGTTGTAGACGATCTCCTTGCCGGTCTGCCGCGCGATCTCGGCCGCGTACTCGTCGAAGCTCCAGGCGACGTCGCCGCCCAGCTCGTACGTCTGGTTCTCGTGGCCCTCACCGGTCAGTACGGCGACGGCGGCGGCCGCGTAGTCCGCGCGGGAGGCCGAGGAGACCCGGCCCTCACCGGCGGCCGCGACGACGGCGTTGTGCTCCAGGACCGGGGCGAGGTTCTCGGTGTAGTTCTCGTGGTACCAGCCGTTGCGCAGCAGGGTGTAGGGCAGGCCGGAGGCGAGCAGCAGCTCCTCGGTGGCGCGGTGGTCGTCCACCAGCGAGGCCGTCAGGCTGCCCGGGGCGCTGGTGTACGCGAGCAGGGCCACGCCGGCCGCCTTGGCCGCGTCGATGACGACCTTGTGCTGCTGCGGGCGGCCCTTGTCGAACTCGTTGCCCGAGATCAGCAGGACCTTGTCGCCGGCGGCGAAGAGGCCGTCGAAGGTCTCGGGGGAGTTGTAGTCGGCGACGGCGAGGTTGACGCCCCGGGCGGCGAAGTCGGCGGCCTTGGCCTTGTCGCGGACGACGGCGGTGATCTGCTCGGCCGGGACCTTCTCCAGCAGCTGCGTCACGACGTGACGGCCGAGGTGTCCGGTGGCTCCGGTGACAACGATGCTCATGGTCTGCGATCTCCTTGTGGGGTTCCGATGTCACTAACCCTAGGAGGTGCGCTAACTGAAAGAAAGTACCCACTTTGAAGTAAGGTACTGCCATGGCCGTAAGTACCCCTGAAGTCGAGAACCGCCCCGACGCGCCCGCCGGGAGGACCGACAAGTACGTCGTCGGTGAGGTGATGTGCCCGTACCGCCTGGTCCTGGAGCACGTCACCAGCCGCTGGGGCGTGCTGGTCCTGATCGAGCTCCTCGACCGCCCCCACCGCTTCAGCGAACTGCGCCGCGCCATCGGCCGGGTCAGCGAGAAGATGCTCACCCAGACCCTCCAGACCCTGGAACGGGACGGCCTGGTCCACCGGGACGCCAAGCCCGTCATCCCGCCCCGGGTCGACTACTCCCTCACCGACCTCGGCCGCGAGGCGGCCCGGCAGGTGCGGGACCTGGCGCTGTGGACCGAGCGGCGGATGGCGGACGTGACCCGGGCCCGGGAGGCGTACGACGAGGCGAAGCGCGCCTGAACGCGAACCGGGCCCGGACGCAGTGTCCGGGCCCGGTTCGCGCTCACTGCTCGGTGACGGTCAGCCGACGACCGTCCAGGTGTCCCCGCCGGCCAGCAGCGCCCCCAGGTCGCCCTTGCCGTGCTGCTCCACCGCCGTGTCCAGCTGCTCGGACATCTGGACGTCGTAGACGGGCCGTTCCACCGATCTCAGCACGCCGATGGGCGTGTGGTGCAGGGTGTCCTGGTCGGCCAGCCGGGAGAGCGCGAAGGCCGTGGTGGGGGAGGGGGAGTGGGCGTCGTGGACGAGGATCTCGGACTCGTTGTCCGGGGTCACGTCGACCACCGTCAGGTCGCCGGTTCGCCGGTCGCGTACGACTCCGCGCGCGCCGTCGGTGCCGAAGCGGATGGGCTGTCCGTGCTCCAGGCGGATCAGCGCTTCCTCGGCGGACTGCTTGTCCTTGAGGGTGTCGAAGGCGCCGTCGTTGAAGATGTTGCAGTTCTGGTAGATCTCGATCAGGGCCGTGCCGGGGTGGGCGGCGGCCTGGCGCAGCACGTCGGTGAGGTGCTTGCGGTCGGAGTCGATGGTGCGGGCCACGAAGGAGGCCTCGGCGCCGATCGCCAGGGACACCGGGTTGAAGGGGGCGTCCAATGAGCCCATCGGTGTCGACTTGGTGATTTTCCCGACTTCGGAAGTCGGTGAGTACTGGCCTTTCGTCAACCCGTAGATGCGGTTGTTGAAGAGGAGGATCTTCAGGTTGACGTTGCGGCGCAGGGCGTGGATGAGGTGGTTGCCGCCGATGGAGAGGGCGTCGCCGTCCCCGGTGACGACCCAGACGCTCAGGTCCCGGCGGGAGGTGGCGAGCCCGGTGGCGATGGCGGGGGCGCGGCCGTGGATGGAGTGCATCCCGTAGGTGTTCATGTAGTACGGGAAGCGGGAGGAGCAGCCGATGCCGGAGACGAAGACGATGTTCTCCTTCGCCAGCCCGAGTTCCGGCATGAACCCCTGCACGGCGGCCAGGATCGCGTAGTCACCGCAGCCCGGGCACCAGCGCACCTCCTGGTCGGACTTGAAGTCCTTCATGGACTGCTTGGCCGCGGCCTTGGGGACGAGCTGGAGCAGTCCGTCGGCGGTGTCAGTCATGGATGGCCTCCTTGAGCGCCTCGGCGAGCTGCTCGGCCTTGAACGGCATGCCGTTGACCTGGTTGTACGAATGCGCGTCCACGAGGTACTTCGCCCGGATGAGGGTGGCGAGCTGGCCGAGGTTCATCTCGGGGATCACTACCTTGTCGTAACCCCCCAGGACCGCGCCCAGGTTGCGCGGGAAGGGGTTGAGGTGGCGCAGGTGCGCCTGTGCGATCGCCTCGCCGGCCCGGCGCAGCCGCCGTACCGCGGCCGTGATCGGCCCGTAGGTCGAGCCCCAGCCCAGGACCAGGGTGCGCGCGCCGTCCGGGTCGTCGACCTCGATGTCAGGTACGTCGATGCCGTCGATCTTGGCCTGCCGGGTGCGGACCATGAAGTCGTGGTTGGCGGGGTCGTAGGAGATGTTGCCCGTGCCGTCCTGCTTCTCGATGCCGCCGATACGGTGTTCGAGACCGGGCGTGCCCGGGATCGCCCACGGGCGGGCGAGTGTCTGCGGGTCGCGTTTGTACGGCCAGAAGACCTCGGTGCCGTCGTCGAGGGTGTGGTTCGGTCCCTGGGCGAACTGGACGCGCAGGTCGGGGAGTTCCGTGAGCTCCGGGATGCGCCAGGGCTCGCTGCCGTTGGCCAGGTAGCCGTCGGACAGAAGCATCACCGGGGTTCTGTACGTCAGCGCGATCCGGGCCGCCTCCAGCGCCGCGTCGAAGCAGTCGGCCGGGGTCCGCGGAGCGATCACCGGGACGGGGGCCTCGCCGTTGCGGCCGTACATCGCCTGGAGCAGGTCGGCCTGCTCGGTCTTGGTCGGCAACCCGGTGGACGGCCCGCCACGCTGGATGTCCACCACCAGCAGCGGCAGCTCCAGCGACACCGCGAGCCCCACCGTCTCCGCCTTCAGCGCCACACCCGGGCCGGAGGTGGTGGTGACGGCGAGCGAGCCGCCGAAGGCCGCGCCCAGTGCCGCGCCGATCCCGGCGATCTCGTCCTCGGCCTGGAAGGTCCGCACACCGAAGTTCTTGTGCTTGGACAGTTCGTGGAGGATGTCGGAGGCCGGGGTGATCGGGTACGAGCCGAGGAAGAGCGGCAGGTCGGCCTGGCGGGACGCGGCGACCAGGCCGTAGGCCAGGGCCAGGTTCCCGGAGATGTTGCGGTAGGTGCCCACCGGGAACGCGGTGGTCGCCGGGGCGATCTCGTAGGAGACCGCGAAGTCCTCGGTCGTCTCCCCGAAGTTCCAGCCCGCGCGGAAGGCCGCCAGGTTGGCGTTCATGACCTCGGGCTTGCGGGCGAACTTCTCCTTGAGGAATCTTTCCGTGCCCTCGGTGGGCCGGTGGTACATCCATGACAAGAGGCCGAGCGCGAACATGTTCTTGCTGCGCTCGGCCTCTTTGCGGGTGAGGTCGAATTCTTTGAGGGCTTCCACCGTCAGGGTGGTCAGCGGCACCGGATGGAGGCTGTAGCCGTCCAGTGAGCCGTCCTCCAGTGGGGAGGCGTCGTAGCCGACCTTCTGCATCGCCCGTTTGGTGAACTCGTCCGTGTTGACGATGATCTCCGCGCCGCGCGGCAGGTCCCCGATGTTGGCTTTCAGCGCGGCCGGGTTCATCGCGACCAGCACGTTCGGCGCGTCCCCGGGGGTGAGGATGTCGTGGTCGGCGAAGTGCAACTGGAATGAGGAGACCCCGGGCAGGGTGCCTGCCGGGGCGCGGATCTCGGCGGGGAAGTTGGGGAGGGTCGAGAGATCGTTACCGAAGGACGCGGTCTCCGACGTGAACCGGTCACCGGTGAGCTGCATACCGTCACCCGAGTCCCCCGCGAACCGGATGATCACCCGATCGAGGCGCCGGACGGCCTTCACACCGCCCGGCCTGCGCTGTTCTCCCACGACGGTTCCGTCGGCCTGTTCCGTTGTCCTGCTGACCTGGCTGGTCACTGAACTGGACCTCCTTCGAGGCGGCTGTCCGGGCGGGGTCGTCCCACGGACCATCCCGCAATCAACCCTACGTCGGTTAGGGTCGCCTTCCCGTGCCCGCTCACATGATGGACGGCGTTTTGAGACGACCTGTCGCCCTGACTTGTCATGATTTTCTCTCCCCCCGGCTGCCTTCCGGCTCCGACACGGTGTCGGCCCGTCAGGAGTTCAGATAGGTCAGAACGGCCAGAACCCGTCGGTGGTCCCCGTCGCTCTGGGAGAGACCCAGCTTGAGGAAGATGTTGCTGACGTGCTTCTCGACGGCTCCGTCGCTCACGACCAGCTGCCGGGCGATCGCCGAGTTCGTCCGCCCCTCGGCCATCAGCCCCAGCACCTCCCGCTCGCGCGGGGTCAGTCCGGCCAGCACATCCTGCTTACGGCTGCGCCCGAGCAGCTGCGCGACCACCTCGGGGTCGAGCGCGGTACCGCCCTCGGCGACCCGAACGACCGCGTCCACGAACTCCCGGACCTCGGCGACCCGGTCTTTGAGCAGATAGCCCACGCCCCTGCTGGAACCGGCCAGCAGTTCGGTGGCGTAGCGCTCCTCCACGTACTGCGACAGCACCAGCACCCCGAGCTGCGGATGAGCCTTCCGCAGCCGTACGGCTGCGCGCACACCCTCGTCGGTGTGCGTCGGCGGCATCCGTACGTCCGCCACCACCACGTCCGGCAGCGCACCCTGCGCGTCGAGATCGGCGATGGTCTTGACCAGCGCCTCCGCGTCGCCGACACCCGCGACAACATCATGTCCGCGGTCGGTCAACAGCCGGGTCAGCCCCTCTCTGAGCAGCACGGAATCCTCGGCGATGACCACCCGCACTCTGTCCTCCACGATCTCCCGGCCCCCCACACCCCGTCCGGCGTACATGCCTGCCCTGTCCGAAAGACCAGCATTCCAGCATTCGCATCGGAGCGCGGCGCGGTCATGAGAGCAGACGAGCCAATTCAGCCCGCCGCGGGGGCTGGGGCGGCAGCCCCGGGTGCCGGGGGTGGAAGGGGGCCGAGCCCCCTGGTGAGGGAACGGGTAAGGGGCGGCGGGGGCGGAGATCCGAGGCCTCAGCCCCGCCAGGGCAGTTCCGCCGTCACCCGTGTGGGCCCGCCCACCGGCGAGTCCACCAGCACGATCCCGTCGACCGCGTCCAGTCGCTCGGCCAGCCCCGCCAGCCCCGACCCCTTGGCCGTGTCCGCACCCCCCACCCCGTCGTCCACGACCTGCAACATCAACCGGTCCTCGCTCCGCCACACATCCACCGCCGCCGCACTCGCCCGCGCATGCTTGCTGATGTTCTGCAGCAGCTCGGACACCGTGAAGTACGCGATCCCCTCGATCGCCGCCGCCGGCCGCTCCGCCAGGTCGACCTCCACCCGCACCGGCACCGTGCACCGTGAGGCCACCGCCGACAGCGCCGCGTCCAGTCCCCGGTCGGTGAGCACCGCGGGATGGATCCCCCGGGCCAGGTCCCTGAGCTCCTGCAGCGCGGTCTTCACCTCACCGTGCGCCTCGTCCACCATCCGCGCCGCGACCTGCGGATCCTCCCGCAGTTTCTCCTTCGCCAGCCCCAGATCCATGGCCAGCGCCACCAGCCGGGCCTGTGCCCCGTCGTGCAGGTCCCGCTCGATGCGCCGCAGGTCGGCCGCGGCCGTGTCGACGACCACCCCCCGGTCGGACTCCAGCTCCACCACCCGCGACGCCAGCTTCGAGGGCCCGAGCAGCCCGTGCACCATCAGCCGGTCCACCAGCGTCAGCGCCCGTACGATCCACGGCGTGGCCAGCGTGAACAACAGCCCCACCAGCGCGGTCACGGTGATCTCGAACGGGTTGTCGAGGTAGACGCTGTGATGCGCGTCGCCGTACAGCTGAAGACCGCCCTGCCCGGCGTACATCGGGAAGACCCAGAACCACAGCGGATACGTCAGCAGGGCCCAGCCGTACGCCCAGAAGTCGAGCGCGACGACGAAGGAGAACATCGACCAGGGGAACTGGAGGACCGCGTACAGCAGATGGCGCCAGGACGTGCCGCTCTTCAGCACCGCGCCGATCCACGCCATCATCCCGGGCTTGCGCATCCGCAACGGTTCCGGGTCGGCCACCTCCAGGCGCAGCAGCCCGCGCGCCCGCGCCCGCTCCAGCGCCCCGAAACCCCGGCAGCCGGCGAGGGCCACGGCCAGCAGGGGGATCCCGATGAAGGTCACCAGCAGACCGACGCCGAGGGACACCATCGTCACGGTCCACACGAACAGCGCGACGCCGATCGGAAGGCCCACCAGCACATAGGCGAACTCACGCCAGCTGCGCGCCTCGAACGGCGCCCGCAGCACGGCCGGCACCCGATGCCGACGTTCACCGGACGGGTCGTAGCCGTACCCGTGGCGCTGCCCATGGCCGTACCCGTATCCGTACCCGTCGTCCTGTCCGTATCCGTGCCCGTGCCCGTACTCCGTGGCCATCGGTGCCGTCCCGTCCGTCCTGTGCTGTCTGTTCCAGCTGTGCCAGCTCGTCCCGTCAGGCCTGTCCCTGTCGTACCTCCACCCTGCTGTGCCGCAGGTCCACGAACCATGGAGGCCGTCGGCATCTTGAACGGGGGGTTTTCCCTACCCCCGGTCACGCCAGGGCAGCTCGGCGGTGACCGTCGTGGGACCGCCGGCCGGCGAGTCGACGACGAACAGGCCGTCCACCGCGCCCAGCCGGTCGGCGAGCCCGCGCATCCCGGTGCCGCCGTCCAGGCTCGCGCCGCCGTGCCCGTCGTCCGTCACCTGGATCAGCAGCCGGTCGTCGGTGCGCCACACGTCGACCGACGCGCTGCGCGCCGCGCTGTGTTTGCTGATGTTCTGCAGCAGCTCGGAGACGGTGAAATAGGCGATGCCCTCGATCGCGGGCGCCGGTCTGGACGGCAGGTCGGCGGTCACCTGGACCGGTACCGTGCAGCGCGAGGCGACCGAGGACAGCGCCGCGTCCAGCCCGCGGTCGGTCAGTACCGCCGGGTGGATGCCCCGGGCGAGGTCCCTGAGCTCCTGCAGGGCCAGCTTCACCTCGCCGTGCGCCTCCTCGACCATCGCGGCGGCCCCGTCGGGGTCCTCCAGCAGCTTCTCCTTCGCCAGACCGAGCCCCATGGCGAGGTTGACGAGGCGCGCCTGCGCGCCGTCGTGCAGATCCCGTTCGATACGCCGCAGGTCGGCGGCGGCCGTGTCCACCACGACCCCCCGGTCCGACTCCAGTTCGGCGATCCGGCGCTCCAGCTCGTCGGAGGGTGACAGCAGACCGCGGACCATCGCCCGGTCCGCGTTCGCCAGCCCGCGCGCGATGAACGGCAGCACCGGCCACAGCACGAACAACGACGTCAACACGGTGCAGAAGGTGAGGATGCCCCAGGGCAGCCGGATGAAGTCGTACAGCAGCGTCCGCCAGCCCACCGGATCCTTCAGCGCCATCCACAGCCGCCCAGTGCCCCCACCCCGCTTGGTCCATGGCAGCGGAGTCGGCTCCTCCACCCGCACCCCGAGCAGCGCACGCGCGCGTGCCCGCTCCAGCTTGCCCAGCTGCCGGGCGCCCAGCAGCGTGGCGGCGAGCAGCGGGATGCCGACCACCGTGATCGTGAGCACCCCGCTCACCCACACCGTCGTGAACACATAGATGAAGCCGAACACCGATACCGGCAGATTCAGCAGGAGGTGCGCGATCTCCTTCCAGGTGTGACCGTCGTAGGCGAAGCGGACGGGCGGCAGCCGGTCGCGGTCTTCGCCGCCGTCGGCCAGGCTGCGGGAACGGGGTGCTGGTGCGGTCATATGCGCCAGCGTGCCGTGTGCCGTGACGCAATGCCATGGAGTTCACCGCCCGGGCCACCCTGGGGAAAACCCCACCAGTCGCCCCCGGTGTCACCTCTCACCGCGTGACGGGCTGCTTACCGTGTCTTTATCAGGGCCTAGACTCCCGTGCGTACAGATCGTCGAATCAAGAGTTGACTGAGTCACGACGCGGGGCCGGGAAAGGCCCGTTGTCTGTCGAGGGAGTGAGGGGACGGACGATGTGGGAGACGGTGAGCGGTGAGCCGACCGTGGTCGTCGCCGCGGACTACTTCGCGTCCTACTCGGTCGTAGGACTGCTGGCCCTCGTCGGCGTGCTCTTCGTCGCCGCCGCCTTCGGAGCCGGCCGGCTGCTGCGCCCCGTGGTCCCCACGCCCGAGAAGCTCCTGACCTACGAGTGCGGTGTCGACCCCGTCGGCGAGGGCTGGGCACACACTCAGGTCCGCTACTACGTCTACGCCTTCCTCTACGTCATCTTCGCGGTCGACTCGATCTTCCTGTTCCCCTGGGCGACGGTCTTCGCCGCCCCCGGCTATGGCGCCACCACGCTCGTGGAGATGTTCGTCTTCCTCGGCTTCCTCGCCATCGGCCTGCTGTACGCATACAAGAAGGGCGTCCTGACATGGACGTGACGCCGGATGTGACGCCGTCGGAGCCCGTGCTGCTACCGGAACCGCAACGGTTGGGCGCGCTCGCCCGTCTCGCCCCCGAGCCGATGAAGGTCGTCCTCAACTGGGGCCGCCGATACTCGCTCTGGGTCTTCAACTTCGGCCTCGCCTGCTGCGCGATCGAGTTCATCGCCGCGTCGATGGCCCGCCACGACTTCATCCGCCTCGGGGTGATCCCTTTCGCGCCGGGGCCCCGCCAGGCCGACCTGATGGTGGTCTCGGGCACGGTCACCGACAAGATGGCCCCGGCCGTCAAGCGCCTGTACGAGCAGATGCCCGAGCCCAAGTACGTCATCTCCTTCGGCGCGTGCAGCAACTGCGGCGGCCCGTACTGGGACTCCTACTCCGTCACCAAGGGCGTCGACCAGATCATCCCGGTCGATGTCTACGTCCCCGGCTGCCCGCCGCGCCCCGAGGCCCTCCTCCAGGGCATCCTCAAACTCCAGGAGAAGATCGCGGCGGAGTCCCTGGACGAGCGCTACGGCACCCCCCGCCCGTCCGCCGCTGCCCTCCAGAGTGGCCTGGTGCGGCCACCGGCCCCCGCCGCCGAAGGGGACGCGCGATGACCGCCCCCACCGGCTGGCTGCCCGCCCCCGTGGACGAACTCTTCGGCCCGGACGCCACGGCCGAGGAGTCCTACGAGGTCCTCACGGTCGACGTCCCTCCCGCCTCCTGGCTCGCCGCCCTGGAGACCGCCCGTACGACCCTGAACTGCACCTTCTTCGACTGGCTGAGCGCGGTCGACGAACCCGGCACCGGCTTCCGCGTCTCCGCCCACGTCGTCGCCCTCGCCCCGGTCCGCCGCCTGCTCCTGCGGACGACCGTGCCGCACTCCGCCCCCGAACTCCCGTCCGCCGTCGGCGTCTACGCGGGCGCCCGCTGGCACGAACGCGAGACCCACGAGATGTTCGGCGTCCGCTTCCCCGGCCACCCCGGCCTGGACCATCTCCTCCTCCCGGAAACCTTCGAGGGCCACCCCCTCCGCAAGGACTTCGTCCTGGCCGCCCGCGTCGCCAAGGCCTGGCCCGGCGCCAAGGAACCCGGCGAGTCCGACCACGGCGGCCCCAGGCGCCGCCAGATGCTCCCCCCGGGCGTCCCCGACCCCAACGAATGGGGCCCCCTGAAGGGCCGGCTCCCCGCGGTCCCCGCCCGCCCGGCCCGTGCGGCAGCGGGACGCCCCACCGGCGAACGCCTGGCCGGCCCGCCCGGCGAACGCCCGACCCGTACGCCCGGCGAACGCCCGGTACGGCGCTCCCGCACGGCAGCGGAGGGCTCGGCGAGCCAGACGGCCGGGGCGGGGGACCCGGCCGGGCCGACGCCTGCGGTGGAGGCGACGCCGGCTGTGGAGGCGGCCTCCGCCGAGGCACAGCCGACGTCCACCCCACGCCGGGCGCGGAGCGTGACCGAGGGCTCCGCTTCCCAGCGGGCGGTTTCTGGGGAACAGCCGTCGGTGGGTCCGCGCCGGGGGCGGAGCGTGAGTGAGGGTTCCGCCTCGCAGCGGGCGGCATCCGCAGCAGACGAGACCGCTCCGGCGGAGGAGCCGACGGCCGCCGCTCCCCGGGGGCCGCGCCGGGCACGTACTGCCTCGGGCGGCTCCGCGTCGCGGCGCGCACAGCAGACGGCACCGTCGGCAGAACCGGCCACCCCGGCACGCCCCGCGACCCCACGCAGCGCCGACGCCCCGTGGCACCACGCCCGCCCGGCCTTCGACGAATCAGGAGGCGAGGAGCGGCGGGTTGCGTCGACGGAGCCGCCGGAGCCGACCGAGCCGACCGAGGCACGCGGGGCTGGGCCCGAGACCGAGAAGCCGGAGGCGGGGGAGCCGACGGGGTCGGAGTCGACGAGGTCAGAGCAGGCTGGACGTGGGTCGGCGGCGCCGGAGTCAGCTGGACCTGAGTCGGCCGGGCCTGAGTCGGCCGGGCCTGAGTCGGCCGGGCCTGAGTCGGCCGGGCCTGAGTCGGCCGGGCCTGAGTCGGCGCCGCCCGAGCCGGCCGCGTCCGCGCCGACCACTCCGGCCAGGGCCGAGCCGGACCCTGCCGCGCCGGAGGCCCCCGAGGCCTCCCAGGACGCCGGACCTGAAACCTCACCCCCTGACTCCGCCGACGCGTCAGCCCCCGACGCTCCCGCCCCTGCGGCCCCGGTGTCCGACGCCCCCGCCCCCGACGCTCCTCCCAGCCCCGAAGCCCCGGTCCCGCCTCCGGACAGCGCCACCCCCGAACAACCCGCCCCCCGCGAAGACCGCCCAGGAGGCCCGTAGTGAACGACGCTCTGGACGTCGTCCTGCGACTCCTCGTCGTGTTCGTCGTCTTCCTCACCTTCCCCTTGATCGTCGGTCAGACCGAGCACAAGGTGATGGCCCATATGCAGGGCCGCCTCGGCCCGATGTACGCCGGTGGTTTCCACGGCTGGGCCCAGCTGATCGCCGACGGCGTGAAGTTCGCGCAGAAGGAGGACGTGGTCCCGGCCGGCGCGGACCGCCGTATCTTCCAGCTGGCGCCCGCGGTGGCCCTCCTCCCGTATCTGCTCGTGCTGCTCGCCATCCCGATCGGCCCCGGCGAGGGTGCCGTCGGCCAGATCCTGGACGCGGGTGTGTTCTTCGTGCTGGCCGTGATGGGCGTCGGCGTCCTCGGCTCGCTCATGGCCGGCTGGGCCAGTGCGAACAAGTTCTCCCTCCTCGGCGGCCTGCGTACCGCCGCCCAGCTCCTCGCCTACGAACTCCCGATGCTGCTCGCCGCCGCCTCCGTGGCGATGGCGGCCGGCACGGTCTCCCTGCCGGGCATCGTCGGCGCCTTCCACTGGTGGTGGCTGCCCTGGCAGCTCACCGGAGGCCTGGTCTTCTTCATCGCCGGCCTCGCGGAACTCCAGCGGCCCCCCTTCGACATGCCCGTCGCCGACACGGAGATCATCTTCGGCGCGTACACCGAGTACACCGGCCTGCGCTTCGCCCTCTTCCTGCTCGCCGAGTACGCCGGGATCGTCGTCCTGTGCGGTCTGACCACCGTCCTCTTCCTGGGCGGCTGGCACGGGCCGTGGGGAGCCCACGGCCTCGGATGGCTGTGGACCCTTCTGAAGACGGCGCTCCTCGCCTTCGTCGTGATCTGGCTCCGCGTGACCTACCCCCGGCTGCGCGAGGACCAGCTGCAGAAGTTCTCCTGGACCCTCCTCGTCCCCCTTTCTCTCGCCCAGATCGCCCTCACCGGCATCGTCAAGGTGGTGATCTCCTAACCGTGGCCCCCATTCCCGGCAGTGGCCTCGCCAAGGGCCTGGCCGTCACCCTGCGCACGATGACCCGGAAGACGGTCACCGAGCAGTACCCGGACGCCCTGCCCGAACTCCCGCCCCGCACCCGCGGTGTGATCGGTCTGTTCGAGGAGAACTGCACGGTCTGCATGCTCTGCGCCCGTGAGTGCCCCGACTGGTGCATCTACATCGACTCCCACAAGGAGACCGTCCCGGCGGCGACCCCGGGCGGCCGCGAACGCAGCCGCAACGTCCTGGACCGCTTCGCCATCGACTTCTCCCTGTGCATGTACTGCGGCATCTGCATCGAGGTCTGTCCTTTCGACGCCCTGTTCTGGTCCCCGGAGTTCGAGTACGCCGAGACCGACATCCACGAACTCACCCACGAGCGGGACAAGCTCCGTGAGTGGATGTGGACGGTCCCGGCCCCGCCCGCCCTCGACCCCGGTGCGGAGGAACCGAAGGAGATCGCCGCCGCCCGGAAGACCGCCGAGAAGCTCGCGGCCGCCCAGGCCGAGCCGCAGGAGGGGGAGTCATGAGCGCCCTCGCCCAGGCGCCGCACGGCTTCCTGTCCCCGACCGGCGTGGAGATCGCCTTTCTCCTCGTCGGCCTGGTCACCTTCGGCGCCGCCCTCGTCACGGTCACCACCCGCCAACTGGTGCACGCCGCCCTGTGGCTGGTGGTCACCCTCGGCGGTCTCGCCGTCGAATACCTGCTGCTCACCGCCGAGTTCATCGCCTGGGTGCAGGTCCTCATCTATGTGGGCTCCGTAGTCGTCCTCCTTCTCTTCGGGCTGATGCTCACCAAGGCCCCGATCGGCCGCTCCCCGGACGCCGACTCCGGGAACCGCTGGGCCGCGTCGGCCGTCGCCGTGGCCGCCGCGGCCGCCCTGGTCTGGGTGGTCGTGGACGCCTTCCGCGCCACCTGGATCGACCTGGACGGCCCTGCCGCCGGTTCGACGAAGGTCACCGGAGAGAGCCTCTTCCAGAACTGGGTCCTGCCCTTCGAGGCCCTCTCCGTCCTTCTCCTCGCGGCCCTGGTCGGCGCCATCGTCCTGTCCCGGAAGGCGAAGGCGGACTCGGCCCCGCCTCCTGTGAACGGCCGGGCCGTCACGCAGAGTTCCCCCTCGGTCACGGATTCCGGGATTCACCCGATCGAGGAAAAGACCGAGCAGGAATCCGAGCAGGAAGGCGCCCGCTGATGCACCTCGCCTATCCCGCCGTCCTCTCCACCCTCCTCTTCTGCACCGGCCTGTACGGCGTCCTCGCCCGCCGCAACGCGATCCTGGTCCTGATGTCGGTCGAGCTGATGCTCAACGCCGTCAACCTCAACCTCGTCGCCTTCGACGTGTGGCTGAGCAGGGCCGCCCGGGACACCCTGCACTCCGGTCAGGCGCTGACCCTGTTCACCATCGCCATCGCCGCCGCCGAGATCGGCATCGGCCTGGCGATCGTCCTCGCCGTCTACCGCAACCGCGGCACCTCCGCCATCGACCGGCTCCGCGACACCGCCGAGGGCCACGAGCACGGCACGCCCACGGACGGGACGGCCGACGAGAAGGCTGAGGCCACCGCGTGACCACGACCAACCTGGCCGTCCTCGTCCCCCTCCTGCCCTTCCTGGCCGCCGCGGCCGGCCTGCTCGTGGGGCGCACGGCCCCCGGCTTCGTCCGCCCGCTCGCGGTCCTGCCGACCCTCGCCGCGTTCGCGCTGGCCATCACGGTCGCCGTGGACCAGGGCGGCGGCCGGCCCGTCGACGCCCACACCCAGCTCACCCCGACCGGCTCGGTCCCGATCGAACTCGCCCTGCACATCGACGGCTTCGCCGCCCTCGTCGCCGTCCTGGTCGCCTTCGTCGCCACCTGTGTGCAGATCTACTCGACGGGCTACCTGCGCGACGACCCGCGCTACCCCTCGTACGCCGCCCTCGTCTCCCTCTTCACCTCCGCGATGCTGCTGGTCGTCTACTCCGGCGACCTGATCGTCCTGCTGGTCGGCTGGGAAGTCATGGGCATCTGCTCCTACTTCCTGGTCGGCCACTACTGGGAGACCCCCGAGGCCCGCGCCGCCTCCATCAAGGCCTTCCTGGTCACCAAGCTCGGCGACGTGCCGTTCCTGATCGGCCTGTTCGCGCTCGCCACCGACGCCGGCTCCTTCCGCATCACCACGATCCTCGGCACCGTCGCGAACGGCGGACTGCACCACCCGGCCCTGGTCGGGCTGCTGCTCCTGTGCGGTGTGGCGGGCAAGTCGGCGCAGTTCCCGCTGCACACCTGGCTCCCCGACGCCATGGCGGGCCCGACCCCCGTCTCCGCGCTGATCCACGCCGCGACGATGGTCGCCGCCGGCGTCTACTTCGTCGCCCGTCTCCTTCCGGTCTTCGAGGCCAGTGCGGCCGTGATGGTCGTCCTCGCCGTCATGGGTGCCGTCACGATGGTCGGTTCGGCCCTCGCCGCACTCGCCCAGGACGACATCAAGCGCGTCCTCGCCTGCTCGACGATCGGCCAGCTCGGCTACATGACCGGTGCCCTCGCCGTCGGCGACCGCGGTGCCGCCGTCTTCCACCTCCTGTCCCACGGTGCCTTCAAGGCGCTGCTGTTCCTCGCGGCCGGCGTGGTCATCCACGCCGCCGGCACCAACTCGCTGGCCGTCATGTCCCGCGCCTCCGGACTGCGCGAACGCGTCCCCGACGCCTACTGGACGATGACCGTGGCGCTACTCGCGCTGGCCGCGATCCCGCCCTTCAGCGGCTTCTTCTCCAAGGAGTCCGTCCTGGGCGCCGCCGAGCACACCGCCACCGGCCACACCGCGCACGCCCCCGGCAGCGCCGGCTGGATCGTCCTCGTCGCCGGTCTGGTCACCGCCGTACTCACCGCCGCGTACGCGACCCGGCTGTGGCTGCTCGCCTTCCGGGGCCGGGGCACCGAGGTCCCGGACCACGGCCGGCAGCCGCTGTCCATGACCGTCGTGCTGTGGGTCCTGACCGTCCCGTCCGTCGCCTTCGGCGGGCTCGCCTACCGGTCGCTGCCCGGCTGGTTCGACGGCCGCGACCTCACCCCGACCCTCACCACCTCGATCCTCGGCACCGGCCTCGCGCTCGCCGGCGGACTCGTCACCTACGGCGCTTGGCAGCGCACCAGGGCGCTGGCCGCCCGCGCCCCGATCGGCGCCGTCGCCGCACACCCCGAGGGCGACGCCGGACTGGTCGAGGCCGAGGCCATCGCCACCCACGAGCCCGCGTTCGGCGACGTCGCCTACGCACCCGACCCGGCGGACCCCGCCCGGCTGCTGCTCGGCCCGCTGCGCCGGCACGCCGCCGAAGGCTTCCACCTGGACGCCGTGTACGACGTGCTGTTCGTCCGCCCGGTCCTGGCCGCGGCGAGCCTCGTCCAGTTCCTCGACCGCGAGGTCGTCGACACCTACGTCCGAGGCGCGGCCGCCGCACCCCGCCTGCTCGGCGCCGCCGTACGCCGCGCCCAGACCGGCAACGTCCAGACCTATGTGAGCGCGCTGCTCGCCGGCACCGTCGTCCTGGCGGTCGCCGTCCTCCTCGTCGCCACCGGAGCGTGAGCAGGCGTGATCGATATCAACGAGTCCGTGATGCAGTTCCTTCTGGCACTGATCGTCGTCGGCCCGCTCCTCGGCGCCGTCGCCGCCCTGCTCCCCGCCCCGCCCGGGCTGAAGGGGAAGTCACCCGAGCAGACCGTGCTCCGCCACGGCGTGACCGTGACCGGCGTGATCCTCATCGCCGCGATCGTCCTCGCGCTCGGCTTCGACCAGGACCATCCGTCGAGGATGCAGGCCACGACCGACATCAGCTGGATCCCCGCACTCGACGTGCGCATCCACCTCGGCATCGACGGCATCTCCCTCCCCCTGGTGGTCCTGACCGCGCTGCTGACCTTCCTCTGCGCGCTCTACTCGTACTTCAACATGCCGGCGGGCCCTTCCCCGAAGGCGTTCGTCGCGCTGCTGCTCGTCCTGGAGTCCGGCACCCTCGCCAGCTTCGCCGTCCTCGACCTGCTGCTGTTCTTCCTCGCGTTCGAGATGGTCCTCGTCCCGATGTACTTCCTCATCGCCCGCTGGGGCGGCGAGGGACGGACCCGGGCCGCCTGGAAGTTCATCCTCTTCACCCTGCTCGGATCCGTCGTCATGCTGCTCGGCCTGCTCCTGATCGGAATCAATGCGGGCACATTCGACATGGTGGCACTCGCCACTGACAACGGCCGGTCACTGACCGCATCCGTGCAGGTCATCGCCGTTCTGGCGATCGGGATCGGGCTTGCGGTCAAGACCCCGATGTGGCCCCTGCACAGCTGGCTGCCGGACGCCCACACCGCCGCGCCGACCGTCGGCTCGGTCCTCCTGGCCGGTGTCCTGCTGAAGATGGGTACGTACGGGTTCGTCCGGATCCTGCTGCCGGTCGCGCCGGACGGATTCCGCACCTTCGCGCCGTACCTCGCCGCCTTCGCCGTGGTCGGGATCATCTACGGCTCCCTGGCCTGTCTGAACCTGGCCAAACGGGGCGCGAAGGGCGACCTCAAGCGCCTGATCGCCTACTCCTCCGTCGGCCACATGGGCTTCGTCCTGCTCGGCATCGCCACCATGACCCCGACCGGCGTCAACGGCGCCCTGTTCGCCAACATCGCCCACGGCCTCATCACCGGTCTGCTCTTCTTCCTGATCGGCGGACTCAAGGACCGCACCGGCACCACCGACCTCGACACCCTGGCCGAGGAGACGGGTGCCGCTCTGTACGGCAAGGCGCCCCGCCTCGGCGGGCTCCTCGCCTTCGCCGCCGTCGCCTCGCTCGGACTGCCCGGACTCGCCGGGTTCTGGGGCGAGATGCTCACCCTGTTCGGCGCGTTCGAACCCGCCGCCGGCCTCAGCCGCCCCGCCTTCCTCACCTTCATGGCGATCGCCGCCTTCGGCACCCTGCTGACCGCCGCGTACATGCTGACCGTGGTCCGCCGCGTCTGCATGGGCGCCGTACCGCAGGACATGCCGAAACTCGCCGACGTCCGCACCTACGAGTTCGCGGCCTGGACCCCGCTCGTCGCCCTCACCGTCGTCGCCGGACTGTGGCCGAAGGCCCTGCTCGGGCTCACCGACCCGGCCGTGCAGCAGCTCCTCGCAGGAGGCCCCCGATGAGCGTCCTGGCCCAGCCGTCGGCCGCGAACCTCGTCCAGTCCGTCGACTGGCTCGCCATCGCCCCGCCCACCCTCACCGCGGTCGTCGCCCTCGCCGTCCTCGTCGCCGACCTGTTCGTGCCGGAGGCCAGAAAGCCCCTCCTCGGCTGGGTGTCGGTCGCCGGACTCGCCGCGGCCGCCGTCCTGCTGCTGCCGCTCCTGGACCACGACCGCAGCACCTTCTGCCTGACGGGCGCCACGCGCGCGTGCAGCTACACGGCCGACCGGTTCACCCTGGTCGTGCAGTTCCTGGTGCTCGGCGGCGCCCTGCTCACGGCCCTGCTGTCCGTCACCACCCTGAAGGACGGCAACCGCCGCTACCCCCAGGGCGAGTTCTGGTTCCTCCTGCTCTCCTCGGCCGCCGGCGCCGCCCTGCTGCCCGCATCCCGCGACCTCGCCACCCTGATCGTCGCCCTGGAGGTCGCCTCCCTGCCCGCCTTCGCCCTCGTCGGCATCCGGCACGGCGACGCGAAGTCCTCCGAAGCCGCCCTGAAGTTCTTCCTGTCCTCGGTGACCGCGACCGCCGTCAGCCTCCTGGGCATCAGCTTCGTGTACGCCACCACCGGCAGCCTCTACCTCACCCAGGTCGCCGACCGCATCCAGCACGTCGACGGCCAGCTGCACACCCTCGCCCAAACGGGTGTCGTCCTCACCCTTGTGGGCTTCGCGTTCAAGACAGCCGCCGTCCCCTTCCACTTCTGGGTCCCCGACACCTACGTCGGCGCCCCGCTCCCCATCGCCGCCTACCTGTCCGTCGTCGGCAAGGCCGTCGGCTTCTCCGGCCTGATCCTGGTCACCGTCGTCGCCTTCCCGTCCTACGCCGACGTCTGGGGCCCCGCACTCGCCGCCCTGGCCGCCCTCACCATGACCGTCGGCAACGTCGCGGCCCTGCGCCAGCAGGCCACGCGCGCGTACAGCGCGGTACGACTGCTCGCCTGGTCGTCGGTGGGCCAGGCCGGCTACCTGCTCGTGCCGATCGCCGCCGCCGGATACGCCAACGACCCCCAGAAGGCCGTCGGCTCCACCGTCGCCTACGCCCTCATGTACGCGGCCGTGAACCTCGGCGCCTTCGCGGTGGCCGCCCTGGTCGGCCGTACGAAGGAACTCAACCGGCTCTCCGACTACCGCGGCCTGTACGCCAAGAACCCGCTGACCGCACTGCTCCTGGCGTTCTTCCTGCTGTGCCTGGCCGGACTCCCGCCCGGCATCATCGGACTGTTCGCCAAGGTCACCGTCTTCTCGGCGGCCGTCGACGCCGGCCTCGGCTGGCTGGCCGTCGTCATGGCCGTCAACGTCGTGATCGCCCTCTACTACTACCTCCAGTGGACGGCCCTGCTGTTCCGCGCTCCCGAAGGCGACACCGCCAGGCACCGCCTTCCAGCCCCCCTCACGGCCGCACTCGCCCTCACCGGAGCCCTCGGCGTCGCGCTTTCCGGCGCGCCCCAGCTGGTGCTCCGTTTCGCCGCCACCGGCCTGTTCTGACGCTCCGCACGCGCGCGTGCGGAGCACCGGCGCGGGCGGGGCGCGGATCTCACCCGGACGGCTCACGCGGCGCACAGCGGACACAAGGGAACTAGCGGCCGCCGCCTGGCGTTGACCAGTGCGTAAGGGTCCACTGGACGTGACACCACGACACCGGTGGCATCGCAGATCGGAAGGCAGCACCGCAGGCAAAGGGTTCCCCTGCCGCACGACTTGGAGGGCGTACCGTGCACCGCCGGCACAACGGACTCAGAACGGCAGTTCTCCTCGGAGGACTGTCGGCACTCATCATCGTCATCGGCAGCTTCTTCGGCCGGACGGGTCTGATCGTCGCGGTCCTCGTCGCCCTCGGCACGAACGCGTACGCGTACTGGAACAGCGACAAACTGGCGCTACGCGCGATGCGTGCGCGCCCGGTGAGCGAATTCGAGGCGCCGGCCCTGTACCGGATGGTCCGCGACCTCTCCACCCAGGCCCGCCAGCCCATGCCCCGCCTGTACATCTCCCCGACGGAGGCCCCGAACGCCTTCGCGACGGGCCGCAACCCGCGCAACGCCGCCGTGTGCTGCACGGAAGGCATCCTGCGCATCCTGGACGAGCGCGAACTGCGGGGTGTGATCGGCCACGAGCTCAGCCACGTCTACAACCGCGACATCCTCATCTCGTCGGTCGCCGGCGCCCTCGCCTCGGTGATCATGTTCCTGGTCAACTTCGCCTGGCTGATCCCGGTCGGCCGTTCGGACGACGACGACGGCCCCGGCTTCCTCGGCCTGCTGCTGATCATGATCCTGGGCCCGCTCGCCGCGACCGTCATCCAGCTCGCCATCAGCCGCTCCCGGGAGTACGAGGCGGACGCCTCCGGCGCCCAGCTCACCGGCGACCCGCTCGCCCTCGCCAGCGCCCTGCGCAAGCTGGAGACCGGCACCAAGCAGCTCCCGCTGCCCCCCGAGCCCCGGATCGAGACCGCGAGCCACATGATGATCGCGAACCCCTTCCGTCCGGGCCAGGGACTGTCCAAGATGTTCTCGACGCATCCGCCCATGGCGGAGCGGATCGCCCGGCTGGAGAAGATGGCAGGTCGCCCGCAGTGAAGACCATCCTGACGTCATTTGGCTCGTCCTGAGCGGCTTCTGGCTGTTCCTCGGCTACCTGCTGGCGGGCGTGATCCTCTGCATCACGATCATCGGCATCCCGTTCGGGATCGCCCCTCAGGGTGCAGCATCGCGCTCGGGTCGACTCGCCCTTCGATGATCATTGGCGGTAGGAGCTGAGGTTCGAGAAGAGGGGCCTGCTCCACGTCCGACAGCGCGGCGTTCACGCGGGCCCACGTGTCATCGGATGTCCAGGCGTTGAAGTGCTTCGAGGCCTGGATTGTGGCGCCGGTGTCCTTGATCACTTCAGGCCGCGATTTGCCGGTACGCGCCTTGTAGAAGATGGCGTCCAAGCACCGGCGCACGGTGCCCCTGCGGCCATTGGGCAGTAGGGGAGCTACCCTGGCCCATTGGTCTCTACCGCTGTGTATGTGAAGACCGACGATCTGTTGAGCGCCTCGCCGCAACTCGCGGCCCCGGCGTATGGCGCCGTTCGGGGATCCGGGTTGCGATTCAGGGAGCGACAGGCTTGTAGATGAAGCCGGTCAGCGGTGCGAGGACCTTCCAGTCCCGCGTTTCGTAGAGCGCTCGGCCTTGGACGGTCGCGCCCAGGATGCCGGTAGCCGCGCCGTTCTCGATGGCCGCGTTGGTGAGTGTGCCCATCACGACCGTCCCGAGGCCGAGGCGCTGGTGAGCCTCCTCGGTGACGATCTGGTCGAACACGTAGACATCGGCTGTCAGACCGATTTGGCCGCGGCCGGCGAGCTTCCCGTCGGCGGCCAGAATGCGTACGAATGTGACATCGTCGGCGGTCTCGGCGGTGGCTGTGTAACCGTCCGGCGCGCGCACGACGGACGGACGCAGGTCGACGGCCATCAGAAAGCCGGGATCGGTCGGCTCCCACGCGGGCGAGAACCACGGCTGCATGACGTCCGGTTCCAGAAAAGCCTTGATCCAGGTGGCCTGTTCGGTGATCGCGCCGACGAGCCCGCGGGCGGTCTCGACATCGGCGTCGAGCAGGACGTGACGGACCGCCTGGGCCGGCAGCCCGACCTGGATGCTCAGCCCCCACGGCATGGCTACCGGCTTCGGTGCCCGACGCGAGACGGTCCACCCGTCGACCCACGAGCGCGCGAGCTCCAACATCCAGACACCCCTCTAAGTAATGGCTGAGACCCAAATTTGGATTTACACAAACGTGGTGGCAGCCATCGACGGATCATCACATAAGTCCAAGAGGTCGGTGCCGACACGAACGGAGGGAGTTCCATGGTCGGCGTGTGGAGGCTGACCTGGACTCTCTCGTTACCGCACTGCGTTGGAGCGGCCGCACTCCACCAACCCGCTGTGGCACATCTACGAAAACGTTGACTCCAGCGGTTCAGTCGCCCTCTGCCGGGAAACACCCTGCGGTCTGCGCTCCTGTTCGGCTTCAGGCCACTCGGAGCGGGGACCGCCCGCAGGTTGTGGTCAGATCGCGATAGGAGTGCACGCGGTTCCCGCCTGCCATGCACGCAGAGCGGTCAGCGCCCGCCAAACCCTTGGTCCGTGGCTACTACCTCGCGACCCAAAGGCATGAGCGAGATAGGGATGAGCTTCAGGTTCGCCCACCCAAAGGGGATCCCGATGATCGACAGGAACAGCGGGATGCTCGTGATCAGGTGGGCCAGAGCCAGCCACCATCCCGCGAAGATCACCCAGATCACGTTGCCGATGAAGGAGCCGGCGCCGGCGTCCGGTCGGTCCACCGTGGTCCGTCCGAACGGCCACAGGACGTAGCCGGCGATACGCAGGGACGCGATGCCGAACGGGATGGTGATGATCAAGACGAAGCAGATCAGCGCTGCGATCAGGTAGCCGATCGCCATCCAGAAGCCGCAGAAGACGAGCCACAGGATGTTGAGCAGCAGGTTGAACACCTTCATGGTCGGTACCCTCTCCAGGTCACTCCGTCGGCATGCCTGCTGCCACAAGTATCAGCCGGTCAGGCGTCCAGGCGGAAGCGCAGCGCCCTTGTAGCGGGATTGGGAACGTCCCGAGACGATCCCCTTCGGCATAGCGGCGTTCCGTATCGGCGTCTACACCCTGTGGCCCTTCGGGTACACGACCGTCGAGCGGCGGGAACGCCGGCGTCCCCTCCTGTGTCGGCAACGTCCTGTGGCTCGTCCTCGCGGGCTGGTGGCTGGCCCTCGCCCACATCGTCACCGGTGTCGTGATGTGCCTGACGATCATCGGTATCCCGTTCGGTATCGCCGACTTCAAGCTGATCCCGGTCTCCCTGCTTCCGCTGGGACGCGAGATCGTGCCCACGGACCAGCCGTTCGCGGCCCGCTGACCACACCTCATCCGGAGCTTGCCGCACACGAGTTGTCCACAGGCCCGGACCCAGGCCCGGGGTTGTCCACAGGCCGCCGCGATTGTCAGTGGCGGCCTGCATCATGAAGCCATGACCGAGATCGAGCAGTTGCTGACACGGGTGGCCGTACAGGCCCGCGACTCCCGTCCATGGGGCTGGCCTTCGCTTCCCGCGCCCGTCGACGCAGCCACGCTCGACCGTGCCCGCGAGGCCCTGGGCTTCCCCCTGCCACCCCTCCTCGCCGCGCTCTACGGGCAGGTCGGCGACGGAGGCTTCGGCCCGTCCTACGGCCTGCTGCCCCTGCTCGACGCCGCCCCCTCCGGCGAACCGGCCGCCGTCACCCAGTACCTCGCCAACCGCGAGTACGGACGCAGGAACCCGGAGTGGCCCTGGCCGGAGGGCGTCCTGCCGATATCCCACTGGGGCTGCGGTATGTACGCCTGCGTGGACTGCCGCACCCCGCAGGCCACGGTCCTGCTCTACGAGCCGAACGCCGACGGCGCCGACAGCGCCTGGTTCGTGGACGCGCCCACCCTCACCGACTGGCTGTGCGTCTGGCTGAACGGCACGGGCTGGTACGAGGAGACCGACGAGGGCACGGATCTGGCGCCGTGGGACGACGTCCGGATACGCACGGCGCCGGCTCCGGAGCAGGCCTCCTGAGAAACCAGGCCTCCTGAACGCGACCGCCGACTACCGAACCGTCACCCGCCGCCGTACGGCGTACGCCACCGCGCCCGTGGCCAGCACGGCCGCCCCGGCGGCCACCGACACCAGCGGCAGCGCGAAGGCCAGCGTCGCACAGCCCAGCAGTCCGGCCACCGGAACCACACGGGCACGCGGGGCCCGATCGAGTGTCCAGGCCGAGGCGTTGGCCACCGCGTAGTACGCCAGCACGCCGAAGGAGGAGAAACCGATGGCACCCCGGACGTCCACCGTCGCCGCCGTCACGGCGACCACCGCGCCGACGGCCAGCTCCGCGCGGTGCGGGACCTGGAAACGCGGGTGCACGGCGGCCAGCGCCGGGGGCAGATGGCCGTCACGGGCCATGGCGAGCGTGGTCCGTGACACGCCCAGGATCAGCGCCAGCAGCGAGCCGAGCGCGGCCACCGCCGCCCCCACCCGCACCACGGGCACCAGCCTCGGCACCCCGGCCGCCCGCACCGCGTCGGCCAGCGGCGCCCCCGCCCGCCCCAGCGCGTCGGCGCCGAGCACGGAGAGCACGGCCACCGCCACGCACGCGTACACCACCAGCGCGATACCCAGGGCCAGCGGAATCGCGCGCGGGATGGTGTGCGCCGGGTCCCGCACCTCTTCGCCGAGGGTCGCGATCCGCGCGTACCCGGCGAACGCGAAGAACAGCAGGCCGGCCGCCTGAAGCACGCCGCCCACACCCGAAGACAGGCCGATGTCCAGCCGCCCGGCGTCCGCTCGCCCGGACGTCAGGCACACGACCACCACGGAAGCGAGGACCGCCAGCACCACGGCCACGATCACCCGCGTCAACCAGGCCGACTTCTGGATGCCGCCGTAGTTCACGGCGGTCAGCGCCACCACGGCCGCCACCGCGACCGCGTGCGCCTGCCCCGGCCAGGCGTAGGCGCCCACGGTGAGTGCCATCGCGGCGCAGGACGCCGTCTTTCCGACGACGAACGCCCAGCCCGCGAGGTATCCCCAGAAGGCGCCGAGCCGCTCCCGCCCGTACACGTAGGTGCCGCCCGACTGCGGGTAGCGGGCGGCGAGGCGGGCCGAGGACATGGCGTTGCAGTAGGCGACCAGAGCAGCGACGGCCAGGCCGGGCAGCAGCCCCGACCCGGCCGCGTGGGCCGCCGGACCCAGGGCCGAGAACACGCCGGCCCCGATCATCGAGCCGAGACCGACGACCACGGCGTCGCGCACGCCCAGCGTGCGCCGCAGACGGGGGGAGGAGGAGGCCATGCGCCGCACCCTACTGATCGCCGCAACCGTGAGGTGTCGCCGTGGCGTCCTCGTCATCGACAGCGCACGAACACACGCGCGACGGCTGTCTGCGGGCGTTCTCGCACACCCTGTCCGGCACAGCCGGCCGAGAACGAAAACACAGGGCCGGAACAGTGCGAACACAGCGCGGAAGGGCAGGTTCAGGGCATGGGCATCATCGGTTGGATCATCCTGGGACTGTTGGCCGGCGCCATCGCCAAAATCCTGCTGCCGGGACGCGACCCGGGCGGCTTCATCGGTACGACCCTCATCGGCATCGTGGGCGCGTTCCTCGGCGGCTGGATATCGGCCCGCTGGTTGGACCACCCCATCACCAAGAACTTCTACGACGGCGCGACCTGGGTGGCGGCGATCGGCGGCTCGCTGGTCCTGCTGATCGTCTACCGCCTGCTGTTCGGCAATTCGCGCGACTGAGCGCCCCTACCGCAGGCCGGCAGACGAGAAGGGTGGGTACCAGGGGTGCCCACCCCTCCTCGTACCTCGGCCGGCGGTGACTACCGGTAGTTCACGAACTGGAGCGCGAAGTCGAAGTCCTGGCCCTTCAGGAGCGCGATCACGGCCTGGAGGTCGTCGCGGCTCTTGGAGCTGACGCGCAGTTCGTCGCCCTGGACCTGGGCCTTCACGCCCTTGGGACCCTCATCGCGGATGATCTTCGCGACCTTCTTCGCGTTCTCCTGGGAGATGCCCTCCTCGATCGACGCGAAGATCTTGTACTCCTTGCCGGAGAGCTGCGGCTCACCCGCGTCCAGCGCCTTCAGCGAGATGCCGCGCTTGATCAGCTTCGACTGGAAGACGTCGAGGATCGCCTTGACCCGCTCCTCGGAGTTCGCCTGCATCAGGATCTTCTCGCCGGACCAGGCGATCGAGGCGCCCACGCCCTTGAAGTCAAAGCGCTGCGAGATCTCCTTGGCGGCCTGGTTGAGGGCGTTGTCGACCTCCTGCCGCTCGACCTTCGAGACAATGTCGAAACTGGAGTCGGCCATGTCCTGTGGCTCCTTGTATCTGGGGGCGTAACGGGATGCGTTCCGGCGCGCGACGGCGGCCGCGCCTGGTGTGGGGACCGGGCCGCATCCGCACCAGCCTAGCCACCCCAGGTCTCGCGAGCGCAGATCAATCGGGTGGCGGAGCACCCCTGGGGATCGGGTATTGTTTACGTCGTTGCCAGGGAGCACCGCCGAAAAACGGTCCGACTTGGTGGCAAACCCCGGCGGTGTGCCCGAGCGGCCAAAGGGAGCAGACTGTAAATCTGCCGGCTTCGCCTTCCCAGGTTCGAATCCTGGCGCCGCCACACGGGAACGAAGGGCCTGTGACCTGCGTAGTACGCAGGTCACAGGCTCTTCGTCATGTACCCCGACGGACAGCTGACTGTCTCACTCTGTCTCGCGTTCGAACGCCCTCTCTCGGACTCCGTGGACGGGGCGTGGACGGGATCGTGAGCCGGTCACCCCGCCTGCTCCAGGCGAGCAGAAATCTTGGCGTTCGCCGCACTGTCCCCGTCCTTGAGGAACTTGGCGTACACCCGAAACAGCACGGCCACGCTGTGGCCGGCGCGCTCTGCCACAAGCTGAGGCTCGACGCCTGAGCTGAGCCACGTGGACACTGCCGCGTGACGAAGATCATAAGGACGCTTCGCCAGCACGGACTCAAATTCCGCCCGGGTGAGTGCCCGCGAGCGAGCCTCAGCCCAGACTTCGCCGTACCCGGTGTCCTGGACCAGTCCGCCGCGCATCGTCTGGAAGACACGGCCGTCGGGGGCGGCGCCGTACGCGGTGAGGTGCCAGCGCAGTAGAGCGACCAGTTCAGGCGGAATCGGCACGCGACGGACGGCCTTCCTCGGTCGGTGCTTCAGTCCCTTCTTCTCGTGCGTCTCGCCGTTGTCCGTCCAGTCCTTGCCGGAACGCGGGCGCGTTTCATGGAGCCTCAGCAGGCCCCAACCACGGCGTGGCAGGTCGCAGTCTCCGACTTGTAATCCGATGACTTCGGCCGGCCGGGCAGCTGCGTAGTACATGCAGCCGAAGAATGCCGCGAGTCGGCGACCGCGCTTGCTCTGGTCGCGAACCGCGTTCAGTAGCTTCGCCGCTTGCCCGGGGTTGGGTGCGCAGGCTGGGTCTACTTCTTCGACGACCTGCTCCGGGGCCTTCCACTTGATGCGGTCTAGCGGGTTGTCGCTGAGCAGTTCGGCGTCAACCGCGTATTCGAGTGAGTTGTAGAAGATTGCGCGCTTTCGGCGGATGGTTCCAGGTGCTGCAGTCTTGCCGTCCAGCTTCTTTGAAAGGGCATTCAGCGCGGCCCGTACGGTCAATCTGTCCGAAAGCGCTGACATGGGGAGAGACTTCCTCTCGAACCAGTTCAGCACCTTGACCACGTCGGCGGGTGTGTCCTGCTCCCACTGGTTCTTGTTGAACGCCCAGCTATAGAGGGCACGGCGGACGATTCCCGGGTCCGGCATCCCCTTCGTGTCCTTCACGAACGCCGGAGTTACGGTCGCCATTGCTTCGGCGAGCGTCCGCCGGGTGTTGCCGGGGGAGCCGTCCCACTTCATCTCGATGTAGTTGCGGGCGTGTTCGTACCACGTGATGTCCCGCTTCTTGTCGACCATGGACTTTGGCAATCCACTCTCGACGTCGAACGGCTCGCCCTCCCGGGCCGCCGTAATGAGTTGGGCTCGGCGGCTGTCCGCCAGGCCGTGGGTGAGGAACGACTCCGAGTGCGGCCGGATGCCCACCTTCCATCGGAGTTGGTAGGGCTTCCGGTAATCACGTTTCCGGATGGCCCAGATCTTGACGGTGTAGCTCCACTCGGTCACGCGGCATCCAATTCGTCTTTGAAGGCGTCCAGGACACTTCGGCGCACGCAGATACGGCCCGACGGTGTGCGGCGCGCTTCGGGGCCGTAGCCACGGTCTCGCCACCGGTACCAGGTGGCGCGGCTGATACCGATCTCGTCCAGGGCTTCGCTCAAGGGCAGCAGTTCATCCTTCGGCGCGCGGTGCCGGCGGGTGGCGGTGCTCATGCGGTTGCTCCTCTGGGGGCAGTCCTCGGGGGACTCTCTGAGGGGGCGCTACTTCCGCTACCGCCGCTACCGCGCAGGTCAGGGGCCCGTTCGGGGTAGCGGGAAGGGGTAGCGGTAGCGGATGGGTAGCGGCGCGGTAGCGGCAACCGGGGACCGTTGCCGCTACCGCGTAGTTGCTGGTCAGGCCAGGTTTTCGGTGCCAGGTAGCGGAGGTAGCGGACTTTCCGGGGGTGGGGGGCAGTAGCGGGCCCACGCGTCCCACAGATCGGCGGCGTAATAGCCCTTGAGGACACTCCCGGCGGTCTTGATGTTGCGGGAGGCGATCGGCTCGTTGTCCGCCGTCATGTACTCGGCGAGCATCCGCGACAACCTGCGGTTGTCGAGCGGCTTGCCGTGCAGATCGGCCCACGGTGCGTCGTCCAGGGCGTTCAGGCGATCCAGGATGGCCACGGTGGGCAGCCGGTCGATACCGACCATGACGTGGTCACGCAGGTCGGCGAGCAGCCGGATCCCGAGACTGCCCTTGTCGTTGGCCTTGGACGCGGTCACCAGCGCCACACACGCGGCGCGGGCCCGCTCCGGCCAGCCACCGCCGACAGCGTCCGCGATGGCGAGCAGCGGCTCCCACACGTCCGCGGGACGGTCGGTGACCCCGTCGGGCATGTCGGGCCAGGCACCCATCACGAACCCCCGCGCGTGCTCGGCCCATTGGGCGAGCCGGTCCCGGAGCTTGTGCCCTTCCCCCTCGTGGACGCGGGCCCGGAACGACTCAACACGCTCGTTGCGGGCCCGCCGGCGCATCCGGATGATGACCGACCGGGTCATGATCGTGTCGGGCAGCGAGCCGAGACCGGCGACCGCGACGGCGCAGTACGAGGGGAAGGCCTGAACGGTCTGGTTGCCGCCGTCGCCGATGCACCGGTAGGTGACCCCGGTGCGGCGGTGGCCGGCGTTCAGGAACCCGCGCAGTTCCTCGTTCTCCCCCGCCTTGGGCCCGAACACGGTGTCGATCTCGTCGAAGAGGATCGTCGGTCGGCCGGACGGGTTGGAGACGGAGCGGAACAGGGCGGCGGCGGACGCGTTGACCGCCGTCATGGGGGCGGGCACGAGGGTTTCCACGATCTCCAGTGCGCGGGACTTCCCCGACCCCGGTTCCGGGGAGAGGAAGGCCAGGCGGGGGGTGGAGTCGAAGCAGTCGAGCAGGTGCGCGTGCGCGTCCCACAGCGCGACGGCGACGTAGGCGGCTTCGGTGGGGAAGACGTTGAACCGGCGGTGGAAGGCTTCGACGTCGTTGAGCAGTGCGGCCCCGTCGGTGGTGGGGGTCATGCGGCGGCCCTTCCTTCCATGGGGGATGCGGGCGTGCCGGTGCAGGCGGCCCGGTGCGCCTCGTACTCCGTGACCAGCGCGGCGACGGTGCGCGGTCCGGGCGCGGTGCCGGTCTGTCCGCAGGGACAGGCGTAGGCGGCGGTCGGGGTGTCTCCGTAGCGCTTGGACCAGCGGGCCCCGTCGTTGTGGTCGCGGTAGACCGGCGGGGCGTAGATCCGGATCCCGGGCCGATCCGGCGTCGGATTGGCCGAGTCGGCCGGCTGCGAGTCAGAGAGAAGGGCACTTCGGACGCCCTTGCGGGCGGCGCCTTTCGGCTCGCCCACGGCCGGCGGGCCCTGCGGTGAGTAGGCGTCCGGCTGGCCGGTCGGGGTGGTGGTGATGCTCTTCAGGAGGGGGCGGGAGCGTGGGCTCATGCCGCCTGCCCGCGTGCGGAGTTGTGGGTGATGGACCAGTCCAGGGCGCTGCGGAGAGTCGAGCGGCACTCGGCGGCGGACAGTCCTGCCCCCTGCCCTGCCTCCTGAAGAGCCTGCTCGACCACGTGCCGGGGGAGGTCGCCCCACGCGACGAAGCGCCCCAGTGCGCGCGCCGCCCGGAACAACGAGCCTTCCCGCGCCCCCTGTTGGGCCATGGCCACATTCCGGGCCTCATTGGCGAGTGCTGCATCCGCATATCGACTGGATTGCCCCGCAACGACCCCTGAGGGGGCCTGAGAGGGATTGGGGACGGGTTGCAGGATGGTTTGGAGCCAGAGCGGCAGAGGCGCCGCTACGGGGGCGCACAGGGCTTCGTAGGTTCCGGTAGGGGTGGTGCTGCCGGCGGCGACGACGTAGCCGCCCCACGCTCGCGTGTCCACCAACCTCCCGATCGTCCCTGCGGTGTTGGTCAGGCAGATGCCGGCCGGGGCGGTGAAGTACAGGTGCCCCCCGCCGCTCGCGGTCCGCACCCGGTAGGTGTCCGGGACGGCGTGGCCGGCGCGCTCACAGAGCGCCCCGAAGGTCGCCGCGCCGTCAGGCGCGTCCGCACTGCCCTTGTCCTTGGGCACGTCCAGGTCGACCACGAGCAGCCCAGAGGGGCCGGTTGCGATGCCGACGTTGAACGGGGCCCGCGACCAGGCCACTTGGATGCGGTCGGGGTCGGTGGTGGCGCGCTGCTCCCACTTGCGGTGTCCGGCCGCGCACTCCCCGGTGCGGGGGCACACCTGCTCGCCGTGCAGGGCGGGCGGCTTGCCTCCCGGGCGCAGGGGGAAGACGTGCCAGCCGCGACCGGCCGCGTCAAGGGCTGCATGCAGCAGCGCGGTTCGGAGGTCATGGGTCATGCTGGATGTCTCCAGTTCCTTGGTTGGGTCCTGGTTGGGCAAGGGCGACCCCGGTTCTTGGCGGAATGGGGGGTCGCCCTTGGCGCATCTAGTGGTCGGGGTCGGGGTGCCGGAGGCAGTCGCCCTCGCCGAAGTCGTCGCAGACGCATGCGGCTTGCCGGGCGTACTGCTGGCGGACGTAGCCGCGCGGGTCGTGGTCGGCCTGGTCCAGGAGGTACGGGGCCATGGGCACTCGGTCGGTTTCGAGCATCAGGAGCATCCGGGCCGACGTGAGCGCGGTCTCCGAGGTGTCGCCGGACCCGTCCGGTTCGTCCAGCAGGGCGATGCGGTCCAGGAGGGCGGCCTTGCGGAGGTAGAAGACCCGGTCCAGTTCGGTGAAACATGCGGCGGTGGCGAGGGTGCGGGCGGTCCACCCGATCTCGCTGACGATGCTCGGGGCGTGGACGTACGCGGTGTCCGGGGTCGGGAAGGGTTCCGGGTCGGGCCGGTGGTCGGCGGTGACGTACAGGCGGGTGCGCTTGCCGTCCCGGGTCGGATAGGCACGCGTGGCGCCGGCGGCGAACGTGTCGGCGAGGGCGGCGGTGACGCGGTCGGTGTCGTCGGGGTCGCAGATGACGCGGATCTCGAACACGGCACTCCTGATCAAGGGTTGGGGAGGGACTGGACGACGGCGGTGGCCAGGTTGTTGATGGGTCCGGCGGCGCCGGTGGAGGCGAGGAAGAACCCGAACATGACGGCGATGAACGCGGCGCCGGCGCTGAGGCTGTTGCTCCGCAGCAGGAAGAACAGGACCAGCCCGAAGAGCAGGACGAGGGAGACGGTCACGGCCATTCGGAGAACTCCCGATCGGTGAGGCGGCGAGGGTGGGCACGGCGGGTGCCGTCGCGGTGGACGGCGCGGCCGGTGTTGAGCAGCCGCCGGCCGGCGCGCAGCCGGTAGCGGCGGCCGTGGCAGCGCCGGCACAGCTTGACCTTGCGGCGGGCCTGCCGGACGCCGGTTGCGGAGCACTTCCGGCACGGCGCGAACGGCTTGACCGCACATAACACTGCGTAACCAGCGAGTGCGAGCAGCAGGGCGCAGCTAGCGAGAGCCACTAGGGCTCACATCCCTTCCAAGGGCGGTTTCGGGGTGTTTTCGCAGGTGGGCCGCTAGACGCTAGTGAGCTGATCAGCGGCCCTGCGGGGCGCTAGTACGGCTGCTAGACCTAGCGGCCGGGGCTGCTAGGTCTAGCAGCGGTGCTGGGTCAGGCGGCGGCCCGATCGGCGTTACGGCGCGTAATCGCGGCGGTGATGTCGGCGCGCTTGATGCCGCGCCGGTTGGCGCCCTCGCCGTCGTCGGTGGTGCCCCAGACCTGCCCCGGCTTGATGCCCCAGGGCTTGAGCGCGGCGGTGACGTTCTCGCCCTGCCACCCCGTGTAGGTGTCGGGGTCGGCGGCGGCGAGACGGGCGGCGATCCGCTCGCACCACACGGCTTTCTCGTCGTCGGCGATGACGTTCAGGGTGTCGGCGAGGATGTCGGAGCCGGGACCGGTGTTCTCCGGGCCGTTGCCGATGGCGTGGCCGGTGACGTTGCCGTACTGCTCGCGCACGGTCCGGGCGCGGGCGACGATGCGTTCGGCGGCGACCGCGTCCACGAACGCGGACGCGACGATGCGCGGGTCGTCGCCCTCACCGGCCATCCAGCAGATGCCCCGGTCGGAGCGGGAGAACATCGTGGCCCGGTACCCCGACTTGTACATCGACGTACCCAGCACCATGTCGTTGGCGGGCTGGCCCATCACCTTCAGGCAGAACCGCAGAACCGCGTTCGCGCTGATGCCGGTGGGCAGGGACTTCGCGTCGGGCCGCTGGGTGCCGAACATGGCCACGATGCCCAGGGCGGGGCCGCGCTTGGTCAGGTCGGTGCAGATCGACTCGATCTCCTTGCCGTACTCCTCGTGCTCGAACGGCACCTGGCACTCGTCGAACCCGACGACGATCGGGTGCAGACCCAGGCTCTTGTCACTGGCCAGTTCGGGGGTGACCTTGGACTCCGGGCAGCGCGTACGGGGCAGGGACTTGATGACCTTCGCGCGGCGGCGCAGTTCCTCCTTCAGCTCCCGCAGGGCTTGGACGACGTAGAGGATGTCGTCGTCTTCCTCGCCGGCGCGGTAGCGGTGGCAGACCGGCTCCAGGGCGCCGAAGTCACCGGTGCCCTTGAAGTCGAACGCGTGCAGCTCCGCCCGCGGATCGAGAGCAGCGATGAGCAGCAGCAGCCGCATCAGGAACGTCTTCCCCATGCGGGGAATCGAGCCGACCACGACGGACGCGAACATGAGCGTCACGGACACGTCGCGCATGCGCTGGTCGTTGCCGAACACGACCGGCCGGAACAGGTCGACCGTGCCCGACTTCGCGAGCGGCCACGCGGGCTTGGTGGTCTCGTTCATCGGCTTGTCACCGACCCACAGAACGAGTCGCCCCTCGTGCTGCTCGGGATCGGGGGCGGGCCACACGCAGCCGGTCTTGCGGCGAAGCCCGGAGGCGAGAGGCTTGCGGGCCTCCATGATGTCTTCCGGCGTGACGCCGTAGGGAAGGTCCAGGTCCGCGCGGTAGCCGGGCCCGTCCCGCACGATCTCCGAGACGAACCGCAGCCCGTTCATGTCCCCGCCCTTCTTGATGGCGGTCGTGATCTTCGCGTTCCCGATGCTGTCCAGGCCGCGCAGAACGATGGAGCCGGTGAGCTTCTGCACCTCGGTCTTCAGGACCGCCGGGCCGACCACGGGGGCGTCGGGCTGCTGTCCGCCGATGCCGAGCAGCAGCACCCCGCCGGCGGCGAACGCGTACAGGTAGGCGGGGGCGAGGACGTACAGGTACAGGGCGAATCCGAGTCCGAAGACGGCGGCGACCAGGGTGACCAGCCCGCGCAGCCGGATCCGGCCGGCCCGCAGCCGGGCCAGGCGCATGTACTCCTCGACGTCCTCGGTCCGCACCGCGAAGTCCCGCAGGGGTGCGGCTTCGCGGTCCCACATCCACCGGTTGGTGGACGCGATGAACCGGCACGCGCCCCGGGGCGACATCAGGGCGAGGCGTCCGGCATACACCGGGATGCGAACGCCATGGTAGAGCGCGGCGTAACCGACGTTCGCGCTCGTGTGGCGGGCGGTGGCGAGGAAGTCACGCCGGTTGGTGAGCCATCCGGCGAGCACCGGCTTGCGCTTCTCGACCCTGATCTTCGGGTCCGGCAACTTCGGGTTGTCCACCGGCACGGGTGCGGCCGGCATGTCGTCGTCGGGGGTGGTGGCGGGCACGGGGCGCAGGTGCGGGCCCATGGTGCTGTCCGTCATTCTGGGTACTCCCTGCTGCACACAAAGTGGGTGGTGGGTGGCCCGGGGGCGGCCGGTTTCCTTGGCCGGGACGACCGTCCCCGGGGTGTAGCTACTTGCCGTTCTTGCTGGTGCGGCCCTGTTCGGCGCGCTTGCGGGCCTGGTTCTCGATCCGCTCGACCCTGCGCTGAAGGTCGCTCTGGTCGACCCGTCCGCCGAACTGGCGGTCGTCGGCGAGTCCGCGCTTGGCCATCCGGGCGACCAGCAGGGTCAGGCGGGCCTTCTCGCCGGCGGTGAAGCGGAGCTGTTCGCTGCTCACGTCTGTCTCCCGTTCCGGGCCGGACTGTCCGGCTCCCCACGGCCCCGGGACACGGGGGCCCGGAACCGCGGGGAGCTGTCAGCGCCGGCGGGAGCGGCGGGCGGTGTCGGCGGCGCGCTTGCCGTCCTCACCGCCGACCGAGCGGACGACGGTGACGACACCCCACGCGCACACCGCCGCGATGAGCGCGAGCAGCGCGAGATTGGCAGCGATGGCGGTCAGGACGCCGACCAGCAGCGGGCCGAAGTAGACGCCGGCCGCCACCGTCCCGGCACCGATCCCGGAGCCGAGCGCGATCCGCTGAACGGTGCGGTCCGGCGGCGCCTGGTGAACATGCTGGTGGATGACCTGCGGGCCGCTGTAGGGCTGCTGCTGGGGAGGGGCGGGGAGGCGGTCGGTGTAGGTGTAGGTGCCGTCGGGGAGCTGGACGACCCGGGGCACGTCAGGCAGCGATTCCATCGCAGGTCCCTTCGGGGTAGGCGCACAGCACGCACATCCCGAGGGAGCGCGGCATGCAGTAGCTGTAGGTGAGCTGGCACTTCGGGCAGGTGCGGCGGGCGAGCATCGCCAGCGCGAGCGCGCCCCACTTGCGGGAGGTCATCGGCCGGACCGGAAGCGCCCGGTCGACGTGGTAGAGGTAGGCGACCCTGGGGGTTCCTGCGCGGCGGTTCAGGCGCATGACCTGCGCTGCTACCGGCTGGCCCCCGGGACGCAGGCCCTGGGCCCGTAACTGGCGGCGGGTGGCATACCCGTCGGGGGCGAGCTTCCAGGGGAAGGTGGGTATGCCCCACAGGGCGCCCTCGGGGTCGAAGCACTTCCCGTAGACGCCGGCCATCACGCCACCCGCTTCCAGGCGGCCCGCAGGCGGACCTCGGATGCGGAGTGGCCGGCCGCGCGGAAGCGGGTGGCCATCTCCCGGTACGACAACGGCGGTTGCTCACTCAGCCGGATCCCGTCCACCAGTACATCGAGTGCGTCATCGGCGAGCGCGGGCGCCTGCTCCAACGCCGCAACCCGCTCGGAGGGCCCCCAGACGGGAAGGTTCCACGAGGGTGTGACGTCGGGTGTGACGCGGGCCGTCACGCTGGTCAGGGCGCGGCCGGTGCTCTCGCCCTTGCGGGCTGCTTCCAGCGTCGACCACGCCCCCGCGAGCCTGTCAGCGGTCTTGGCCTGGACGCGTGCGACGCGCGCCCCCGCCTCCGTCACGGCCGTCAACCGCGTCTCCTCCGTGGACGCTTCCGCGCGCAGTCGGGCACGGGCCACGGCCGCGTCGTCGCGGGCTTCCTGCTGAATGCCCCGGATCGTGTCGAGCGCGGCCGGGGTGAGTGCGGTGCGCTCCCACAAGCCGTGGACCAGCCACAGAGCCTTGGCGGCGATCGGCAGCCACGCCACGGCCAGCCACGCCCCCGTCGACTCGTCGGCGGTCAGCGCGTGGGTGACCAGGACACCCGAGGCGACCGCACCGAAGGACCAGCCGACGGCGGTCACGGCGTTGCTGTGGTCGCCCTGCGCGGCCAACCGGCGCTCATACGCGAGGGTGGCGAGCCATCCGCCGTCGATGCCCAGACCGACGACCAGGGCGACGTACCAGGGCACGGCCGTACCCAGCCACATCATGACCACGGCCAGGGTGAGCACCATGGACACGGCCGTCATGGCGACCGCCGGCAGCACGGTCAGCAGGGTCTTGTTCAGGCGTGTCATGCCGCTTCCCTCCCCGGGGTGGTGTGGGTGCCGGGGCGTCCGGTGCGCCGCCCGGCAGTCGTGGTGCGGCGGGGCGCGAACGCGGCGTTCTGCCAGCCGCCACCGCCGCGCTTGGCCGTGTACATGGCCTCATCCGCCAGGCGCAGCAACGCCGGCAGCTCCCGTCCGGTGCCGGCGGCGGCGTCGCTGGAGAGCGCGCCGCCGACGGACGCACCGACCCTCAGGTCACGTCCGTCGTGCCGGAACGGGGCGGTGATTTCGCCGTGCAGACCGCGCAGCAGCCACGGCAACGCCACCGGATCCGGCAGGACCACGGCGGCGGCGAACTCATCCCCACCCAGCCGGCCCGCGACCGCCCGTCGGTGTCCGGTGAGGGCGTCGGCCAGGCTTCCGGCCGTGGCACGGATCGCAGCATCACCGGCCGCGTGCCCGTGGGTGTCGTTGAGGGCCTTGAACCCGTCCAGGTCGACCAGGACCACGGCGACGTGCGGATGCCGGGCCAGCAGCCTGCTGGCGCGCTGCTCGAACGCGTCCCGCGTCCACAGCCCCGACAACGGGTCATGGCGCGCGACCGACAGACGGCGGCGCAGCCACAGCCCGTGGACGCCCCAGCCGGCCGCTAACGGACCGGCCGCCGAAGCCATGCTCACCAGCGCGTTCATGCCGCACCCCCGACCGCGAGCACCACGGCGAGCACGAGCAGGGCGCCGCCGGCGCGGGTCAGGTCGACCGCGCGGCGCAGGCAGGTGAACTTGACGACGGCGATGCGGGAGAGTCCGGCGATGTCGGCGGCGAGATCCGTCGACAGGCTCGCGGTGATCTGTTCGGGGGTCAGGGTCGCCCACAGCGGGAACCCGTGACCGCCGTTCAGGTTCGGCCGCACCGACGTCAGTAGCACGCTTGCGGCACCGATCAGCAGCACCATCCCCAGCACCCCGACCACCACGGCCGGCGGGTTGAGGGGGAGGGCGCTGCCGATGGTCCAGGCGCCGGCCAGGACCGCGCCGACGAACGCGAGTAGCAGGGCGGTCTTGTTGTCGGTCCGCGTGATCTCCGCTTTCACTTCGGCGTGCGCGGCGGTGAGGCTCTGTCCGGCCGGGGCGCTCACGCGGCACCGCCGGGCAGGGTCGCACCGGCCGTGCGGTTGGCGAGTGCCAGCCGTTCGGCGAGCACCCGGCGGCGGGCCCGGCGGATGCGGCGGGTGTCCAGCTCGTTCGGGGTGCGGTCCAGGGTGGTGATCTGCGCGTCCAACAGGTCGACGTCCGCCAGGATCAGCGGCATCTCCCGCTCGATCGCGTCCAGCTCCGCGTCCGTGGGCTCGATCCACGGCTCGAACGCGGTAACGGCGTCCTGAACAGTAACGATGTGTTCCATTGGGTCTGGTTCCTTCCAGAGAGGAACGGCCCGAACAGCGGCCCCGGTGTTCGAGCACCGGGGCCGCGCGCCGTTGAAGTCGGGTTGTCCGGCTCCCCGCGCTCCCGTCCGTCCGATGCGGCACTTCGGCCGGGGCGTACGGGCGGGAGAGGCAGCCGGCCGCAACGTGACGTGCTGCGAGCCGTGATGGACCGTGCACGCTGTCCAGGCGCCGCCGGCCGGTCCGTGACGGTGACGCTCAGGGTCTTCGTCGGTACATCAAGCGTCCTTTCGGCGAGATCAACAGGGGTGAAGCACTGCAAGGGGGACCGTGTCCCCACTCTCCGGCCGTTGCTCGCGGTCGCCGGGCCACCTCCCCAGTACGGGCCGAAACCCTGTTGCACCTGGGCCTTAGCGGGCGGTCTTGCAGCGTCCTCCGCCCTTGCGCACCGCGAACGGGATGCGATCCCGTGAACTGGTGCGCACCAGAAGGATGACAACTGGTGCGCACCAGAGTCAAGGAGGTTCGCCGTTTTGATTGGCGACCGCCCCTCGCGGCGCATCTCCAGAAGACCGCTCGTGGCGCAGGTGTCGGTAGCCAACAGGGCTTAACTCCAGGCCTGTTAACCCCTGTTGACCTGCGGCAACGTGAGGCACCATGGAAGGGCCAGTGATCGGAACTAACGTCGGGCGGTGGCCTGTGAGTTCAGGACTTCGGAGCGCGCGGACTGCACGCGGCTGGTCGCAAGAGCGGCTGGTGCGCGAGATCGAGCAGTACGCCCGACAGAACCTCACCGACGTCGCCTCGACCGCGAGTTTGCGGGTGTACGTGTCCGAGTGGGAGAACGGCAAGCGCGCCATCTCGGACCGGTACGCAGGGATCCTGCGGAAGCTTCTCGGCGCCACTGATGCGGAGCTGAGGGGGGCCGCGACCGTTCAGGCGATGCCGACGGCTGACGGGTACGACGACCTGCTCAGCAGGATCGATTCAGCCAGTACCGTCAGTGAGTCCATGGTGAGCGCATTCAACGCACAGACGGAGTTGCTCCGCACTATGGACCGTCAGATGGGGGCTGCCGGTCTTGTGGACCAGATGACCGGTCACCTCGGCGCCCTCGAAGAAGCGCTGAACTTTGCCGTGCTGCCCTCTGCGCGCCGACCGGTAGCGCTCGCGCTCGCGGGGGCGTCGACTCTTGCCGCGTGGCAGGCCATCGACTCTGGGGCGGTTGAGCGGGCATGGCGGCATTACGAACTCGCGAAACGGGCCGCGCGTGATGCTGAGGCTCCGATGTATCTCGCGCACGCCATGGGTGAGCAGGCGTACGTGCTTTGCGAGGCTGGACGGCCGGCGTTGGGAGTCGAATTGGTTCGCGACGCGCAGCGCACCCTTGGCGGGGACGGCTCACCCCGGCTCCGGGCGTGGCTCCATGCAACCGAGGCGGAATTGTGTGCGCACGCCGAAATGGTCGACGATTGCCATCGTGCGTTGGAAAAGGCTGCGGAGTGCATCCCTGGAGGAAGCGAAGACCGAGACCCCGACATGCTGAGCATCTTTCTCAACGGCTCACATCTCGCGCGGTGGCAGGGGAATGTTCTTGCCCTGCTCGGGGACTCTGGCGCCGTGACCAGTCTCTATGACGCCTTGAAGGTGATGGACCCCACCTTTGTACGGGCAAGGGCCGGAACGCACGCGGATTTGGCGCAGGCGCATTTGGCGCGAGCCGAGTACGACGACGCTCAGACCCACCTCAGGCAGGCCCGGCTACTGGCGAGCCGCACGGGTTCCGTGCGGCAGCGCCGTCGTGTCGACCTGCTCAGTGAGCGACTGTAGCCCGCTGCTTGCTCCGGGTGGCAAGGATGTGCAGCAGGGCAACAAGGGTGCCGGACCCCATTAGCTCACCGCGTGCCATGAGCCCAGGAATATCGGCCAACGGCACCCATTCGATGTGGCCCGATTCTTCGAGATCTGTCGGGGGGCCAACTTTTTCGGCGCCATGGGCGACGAAGATTTCATGAGGGGAGTCCACCATGCCAACCATTGGTTGGTAGGTGACCACGTGCTCAACGGAATTCGGACGCCACCCCGTCTCTTCGACGACTTCTCGAAGTGCGGTCTCTGAGGGTTCCTCGCCCTCATCGACAATCCCGCCGGGAAGTTCCCAACCGAATTGCTGAGGAACGAACCGATAGCGCCACAGCATGAGTACGCGGTCTTGGGTGTCGATAACGGCCGTAACCGCCACGTGGTGAAGCTTCACTACGTGGTGCTCGAATCGCTCCACACCGGGTGGCTCCACATCCCAGACCTGGAGTTTGACCCATTCATTGTCGTAGACGTCGCGTTCACCGTGGATCTGCCACGGCTCCAGGCCGTTGGGGGCCTTCACGCTCACTGCGCCCGGCACCCGGTACGAACTCCGACCGTGAACCTCCAACGCGCCCTCTGTAACGAGACGCGCAAGGACCTGCCGAAGTGCCGTCCGGCCGATGCTCAGTTCCTCCGTCAGCGTTCGTTCAGAAGGGAACTTGCCGCCGGGGGCGTACCGGCCTGAGGTGAGCCGATCGCGGAGCGTCTCATAGACCTTGGTCGTCTTCGGTCCCATGCGTAGAGCACTCTCCGTCCTGCCGTGGTGCGTACCAGGTCACTGAGTAAATTTACCCGCCAGTGGACTCGTCGCGTGGGCGCTCAGAGCCAAGCTACCTCCGGTCGATTCGTGGACGGTTTTCCATGATCAGGACGACACGTGGACGGGATTGGCTCACCCGGACACTGACCATGGCTAAGGCGCAGGTCAGATGGGGTGTGAAGTGGCGATCTTGGGAGGACTGTAAATCTGCCGGCTTCGCCTTCCCAGGTTCGAATCCTGGCGCCGCCACTTTGGGGAAGACCCCCTCCGGACTGTGGAAACACAGACCGGAGGGGGTCTCTTCGTTGCGTCACGAGTGGCGTCGAGCGGAGGCGTGACGTGTCCCACAGCGGGGGCGAGGTGGGCGCTTCCCAAAGGGTGCGAGAACGCGGAGGCGCGCCGGACCGAGGGCGCCTGAGCGCACCTGTGCCCCGGAGCCGTCGCCGCCCGGCGTGGAGCCGGCCCTCGTAACCGGCCGGGCCGCACGGGGCGCACTGCTGGCACCCGCACCACCGACATCGGGGAAGCCCGGACCAACCGCCCCTGGACCCCCACGGCCCCCGGTACATGTGCCCCGCCCCGGGGCACACTGGGCACATGTCCTCCCGACGTAGAACCTGTCCGGTGTGCCGCCGTGAAATCGCCGTTGTCGCGGGACGCTTCGCGCGGCACGACCCGCCCGGGGTGCGGGAGACCGGCGATCTGGTCTCCTGTTCCGGCTCGCGGCGGCAGGCCCAACTGGGGGCGGTCCAGCCGGCGTTGGACGGCTACGCCGTGCCGGACTTTCCCGGACAGCTGTCGCTGTTCTGAGGGCTCCGCCCGGCCGTCGTCACCGTCACAAGTCCCAACGGCCAGGGCGGTGGGTTCAGTTCCCGGCCACCGACTTCACGGCCACCGTGACCGGCGTCGAACCGCCGATCAGCTCCAGGGTCAGACCGGCCGTCGCCGACGTGTCCACCAACTCCGCGAGTACGGCGGCCACGTCGTCGCGCGTGACCGGGCCCCGGCCCGTGTGTGCCTCCAGACGCACCAGGCCCCTGCCCGGCTCGTCCGTCAGTGAACCGGGGCGCAGGATCGTCCAGTCCAGGGCACTCTGCCGGGCGACGTACGCGTCGGCCTCGCCCTTGGCCCGCAGATACACGTCGAAGACCCCGTCGCCCTGGTGCGCCGGGTCCGCGCCCATCGACGAGACGACCACGAAACGGCGCACGCCCGCGCGTACGGCCGCCTCCACGAACAACACCGCCGCGCCCTTGTCCACCGTCTCCTTGCGGGCCGTGCCGCTGCCCGGGCCCGCGCCCGCCGCGAACACCGCCGCGTCCGCTCCCCGCAGAGGCGCCGCGACCTCCTCGACCGACGCCGACTCCAGGTCGAGCAGCACCGGTTCGGCGCCGGCCGCCCGCAGGTCGTCGCCCTGCTCGGCCTTCCGGATGATTCCCGCGACCTCGTCCCCGCGCGCGGAGAGCAGCCGCTCCAACCGCAGCGCGATCTGACCATGACCACCAGCGATGACAATGCGCATGTTTCCGACCGTACGCCCGAAGCCCCGCATTCGCTGCACGACTTCACGCGCCCCACGCGCTCACGCAGGTCCCGAGAAGCGCCCCGCCGGGTTCGGGCCATCCTCGTGCACGCGCTCCCGCGCGCCACACGCTCCCCCGCGCCCCCTCAGGACACCTCGCCCCGCCCCTGCCGAGGCAGCCCCAGCTCCGCCGTCGCCGCCGAGTTGCAGTACTCGCGGACCGCGCTCGTGCGTGCCACCACGCGCCCCCGGTGCACCACGATCCGGCTGTAGGCCAGGGAGAGGGCTCCGGCCAGATGGTCGCCGCGTACGGCGAGGAGTTCGGCGGGGAAGCCGGCCTCGACGCGGACCTCGGGAAGGCCCAGGGCGGCCCGGGAGGAGGCGCTCACGGTGTCGTAGGCGTCCTCGGGGCGCAGGCCGTGGCGGGAGGCCAGGAGGTAGGCCGCCTCCAGCGGGTCGCCCCGGCCGACGGGGTTCGACAGGTCGCGCAGGGCGCCGCTGCCGGCCGCGACCCGTACCCCGGCCGCGCGCAGCAGCCGTACCGGAGCCGTGCCGCGGCGGTCGACGGAGCCGCAGCCGCCCTGGGGCAGGCACACCACCGTGACGCCGGCCGCGGCGAGCTGGTCCGCGACCCGGGCGGCCGCCTCGGCGGGCAGGCGCGCGAGCCCGGCGCACGGGCCGAGCGTCACGCCGGGGCGCATGCCACCCGCCATCGCCGCGAGCCGCGCCAGCCGGGCCGGGTCGACGGCGTCCGTGTGCAGATCGACCGGGCAGCCGTGCTCGGAGGCCACCTCCAGGACGGCCTCCGCATAGCCCGTGGGATCGGGGTCCAGGTCGGGGCAGCCGCCCAGCACGGACGCGCCCATCTTCGCGGCGTCCCGCAGTATCGCCAGCCCCTCGGTGCCGGCCACTCCGGTCAGTACGCGCGGCATCGCGACCGCCGTCAGTTCCGCGAGCCCGCGCAGCGAGCGGCGCGCCTGGAGTACGGCGGCAAGGGCGGCCAGCCCCTGGACGTCGCCCACGCGCACGTGCGCGCGTACCGCCGTCGCGCCGTGGCCGAGTTGCAGCAGGGCCGCCTCGGTGGCGCGCCGCTGGACGTCGTCGGGGTCGTACGAGACGGGGCCGCCGCGATCGGCGGAGAGGGCGGTGTCGCCATGGGCGTGCGGTTCGGCCGGGGCCGGGAGGAGGAGGTAGCCGCTCAGGTCCACGCGCGCGCCGCCCGCGCGGGCCGGACCCGGTGCCAGGCTGCCGGCCGTACCGACCGCCTCGATGCGCCCGCCGCCCAGCCGTACGTCCACGGTCCGGCCGTCGGTGAGCCGTGCCCCGCAGAGCAGGAGCCCGGTCGGCTCGGACTGTCCCGAGGAGCCCGGGGAGTTGGACGACGACGAGGGCGGCTGCGGCTGGCTGTCGGGCATCGCGCTCCAGGAAGGTCGGTCCGGGCCGGGACTCAAGATCACGCAGAGTGAGTCGAGCCTAGGGTGGCGAGCCGCGTGCGGCGGGGAGGAGCGCAATAGTCGTACCGGCCTCGTCGGACCGGTCGGGAACGGTGCGGCACGCGCGCGTGGGCAGCGTCGGGAGGGGCCCGGGAGGCTGCCGTGAGCGGGGCGGAAGGGGCCCGGTGGGGCGGCTGGAAACGGATTTGGGTGAACGGCGGCCGAGCGTGTAATGTCTTCATCGCTCGCCCCAATAGCTCAGTCGGCAGAGCGTCTCCATGGTAAGGAGAAGGTCTACGGTTCGATTCCGTATTGGGGCTCTGGTGTGAGAGGTCCCGTCGCGAGACGGGACTGATCTCATCAAAGCGGTGTAGCTCAGTCGGTAGAGCAAGCGGCTCATAATCGCTGTGTCACCGGTTCAAGTCCGGTCACCGCTACTGACAGTAGCCGATTGCGGGGTCGGTCCTTCGATCGGCTACTCTTTTTGCGTTGTATCAGTCCATCCGTTCGTCTTAGGAGCACTCACGTGGCTGCCACCGACGTCCGCCCGAAGATCACGCTGGCCTGCGTGGAGTGCAAGGAGCGGAACTACATCACCAAGAAGAACCGGCGTAACAACCCGGACCGTCTTGAGATGAAGAAGCACTGCCCGCGTTGCAATGCGCACACCGCGCACCGCGAAACGCGATAACTACAGGCTCGTTCGTGAGGCCGTCCCCGGCTCGGGGGCGGCCTCACGGCGTTTCGGCAGTTGGCTTTCCCGCTAGTTTGTGGGGCATCACAGCAGACATCAGGAGGTGCCGGGCCAATGGCGCTCGATCAGTCCTTCGTGGGACGGACCTACCCACCCACCGAGCCCTACGAGGTGGGCCGGGAGAAGATCCGTGAGTTCGCCGAGGCGGTCGGCGACACCAACCCCGTGTACTCGGACCCGGAAGCCGCCAAGGCGCTCGGCTATTCCGATGTGATCGCTCCGCCGACCTTTGTCTTCTCGATCACTTTCCGGGCGGCCGGGCAGGTCGTCGAGGACCCGCAGCTGGGCCTGGACTACAGCCGGGTGGTGCACGGCGACCAGAAGTTCGCGTACCGGCGTCCGGTGCGTGCCGGCGACCGGCTGACCGTCGTCTCGACGATCGAGGCCGTCAAGTCCCTCGCGGGCAACGACATCATCGACATCCGCGGCGACGTCCACGACGAGACGGGCGAGCTCGTGGTGAGCGCCGTGACCAAACTGGTGGCCCGCGCTGCGGACGCCGAAGAAGGCGGGGCGTGAGGATCCGATGACGTCGAAGATCGCGTACGAGGACGTCGAGGTCGGCACCGAACTGCCCGCCCAGACCTTCCCCGTGACCCGCGCCACGCTGGTGCGGTACGCGGGCGCCTCCGGGGACTTCAACCCCATCCACTGGAACGAGAAGTTCGCCAAGGAGGTGGGCCTGCCGGACGTCATCGCGCACGGCATGTTCACCATGGCCGAGGCGATCCGCGTGGTCACCGACTGGACCGGCGACCCGGGCGCGGTCGTCGACTACGGCGTCCGCTTCACCAAGCCCGTCGTCGTGCCGAACGACGACCAGGGCGCCGTCATCGAGGTCAGCGGCAAGGTCGCGGCCAAGCTCGACGACAACACCGTGCGCGTCGACCTGACGGCGATGAGCGCCGGGCAGAAGGTGCTGGGCATGTCGCGGGCGGTCGTACGGCTGGGCTGAGCCCGGCGAGTTCCACGGTCCGGTAAGGGGCGCTCTCCATGGTGGGACGCCCCTTACGCGTGTACGGCCCCTACCCGTGAAACGGCTCGCGAGGGGAGGGCGTTCCCGGTTCCTTGACATGGTTAGTGATTGAGTACTAACTTACCCGCATGGTCAGGATGAGTGCTGAGGAGCGGCGCGAGAGTGTCGTCCGTGCGGCGATCGCCGAGTTCTCGCAGAGGGGCTACTACGGCACCTCCACCGAGGCGATCGCCAAGCGGGTCGGGGTTTCGCAGCCGTACCTCTTCCGGCTCTTCCCGGGCAAGAAGGCGATCTTCGCCGCCGCCTCGCAGCGCTGCATCGACGACATGCGTGAGCTCTTCGAGAAGGCTGCCGAGGGGTTGCAGGGCGAAGAGGCCCTGCATGCCATGGGTGACGCATACGTGCGGCTCATCCAGGAGCGGCCGGAGCGGCTCCAGATGCAGATGCAGACGTACATCACGGTCGCGGCTGCCGAGGCGGAAGGCGAGCACGAGTTCGGTGAGCTCGTGCGGGCCGGCTGGGGGCGACTGTGGGACGCCGTCCATCTGCTCTCGGGGGCCGACGTCGACCGCACCACGACCTTCCTGGCCAAGGGAATGCTCATCAACACCTATGCGGCCATGGGGTTTCCGCCCGAACACCGGGTCTGGCAGGGGATGTACCCGGACGCCGGGGCCACCGGGCGGCTGGAGAAGTGCAGCGACGACTGAGAGGGGCGGTTCGCCCTTCCTGTCCGGGCCTCTTCATGAGCCAGAAACTTAGTGACCGATAACTAATGGATTTCGCAGACCACGCTCTGGGGGAGCGATGTCACAGCAGACCGCACAGCAGACCGCACGCAAGGGAAGCGCCGCATGGGCGCTCGTCATCACCAGCGTCGCCGGATTCATGGCGGCCCTCGACAACCTCGTCGTCACCACCGCACTGCCCTCCATCCGCAAGGACCTCGGCGGCGCCCTGGACGACCTCGAATGGACCGTGAGCGCCTACACGCTCACCTTCGCCGTCCTGCTGATGTTCGGCGCGGCCCTCGGCGACCGCTTCGGCCGCCGCCGGCTCTTCCTCGCCGGGATCACCGTCTTCACCGTCGCCTCCGCCGCCGCGGCCATGGCGCCCGGCATCGACTCCCTGATCGCCGCCCGCGCGGTGCAGGGCGTCGGCGCGGCCGTGATGATGCCGCTGACGCTCACCCTGCTGACGGCGGCCGTGCCCGAGGCCAGGCGCGGGATGGCGTACGGCATCTGGGGCGCCGTCAACGGGCTCGCGGTCGCCTCGGGGCCGCTCATCGGCGGCAGCCTCACCGAACACGTGTCCTGGCACTGGATCTTTTGGCTGAACGTGCCGCTCGGCCTCGCCCTGCTGCCGCTCGCCCGTCTGCGTCTCGCCGAGTCCCACGGCACCGGCGCTCCGCTCGACTTCCCCGGCACCCTGCTCGCCAGCGGCGGCCTCTTCGGGATCGTCTACGGCCTGGTGCGCGGCCCCGCCGACGGCTGGACCAGCTCCCTCGTGCTCACCGGGCTGTTCGCGGGCGGCGCCCTGCTCGTCGGCTTCGTCATCCACGGCAGCCGCGCCAAGAACCCGATGCTGCCGATGCGGCTCTTCCGCTCCCGCGCCTTCTCCGGGATCAACGCGGCCAGCCTGCTGATGTTCCTCGGGATGTTCGGCTCGATCTTCCTGCTCAGCCAGTACATGCAGGGCGTCCTCGGCTACTCGCCCACCGAGGCGGGCCTCAGGATGCTGCCCTGGACCGGCATGCCGATGCTCGTCGCACCGATCGCCGGGATCCTCTCCGACCGGATAGGCGGCCGCCCGGTCGCCGCCGCCGGACTCTTCCTGCAGGCCGCCGGGCTCGGCTACATGGCCTCCGTGGTCACCGCCCACGCCTCCTACGGTGTCCAGCTGCCCGGTCTGATCATCAGCGGGATCGGCATGGCGCTGTACTTCGCCCCCGCCGCCAACCTCGTGATGTCAGCCGTACGCCCGCAGGAACAGGGCATCGCCTCCGGCGCCAACAACGCGCTGCGCGAGGTCGGCGGCGCGCTCGGCATCGCCGTCATGTCGTCCATCTTCGCCGCCCAGGGCGGCTACGAGAGCGCCCAGAGCTTCGTGGACGGGCTGCGGCCCGCCCTGGTCACCGGCTCGGCCGTGGTCGCCCTCGCCGGGATCGCGGCCCTGGTCATCCCCGGCCGCCGCCGCGCCGCGCGGACGGTGACCGAGGGGGAGCCGGCCCTGGCTCTGGAGAGTGTCGGCAGCTGACGGCACGCGCGCATGGGGCCCCGTCCGCCCAGGACGGGGCCCCACGCGCGCGTGCGGCTCGTGACGGGGAGAGCACGGAGGGAGTGTCGGTGGCGTCTCGTAGTCTTGGGCGCGTGCAGGAACTCCACGACGCCCCCCTCGCCCCCCTCACCACCTTCCGGCTCGGCGGCCCCGCCACCCGGCTGGTCACCGCGACCACCGACGCCGAGGTGATCGCCGCCGTCCGCGAGGCCGACGACAGCGGCACCCCGCTGCTGGTCATCGGCGGCGGCTCGAACCTGGTCATCGGCGACAAGGGCTTCGACGGCACCGCCCTGCGCATCGCCACCACCGGCTTCGAAGCACGCGGTACGACGCTGGAGCTGGCGGCCGGCGAGGTCTGGACCGACGCGGTCGCCCGCACCGTCGAGGCGGGCCTCGCGGGCATCGAGTGCCTCGCCGGAATCCCGGGGTCCGCGGGCGCCACGCCGATCCAGAACGTCGGTGCGTACGGCCAGGAGGTCTCCTCGACCATCACCGAGGTCCTCGCCTACGACCGGCGGGCCGGCGAGACGGTGACGCTGGCAAACGAGGAGTGCGCGTTCTCCTACCGGCACAGCCGGTTCAAGGCCGCACCCGAGCGCTACGTCGTGCTGCGCGTGCGCTTCGGGCTGGAGGACGCGGCCGGGCTGTCGGCGCCGGTGCGGTACGCCGAGACCGCGCGGGCGCTCGGAGTGGCGCAGGGGGACCGGGCGCCGCTGGCCCGCGTACGCGAGGCCGTGCTCGAACTGCGCGCCGGGAAGGGCATGGTGCTCGACCCCGAGGACCACGACACCTGGTCGGCGGGGTCCTTCTTCACCAACCCGATCCTCACGGACGAGCAGCTCGCCGACTTCCACGCGCGCGTGCGTGAGCGGCTCGGGGACGAGGCCGAGCCGCCCGCCTACCCGGCAGGCCAGGGGCGTACCAAGACCTCGGCGGCCTGGCTGATCGACAAGGCCGGGTTCGCCAAGGGGTACGGCAGCGGGCCCGCCCGGATCTCCACCAAGCACACGCTGGCGCTCACCAACCGGGGCGGGGCCACGACCGAGGATCTGCTGGCGCTGGCGCGCGAGGTTGTCGCCGGTGTCCACAAGGCGTTCGGTGTCACGCTCGTCAACGAGCCGGTGACCGTGGGCGTGAGCCTGTAGCGGTCGTACCGAGGGGTGCGGCGGGGCCCTTCCGAGGCTCAGCCCCCGCGCCTTGCGGGTCGGTTCAGTACGCCACTCCCACCCCCTGCTTCACCGTCCCCGCGTCCTCGATCACCGCCAGCATGGCGTGGGCCACGTCCGCCCGGGCGATGAAGCGGCCCTTCGGGGGAAAGCCGCCGATCACCGTGCGGTAGCTGCCGGTGAGGGGCTTGTCCTGGAGACGGGGCGGGCGGACCGACGTCCAGTCGGTGCCGCTGCCGGACAGCTCCGCCTCCATCTCGCGCAGGTCGTCGTAGACCGGCTTGAGGACCCTGCCGACCAGGCCGCGCGCGGTGCGGTCCAGGAGGCCGTCGGCCGGTTCCGGGCCCACCGGGGCCGCGCTGACCACCACGAGGCGCCGTACCCCCTCGGTCTGCATCGTGGCCAGGACCGTGCGGGTCAGGCGGGCGGCGACCCCGGCGTCCCCCCGGCCGCGCGGACCCAGGCCGGAGAGGACCGCGTCCCGGCCGGCGACCGCGGGGCGGACCGCTCCGGGGTCGGTGAGGTCCGCGCGGACCACCTCCAGGCCGGGGCCGGTCACGGTCAGCCTGGCGGGGTCGCGGACGACCGCCGTGACCCGGTGGCCGGACGCCAGCGCCTGGCGGACGATCTCCCGGCCGATCCCGCCGGTCGCGCCGAAGACGGTGAGGTTCATGACTGCTCCCGTGTGCTCATGCGTGCTCGTGCGCCAAGGGGTGGGTGAGTATTCACTCACCTCTGCTCGTCTCTAGAGTGGGTAAGCACTCACCTACCCGTCAAGGCTCTTCGGGACATCCGTCGCATCCGCAGGAAAGGGCATGTGATCCTTGGGCGTCATGCAGCAGAAACCGGCCCGCGTCCGCATCCTCGACGCCGCTCACGAGCTGATGCGCACCGCCGGGCTCGCCCGCGCCACCACCAAGGAGATCGCCAGGGCGGCCGGCTGCTCCGAGGCGGCGCTCTACAAGTACTTCCCCAGCAAGGAAGAGCTGTTCGTGCACGTCCTGTCCGAACGGCTGCCCCGGCTGATCCCGCTGCTCGGCGAGCTCTCCCACGAACCCGGCCGGGGCTCCCTGGAGGAGAACCTCACCCACATCGCACGCCAGGCCGCCCTCTTCTACGAGGAGAGCTTCCCGATCGCCGCCTCCCTCTACGCCGAGAAGCAGCTCAAACACCGGCTCGACGAGCAGTTGCGGACGATCGGTGCCGGCCCGCACGTGCCGATCCAGGCCCTCGACGCCTATCTGCGCGCCGAACAGGCCGCCGGCCGGATCCACCAGGGCGCCGACACGTTCGCCGCCGCCTCCCTGCTGCTCGGCGCCTGCGTCCAGCGCGTCTTCGCCTTCGAGGCGACCCCGACCGGCCAGCGCCCGCCGGTGGACACGTTCGCCGCCCGGCTCGTGCGCACCCTGCTCGCCGGAATCTCCGTTGCCGAGGAACCCGGCCGCCCGCGACCCTGATGCCATGAGGCACTCCGTATGCGGCTGAGACTCAGCGAGTTCCGGCCCCGCACCGGTCCGCACGAGCACCGCGTCGTCCAGCCCCGGCAGCCCCTGCGCCACACCTCCCTGTGCCGGCCCGCGCCCGTCGGCACCCTCACGGGCGGCCACGACGGGCTCAACCGGCTCGCCGGGCTGTTCTCGTTCGCCGCCCACTCACCGCACACGATCGTCCATGTGCCGCTGCGGGACGGGGTGCCGCCCGACGAGGGACAGGGACCGCTCGTCGACCTCGTCCTGGCCCACGGCTCGCTGGGCCTGCGCGCGTCGCAGTGGCCCGAGCTGCGCCGGCGGCTGCGGCACGGCGGCAGCCCGCTCACCGTCCGCACCGACGAGGCGCGCACCGCGCGGGACGCCGCCGCCTGGCGCGCGCGGTGGCGGTACCACGACCGCCGGGACGAGCTACGGCACACCACCCACGCGAACACCTTCTTCCTCTTCGGCGGCCGGGACGCCTTCGCCGAGACCGCCATGTCCCTGGCCTACACGGCCGGCTGGGGGCCCCGGCAGAAGCGGGTGGCCGAGGGACACCCGGCACTGCTGTCGGGGCTGTGGGGGCTGCGACAGCCGCCCGGCGGCGGGCACCCCGTCGAGGTCCTGGTCTGCTTCAAGGCGTACCCGCCGTACACCCACTTCCGAAGGCCCTGACGAAGACCCCGATCAGGACACCGGTGCCGTGAGCCACTCGTCGACGCCCGCCAGCAGTTTCGACTTCACGTCCTCCGGCGCCGCCGAACCCCGTACCGACTGCCGGGCCAGCTCCGCGAGTTCGGCGTCCGTGAAACCGTGGTGCACGCGCGCGATGTCGTACTGCGCGGCCAGGCGGGAGCCGAACAGGAGCGGGTCGTCGGCGCCGAGCGCCATCGGGACGCCCGCCTCGAAGAGGGTGCGCAGCGGAACGTCCTCGGGCTTCTCGTAGACGCCCAGCGCCACGTTGGAGGCCGGGCACACCTCACAGGTGATGCCCCGGTCCGACAGCCGCTTGAGCAGCCGCGGGTCCTCCGCCGCCCGCACGCCGTGCCCGATCCGGGAGGCGTGCAGATCGTCCAGGCAGTCCCGCACCGACGCCGGGCCGGTCAGCTCGCCGCCGTGCGGAGCCGCCAGCAGGCCGCCCTCACGGGCGATGTGGAACGCCCGGTCGAAGTCCCGCGCCATGCCCCGCCGCTCGTCGTTCGAGAGCCCGAAGCCGACCACACCCCGGTCCGCGTACCGCACGGCCAGCCGCGCGAGCGTGCGCGCGTCCAGAGGGTGCTTCATACGGTTCGCGGCCACCAGGACGCGCATGCCGAGGCCCGTCTCCCTGGACGTCGTCTCCACCGCGTCCAGGATGATCTCCAGCGCCGGGATCAGCCCGCCCAGGCGCGGTGCGTACGACGTCGGGTCCACCTGGATCTCCAGCCAGCCCGAGCCGTCCTTGATGTCCTCCTCGGCGGCCTCCCGGACCAGGCGCCGGATGTCCTCGGGCTCTCTGAGACAGGAGCGCGCAGCGTCGTACAGCCGCTGGAAACGGAACCAGCCGCGTTCGTCGGTGGCCCGCAGTCTCGGTGGTTCGCCACTGGTCAGGGCGTCGGTGAGCGCCTCGGGGAGGCGTACGCCGTGTTTGTCGGCCAGCTCCAGGACGGTTGCCGGCCGCATCGAACCGGTGAAGTGCAGATGCAGATGAGCCTTCGGCAGCTCAGAGACATCACGTACGTGCTCCATTCCAGGATCCTGCCGTACGCAGCCGCCGCACCGGTAGCCGATTCCCCTTTCGTGGCCTTGCTCGCACACGCGAACGGGCCGCCTCCCCGGAGGGAAACGGCCCGCACGCGCGCGTGGAGCGCGGAAAGAGGGTCAGTCCTGCGCCTCGGCCAGCAGCTTCTGCATCCGGCTCACGCCCTCGGCGAGGTCCTCGTCACCGAGCGCGTACGACAGACGCAGGTAGCCGGGCGTGCCGAAGGCCTCGCCGGGTACGACCGCGACCTCGGCCTCCTCCAGGATCAGCCCGGCCAGCTCCACCGAGGAGGCCGGGCGCTTGCCGCGGATCTCCTTGCCGAGCAGCGCCTTGACCGACGGGTACACGTAGAAGGCGCCCTCGGGCTCCGGGCAGACCACGCCGTCGATCTCGTTGAGCATCCGCACGATGGTCCTGCGGCGCCGGTCGAAGGCCTCGCGCATCTTCGCCACGGCCTCCAGGTCGCCGGAGACGGCGGCCAGGGCGGCGACCTGCGCCACGTTGGAGACGTTCGAGGTGGCGTGCGACTGGAGGTTCGTGGCCGCCTTGACGACGTCCTTGGGGCCGATGACCCAGCCGACCCGCCAGCCCGTCATCGCGTACGTCTTGGCGACACCGTTGACGACGACGCACTTGTCGCGCAGCTCGGGCAGGATCGCCGGCAGCGAGGTGAACTTCGCGTCGCCGTAGACGAGGTGCTCGTAGATCTCGTCGGTCAGCACCCACAGCCCGTGCTCGACGGCCCAGCGGCCGATCGCCTCGGTCTCGGCCTCGCTGTAGACCGCGCCGGTGGGGTTGGACGGGGAGACGAAGAGCACGACCTTCGTCCGCTCCGTGCGCGCCGCCTCCAGCTGCTCCACGGAGACGCGGTAGCCGGTCGTCTCGTCCGCGACGACCTCCACCGGGACACCACCGGCGAGACGGATCGACTCCGGGTACGTCGTCCAGTACGGGGCGGGGACGATCACCTCGTCGCCCGGGTCCAGGATCGCGGCGAAGGCCTCGTAGATCGCCTGCTTGCCGCCGTTGGTGACGAGGACCTGGCTCGCGTCCACCTCGTAGCCGGAGTCGCGCAGCGTCTTCGCGGCGATCGCGGCCTTCAGCTCGGGCAGACCGCCGGCCGGCGTGTACCGGTGGTACTTCGGGTTCTTGCAGGCCTCGATCGCGGCGTCGACGATGTAGTCCGGGGTCGGGAAGTCGGGCTCACCGGCGCCGAAGCCGATCACCGGGCGCCCGGCGGCCTTCAGGGCCTTGGCCTTGGCGTCCACGGCGAGGGTGGCGGACTCGGAGATCGCGCCGACTCGGGCGGAGACCCGGCGCTCGGTGGGAGGGGTTGCAGCGCTCATGGGGCCCATCGTTTCAGACCGGAAACCTGCGTGGCACGCCGGTTTCACAGACTGAACAACCACGGGCCAGACCGTGAACAAGCGTGCGGATCCGGTCCCCGGCCAGGACGATCTTCCGTACGGTCGCCCCGGACTGCCACTTTCTGTTCGACGCGGCGCCGTGGACCACGTACACTCTCTCCTCGTTGGCCTTCAGCAGGCGCGACCGAGCGGGTGCACTCCGAGCACTCGGCCGGATGCGGTACGTTGGGGGACACCGCAAAGGGTCGTAGCTCAATTGGTAGAGCACCGGTCTCCAAAACCGGCGGTTGGGGGTTCAAGTCCCTCCGGCCCTGCTACACACACCGCCAGGATGTGTGCGCATGTACGTACAAGCATTGCACCGCCGTGCGGCTCAGGAACCGGGCGCGGCACGGCCACGACCCGGGATCAGGTGAGGATGAATGACGGACGCCGTGGGCTCCATCGATACGCCTGATGCCCAGGACGAGGTGTCGGAGTCCAAGAAGAAGGCCCGCAAGGGCGGTAAGCGTGCCAAGAAGGGCCCGCTGAAGCGCCTTGCCACCTTCTATCGCCAGATCATCGCGGAGCTCCGCAAGGTCGTCTGGCCGACTCGTAACCAGCTGACGTCGTACACCACCGTGGTGATCTTCTTCGTCGCCATCATGATCGCTCTGGTGACCGTGATTGACTATGGACTCAACCACGCTGCCAAGTACGTCTTCGGCTGAGCACAGAGCGAAGGGCGCCGTGGTACCGGCGCCCCTTTTCGCATGTTCCACCCCTATGTATCCAGGAAGAAGCAGCCATCGTGTCTGACCCGAACCTGAACGACGACGCCACCGAGCCCCGCGGGCAGGCGGCCGAGACGGTCGACGACGAGCTCGACATCGTCGAGGGCGCGGACGAGCAGGACGAGTTCGAGGCTGCCGAGGCCGCACTGGGGGAGCCGGCCGAGGAGACCGCGGTCCACGTCGAGGATGAGGACGAGGATGTCGACGCGGAAGAGGATGTCGACGCGGAAAGCGCCGACGAGTCTGCCGAGGAAGACGCCGAAGAGGCCGCTGACGCCGCCGAGGAAGAGCCGGCCGAGCCGGTCGACCCCGTCCAGGCGCTCCGCGAGGAACTGCGGCTGCTGCCGGGCGAGTGGTACGTCATCCACACCTACGCCGGCTACGAGAACCGCGTGAAGACCAACCTGGAGCAGCGCGCCGTCTCGCTGAACGTCGAGGACTACATCTTCCAGGCCGAGGTGCCGCAGGAAGAAGTCGTCCAGATCAAGAACGGCGACCGCAAGACCATCAAGCAGAACAAGCTGCCCGGTTACGTGCTCGTCCGTATGGACCTGACCAACGAGTCGTGGGGTGTCGTCCGCAACACCCCCGGCGTCACCGGCTTCGTCGGCAACGCGTACGACCCCTACCCGCTGACCCTGGACGAGATCGTCAAGATGCTCGCGCCGGAGGCCGAGGAGAAGGCGGCGCGCGAGGCGGCGGAGGCCGAGGGCAAGCCGGCGCCGCAGCGCAAGGTCGAGGTCCAGGTGCTGGACTTCGAGGTGGGCGACTCGGTGACGGTGACCGACGGTCCGTTCGCCACGCTGCAGGCGACGATCAACGAGATCAACCCCGACTCCAAGAAGGTCAAGGGTCTCGTCGAGATCTTCGGGCGTGAGACGCCGGTTGAGCTGTCGTTCGACCAGATCCAGAAGAACTGAGGTAGTACCTCAGCTGCGGGCCGGTGGGGGCTGGTCGCGCCCGCGCGGCGGCAGCCGCATATTCGATGCAGCCCCGCGCCCCTTTCGGGGCGCCCGAGTGGACGTCCGTGTCAGGTCAGGCGCCTTTTCTGGCCCCTGACCTGCTCGGTTTTTGGCCGCGCATCTATACCCGCTATCGTTGTGCGGTATGCCTGCGTTCGGGTTGGTCCCCTCGCGCAGGCAGGACCCGAAATGAAAGGACCCGGAGAGCTATGCCTCCCAAGAAGAAGAAGGTCACGGGGCTCATCAAGCTCCAGATCAACGCCGGTGCGGCGAACCCGGCTCCGCCGGTCGGCCCCGCGCTCGGTCAGCACGGCGTCAACATCATGGAGTTCTGCAAGGCCTACAACGCCGCGACCGAGTCGCAGCGCGGTTGGGTCATCCCGGTGGAGATCACGGTCTACGAGGACCGTTCCTTCACCTTCGTCACCAAGACCCCGCCGGCCGCGAAGATGATCCTCAAGGCCGCTGGTGTCGAGAAGGGCTCCGGCGAGCCGCACAAGACCAAGGTCGCCAAGATCACCGAGGCGCAGGTCCGCGAGATCGCCCAGACCAAGCTGCCCGACCTCAACGCCAACGACCTGGACGCCGCGTCGAAGATCATCGCCGGCACCGCCCGCTCCATGGGCATCACGGTCGAGGGCTGAACCCCACCTTCGTAGAACCACCGTGGTAGGGCCTGCTCGGCCCGTACACCACGACTCCTTCAGAACCCACAGGAGCAAGTTGTGAGCAAGCGCAGCAAGGCCCTTCGCGCTGCGGACGAGAAGATCGACCGGGAGAAGCTGTACGCCCCGCTCGAGGCCGTCCGTCTCGCCAAGGAGACCTCCACGACCAAGTTCGACGGCACTGTCGAGGTCGCCTTCCGTCTGGGTGTCGACCCGCGCAAGGCCGACCAGATGGTCCGTGGCACCGTGAACCTCCCGCACGGCACCGGTAAGACCGCCCGGGTCCTGGTCTTCGCGACCGGTGACCGTGCCGAGGCCGCGCGTGCCGCGGGCGCCGACATCGTCGGCGCCGACGAACTGATCGACGAGGTGGCGAAGGGCCGTCTGGACTTCGACGCCGTCGTCGCCACCCCGGACCTCATGGGCAAGGTCGGCCGCCTCGGCCGCGTCCTCGGCCCGCGTGGTCTGATGCCGAACCCGAAGACCGGCACCGTGACCCCGGACACCGCCAAGGCCGTGACCGAGATCAAGGGCGGCAAGATCGAGTTCCGCGTCGACAAGCACTCGAACCTGCACTTCATCATCGGCAAGACGTCCTTCGACGACGACAAGCTGGTGGAGAACTACGGCGCCGCGCTGGAGGAGATCCTCCGTCTGAAGCCGTCCGCCGCCAAGGGCCGCTACATCAAGAAGGCCGCCATCAGCACCACGATGGGCCCCGGCATCCCGGTCGACTCGAACCGCACCCGCAACCTCCTCACCGAGGAGGACCCGGCCGCCGTCTGAGCCCCGCGCTCGGTCCGGCAGCCGCGTCAGGGACGCGTCGCCAACAGGTCGGGCCCCGCAATCCGAGAGGGTTGCGGGGCCCGCCCCGTTTTCCCCGTACGCCGGCCCGGCCCTTGGCGGGCTTCGGGCACGGCTGTCAGTGGCCTGGGTTAGCGTCGGGGGTGCGGGACTCGTGTGGGGGGTGGGCCGAGATGACGAGGTCGAGTGTGCGCCGGGTGGCCCTGGCGTTCGCGGTGGCGACCGCGCTGACCGGGGTGGCCGCCTGTACCTCCTCGGCAGCCCCGGACCCCGAGGGCAGCACCGCCGCCCAGCAGGCCCGCGCCATGACCGCCCTCCGCTCCGCCGAGCGGTCCACGCACCGGGCCCGTTCGGTGCGGGTCCGCTCCACCACGGCGCTGGGCTCCCTGATGTCCACCAAGGCCCAGGGCACCCTCGGCTGGACGGACGGCCTCACCGGCACGCTCACCATCACCTACACCGGCGGCAGCACCGCCGACCTGATGCGCCGGCTCGACTCCACGTCCCTGGAGACCCGGTACCTCCGGGACGCCTACTACGCCAAGGTCGGCCCCGCCTTCGCCCGGCAGCTGGGCGGCAAGCACTGGATCAGGTACCCGTACGACTACCTCGCCACCCTGGGCGGCGGCTCGGGCGCGATGATGACCGACCTGATGCGCCACACCACGCCCAACCAGTCGGTACGGCTGCTGCTTGCCTCCGGGGACGTGCGCAGGACGGGCGAGGAGCAGGTCTCCGGCGTGCACGCCACCCACTACTCGGGCACGGTGAGCGTCTCCGACCTGAGCGGCGAGAGCGAGCTGCGCGACCAGCTCACCCAGGCCGGCGTCGGCACCGAGACCGTCGACATCTGGGTCGACGACAAGGACCTGCTGGTCAAGAAGGTCGAGAAGGCCGCCACGCCGAACGGCGCGATGACCCAGACCGCCTACTACAGCGACTACGGCGTGAAGGTCACCGCCGAGCGGCCCCCGGCCGGCGACACCGAGGACTTCAGGACGCTGCTGAAGAAACAGGGCGGCACCGTCTCCTGAGCCCCGCACGGCAGCGTCGCAGGGCCGGATTTGCTTGACAGTGCACCGGTCCCGTACGCTCCTCACGAAGCCAAAGACCGCTGGTCGTTGCCGTGTGCTCGTCAGAGTGCGCGGTGGCCGAAGGATCCGCTGAACCGCGGACGACCCGCGCAGGTGACTGTGGACAGTGCTCCCGGGACACATGCTCAGGTGTGTGTGATCGGTCGAGCTACGCCCCGTGCGCCTGCGCCGGGGCGTTTCGTTTTCCCAGCCCCTTCTGAGCGGTCCTCATCACCCGGAAGGAGGCCGACGCTCTATGGCAAGGCCCGACAAGGCTGCCGCGGTAGCCGAGCTGACGGAGCAGTTCCGCAGCTCGAACGCCGCCGTGCTGACCGAGTACCGGGGTCTCACCGTGGCGCAGCTCAAGACGCTGCGTCGTTCGCTCGGTGAGAACGCCCAGTACGCCGTGGTGAAGAACACGCTGACCAAGATTGCGGCCAACGAGGCCGGGATCTCGACGCTCGACGACCTGTTCAACGGTCCGACGGCGGTCGCCTTCGTCACCGGTGACCCGGTGGAGTCGGCGAAGGGTCTTCGTGACTTCGCCAAGGACAACCCGAACCTCGTCATCAAGGGCGGTGTCCTTGACGGCAAGGCGCTGTCCGCCGACGAGATCAAGAAGCTTGCGGACCTCGAGTCCCGCGAGGTTCTGCTCGCCAAGCTGGCGGGTGCCATGAAGGGCAAGCAGACGCAGACTGCTCAGCTCTTCCAGGCGCTCCCCTCGAAGCTCGTCCGCACCGTGGACGCGCTCCGTGCCAAGCAGGACGAGCAGGGCGGTGCCGAGTAATTCGGCTCCCGAAATGACCGCCGCCTGAGGCTCCCCGCCGAGGCAGAGGTCGTTAGCGGGCCGAACGTCTACGCAGTAACGCCGCAAGGCGTACGCCCGCCAGACATGTACATACGGCACCAGCCGAATTAGTGGAAGGAAAGCCATCGTGGCTCTCACCCAGGACGAACTGCTCGCCGAGTTCGAGGGCATGACCCTCATCCAGCTCTCCGAGTTCGTGAAGGCGTTCGAGGAGAAGTTCGACGTCACCGCCGCCGCCGCGGTCGCCGTCGCGGGCCCGGCCGGTCCGGCCGCCGCCGCCCCGGTCGAGGAGGAGAAGGACGAGTTCGACGTCATCCTCACCGGTGCCGGCGAGAAGAAGATCCAGGTCATCAAGGTCGTGCGCGAGCTGACCTCGCTCGGCCTGAAGGAGGCCAAGGACCTCGTGGACGGCGCCCCGAAGCCCGTCCTCGAGAAGGTCGCCAAGGACGCCGCCGAGAAGGCCGCCGAGTCCCTCAAGGGCGCCGGCGCCTCCGTCGAGGTCAAGTAAGGCCTCTGAGGTCGACCAGACCTCTGTGCGCTGAAACACGTCCTCCGGGGCTGTAACGCGCGGACCGCGAAGAGCGATCATCCATCCGGGTGGTCGCTCTTCGGCGTTCCTGGGAGGCCGACCACGGTTACCTTGCACCCGCCCCGGCGGGAGGTATGGTGATCTTCGTCGTGTCCCTGGCGCACCGGGTTTGCGCAGGGGGGCCTTGACGAACCGCACGCAGCGCGCAATTCTCAGGACGCGTCGCCAGAACGGTCCGAATCCGAGGCATGGATCGGCGACGAAGAGGGCAGTATCAACGTGCGTTGAGGGCAGGCATGACGCAGGCGTTGACGATGGCGAGGGTCTCAGAAAATGGAGACTGGACATCAGTGTGCCAAGTGGCTACACTGACCCTTTGCGCTGCCTGTTAGCTGTCCCCTGCCCGTCACCAGGGGTCTGCCCTCACCCGAATGCCGACGACCGAACCTCCTCTGAACTGGGGTTTCTGTCTCTGTGTCCGGGAAGGGACCGGGGAGCGCGTAGTGAGTCCGAGCCCTCGGAAGGACCCCCTCTTGGCCGCCTCGCGCACTGCCTCGAACGCGAATACGAACAACGGCGCCAGCACCGCCCCGCTGCGCATCTCCTTTGCAAAGATCAAGGAGCCTCTCGAGGTTCCCAACCTGCTCGCGCTGCAGACCGAGAGCTTCGACTGGCTGCTCGGCAACACCGCCTGGCAGAGTCGGGTCGAGGAGGCTCTGGAGTCCGGTCAGGACGTCCCCACCAAGTCCGGTCTGGAGGAGATCTTCGAGGAGATCTCCCCGATCGAGGACTTCTCCGGGTCGATGTCGCTGACTTTCCGCGACCACCGTTTCGAGCCGCCGAAGAACAGCATCGACGAGTGCAAGGAGCGCGACTTCACGTACGCCGCCCCGCTCTTCGTCACGGCCGAGTTCACCAACAACGAGACCGGTGAGATCAAGTCCCAGACGGTCTTCATGGGCGACTTCCCGCTCATGACGAACAAGGGCACCTTCGTCATCAACGGCACCGAGCGCGTCGTGGTGTCGCAGCTGGTCCGTTCGCCGGGTGTCTACTTCGACTCCTCGATCGACAAGACGTCCGACAAGGACATCTTCTCAGCCAAGATCATCCCGTCCCGGGGTGCCTGGCTGGAGATGGAGATCGACAAGCGCGACATGGTCGGTGTCCGCATCGACCGCAAGCGCAAGCAGTCGGTCACCGTGCTGCTCAAGGCGCTCGGCTGGACGACCGAGCAGATCCTCGAGGAGTTCGGCGAGTACGAGTCGATGCGCGCCACCCTGGAGAAGGACCACACCCAGGGCCAGGACGACGCGCTGCTCGACATCTACCGCAAGCTGCGTCCGGGCGAGCCCCCCACGCGCGAGGCCGCGCAGACGCTCCTGGAGAACCTGTACTTCAACCCGAAGCGTTACGACCTCGCCAAGGTCGGCCGCTACAAGGTCAACAAGAAGCTGGGCGCGGACGCTCCGCTGGACGCCGGCATCCTGACCGTCGAGGACATCATCTCGACGATCAAGTACCTGGTGAAGCTGCACGCGGGCGAGACCGAGACGGTCGGCGACAGCGGTGGCTCGATCGTCGTCGAGACCGACGACATCGACCACTTCGGCAACCGTCGTCTGCGCAGCGTCGGCGAGCTCATCCAGAACCAGGTCCGTACGGGTCTGGCGCGTATGGAGCGCGTCGTGCGTGAGCGCATGACCACCCAGGACGTCGAGGCGATCACGCCGCAGACCCTGATCAACATCCGGCCGGTCGTCGCCTCCATCAAGGAGTTCTTCGGCACCAGCCAGCTGTCCCAGTTCATGGACCAGAACAACCCGCTGTCGGGTCTCACCCACAAGCGCCGTCTGTCGGCTCTTGGCCCGGGTGGTCTCTCCCGTGAGCGGGCTGGCTTCGAGGTCCGTGACGTGCACCCGTCGCACTACGGCCGTATGTGCCCGATCGAGACGCCCGAAGGCCCGAACATCGGTCTGATCGGCTCGCTCGCCTCCTACGGTCGCGTCAACGCGTTCGGTTTCGTCGAGACCCCGTACCGCAAGGTCGTCGACGGCCAGGTCACCGACGAGGTGGACTACCTGACCGCCGACGAAGAGGACCGATTCGTCATCGCGCAGGCCAACGCCGGCCTCAACGACGACATGCGCTTCTCCGAGAACCGCGTCCTGGTCCGCCGCCGTGGCGGCGAGGTCGACTACGTCGCCGGTGAAGACGTGGACTACATGGACGTCTCGCCGCGCCAGATGGTGTCGGTCGCGACCGCCATGATCCCGTTCCTGGAGCACGACGACGCCAACCGTGCCCTCATGGGTGCGAACATGATGCGCCAGGCCGTGCCCCTCATCAAGAGCGAGTCCCCGCTCGTCGGCACCGGCATGGAGTACCGCTCCGCCGTCGACGCCGGTGACGTGGTCAAGGCCGAGAAGGACGGTGTGGTCCAGGAGGTCTCCGCGGACTACATCACCACCGCCAACGACGACGGCACGTACATCACGTACCGCCTGGCCAAGTTCTCCCGGTCCAACCAGGGCACCTCGGTCAACCAGAAGGTCATCGTCAACGAGGGCGACCGGATCATCACGGGCCAGGTGCTCGCCGACGGTCCGGCCACCGAGAACGGCGAGATGGCCCTCGGCAAGAACCTGCTCGTGGCGTTCATGCCGTGGGAGGGTCACAACTACGAGGACGCGATCATCCTGTCGCAGCGCCTCGTGCAGGACGACGTCCTCTCCTCGATCCACATCGAGGAGCACGAGGTCGACGCCCGTGACACCAAGCTCGGCCCCGAGGAGATCACCCGGGACATCCCGAACGTCTCCGAGGAGGTCCTCGCCGACCTCGACGAGCGCGGCATCATCCGGATCGGTGCCGAGGTCGTCGCCGGCGACATCCTCGTCGGCAAGGTCACGCCCAAGGGCGAGACCGAGCTGACGCCGGAGGAGCGCCTGCTGCGCGCGATCTTCGGTGAGAAGGCCCGTGAGGTCCGTGACACCTCGCTGAAGGTCCCGCACGGCGAGATCGGCAAGGTCATCGGCGTCCGCGTCTTCGACCGCGAGGAGGGCGACGAGCTTCCCCCCGGTGTGAACCAGCTGGTGCGCGTGTACGTGGCGCAGAAGCGCAAGATCACCGACGGTGACAAGCTCGCCGGCCGGCACGGCAACAAGGGTGTCATCTCCAAGATCCTGCCGATCGAGGACATGCCGTTCCTGGAGGACGGCACCCCGGTCGACATCATCCTCAACCCGCTGGGTGTCCCGTCCCGAATGAACCCGGGGCAGGTCCTGGAGATCCACCTCGGCTGGCTCGCCAGCCGCGGCTGGGACGTCTCCGGCCTCGCCGACGACTGGGCCCAGCGCCTCCAGGTCATCGGCGCCGACCAGGTCGCCCCGCGCACCAACGTCGCCACCCCGGTGTTCGACGGTGCCCGTGAGGACGAGCTGGCGGGTCTGCTCCAGCACACCATCCCGAACCGCGACGGCGACCGCCTGGTGCAGCCGTCCGGCAAGGCGCGGCTGTTCGACGGCCGCAGCGGTGAGCCGTTCCCGGACCCGATCTCCATCGGCTACATGTACATCCTGAAGCTGCACCACCTGGTCGACGACAAGCTGCACGCCCGGTCGACCGGCCCCTACTCGATGATCACCCAGCAGCCGCTGGGTGGTAAGGCCCAGTTCGGTGGCCAGCGGTTCGGCGAGATGGAGGTGTGGGCGCTGGAGGCTTACGGCGCCGCGTACGCCCTCCAGGAGCTGCTGACCATCAAGTCCGACGACGTCACCGGCCGCGTGAAGGTCTACGAGGCCATCGTCAAGGGCGAGAACATCCCCGAGCCCGGCATCCCCGAGTCCTTCAAGGTCCTCATCAAGGAGATGCAGTCGCTCTGCCTGAACGTGGAGGTGCTGTCCAGCGACGGTATGTCCATCGAGATGCGTGACACCGACGAGGACGTCTTCCGCGCGGCGGAGGAGCTCGGCATCGACCTGTCCCGGCGCGAGCCGAGCAGCGTCGAAGAGGTCTGACGGGAGTCCGGTAGGGGCCTCGCCACCGTGTGAGGCCCCCGCCGACCCCCAGGCCCCCGTATCAGACCAAAGACTCACAACCCTGAGAGGGATTGACGCATAGTGCTCGACGTCAACTTCTTCGACGAGCTCCGGATCGGCCTGGCCACCGCTGACGACATCCGTCAGTGGAGCCACGGCGAGGTCAAGAAGCCCGAGACGATCAACTACCGCACCCTCAAGCCGGAAAAGGACGGGCTCTTCTGCGAGAAGATCTTCGGCCCCACCCGGGACTGGGAGTGCTACTGCGGCAAGTACAAGCGTGTCCGCTTCAAGGGCATCATCTGTGAGCGCTGCGGCGTCGAGGTGACCCGCGCCAAGGTGCGCCGTGAGCGGATGGGCCACATCGAGCTTGCCGCGCCCGTCACGCACATCTGGTACTTCAAGGGTGTCCCGTCGCGCCTGGGCTACCTGCTCGACCTCGCCCCGAAGGACCTGGAGAAGGTCATCTACTTCGCGGCGTACATGATCACGTTCGTCGACGAGGAGCGCCGCACCCGCGACCTGCCCTCCCTGGAGGCCCATGTCTCCGTGGAGCGCCAGCAGGTCGAGAACCGCCGGGACTCCGACCTCGAAGCCCGCGCCAAGAAGCTCGAGGCCGACCTGGCCGAGCTGGAGGCCGAGGGTGCCAAGGCCGACGTGCGCCGCAAGGTGCGCGAGGGTGCCGAGCGCGAGATGAAGCAGCTGCGCGACCGTTCGCAGCGCGAGATCGACCGCCTCGACGAGGTGTGGACCCGCTTCAAGAACCTCAAGGTCCAGGACCTGGAGGGCGACGAGCTCCTCTACCGCGAGCTGCGGGACCGCTTCGGCACCTACTTCGACGGTTCGATGGGTGCCGCGGCGCTGCAGAAGCGCCTGGAGTCCTTCGACCTCGACGAGGAGGCCGAGAAGCTCCGCGAGATCATCCGCACCGGCAAGGGCCAGAAGAAGACCCGTGCCCTGAAGCGGCTGAAGGTCGTGTCCGCGTTCCTGCAGACCTCCAACAGCCCCAAGGGCATGGTCCTGGACTGCGTCCCGGTCATCCCGCCGGACCTTCGCCCGATGGTGCAGCTGGACGGTGGCCGCTTCGCGACCTCCGACCTGAACGACCTGTACCGCCGTGTGATCAACCGCAACAACCGCCTGAAGCGGCTTCTCGACCTCGGCGCGCCCGAGATCATCGTGAACAACGAGAAGCGCATGCTCCAGGAGGCCGTGGACGCCCTCTTCGACAACGGTCGTCGTGGTCGCCCGGTCACCGGTCCCGGCAACCGCCCGCTGAAGTCCCTGAGCGACATGCTCAAGGGCAAGCAGGGTCGTTTCCGTCAGAACCTGCTCGGCAAGCGAGTCGACTACTCGGCGCGTTCCGTGATCGTCGTCGGTCCGCAGCTGAAGCTGCACCAGTGCGGTCTGCCGAAGGCGATGGCGCTGGAGCTCTTCAAGCCGTTCGTGATGAAGCGCCTGGTCGACCTGAACCACGCGCAGAACATCAAGTCCGCCAAGCGCATGGTGGAGCGCGGCCGCACCGTCGTGTACGACGTCCTCGAAGAGGTCATCGCCGAGCACCCGGTGCTGCTGAACCGTGCGCCCACCCTGCACCGCCTCGGCATCCAGGCCTTCGAGCCGCAGCTGGTCGAGGGCAAGGCCATCCAGATCCACCCGCTCGTCTGCACCGCGTTCAACGCGGACTTCGACGGTGACCAGATGGCCGTGCACCTGCCGCTCTCCGCGGAGGCGCAGGCCGAGGCCCGCATCCTGATGCTGTCCTCGAACAACATCCTCAAGCCCGCCGACGGCCGTCCGGTGACGATGCCGACCCAGGACATGGTCCTCGGTCTGTTCTTCCTCACCACCGACGGCGAGCTGCGCGACACCAAGGGCGAGGGCCGTGCGTTCGGCTCCACGGCCGAGGCGACCATGGCGTTCGACGCCGGCGAGCTGGCGCTGCAGTCGGCGATCGACATCCGCTTCCCGGTGGGCACCATCCCGCCGCGCGGCTGGACCCCGCCGGCCGTCGAGGAGGGCGAGCCGGAGTACCAGACCGGTGACACCTTCCGGCTGCGCACCACCCTGGGCCGCGCGCTCTTCAACGAGCTGCTGCCCGAGGACTACCCGTTCGTCGACTACTCGGTGGGCAAGAAGCAGCTCGGCGAGATCGTCAACGACCTGGCGGAGCGCTACCCCAAGGTCATCGTGGCGGCGACGCTCGACAACCTGAAGGCGGCCGGCTTCTACTGGGGCACCCGCTCCGGCGTCACCGTGGCCATTTCCGACGTCGTCGTCCCCGAGGCGAAGAAGGCGATCGTCGCGGGCTACGAGGCGCAGGACGAGAAGGTCCAGAAGCAGTACGAGCGCGGTCTGATCACCAAGGAAGAGCGCACGCAGGAGCTCATCGCGATCTGGACCAAGGCGACCAACGAGGTCGCCGAGGCGATGAACGCGAACTTCCCCAAGACGAACCCCATCTTCATGATGGTTGACTCGGGTGCCCGAGGAAACATGATGCAGATGCGGCAGATCGCCGGTATGCGTGGTCTGGTGTCGAACGCGAAGAACGAGACCATCCCGCGTCCGATCAAGGCCTCGTTCCGTGAGGGTCTGTCGGTGCTGGAGTACTTCATCTCCACGCACGGTGCCCGTAAGGGTCTCGCCGACACCGCCCTGCGTACCGCCGACTCGGGTTACCTGACCCGTCGTCTGGTGGACGTCTCGCAGGACGTCATCATCCGCGAGGAGGACTGCGGCACCGAGCGCGGTCTCAAGCTGCACATCGCGGAGCTCGGCGCGGACGGCGTGCTGCGCAAGGCGGAGAACGTCGAGACCAGCGTGTACGCACGTGCGCTGGCCGAGGACATCGTCGTCGACGGCGTGGTGCTGGCCCCGGCCAACACCGACCTCGGTGACGTCCTCATCGAGGAACTGGTCGCCCGTGGCGTCTCCGAGGTCAAGACCCGCTCGGTCCTGACCTGTGAGTCCGCCGTCGGCACCTGCGCCATGTGCTACGGCCGTTCGCTGGCCACCGGCAAGCTGGTCGACATCGGTGAGGCGGTCGGCATCATCGCCGCCCAGTCCATCGGTGAGCCCGGTACCCAGCTGACGATGCGTACCTTCCACACCGGTGGTGTGGCCGGTGACGACATCACCCAGGGTCTGCCGCGTGTCGTCGAGCTCTTCGAGGCCCGTACCCCGAAGGGTGTCGCCCCGATCTCCGAGGCCCAGGGCCGCGTGCGGATCGAGGAGACCGAGAAGACCAAGAAGATCGTCATCACCCCGGACGACGGCAGCGACGAGACGGCGTTCCCGATCTCGAAGCGCGCCCGGCTCCTGGTCAGCGAGGGCGAGCACGTCGAGGTGGGCCAGAAGCTCACCGTGGGTGCCACCAACCCGCACGACGTGCTGCGCATCCTGGGCCAGCGTGCCGTCCAGGTCCACCTGGTCGGCGAGGTCCAGAAGGTCTACAACTCGCAGGGTGTGTCGATCCACGACAAGCACATCGAGATCATCATCCGGCAGATGCTGCGCCGTGTGACGATCATCGAGTCCGGCGATGCCGAGCTGCTGCCCGGCGAGCTGGTCGAGCGCTCGAAGTTCGAGCACGAGAACCGTCGTGTGGTCCAGGAGGGCGGTCACCCGGCCTCCGGTCGTCCGCAGCTCATGGGTATCACCAAGGCCTCGCTGGCCACGGAGTCCTGGCTGTCGGCGGCGTCCTTCCAGGAGACGACGCGAGTCCTCACGGATGCGGCGATCAACGCCAAGTCCGACTCGCTCATCGGCCTCAAGGAGAACGTCATCATCGGTAAGCTCATCCCGGCCGGTACGGGTCTCTCCCGCTACCGCAACATCCGGGTCGAGCCGACCGAGGAGGCGAAGGCCGCGATGTACTCGGCCGTCGGCTACGACGACATCGACTACTCGCCGTTCGGCACGGGCTCCGGCCAGGCCGTTCCGCTGGAGGACTACGACTACGGTCCGTACAACCAGTAGTAGTGGGTTCTGAGGGGCGGCCACCCCGTTGCGGGGTGGCCGCCCTTCGGCGTGTTCGGACTCGCAGCAGTTTCCCACTTCATCATTGAGTGGAGGATTTATCCGCTAGGCCAGCATGAAAGCTAGGGTCTTAATCCCATACGTGACCTGCTGCGCGAGATCGGCTGCGACGGGGCGGTGGAGAGGCCCTTCACCTGGCGTATTACCGGTGCAGAGACAACAATCAAGGCGGCCGTGCACAGTCTTGGCTCCTGCGGACTCCTCGTCAAAGGCAGGGACACGCTGCGTCTGTCGCACGAAGCCAGGGTCTTCCTGGACCGTGAGGACACCGATTACTTGGCCGCGGTTCTTCACGTGAACGTCCGCTTTCGTGGGCGAGATGTTGCGGGAGATTGATTCAGGAAGGAGTCACGCCGAGCTCAACAAGGCGGCGGAGATTTTGTACGGGCGGAGCTGTGGGATCACAGTAATCAGGTGGTGCTTACTGATCGTGGCCGTTCGCTGCGCAATGCCCTCCAGCTCACACAGACGAAGCCTATGGGGCCTCTTACGCTTAGCCAGTGCGTTCTGGTCGAGGCTTTCGAGTGCGGCGGCAATGCGTCGACCAGTTCACCGTCAAGAAATCCTCAGCCGAGCAGGCGCATCGGACAGCAGCCAGGCCGGCAGAAACCTCGTGGGTAACCATGTGCAGGTCCTCGATGCGGCCTTCGACAGTGCTAACCCCCGACGGTTCGAGGAAGCCGTAGCGGTCCTTTCGCCTCCTGGGTATGGAAGTCGAACAGCATGGCGGACCTGGAAAGACAGACCTGCTCGTGGTCTTCTGTATTTCTCCCACGAGGCGCTGCCGCGTGACTGTCGAAGTGAAGACGGACTCGGCTGGTGTGGTCCACGAGAACGACATCAAATTCGATGCTCTGGAGGAGCATCGGAAGATTCACAAGGCGGAACGGGTCATCGTGGTGGGCCCGGACTTCGGTGGTCGCCTGCCGCAGTGGGCCAAGAGGAAAAACATCCCCCTCATCTCCGCAAGCAACATCGCGGAGTGGCTCAATCGTTCTGCTGTGCGCGGCTCTTCCCTCAGGAGTTGCTCGACATCATCTTCTCCGAGTCTGCGCACTCTGTCTGGACTTCTGTCACACGAAGTCTTGAAGCCATCGGGCAGGTGTCGAGCGCTCTCTGGGAGAGTGGTAACGACGAGAATGACATCGAATTCAACGAGGTGCGCTGACCGCTCGCGACATCTGGCGCATGAGCAAGGGTACGGAGAGAAATCCCCTCAGCCCTCGTGAGATCGAGGACGCACTTTCGCTCCTGAGCAATCCACTGCTGGCAGCCTCCGTCAGGACGAAGAACGGCGAATTCATCGCGACGGCACCGCCCCAACTTGTCGCGGCCCGACTGCGTACCTTCGCCGGCGCCCTGGAGGACGGCCTTCCCGGACTGGCCGGGTCGTCTGCCTCGGACCATCACGTGCTGTCGCCGGAGCAGGAGGAAGCCGCGGTGCGGAATCCCGGGCGGGCCACTCCTGACGTCGCCCCGGAACAGGTGGGGCGTTGGGCCAAGGCGAACGGGCGGCCGGTCAGTTCCAAGGGCCGCCTGCCGAACAGCCTCGTCGTCGAGGCCCTGGCCGCGGCCGAGGGCACCTGAACGGCACCCGCTACGGAATCCCGGTCTCGGAGATCACGTAGGGCGGGGACGGCTCCGGCGCCACCGCGGCCGTGGTGAAGAACACTGTCAGGCTCGGCGGATTGGGCGCCAGGGCCGACAACAGTGGGGGAGGGGTACCGGACGGAGACGAGGATCGCGGAGTCGTGGAGAAGCCACTCCGCGCCCGCCGGCGTGCGGGCCGACACCGGTGGTCTCCGAGACCGCTCGGATCAGGCCCGGACCAGCGGGAAGAGCGCTCTCGAGTGCTGTTCGGCAGAGCACGGACCCTCCCCAGAGGGAGGTCCCAGGGGGGCGCTCCGGGCACCCGACGAGCGGAGGGCCGGATCGTCTTGCGCAGCCCGGGACTCCGCGCCCACTCCCGTTCGCGTGTCGTTGGCTTTCGTGGTATGCCGGAGACCCCGGATAAAACCGCAGCTCACGCCCCCCACAACCGGTCCCCGCCCTTTTGTTTTGACCGGAGTGATTGCGCTAGGTACGCTCAGACCTTGTGCCTGGGGTGTGCCCTGACCCTCGTGCGTGCCTTCAAACCGCACCTGAGCGACGAAGTGGCCACCGTGATACGCGTCCCCTTCTGCTTCCCGGCAGGAGTCCGCGGGATCCGACACACCCGACCGCGTGGGTCGGCGATGTTCCAGGTTAGCTTCACCATTCGGCACACAGAAACCGGAGAAGTAGTGCCTACGATCCAGCAGCTGGTCCGCAAGGGCCGGCAGGACAAGGTCGAGAAGAACAAGACGCCCGCACTCGAGGGGTCCCCTCAGCGTCGTGGCGTCTGCACGCGTGTGTTCACGACCACCCCGAAGAAGCCGAACTCGGCCCTGCGTAAGGTCGCGCGTGTGCGTCTGACCAGCGGTATCGAGGTCACTGCTTACATTCCGGGTGAGGGACACAACCTGCAGGAGCACTCCATCGTGCTCGTGCGCGGCGGCCGTGTGAAGGACCTGCCCGGTGTTCGCTACAAGATCATCCGCGGCTCCCTTGACACCCAGGGTGTCAAGAACCGCAAGCAGGCCCGCAGCCGCTACGGCGCCAAGAAGGAGAAGTAAGAATGCCTCGTAAGGGCCCTGCCCCGAAGCGCCCGGTCATCATCGACCCGGTCTACGGTTCTCCTCTTGTCACCTCGCTCATCAACAAGGTGCTGCTGAACGGCAAGCGCTCCACCGCCGAGCGCATCGTGTACGGCGCCATGGAGGGCCTGCGCGAGAAGACCAGCAACGACCCGGTCATCACGCTCAAGCGCGCGCTGGAGAACATCAAGCCCACGCTTGAGGTCAAGTCCCGCCGTGTCGGTGGCGCCACCTACCAGGTGCCGGTCGAGGTCAAGCCCGGCCGCGCCAACACCCTGGCGCTGCGCTGGCTGGTCGGCTACTCCCGCGCCCGTCGCGAGAAGACCATGACCGAGCGTCTGCTCAACGAGCTTCTCGACGCTTCGAACGGCCTCGGTGCGGCCGTCAAGAAGCGCGAGGACACCCACAAGATGGCCGAGTCCAACAAGGCCTTCGCGCACTACCGCTGGTAGTCGCTACCCACATCGAGACCGAGAGAAGACTGAAGCCTTATGGCTACCACTTCACTTGACCTGGCCAAGGTCCGCAACATCGGGATCATGGCCCACATCGACGCGGGCAAGACGACCACTACCGAGCGGATCCTGTTCTACACCGGTGTGTCGTACAAGATCGGCGAGGTTCACGACGGCGCCGCCACCATGGACTGGATGGAGCAGGAGCAGGAGCGTGGCATCACGATCACCTCTGCTGCCACCACCTGTCACTGGCCGCTGGAAGACGTCGACCACACGATCAACATCATCGACACCCCGGGCCACGTCGACTTCACCGTCGAGGTGGAGCGTTCGCTCCGCGTGCTCGACGGTGCCGTGACGGTGTTCGACGGCGTCGCTGGTGTCGAGCCCCAGTCCGAGACTGTCTGGCGTCAGGCGGACCGCTACGGCGTGCCGCGTATCTGCTTCGTCAACAAGCTCGACCGGACCGGTGCCGAGTTCCACCGCTGTGTGGACATGATCAAGGACCGTCTGGGCGCGCAGCCGATCGTCATGCAGCTCCCGATCGGTGCCGAGGCCGACTTCCAGGGCGTCGTCGACCTGGTCACGATGAAGGCGCTCGTGTGGTCCGCCGAGGCCACCAAGGGCGAGATGTACGACGTCGTCGACATCCCGGCCACGCACACCGAGGCTGCCGAGGAGTACCGCGGCAAGCTGCTGGAGGCCGTGGCCGAGAACGACGAAGAGGTCATGGAGCTGTACCTGGAGGGCGAGGAGCCTTCCGAGGAGCAGCTGTACGCCGCGATCCGTCGCATCACCATCGCGTCCGGCAAGTCCAAGGACATCACGGTCACCCCGGTGTTCTGTGGTACCGCGTTCAAGAACAAGGGTGTTCAGCCCCTGCTCGACGCGGTCGTGCGCTACCTGCCCTCCCCGCTTGACGTCGAGGCCATCGAGGGCCACGCCGTCAACAACCCGGAGGAGGTCGTCAAGCGCAAGCCGTCCGACGACGAGCCGCTGTCCGCCCTCGCGTTCAAGATCATGAGCGACCCGCACCTGGGCAAGCTCACGTTCGTCCGGGTCTACTCGGGCCGCCTGGAGTCCGGCACGGCCGTGCTGAACTCCGTCAAGGGCCGCAAGGAGCGCATCGGCAAGATCTACCGCATGCACGCGAACAAGCGTGAGGAGATCGAGTCGGTGGGCGCCGGCGACATCATCGCCGTGATGGGTCTGAAGCAGACCACGACCGGTGAGACGCTGTGCGACGAGAAGAACCCGGTGATCCTGGAGTCCATGGACTTCCCGGCGCCGGTCATCCAGGTCGCCATCGAGCCCAAGTCCAAGGGTGACCAGGAGAAGCTGGGCATCGCGATCCAGCGCCTGGCCGAGGAGGACCCGTCCTTCCAGGTCCACTCGGACGAGGAGACCGGCCAGACCATCATCGGTGGCATGGGCGAGCTGCACCTCGAGGTGCTGGTCGACCGTATGCGCCGTGAGTTCAAGGTCGAGGCCAACGTCGGCAAGCCGCAGGTCGCCTACCGCGAGACGATCCGCAAGGCCGTCGAGCGCGTCGACTACACGCACAAGAAGCAGACCGGTGGTACCGGTCAGTTCGCCAAGGTGCAGATCGCGATCGAGCCGATCGAGGGCGGCGACGCCTCGTACGAGTTCGTGAACAAGGTGACCGGTGGCCGCATCCCGAAGGAGTACATCCCTTCGGTGGACGCCGGTGCGCAGGAGGCCATGCAGTTCGGCATCCTGGCCGGCTACGAGATGACGGGCGTCCGCGTCATTCTTCTCGACGGCGGCTACCACGAGGTCGACTCCTCCGAGCTCGCGTTCAAGATCGCCGGTTCGCAGGCCTTCAAGGAGGCCGCGCGCAAGGCGTCCCCCGTGCTCCTTGAGCCGATGATGGCCGTCGAGGTCACCACGCCCGAGGACTACATGGGTGAGGTCATCGGCGACATCAACTCCCGCCGTGGTCAGATCCAGGCCATGGAGGAGCGGGCCGGTGCCCGCGTCGTGAAGGGCCTCGTGCCCCTCTCGGAGATGTTCGGTTACGTCGGCGACCTGCGCAGCAAGACGTCCGGCCGGGCCAGCTACTCCATGCAGTTCGACTCCTACGCCGAGGTTCCGCGGAACGTCGCCGAGGAGATCATCGCGAAGGCCAAGGGCGAGTAACGCACCGCGCTACGACGCTTTAGGCTTGACCCCGGAGCCTCACGGGCCGTTCCTCCGCATTCGTGGCGGAATGGCCCGGGGCCCGGGAACCAACAGCAAAGATCACCTGGCGCCGATCGAATCAAGGCGTACAGAACCACTCCCAGGAGGACCCCAGTGGCGAAGGCGAAGTTCGAGCGGACTAAGCCGCACGTCAACATCGGCACCATCGGTCACATCGACCACGGTAAGACGACCCTCACGGCCGCCATTACCAAGGTGCTGCACGACGCGTACCCGGACCTGAACGAGGCCACCGCGTTCGACAACATCGACAAGGCGCCCGAGGAGCGTCAGCGCGGTATCACCATCTCCATCGCGCACGTCGAGTACCAGACGGAGACCCGTCACTACGCCCACGTCGACTGCCCGGGTCACGCGGACTACATCAAGAACATGATCACCGGTGCCGCGCAGATGGACGGTGCGATCCTCGTCGTCGCCGCCACCGACGGCCCGATGCCGCAGACCAAGGAGCACGTGCTCCTGGCCCGCCAGGTCGGCGTTCCGTACATCGTCGTCGCCCTGAACAAGGCCGACATGGTGGACGACGAGGAGATCCTGGAGCTCGTCGAGCTCGAGGTCCGTGAGCTGCTCTCCGAGTACGAGTTCCCGGGCGACGACCTGCCGGTCGTCAAGGTCTCCGCGCTCAAGGCCCTCGAGGGCGACTCCGAGTGGACGCAGTCCGTCCTCGACCTGATGAAGGCCGTCGACGAGTCCATCCCGGAGCCCGAGCGTGACGTCGACAAGCCGTTCCTGATGCCGATCGAGGACGTCTTCACGATCACCGGTCGTGGCACCGTCGTCACCGGTCGTATCGAGCGTGGTGTCCTCAAGGTCAACGAGACCGTCGACATCATCGGCATCAAGACCGAGAAGACCACCACCACGGTCACCGGCATCGAGATGTTCCGCAAGCTGCTCGACGAGGGCCAGGCCGGTGAGAACGTCGGTCTGCTCCTCCGTGGCATCAAGCGCGAGGACGTCGAGCGCGGCCAGGTCATCATCAAGCCGGGTTCGGTCACGCCGCACACCGAGTTCGAGGCGACCGCGTACATCCTGTCCAAGGACGAGGGTGGCCGTCACACGCCGTTCTTCAACAACTACCGCCCGCAGTTCTACTTCCGTACCACGGACGTGACCGGCGTCGTGACCCTCCCCGAGGGCACCGAGATGGTCATGCCGGGCGACAACACCGACATGAAGGTGGAGCTGATCCAGCCCATCGCCATGGAGGAGGGCCTGAAGTTCGCCATCCGTGAGGGTGGTCGCACGGTGGGCGCCGGCCAGGTCACCAAGATCAACAAGTGATCTCGGCCCGCAAGGGCTGACCCGGTAGGTATCTGAGAGGCCCGTACGACTCCGGTCGTACGGGCCTCTCGGCGTGTCGGCGTCTCGAAACTATTCGGCGCGTACGACCCCTGGCTCCCGGGAGCCACTCACCCCACCATTTGTCATGCCGCTGACCAAATTCGGGTGGAGAGGTGGGGTGCGCCATGTCCGTGCGCCGTAGAACCGTGCTGGGTGCCGCTGCCGTACCGGTGCTCTCGCCGGGGATCGCGTGGGCGGCCACGGCCGGCGATGGGCCGCGGGTGACGGACCCCGGGGCGTACATCTCCTTCACCGGCGGGGCGTTCTCCCTCGTCGGCGCCCCGGTCGTGGTGAGCGCCCAGGATCACCCCGGAGTCGTACGGGTGGCAGGCGACCTCCGTGCCGACATCGAGCGCGTGACCGGCGTACGCCCGGGCTCCACCGTCGCCCGGCACGCGGTGCTCGTCGGCACGATCGGCCGCAGCCCGCTGATCGACGGCCTGGCGGCGTCCGGCAAGCTGGACGTGACGGGGGTCAGGGGTCGTTGGGAGACCTCGCTCCAGGCGGTGGTCGAGCATCCGCTGCCCGGCGTGGAGAAGGCCTTCGTCATCGCGGGCAGCGACCCGCGCGGCACGATCTTCGGGGCGTACGACGTCTCGTACGGCATCGGGATCTCGCCCTGGTACTGGTGGGACGACGTCCCGCCGGTCCACCGCGACCGGGTGTGGGTGCTGCCGGGCCGCCACACCCAGGGCACGCCGGCGGTGAAATACCGCGGGTTCTTCATCAACGACGAGAACCCGGCGCTCGGGACCTGGGCGCCGGCCCACTTCGGACCCGGCAAGGCCCCGGGCTATCCCGGCGGCTTCAACGCGGACTTCTACGCGCGCGTCTTCGAGGTGCTGCTCCGGCTGAAGGGCAACTACCTCTGGCCGGCGGTGTGGGGGCGGGCGTTCGCGGAGGACGACCCGGAGAACCACCGCAGGGCCGCCGAGTACGGCGTTGTCATGGGCACGTCTCATGAGGCGCCGATGATGCGGGGGATCGAGGAGTGGAACCGCCACGCGGCCAACGGGACCGACCCCTACGGGGGCACCGGCGAGTGGTCGTACCTCCGCAACCCGACGGCGATCAGGGCGTACTGGCGGGCCGGTATCCAGCGGATGGTCGACCAGGGCTTCGAGGGCGTCGTCACCCTCGGCATGCGCGGCAACGGCGACACCGGACTCCCCGACGGCGACGGCATCGAACTGATGCGGGAGATCATCGCGGCACAGCGGGGGATCATCGAGGAGGTCACGGGCAGACCGGCCGCCGAGACCCCCCAGGTGTGGACGCTCTACAAGGAGGTCCAGCGCTACTGGGACCGGGGGCTGCGGGCCCCCGACGACGTCGCCGTGGTCCTGACGGACGACAACTGGGGCAACATCCGCAGGCACCCGTCCCCGGCGGAGCCCCGCAGCGGCGGACACGGCCTGTACTACCACTTCGACTACGTCGGGGCCGGCCGCAACTACAAGTGGGTCGACACGGCCAACCTGCGCAACGTCTGGGACCAGCTCCACCAGGCGCACGCCTACGGCAACCACGGCCTGTGGGTGGCCAACGTGGGCGACCTGAAGGGCAACGAACTGCCGACCCAGTTCTTCCTCGACTACGCCTGGAACCCCGAGCGCTGGGACATCGACCGGCTGGGTGAGTGGGAGCGGCGGTACGCGCGCCAGAACTTCGGCGAGGAGGTCGCGCGGGAGGCAGCCGAAGTGCTCGCCGCCTACGGCCGGTTGCAGGCGCGCCGCAAGCCGGAGCTGCTGAACCGCCGGATCACGCTCACGGACGACGGCCAGGTGGTGTACGACGATCAGCAGACGCCCTTCTCCTTCGAACACCGCGAGCTGGAGCGGGTGACGGAGGAGTGGCGGGAGCTGGGCAGAAGGGCGGCGCGGATCGAGCGCCGGCTGCCGGCGGCGGTACGGGACGCGTGGTTCGAGCTGGTCGGGTACGAGGTGACGGCGACCGCCAACCTGTACGCGCTGCGGGAGGCCGAGTTCACGAACCTGCGCTACGCCCGTGAGGGCAGAGCGGCGGCCAATGACCGTGCGGCGGAGGCGGAGCAGGGCCTGCTGCGGGACTTCGCCTTGGCCGAGCGGTTCGACTCCGCGGTGGCGGGCGGCAAATGGCAGGGTTTCCAGACCCAGCCGCACATCGACTACGGGGACGTGGACCGGTACGGCCCCAACGCGCCCTGGCAGCAGCCGGAGAAGGACAACGTGGCCCTGCCGGACGTCCTGTTCCCGGCGGTACGGCGGATCGAGGTGCCGGAGGCGGCGGGGCTGGGGGTGTCGGTGGACGGGGACGGGAACGCGCCGGGTCTGCCGTCGTTCAGCCCGTACCAGACCCGGCCGCAGCAGTACGTCGAGGTGTTCAACCGGGGCCGTACCCCCTTCGACTACCGGGTGGAGACGTCGGTGCCGTGGCTGCGGGTGGACCGTCCCCGGGGCCGGGTGGCGCGGCAGGTCCGGGTGGAGGTGCGGGTGGACTGGTCCCGGGCACCGGCCGGCCGGTCCGTGGGATCGCTGACGGTGAGCGGGGCGGGGGAGTCGGTGACGGTGGGCTGCGTCGCGGAGAGGCCGTCGGCGCGGGGGCTGCGGGGCTTCGTCGAGGCGGGCGGCTATGTGGCGATCGACGCGGAGCATCACGACCGCGCGGTGGGCGGCTGGCGCCGGCTGGAGGGCATCGGCCGGACCGGCGCGGGGATGACGGCGTGGCCGGTGACGGGGGGCTGGGGAGACGCGTGTCCCCGGCTGGAGTACGAGGTGACCCTGCTGTCGGCGGGGGAGGTGACGGTGTGGGCGTACCTGTCCCCGCGGAATCCGGCACTGCCGACGACGGCCGGCCTGCGCTGCGCGCTGTCCTTCGACGACGACCGCCCCCAGCCGGTGGACATCACCGCGGGCGCGGACGACGGCCTGCTGAACGTGGTGTGGGCGCGGAACACGTCGGACAACGTGAACCGGACGGCGACGCACCACACGGTGGGATCCGGAGTCCACCGCCTGAAGTTCTGGGCGGTGGACCCCACGGTGGTGGTACAGCGGCTGGTGATCGACACGGGCGGGCTGACGCCGACGTATCTGGGGCCGCTGGAGAGCCGTCGGGTCTAGGCGGTACGCCGGCCGGCTGCGGGGCCGGGATTCCCGGCGGCCGTTCACCTCAGGCCCGCTGCCGGAACAGGGCGACGGCCCGGTCGAACGCCGAGTCGCGGTTCTTCCGGAACTCCTCGTCGTCCTTGAGGCAGCTGACGGCGGTCGTCTGGTACTCCTGCACCCCTCGGCCGTCGACGGCGAGGACGGTCCCGTACCCGTCCATGCGCCATACGCCGTCCAGACGGCCCGTACCGCCCGCCAGGGCGGGCGGCGCTCCCACGACGCCCACGGCGGCGAGGCCCAGGGTCAGGGAACAGGCTGCGATGGAGACAGCGACGTTGCGACGCACGCTCACGATGACGTCCTTCCACCCACGCCACTTCCGCTTCCGACTGTCACGGTGCCGGACGCGGCCCGGGCCGACCATCCGGGACACAGGTGTGCCAGGGGTGGGGACAGCCTCAGTTCAGCCCTTCGGGGCGAAGAGCAGGTTCCGGGTGCGCGGGGGCCGGGGCTCCTGCCAGGGCACCAGTGTGCCGTCGGCCTCGGTGATCCAGTGGGCGTCGTAGCCGAGCGGCTCGAACTCGGCGAAGAGGTCGTCGAGGGGGGCGTTGACCAGGGCCTCGATCACCAGGAACGGCCGGTCGCGCTTCAGCACCTGGCGGGCCCCGTGCAGCACGGACATCTCATGGCCCTCCACGTCGATCTTGACGAGGTCCAGCTTGGTGTCGGCGAACACCTCGTCGAGCGTGACGAGCTGGATGTGCTGGAGCCGGGCGTCGGAGGCGACGCCCTCCAGGGTCGAACCGGTGGACAGCAGGTTCCCGGAGAAACGGACACTGATGTCGGCCCAGCCGGGCTTGCTGGAGACGCCGGCCTGGTGGAGCTTGACGTTCTGGACGCCGTTCGACCGGACGTTCACGGACAGCCGCGAGTGAATCTGGTCGACCGGCTCGAAGGAGTGCACCTTCGCTTTCGGATTGGCGTGCGCGGCGATCATCGAGAAGTAGCCGACATGGGCACCGACGTCCGCGATCGTCGCGCTCCGCGCCGCCAGCCGGGACCAGGTGCCGAGGGTTCCGGGCTCGTAGCCGAACCTCCCGTTCCACAGGGTGTCCATGGCTACCGCATCGTCGTTCACGCAGAACATCACAAACGGCGGACAGTACGGCGACTCGATGTCGACGTAGCCGCGGTACGGGAACTTCTTGCGGTGCTCGCGGATGATGTCCTTGGTGGTGACCGGCCTGACCGATGGTGCGTGGGCCAGCATGCGGGCGTTGGCGGCTTCGACCTCGGAAATACGCATTGGGCGATGGTAAAGCCAAGGTCAGAAAATGTCACAGGGTTTGGAAATGATCAGCAGGGGAACCAGGCAGACTTTTGTGAGCGGTATTTCCGGAGATTGTTCATTCCGAATAACCTGGAATTAACCCGTCCTTTTGCTTGGGCTGCAGACACGTTCACGTCGGCGAGTGGGGCGAGGCGGTGAAGCGGATCTCCGCCGCCGGTGTGACCGCGACCGACCGTCCCGCGTACCGGATGACCGAGAAGATTCCGTTGTGGTGGGCGACGATCTGCGCGGCCGTGGGTTCGGCGCCGGCCGGGCGTCCGATCGTCGTGTGGCCGTCGGCGACGAGGACGAGGTCGTAGCCGTGGGAGAGGGCGCTGCGGCTGGTGGAGTCGACGCAGTAGTCGGAGGCGTTGCCGGTGACGACGAGACGGCGGACGGCCAGCCCGGCCAGGACCTCGCCGAGCGCCGTGCCGAGGAAGGAGTCCGCGCTGTCCTTGTCGAGGACGACGTCCCCCGGCCGGGGCGTCAGCGTCGGATGGACTTCGAGCCACTCCGGGGGCACCTGATCGAACCGCTGCCGTAGGTAGACGACCGGTACGCCGGCCGCGCGGGCCCGCTCCGCGAGCTCGGCGACCCTGCCCAGGCAGGCCTCGCCGTCGTGGGCGTCCTTCAACAGGGCGCGCTGCATGTCGATGATGAGCAGTGCGGTGTCCGGCATACGGAGAGACCTGTCCCGGGAGAGCGCGTACTACTCCGCCTTGTTCCCGCCGCCGCCCTGTTGCTGTTCCTCCGGCCGCACCGCGTCCTTCGCCTTCTTCGCGAGGTCGTCGTCCAGCTTCTTGAACTCGCGGACCACGGTGTCGGACATGTCGGCGAGCGAGTCGATCTGCTTGGTGATGTCCTCGCGGCCGTCGTGCCAGTTGGACTCGAAGTCGTCGAGGGCGTCGTAGACCGTGCCGCTGCCGACGTCGTCCTTGTAGGACTCGAACATCTTCTTGGTGTGGTTGAGACGTTCCTTGATGGAGCGCAGCTGACGGCCGTAGTCCTCAAGTTCGCTCAGCGGTATCGCGAGGTCGCTCTTGCCTTTGCCCACGTGACCGTCCCCCGTTCGCGCATCTCGTAGTCTGGCCGCACCGTACATCACACCATCGGACGGGGGACGACGTACACCATGGCCCGCTATATGGAGACGCTCACCATCGAGCGCGGCGGATTCCGCATCAAGGTGCCGGAATCGTGGTGGGAGTTCGACGTACGGCCGGAGTCGCGGGACGACTCGATCCGGCGGATGGTGAACGAGCGGGTGGCCCAGCACCCGGAGCTCGCCCAGTACCGGGACACGTACGTCGGCTTCCTGCGCAAGTCCGCGGCCGACGCGTGGAAGTCGGGCGCGATGTACTGCGGCTGCATGGCGGAGAGCTTCGGCGGTGACACCCCGATCACGGGCTCGGTCACGGTGTCGCTGGTCGGCGGCCGGACCCGCGACGGCGCGCCGCTCTCCAACGACTCGGCAGCCATCGCCGCCCAGCTCGCGCCGAAGGAGGCGCACCGGGAGGGCGACTCCTGGCGGAAGGTGACGACCGTCGACATCCCCGGCGTCGGCCCCGCCGCCCGGACGTACGGCATCGAGGACATCCCGATCCCCGAGGACAGCCTCAACCGCACGATCCGCGCGGTCCTGATGCAGACGTTCATCCCGGTCCCCGGCCAGGAGGGCAAGGTCGCCCTGGTCGCCGGCAGCAGCCAGGTCCTGGACCTGGCCGACTCCTTCTTCGACATCTTCGACGCGATCACGTCGACGTTCCGGTTCGCGGGCTGACCTTGTGCGGTGGGAGACCGGCGAGGGTTTGCTGGGGCTCGCCGACCCCGCCGAGTGGGACGCCGCGTTCGAGCGCGGCGAGGACCATCTCGGCACGGCGGTGATCGGGCTGGCGTTCCACTGCCCGCTGGAGGAGGCGTCGCTCCGGATCGTCAAGGTGATGGGGTTCCCGGACGGTCTCCAGCGGACGAACGCCTTCGTCGCGGCCGGGCACGCGGCACGGCTCAACTGGCGGCTGACCCCGGAACTGTTCGCCGCCTTGCGGGCCGAGGGCCTCGGCGGCGTCGCGGAGCACCCGATCAGGGACACGCTGACCTTCGTGCCGTTCCGGGACCTGCCGCCCTGGTTCAAGCGCCGGTGGGTGTACGTGACGGTGCGGGACAAGCTGGAGTACTGGTGGCTGCGCTCCGCGGACGCGGTCGAGGACGGCCGGCGGGCCCTGCGCGGCCACCGCCACCGCTGAACGGATGGAGACACCGTGACGACGACCGCACGCGAAGAACTGCTACGACTTGTACCGCCACCACCGTCCGGGGACGCGACCGTGGACGACGCCGTCGACTGGGAACGAGTCGAGGGCGAGCCAGGGATCTCCCTGCCCGACGACTACAAGTGGCTGTCGGAGCGGTACGGACCGGGCGGCTTCGACGACTTCATGACGATCCTGCACCCGCGTTCACGGTACTGGCCGACCCGCCTCGTCGACGCCGCCGAACGCTCTGCCGAGTTGCTGGAGCGGATGCCGGAGAGCTTGAAGGAGAGAGTCCCGTACAAGATCGATCACCTGCTGGCGGCCGGGAAGACCGACAACGGAGACACGATCTACTGGGTCACCGACCCCGAAACCACTCCGAACGAATGGACCGTCACGGCGAACGGGGCACGCCACACCAAGTGGCCCCACTTCGACGGCGGACTCGTGGAGTTCCTCGTGGCCGTCCTCTCCGGCGCAACCCGCATGGACGTGTTCCCGAGCGACTTCCCCAGCGCCCGTCCCGCCTTCGCACCGCAGCCGGATCCGGCCGTTGTCCGCCGCCGCCCGAGGACGCGGCGGCCCGACCATCCGACGCCAGAACGGGCGCCGGAATGAGAACCGGGGAATTTCTTGTGGCGCTGGACCAGGGAATGCTGGAGTTCTTCCGGGAGATCACCGAAGTGCTGGTGACCAGGTTCGGTGTTTCTCCCGGAGAGGCGGTGGCGCGGGTCAACGCGGCCTTTGAAGGCGCGGAGACAGGACCCTATCCGGATCTCATGTGCCATGAGTTTCCCGAGTTCTGGGCCTACGGGCTCTACTTCGAGCCCAAGGAGGGGAGGACACCGGACGGGGATCCCGAAGAGGACCTGTCCGGCTGGGACGTGCGTCCGGCGCCGCCGAAGGGCTCACGCTTCTGGACCGTCGGCGACCGCCCTGGCGCCGCCTGAGGGCCCGGTCCACGGCCCAGCCTGACCGCCGGGCTTCACCTCGAACGACCGTTCCTTGTAAGTTCGCTTGTGCACAGGCTTGTTGACGGGGCACACGCGACGGGGGTTGCGGGTTATGGCGGGGTATCGGCCGGCGGACTGGCATCCACTCGACCTCGACCGGGACCCCACCCCGGGCGACCCGCAACGCGTCCGCTCGCTCGCCACACAGCTCCACGACTTCGCCGACGACGTCTCCGACGCCCTGCGCCTGGTCAAGGGCATGGCCGGCGAGGACACACTCCTGCAGTGGGCGGGCAAGTCCGCGGACGTCTTCAAGGAGCAGTTCAAGGACGTCCCGAAGAACCTGAAGAAGCTGAAGAAGTCGTACGAGATGTGCGGCGACGCGCTCGCCGACTACTGGCCGAAGCTGGAGCGGGCGCAGGCCCTGGCCGACAAGGCCCTGGCCAAGGCGAAGGAGGCCCAGTCGGATCTCTCCTCGGCCAAGTCCCGGCTGTCTTCCGCCGATTCCTGGGTCACCCGCGCCGGCAAGGAAGCCGACAAGTACAAGGACGATCCCACCGGCAGCAAGTCGGACGGTGACAAGCCGGACGAGGCGAAGGTGCGGGCCGCCACGCGGGACGTGCAGAGCGCCAAGTCGGCGCACACCAAGGCGCAGTCGGACGTCACCACCGCGCAGAACGCCCTCGACGCCGCGAAGAAGATGGCCGAGGACGCCCGGAAGATGCGGGACGACGCGGCGGGTGAGGCGAAGCGGAAGATCGACGAGGCCTCCGACGCGGGGATCCCGAACCGGCACTGGTGGCAGGACGTCGGCCACTGGTTCGAGGACAACTGGGACACCATCGTCACCGTCTGCAAGGTCGTCGTCGCGGTCGTCGGGATCATCGCGCTGATCATCGGCGGGCCCATCCTCGGCGCGATCGTCCTCGTGGCCGCCCTCGTCGTGCTCGCCGACACGCTCTACAAATACTCCAAGGGCCAAGCGTCTCTATGGGACGTGGCGTTCGCCGCGCTGGACTGCATACCCGGCGGCAAGGGCATCACGTCGCTCGGCAAGCTCGCCAAGGGCCTCAAGGAACTGAGGAACATCAAGGGCGGCATGAAGGCGATGGCTGGCGGCCTGCGGGGCCTCAAGTCCGCCCGAGGACTGCTCGCGGAAGGCTCAAAGGGCGCCTACAGCAGGCTGAAAGGCCTGATCAAAGGATGCGGCGACCCGATCGACCCGGCTACGGGCCATATGTACCTGGCGCAGACGGATGTCGCGTTGCCGGGCACCCTGGCCTTTGACTTCACCCGCCGCGCCTCCTCGGGTGGTCGCTCGGGCCGGTGGTTCGGGCCCAGTTGGTCCTCCACTGTCGACCAGCGTCTCGAAATCGACGAGCACGGAATCGTGTTCGTCACCGAGGACGGCATGCTGCTGGCCTATCCGCACCCCGAGGGGCCCGCGGCTTCCGTATCTCCTGAGAGCGGCCCTCTCTGGCCGCTGACCCGGCTGGACACGGGTGGCTACCTCATCACCGAGCCGCTCACGGGCATCAGCCGCCGCTTCGCCGCTCCTGCCGGTGGCGTGGCACTCCTGGAGCGAACAGCCGACCGCAACGACAACACCGTCGACTTCGACTACGACGACGAGGGTGCCCCTCAGGCCGTCCGCCACTCCGGTGGGTATCACCTCAGGCTCACCGTCGAAGACGGGCGCGTCATCGCGCTGGCACTGGCCGGCGCGGGCGAGGACGGGCGAGACGTCACGGTCAAGCGGTACGGATACACCGCCGGGAACCTCACCGAAGTCGCCGGCTCGGCAGCCACGCCGACGCGATTCACCTACGACGAGCGGCAGCGCATCACGTCGTGGCAGGACACGAACCTCCGCCGTTATTCGTACACCTACGACGAGCAGGACCGGTGCATCGCCCAAGGCGGTGAGGCCGGGCACATGGCCAACACCTTCGCCTACGACCAGGCCGCACCGGCCTGGCCCGACCGCCGTGTCACGGAGATCACCAGCGCGGACGGTGCCACCAGCCGTTTCGTCGTCGACGAGCGTTCCCTCGTCATCGCCGAGATCGACCCGCTGGGCGGCATGGTGCGCACCGACCATGACACCCACCAGCACGTCACCTCGACGACGGATCAGCTCGGCCACACCACGCGGATCAGCGTCAACGAACTGGGGCAGCCGGTCGCGATCACGGGGCCCGACGGCGTCACGGTCCGCTACGAGTACAACGATCTCCATCTCACTACGTGCGTGAACCTGCCGGACGGCACCTCATGGCGTTACTCCTACGACGAACGCGGCAACTGCACGTCGATCACCGATCCAGGCGGGGCGACCTCTCGCAGCACCTACACACCGGAAGGTCATCCCCTTACCGTCACCGACCCTCTGGGCCGCACGACCACCGTGCGTTGCGATCGTGCGGGCATGCCTCTCGAGGTCACCGACCAGCTAGGCGCCACCGGCTGGGAACGAGACGCCTTCGGGAACCCCGTCACCATCACCGACGAGTTGGGGCACACCACGCGACTGTCCTGGTCGACGGAGGGCCGGCTTCTGCGCCGTGTCACACCGGACGGTGCCGTGGAGGAGTGGAGCTACGACGGCGAGGGCAACTGCACGAGCCACACCGATCAGTTGGGGCAGGTATCCCGTTCCGACTACACCCACTTCGACCTGCTCGCGGCCCGCACAGGTCCGGACGGGGCTCGCCATGAGTTCTCCTACGACGCGTCCCTGCGCCTCGTCCGCGTCACCAACCCCCTGGGCATGGCCTGGAGCTACGACTACGACCAGGCCGGTCGACTGACATCGGAGACCGACTTCGACGGCCGCGTTCTCACGTATGCCCACGATGCCGCCGGGCGCCTCGTCTCCCGCACCGACGCACTCGGCCAGACCATCACCTGCACATACGACGCCCTTGGCCAGCTGATACGCAAGGACTCGTGCGGGACCGTCACCACCTGGGCGTACGACCAACTGGGCAACCTCACGCACGCCGCCGGACCCGACTCCGCGCTCACCCTCGAGCGCGACAGCGTCGGCCGTCTCCTGGCCGAGACGGTCAACGGACGGACCGTGACCTATTCCTATGACGCGGCGGGGCAGCTCGTGGGCCGTGTCACTCCTTCCGGTGCCACGAGCAGCCGTACCTACGCCGAAGCAGGGCGGCTCACCCGTCTCGTCACCTCCGGGCGAGTCATCGACTTCGAGCACGATTCGGCGGGCCGAGAGGTGACGCGGCGCATCGGCACCGCCGCGACCCTGGCCCAGGCGTTCGACGAGGTGGGGCGCCTGACGAGCCAGACGATCACGCGCACCGACATCCGGCCCGTCCTGCACCGGTCTTTCGCCTACCGGGCCGACGGGAATCTGACCGGGGTCGACGCCTCGGTCCTCGGAAGCCGTCGTTTCGATCTGGACGCGGCCGGGCGGGTCACCGCGGTGCGGGCGGAGAACTGGACCGAGACCTACGCCTACGACAGTGCCGGTAACCAGACCCAGGCCGACTGGCCCCACACCCACCCCGGCCACGAAGCCACCGGAGACCGCGCCTACCGCGGTACTCGTCTCACGCGGGCCGGGAAGGTCCGCTACGAACATGACGGCCTCGGCCGGGTGACCCTGCGGCAGAAGACACGGTTGTCCCGCAAGCCCGACACCTGGCGCTACACCTGGGACGCCGAGGACCGGCTCGTCTCGGTCGTCACACCCGACGGCACGCGCTGGCGGTACACGTATGACCCACTGGGGCGCAGGACGGCGAAACTGCGTCTTGCCGACGACGGTGTCACCGTGGTCGAACAGGTCGATTTCACCTGGGACGGCACGGCTCTCTGCGAACAGACCACCACGTCGACGTCGGTCGACACCTCGGTCACCCTCACCTGGGACCACCACGGCCTGGCGCCGATAGCCCAGACGGAGCGGAAGTCGGCCGCGGACGCACCTCAGGACGAGATCGATTCCCGCTTCTTCGCCATCGTCACCGACGTCGTCGGCACTCCCACCGAACTCGTCGACGAAACCGGGAACGTCGCCGGGCGGGCCCGCAGCACCCTGTGGGGTGTCACCGCGTGGGCGGCGGACGGCACTGCTCACACACCGCTCCGCTTTCCGGGTCAGTACCACGACCTGGAAACGGGCCTGCACTACAACTTCTTTCGCCACTACGACCCTGAAACGGCCCTCTACCTCACCCAGGACCCGCTCGGACTGGAGCCCGCCCCAAACCCCGTTGCATATGTGCACAATCCGCACACATGGGGTGATCCTCTCGGTCTGACCCCCTGCGAGATCGCGGCCCGGAAGAGTGCGACGGAGCTTCGCAATTCTCCGGGCATGGTCACAGGAGGTGACCGGCTTCCGGATATCACCGGTAAGTGGCTGAGGGGGAGCCATGGAAATGCGGGGAGAATTCCAGGACAGGTGGCCCGAGGACTGCAGGGGCGCGAGTTCAAGAGTTTCGACCACTTCAGGGCGGCGTTCTGGGAAGAGGTCTCGAAGAATCCGGAACTGGCCGGACAGTTCAAGAAGTCCGGCCAGACCGCCATGGCCGAGGGGAAGGCGCCTTTCACCGCAGCCGGTCAGGCCATTCCGGGCCAGGGCCGTTACGTGCTGCATCACGTCCAGCCCATCGGGCGAGGCGGCGGTGTATACGACCTCGACAACCTGGTGGTCGTAACGCCGCGATATCATAAGGAGGTGCTGGAGGGTGGCTACCATTTCGGCAGCTAGCAGGATCAGGTCGAGGGGAAGTATTACGTGATCTCGAAAACACGTGAAGAACTCGTTCAGATGGTTCAGCAGCTCATTGACGCACGTCTGCCCGAGGCGGAGGAAGACGCGTTGGTAGAGGAACTGAAGCGGAGTGTGCCGCATCCTCGGGTAACCGATCTGATCTACTACTCGGACCGGGATCTCACGGCTGAGGAAGTGGTGGATCAGGCACTGGCCTACCGGCCGATCGAGCTGTGAGCCAGGCGTTCTCCCGGCGGCGCGCGGAGCGATGGTGACCCTGGCCGACCCGGACACCCCGGAAGGCGGTCCGGACCGGATCGGTGCGACCCGCGTCACGGCGGGCGGCCGGACTCCATGACCTCTGACCCGTCCTCCGCACCGGCCTCCGTATCGAGCCCCTCGGTCCCTTCGGCCGTGTAGCGCCTCCTGGTCGGCACGAGGAGCCTGAGGACGCTGCGCCTGGGCGATTCGCTGATCGATCTGAAGCGCCGGCAGTTCCAGGGGCCGCGGGTCGCTCTGCCGGACTCGTTCGAGGCCGAGTGGACCGGTGATCCCAAGGCGCGCAAGGCCGACTTCGCCTCCGACTGTCCGGGCGCGCCGATGCTGAGCCGGGGCCTCGTCGACCGGGTAGGGCAGGAGCAGTTGGAGCGGGCCGGTCGGCTGGTCCCGTCCGTACACCGGGCCCTGGGCCGCACGACGACGCCCTGTACGTGGTGGAGTCTCTCGTGGACTGCGTGGACACCCGCAGGTCGGCCCGGCCGAAGAAGGCCACCGGAGAGATGCGGAAGACGGTCTTCCGTCCGGAGGCGGTGCCTGTCGAGCTGTCGGCGTTCCGGGTTCCGCAGTTTCCCGTCGCGGTGTGCTGGACCGGCTGGATGCGTGATCTGCTCGGCGAGATCCTCGGAGGCGATCTGGAGGGCCGCCTGCTGTGGTCACCGGAGCCGTCCGCCGCTCCGCACCTCGATCCGTGGGGGTTGTGATCCCCGCGAGCGGCGCGTCACCCGTCGGACGTGCGCTGCGTCACTCGACGATCATGGCGCCGGGGGACGCGCTCGGCCTCGTGTTTGACCTACGTCACCCTGGGGGTATTCTCTCCGGCCCGATTGGCCAGCCCCCCGCCCTCTATGGCAGACTGTCGGAGTTGCTCGGTCGAGTGTTGATGCTGTGCGCCTCCCGCCGGGAGGACCGGAAGCGAGTCCCACAGTACTCGTCGTCCTAACTGCCCCAGGGCAGCACTGGGACGGACGTACGGGAATCTTTCGGGAAGCGCGGTGCGGCACCGGCCAGGCGCCCGGTGGGCCTTTCGCCCTCGGCTTGCGGTTCCGGAAGGGCCGTGTGCATTCCCCGCAGGGATGTTCGAACAAGGGGCATCTGTGTCAGCGGGAGCGCGACACGCCCGACCGCGTGGGTCGGAGGATGTGAAGGCAGCAGAAGGAATCCGCCGGGTTCCAGAGCGTTAAACAGAGACAGGACTACTGAGTAGCCATGGCGGGACAGAAGATCCGCATCCGGCTCAAGGCCTACGACCACGAGGTCATCGACTCCTCGGCGAAGAAGATCGTCGAGACGGTGACCCGCACTGGTGCGTCGGTCGCGGGCCCGGTGCCGCTGCCCACTGAGAAGAACGTGTACTGCGTCATCAAGTCGCCGCACAAGTACAAGGACTCGCGCGAGCACTTCGAGATGCGCACGCACAAGCGCCTGATCGACATTCTCGACCCCACCCCCAAGACCGTTGACTCTCTGATGCGACTCGACCTCCCGGCCGGTGTCGACATCGAGATCAAGCTCTGAGGGTCGGTGAGCTGAGTAATGGCTAAGCAGATCAAGGGCATCCTGGGCGAGAAGCTCGGCATGACGCAGGTGTGGGACGAGAACAACCGTGTCGTCCCGGTCACCGTCGTCAAGGCCGGCCCCAACGTCGTCACCCAGGTCCGTACCAATGACGTCGACGGCTACGAGTCGGTCCAGATCGCCTTCGGCGAGATCGACCCGCGCAAGGTGAACAAGCCCCTCAAGGGCCACTTCGCCAAGGCCGACGTCACCCCCCGCCGTCACCTTGTCGAGATCCGTACGGCCGACGCCTCCGAGTACACCCTCGGTCAGGAAGTCACCGCCGAGGTCTTCGAGGCCGGCGTGAAGGTCGACGTCACCGGCAAGAGCAAGGGCAAGGGCTTCGCCGGTGTCATGAAGCGTCACAACTTCAAGGGCCTCGGCGCCGGTCACGGCACCCAGCGCAAGCACCGCTCTCCCGGTTCCATCGGTGGCTGCGCCACCCCGGGCCGTGTGTTCAAGGGCCTCCGCATGGCGGGTCGCATGGGCAACGAGCGCGTCACCACCCAGAACCTGACCGTCCACGCCGTTGACGCGGAGAAGGGTCTGCTGCTCATCAAGGGCGCGGTTCCCGGTCCGAACGGCGGCCTCGTCCTGGTCCGCACCGCGGCCAAGGGGGCCTGAGGTAACCGATGAGCACTGTTGACATCCTTTCGCCTGCCGGCGAGAAGACCGGTAGCGTCGAGCTCCCCGCGGAGATCTTCGGCGTGGAGAAGGTCAGCATCCCGCTGATCCACCAGGTCGTCGTCGCGCAGAACGCGGCCGCCCGCCAGGGCACGCACAAGACGAAGACCCGTGGCGAGGTCCGTGGTGGCGGCAAGAAGCCGTACCGCCAGAAGGGCACCGGCCGCGCCCGTCAGGGCTCGACCCGCGCCCCGCAGTTCGCCGGCGGTGGCGTCGTCCACGGCCCGCAGCCGCGTGACTACTCGCAGCGCACCCCGAAGAAGATGAAGGCTGCCGCTCTGCGTCACGCCCTCACCGACCGGGCGCGCCACAACCGCATCCACGTCGTCTCCGGCGTGGTCGAGGGCGAGAACCCCAGCACCAAGGCCGCTCGCACGCTGTTCGGCAAGATCTCGGAGCGCAAGAACCTGCTCCTGGTCGTCGACCGCGCCGACGAGGCCGCGTGGCTGTCCGCCCGAAACCTGCCCCAGGTCCACATCCTGGAGCCGGGCCAGCTGAACACGTACGACGTGATCGTCTCGGACGACGTGGTCTTCACCCAGGCCGCTCTCGAGTCCTTCGTCGCCGGCCCGAAGGCCAACGACACCGAAGGGACCGAGGTCTGATGGCTACCCGTCACCCGAGCATCGCCTCGAAGGCCGCCAAGGCCGCCAAGGCCGCGCGCGTCGCCAAGGCGCGCCGCCACGAGGCCGAGGGCAAGAACACCGTCGAGACCCCGCTGAGCAAGTCCTTCACGGACCACCGTGACGTGCTGCTCAAGCCGGTCGTCTCGGAGAAGAGCTACGCGCTTCTCGACGAGGGCAAGTACACGTTCGTCGTCGCCCCGGGCGCCAACAAGACCCAGATCAAGCAGGCCGTCCAGGCGGTCTTCGACGTCAAGGTCACCGGGGTCAACACCCTGAACCGCCAGGGCAAGCGCAAGCGCACCAAGACCGGTTTCGGTCAGCGCGCGGGCTCCAAGCGCGCGATCGTGACCCTCGCCGAGGGCGACCGTATCGACATCTTCGGCGGTCCGACCGCGTAAGCGGGTCGGATCGTCCGATATCGGACGAGGACTGAGAAATGGGAATCCGCAAGTACAAGCCGACTACGCCGGGCCGTCGTGGCGCCAGCGTCGCCGACTTCGTCGAGGTCACGCGGTCCACGCCGGAGAAGTCGCTGGTCCGCCCGCTGCACAGCAAGGGCGGCCGTAACAACGCCGGTCGTGTGACCGTTCGCCACCAGGGTGGCGGACACAAGCGCGCCTTCCGAGTGATCGACTTCCGTCGTCACGACAAGGACGGCGTGCCGGCGAAGGTCGCGCACATCGAGTACGACCCCAACCGCACCGCGCGCATCGCGCTGCTGCACTACGCGGACGGCGAGAAGCGCTACATCCTCGCCCCGCGCAACCTGCAGCAGGGCGACACCGTGGAGAACGGTCCCGGGGCCGACATCAAGCCGGGCAACAACCTGGCCCTCCGCAACATCCCGGTCGGTACCACGATCCACGCGATCGAGCTCCGTCCCGGTGGCGGTGCCAAGTTCGCCCGCTCCGCGGGTGCCTCGGTGCAGCTGCTCGCCCGTGAGGGCGCCATGGCGACCCTCCGTATGCCGTCCGGCGAGATCCGCATGGTGGACGCGCGCTGCCGCGCCACCGTCGGTGAGGTCGGCAACGCCGAGCAGTCGAACATCAACTGGGGCAAGGCCGGCCGCAAGCGGTGGCTGGGCGTTCGCCCGACCGTCCGTGGTGTCGTCATGAACCCGGTCGACCACCCGCACGGTGGTGGTGAGGGCCGGACGTCCGGTGGTCGTCACCCCGTCTCCCCGTGGGGCAAGAAGGAAGGTCGTACTCGTTCGCCCAAGAAGGCGTCGAACAAGTACATCGTCCGCCGCCGCAAGACGAACAAGAAGCGTTAAGGACTGGTTGAGATGCCTCGTAGCTTGAAGAAGGGGCCCTTCGTAGACGACCACCTGATCAAGAAGGTGGATGTCCAGAACGAAGCCGGCACCAAGAACGTCATCAAGACCTGGTCCCGTCGCTCGATGATCGTCCCGGCCATGCTCGGTCACACGATCGCGGTGCACAACGGCAAGACCCACATCCCGGTGTTCGTCACCGAGTCGATGGTCGGCCACAAGCTCGGCGAGTTCTCGCCGACCCGCACCTTCCGGGGCCACGTCAAGGACGACCGGAAGTCGAAGCGCCGCTAACAGCGGATCGCATTCAGACACGTAAGAAACTGAAGGGACAACCATGGAAGCCAGGGCCCAGGCGCGGTACATCCGCGTCACGCCCATGAAGGCCCGCCGAGTGGTGGACCTCATCCGTGGCATGGACGCCACGGAGGCCCAGGCTGTTCTGCGATTCGCTCCGCAGGCAGCCTCCGTGCCGGTCGGCAAGGTGCTCGACAGCGCCATCGCCAACGCCGCGCACAACTACGACCACACCGACGCCGACAGCCTCTTCATCTCCGAGGCATACGTCGACGAGGGTCCGACCCTGAAGCGGTTCCGGCCGCGCGCCCAGGGCCGTGCCTACCGGATCCGCAAGCGGACCAGCCACATCACCGTGGTCGTCAGCAGCAAGGAAGGAACCCGGTAATGGGCCAGAAGGTTAACCCGCATGGGTTCCGGCTCGGTGTCACCACGGACTTCAAGTCCCGGTGGTACGCCGACAAGCTGTACAAGGACTACGTCAAGGAAGACGTCGCCATCCGTCGGATGATGACGTCCGGCATGGAGCGCGCCGGTATCTCGAAGGTCGAGATCGAGCGCACCCGTGACCGTGTCCGCGTGGACATCCACACCGCGCGTCCGGGCATCGTCATCGGCCGCCGCGGCGCCGAGGCCGACCGCATCCGCGGTGACCTGGAGAAGCTGACCGGCAAGCAGGTCCAGCTGAACATCCTCGAGGTCAAGAACCCGGAGACGGACGCTCAGCTGGTGGCCCAGGCCGTCGCCGAGCAGCTGTCCTCCCGCGTCTCCTTCCGTCGCGCCATGCGTAAGAGCATGCAGTCGGCGATGAAGGCGGGCGCCAAGGGCATCAAGATCCAGTGCGGTGGCCGCCTCGGCGGCGCCGAGATGTCCCGCTCGGAGTTCTACCGCGAGGGCCGTGTGCCCCTGCACACGCTCCGCGCGAACGTGGACTACGGCTTCTTCGAGGCCAAGACGACCTTCGGCCGTATCGGTGTGAAGGTCTGGATCTACAAGGGCGACGTCAAGAACATCGCCGAGGTCCGCGCCGAGAACGCCGCAGCCCGCGCCGGCAACCGCCCGGCCCGTGGCGGTGGCGCTGGTGACCGCCCGGCCCGTGGTGGCCGTGGTGGCGAGCGGCGCGGTCGCAAGCCGCAGCAGGCTCCCGCTGCCGAGGCCCCCCAGGCCGAGGCCGCTGCCGCTCCGGCTGCTGAGAGCACCGGAACGGAGGCCTGACCGACATGCTGATCCCCCGTAGGGTCAAGCACCGCAAGCAGCACCACCCGAAGCGTCGTGGTGAGGCCAAGGGCGGTACCACGGTCGCGTTCGGCGAGTACGGCATCCAGGCCCTCACGCCGGCGTACGTGACCAACCGCCAGATCGAGGCGGCTCGTATCGCGATGACCCGCCACATCAAGCGTGGCGGCAAGGTCTGGATCAACATCTACCCGGACCGCCCGCTGACGAAGAAGCCTGCCGAGACCCGCATGGGTTCCGGTAAGGGTTCTCCGGAATGGTGGATCGCGAACGTGCACCCGGGCCGGGTCATGTTCGAGCTGTCCTACCCCAACGAGAAGATCGCCCGTGAGGCCCTGACTCGCGCAGCCCACAAGCTGCCGATGAAGTGCCGGATCGTCAAGCGCGAGGCAGGTGAAGCGTGATGTCGGCCGGTACCAAGGCGTCCGAGCTGCGCGAGCTGGGCAACGAGGAGCTGCTGAACAAGCTCCGCGAGGCCAAGGAAGAGCTGTTCAACCTCCGCTTCCAGGCGGCGACGGGTCAGCTCGAGAACCACGGTCGGCTCAAGGCCGTCCGTAAGGACATCGCGCGGATCTACACCCTGATGCGTGAGCGCGAGCTGGGCATCGAGACGGTGGAGAGCGCCTGATGAGCGAGAGCAACGTGACTGAGAACGCAACCGAGGCGCGCGGTTTCCGCAAGACCCGTGAGGGTCTCGTCGTCAGCGACAAGATGGACAAGACCGTCGTCGTCGCCGTCGAGGACCGCGTGAAGCACGCGCTGTACGGCAAGGTCATCCGCCGTACGAACAAGCTCAAGGCGCACGACGAGCAGAACGCCGCGGGCGTCGGCGACCGTGTCCTCCTCGCGGAGACCCGGCCGCTGTCCGCGACGAAGCGCTGGCGCATCGTCGAGATCCTCGAGAAGGCCAAGTAGGTAATTCCCGCAAGGGAATTCCAAAAAAGTACGTTCCTGCGGGGCATTCCTCGCAGGACAGTTCCGCCAGGCTCGGCAGGGGTTCCGTAACAGGACCCCTGCCGGGAACCGGCAGACACACAGGAGATAGACGTGATCCAGCAGGAGTCGCGACTGCGCGTCGCCGACAACACTGGTGCGAAGGAAATCCTTTGCATCCGTGTGCTCGGTGGCTCCGGTCGCCGCTACGCGGGCATCGGTGACGTCATCGTCGCCACCGTCAAGGACGCGATCCCCGGCGGCAACGTGAAGAAGGGTGACGTCATCAAGGCGGTCATCGTTCGCACCGTCAAGGAGCGCCGCCGTCCGGACGGCTCGTACATCCGCTTCGACGAGAACGCCGCTGTCATTCTCAAGAACGACGGCGACCCTCGTGGCACCCGTATCTTCGGCCCGGTCGGCCGTGAGCTGCGCGAGAAGAAGTTCATGAAGATCATCTCGCTGGCTCCGGAGGTGCTGTAAGCATGAAGATCAAGAAGGGCGACCTGGTCCAGGTCATCACCGGTAAGGACAAGGGCAAGCAGGGCAAGGTCATCGCGGCCTACCCCCGCGAGGACCGGGTCCTGGTCGAGGGTGTCAACCGGGTCAAGAAGCACACCAAGGCCGGTCCGACCGCTCGCGGTTCGCAGGCCGGCGGCATCGTCACGACCGAGGCGCCTGTCCACGTCTCCAACGTCCAGCTGGTCGTTGAGAAGGACGGCAACAAGGTCGTCACGCGTGTCGGTTACCGCTTCGACGACGAAGGCAACAAGATCCGCGTTGCCAAGCGGACGGGTGAGGACATCTGATGGCTACCACCACTGCTCCGCGTCTGAAGCTGAAGTACCGCGAGGAGATCGCGGGCAAGCTGCGTGACGAGTTCAAGTACGAGAACGTCATGCAGATCCCCGGCCTCGTCAAGATCGTGGTCAACATGGGTGTCGGCGACGCCGCCCGTGACTCGAAGCTGATCGAGGGCGCGATCCGCGACCTGACCACGATCACCGGTCAGAAGCCGGCCGTCACCAAGGCCCGTAAGTCCATCGCGCAGTTCAAGCTGCGTGAGGGTCAGCCGATCGGTGCCCACGTCACGCTCCGTGGCGACCGCATGTGGGAGTTCCTGGACCGCACCCTGTCGCTCGCGCTGCCGCGCATCCGCGACTTCCGTGGTCTGTCCCCCAAGCAGTTCGACGGCCGTGGCAACTACACCTTCGGTCTCACGGAGCAGGTCATGTTCCACGAGATCGACCAGGACAAGATCGACCGTACCCGGGGTATGGACATCACCGTGGTCACCACGGCGACCAACGACGCTGAGGGCCGCGCGCTCCTTCGTCACCTCGGCTTCCCGTTCAAGGAGGCGTGAGCGAGATGGCGAAGAAGGCTCTGATTGCCAAGGCTGCTCGCAAGCCCAAGTTCGGTGTGCGTGGCTACACGCGCTGCCAGCGCTGCGGCCGTCCGCACTCCGTGTACCGCAAGTTCGGCCTCTGCCGCGTGTGCCTTCGTGAGATGGCTCACCGTGGCGAGCTGCCGGGCGTGACCAAGAGCTCCTGGTAATCCCCCTTTTAGGGATTCCGGAGACTCTCGGTAAGCAATGGGCGTGTCAGGTGCCCACCCCTTCATGGCTTAGGCTTGGAGGGTTGGGCGCCTGACGGTCGCCCGTACGCCCGTGGGCAGGGCCCACAAATGTTTGCTTACTACGCCGTAGGTCCACCGCACCGCACCCGCCTCGTCTCGGATCGAGGAGAGGGATGGGCACCTGGAAACCCCGGCGAGAGAGGCCGAAGGCCAATTCATGACCATGACTGATCCGATCGCAGACATGCTTACGCGTCTGCGGAACGCGAACTCGGCATACCACGACTCCGTGACGATGCCGGCGTCGAAGATCAAGTCTCACATCGCGGAGATCCTCCAGCAGGAGGGCTTCATCACGGGCTGGAAGGTCGAGGACGCCGAGGTCGGCAAGAACCTCGTCCTGGACCTGAAGTTCGGTCCCAACCGTGAGCGCTCCATCGCGGGCATCAAGCGGATCTCCAAGCCCGGTCTCCGGGTGTACGCGAAGTCCACCTCCCTGCCGAAGGTGCTGGGCGGCCTCGGCGTGGCGATCATCTCCACGTCGCACGGGCTCCTCACCGACAAGCAGGCCGGCAAGAAGGGCGTAGGCGGGGAAGTCCTCGCCTACGTCTGGTAGCAGAAGGGAACGGAGGAAACAGCTATGTCGCGTATTGGCAAGCTCCCCATCACGGTTCCCGCCGGCGTGGACGTCACCATCGACGGCCAGACGGTCTCGGTCAAGGGTCCCAAGGGCTCGCTGACCCACACCGTTGTGGCGCCGATCGAGATCGCCAAGGGTGAGGACGGCGTTCTGAACGTCACCCGCCCCAACGACGAGCGTCAGAGCAAGGCCCTGCACGGCCTGTCCCGCACGCTGGTGGCGAACATGATCACCGGCGTGACCCAGGGTTACGTGAAGAAGCTCGAGATCAGCGGTGTCGGTTACCGCGTGACCGCCAAGGGCTCGAACCTCGAGTTCGCGCTCGGTTACAGCCACCCGATCCTCGTCGAGGCCCCCGAGGGCATCAGCTTCAAGGTCGAGAACCCCACCCGGTTCTCGGTCGAGGGCATCGACAAGCAGAAGGTCGGCGAGGTCGCGGCCAACATCCGCAAGCTGCGCAAGCCCGACCCGTACAAGGCCAAGGGCGTCAAGTACGAGGGCGAAGTCATCCGCCGCAAGGTCGGAAAGGCGGGTAAGTAAGCCATGGCATACGGACAGAAGATCCTCAAGGGCGACGCCTACAAGCGCGCCGCGATCAAGCGCCGCCACATCCGGATCCGTAAGAACATTTCCGGTACGGCGGAGCGTCCCCGTCTGGTCGTTACCCGCTCCAACCGCCACATCGTGGCCCAGGTGATCGACGACATCAAGGGTCACACCCTGGCGTCGGCGTCCACGCTGGACACCTCGGTCCGTGGTGGCGAGGGTGACAAGTCCGCGCAGGCCAAGCAGGTCGGCGCCCTGGTCGCCGAGCGTGCCAAGGCCGCCGGTGTCGAGGCCGTGGTGTTCGACCGTGGTGGCAACCAGTACGCCGGGCGCATCGCTGCCCTGGCGGACGCCGCCCGCGAAGCCGGGCTCAAGTTCTGAGCCGCTTGTAGCTAGCGGAAAGAGAGAGGTAATCCAATGGCTGGACCCCAGCGCCGCGGTGGCGGTGCCGGTGGCGGCGAGCGGCGGGACCGGAAGGGCCGTGACGGCGGCGCTGCTGCCGCCGAGAAGACCGCGTACGTTGAGCGCGTTGTCGCGATCAACCGCGTCGCCAAGGTTGTGAAGGGTGGTCGTCGCTTCAGCTTCACCGCGCTGGTCGTGGTGGGCGATGGTGACGGCACCGTGGGTGTCGGTTACGGCAAGGCCAAGGAGGTGCCGGCCGCCATCGCCAAGGGTGTTGAGGAGGCCAAGAAGCACTTCTTCAAGGTCCCCCGTATCCAGGGCACCATCCCTCACCCCATCCAGGGTGAGAAGGCCGCGGGCGTCGTCCTGCTCAAGCCGGCTTCGCCGGGTACCGGTGTTATCGCCGGTGGTCCCGTGCGTGCCGTGCTGGAGTGCGCCGGCGTTCACGACATCCTGTCGAAGTCCCTGGGCTCCGACAACGCGATCAACATCGTGCACGCGACCGTGGCGGCCCTCAAGGGCCTGCAGCGTCCCGAGGAGATCGCGGCCCGCCGCGGTCTGCCCCTCGAGGACGTCGCCCCCGCGGCTCTGCTTCGTGCGCGTGCGGGAGCGGGTGCGTAATGGCTCGCCTCAAGGTCACGCAGACGAAGTCGTACATCGGCAGCAAGCAGAACCACCGTGACACCCTGCGGTCCCTTGGTCTCAAGGGGATCAACACCGTGGTCGTCAAGGAGGACCGCCCCGAGTTCCGCGGCATGGTGCACACCGTCCGCCACCTCGTGACGGTTGAGGAGGTCGACTGATCATGGCGGAGAACAACCCGCTCAAGATCCACAACCTCCGTCCCGCCCCGGGCGCCAAGACCGCCAAGACCCGTGTGGGTCGTGGTGAGGCGTCGAAGGGTAAGACGGCCGGTCGTGGTACCAAGGGTACGAAGGCCCGTTACCAGGTTCCGGAGCGCTTCGAGGGTGGCCAGATGCCCCTCCACATGCGTCTTCCGAAGCTGAAGGGCTTCAAGAACCCGTTCAAGACCGAGTTCCAGGTCGTGAACCTCGACAAGCTGGCCGCGCTGTACCCGGAGGGTGGCGAGGTCACCGTCGAGGGGCTCGTCGCCAAGGGTGCCGTTCGCAAGAACAGCCTCGTCAAGGTGCTCGGCCAGGGTGAGGTCTCCGTGGCGCTGCAGGTGACGGTCGACGCCGTCTCCGGCTCCGCCAAGGAGAAGATCACCGCCGCCGGCGGCACCGTCACCGAGCTCGTCTGAGCATCTCGGACGTCATCGATGACGTAAGCGATTCCGACCGGGGATACCCTCACAGTGGGGTATCCCCGGTTGGTCGTTCCTAGGGGGCGTGGTCGCCGGTAAGGTGGCCTGCGCTGTTCTTTTTCCTCATTCGTCGAACCTCAAGACCGTCACCCTTGACGCAGTTGCGCGGGGGTCGCAGGAGGCACCGTGCTCACCGCGTTCGCCCGGGCGTTCAGGACGCCCGACCTGCGCAAGAAACTGCTCTTCACGCTGGCCATCATCGTGGTCTACCGGGTCGGTACCCATATCCCGATCCCCGGCGTCAACTACAAAGCCGTCCAGACGTGTGTGAACGAGGCCTCCGGCAACCAGGGCCTGTTCGGTCTCGTCAACATGTTCAGCGGCGGCGCGCTGCTCCAGATCACGATCTTCGCGCTCGGCATCATGCCGTACATCACCGCCAGCATCATTCTTCAGCTGCTGACCGTGGTCATCCCGCGCCTGGAAGCCCTGAAGAAGGAGGGCCAGGCAGGTACGACGAAGATCACCCAGTACACCCGTTACCTGACGGTGGCCCTCGCCATCCTGCAGGGCACCGGCCTGGTGGCCACCGCCCGCAGCGGCGCCCTCTTCTCCGGCTGCACGGTCGCCTCCAGCATCGTGCCGGACCAGGCGATCTTCACCACCATCACGATGGTGATCTGCATGACCGCCGGTACGGCCGTCGTCATGTGGCTCGGTGAGCTGATCACCGACCGCGGCATCGGCAACGGCATGTCGATCCTGATGTTCATCTCGATCGCCGCGACGTTCCCGTCCGCGCTGTGGGCCATCAAGAAGCAGGGCACCCTGGCGGGCGGCTGGATCGAGTTCGGCACCGTCATCGCGGTCGGCCTGATCATGGTCGCCCTGGTGGTCTTCGTCGAGCAGGCCCAGCGTCGGATCCCGGTCCAGTACGCGAAGCGCATGATCGGCCGCCGGTCCTACGGCGGCACGTCCACGTACATCCCGCTCAAGGTGAACCAGGCCGGTGTGATCCCGGTCATCTTCGCCTCGTCGCTGCTCTACATCCCGGCACTCGTGGCGCAGTTCGCCGGCGGCAACTCGGGCTGGAAGCAGTGGATCTCCACGAACCTGACCAAGGGTGACCACCCGATTTACATCACCCTGTACTTCTTGCTCATCGTTTTCTTCGCGTTCTTCTATGTCGCCATCTCCTTCAACCCCGAAGAAGTAGCCGACAACATGAAGAAGTATGGTGGCTTCATCCCGGGCATCCGGGCTGGCCGACCGACCGCTGAGTACCTGTCGTACGTGCTCAACCGGATCACCTGGCCGGGTTCGCTGTATCTGGGCCTGATCGCTCTCGTACCGACGATGGCGTTGGTTGGCTTTGGGGCAAGCCAGAACTTCCCGTTCGGTGGCACCAGCATCCTGATCATCGTGGGTGTGGGCCTCGAGACGGTGAAGCAGATCGAGAGCCAGCTTCAGCAGCGCAATTACGAAGGGTTCCTCCGCTGATGCGAATCGTCCTCGTCGGGCCGCCGGGCGCCGGTAAGGGAACGCAAGCCGTTCGCCTCGCCGAGAAGCTGAAGATCCCGCACATCTCCACGGGCGACCTGTTCCGGGCCAACATCAGCCAGCAGACGGACCTCGGGAAGCTCGCGAAGTCCTACATGGACGCCGGCAACCTCGTCCCCGACGAGGTCACCATCGCCATGGCCAAGGACCGCATGGAGCAGCCGGACGCCGCCGGCGGCTTCCTGCTGGACGGGTTCCCGCGCAACGTCTCGCAGGCCGAGGCGCTCGACGAGCTCCTGAAGAACGAGGGCATCAAGCTCGACGCCGTACTCGACCTCGAGGTCCCGGAGGACGAGGTCGTCAAGCGGATCGCGGGCCGCCGCATCTGCCGCAAGGACAACGGCCACGTCTTCCACGTGACGTACAGCCCGCCGAAGGTCGAGGGTGTCTGCGACATCTGCGGCGGCGAGCTGTACCAGCGCGACGACGACTCCGAGGACACCGTCCGTACGCGGCTGGAGGTCTACCACACACAGACCGAGCCCATCATCGACTACTACAAGTCGCAGGGCCTGGTCCGTACGATCTCCTCGCTGGGCCCGGTGGACGAGATCACCCGGCGGGCGCTGGACGCGCTGGGGCAGAACGAGGACGAGAAGAAGTAGTTCCACGGCGGTTCCGGCCGCGGTGCCCCCTCGGGTGCCGCGGCCGTACTGTTGTACAGGTATCCGGTTGACGTTGACGTGAGTGACGGAGAGCGCAGGCCCCCATGGTGCAGATCAAGTCCCCCGAGCAGATCGCCAAGATGCGGGCGGCGGGCCTGGTCGTAGCCGCCATCCACGCGGCCACCCGCGAGGTGGCGGTCCCCGGTGCCAGCACCAAGGATCTGGACGAGGTGGCCCGCAAGGTCCTCGCCGAGCACGGCGCCAAGTCGAACTTCCTCGGGTACGGCGGCTTCCCGGCCACCATCTGCACGTCCGTCAACGACGTGGTCGTCCACGGCATCCCCGCGGAGAACGTCGTCCTCAAGGACGGCGACATCATCTCCATCGACTGCGGTGCGATCGTCGACGGCTGGCACGGTGACGCGGCCTACACGGCCTTCGTGGGCTCCGGCCACGCTCCGGAGCTGATCGAGCTCTCCCGGGTGACCGAGGAGTCGATGTGGGCCGGCATCGCGGCGATGAAGCAGGGCAGCCGGCTGGTGGACGTGTCCAGGGCGATCGAGACGTACATCCGCCGGCAGCCGAAGCCGGGCGGCGGCCGGTACGGGATCATCGAGGACTACGGCGGCCACGGCATCGGCACCGAGATGCACATGGACCCGCACCTGCTGAACTACGTCGACCGGCGGCGGGGGAAGGGGCCGAAGCTGGTTCCGGGGTTCTGCCTGGCCATCGAGCCGATGGTGTCGCTGGGGACGCCGCGGACCGAGGTGCTTGAGGACGACTGGACGGTCATCACGACCGACGGGACGTGGTCCTCGCACTGGGAGCACAGCGTCGCGCTGACCGAAGAGGGTCCGCTGGTGCTGACGTCTCCCGACGGGGGCCGGGCCAAGCTGGCCGAGCATGGGATCACGGCTGCGCCGGATCCCCTGGGCTGAGGCGTGCTTAATGATCTGCCTTGTGGGGCAGTCTTTCTCGATTCGTCTTTCCGGGTGCGCTGACGTAGACTGACTCGTCGGCTCTCGTGCACCCGCATGTCCGCATGCGCCCGTGGGATATCCCAAGCGGGACGCGTGGGAGTCGATCAAGGTAGTCGATTCGAAGGGCGAAGCGTGGCCAAGAAGCAAGGTGCCATCGAGATCGAGGGCACTGTCGTCGAGTCTCTTCCGAACGCGATGTTCAAGGTCGAGCTCCAGAACGGCCACCAGGTCCTGGCACACATCAGCGGCAAGATGCGTATGCACTACATCCGCATCCTCCCTGACGACCGGGTCGTGGTGGAGCTGTCTCCGTACGACCTGACGCGTGGCCGGATCGTCTACCGATACAAGTAGATCTTGCCCAGGTCTCGTGCAAGCGGGGCTGCCGGCAACTGACCCGGAGAACCTCAATCCCATGAAGGTCAAGCCGAGCGTCAAGAAGATCTGCGACAAGTGCAGGGTGATCCGCCGTCACGGTCGGGTCATGGTCATCTGCGAGAACCCGCGCCACAAGCAGCGCCAGGGCTGACGCACGACCGATCCCTCTGCATCCATCGCAGAGATTCGCGCGACGCAAGCTGAATTTGTTCATACGCAGGACCCGAGCCGGAGACGGCTCGACACCCCCGGTTCGGAGGCCGGGGACCCAGGCCGTACCAAATCTTTGGCTGCATCTTTTGAACAGCGTGAAGAGGCCGGCGGCTGGGATCCGGTCCTGCGGAAGACCTCCGAAGATCACCAGGAGCCATTGAAGTGGCACGCGTTTCCGGTGTTGACATCCCGCGCGAAAAGCGTGTGGAAGTCGCCCTCACCTACGTGTTCGGCATCGGCCGTACGCTCTCCCAGCTGACGCTGGCCGAGACCGGCATCGACCCGGACACCCGCGTCCGTGACCTGACTGAAGAGCAGCTGGTCGCGATTCGTGAGTACGTCGACAACAACATCAAGACCGAGGGTGACCTCCGTCGCGAGATCCAGGCCGACATCCGCCGCAAGGTCGAGATCGGCTGCTACCAGGGTCTGCGTCACCGCCGCGGTCTGCCCGTCCGCGGTCAGCGCACCAGCACCAACGCCCGCACCCGCAAGGGCCCGCGTCGCGCCATCGCCGGCAAGAAGAAGCCGGGCAAGAAGTAGTCCGCAGCGGACAACGCTTCATCAGCGGTCTTCGCTGTAGGACCGACCACCTCCCCGTAGGAGTTACTAGATGCCCCCCAAGGGTCGTCAGGGCGCTGCCAAGAAGGTGCGCCGCAAGGAAAAGAAGAACGTCGCTCACGGCCACGCGCACATCAAGAGCACGTTCAACAACACGATCGTCTCCATCACGGACCCGTCCGGCAACGTGATCTCCTGGGCCTCCGCCGGCCACGTCGGCTTCAAGGGCTCCCGGAAGTCCACGCCGTTCGCCGCGCAGATGGCCGCCGAGTCGGCTGCCCGTCGCGCGCAGGAGCACGGCATGCGCAAGGTCGACGTGTTCGTGAAGGGCCCGGGTTCCGGTCGTGAGACCGCGATCCGTTCCCTGCAGGCCACGGGCCTCGAGGTCGGCTCCATCCAGGACGTCACCCCGACCCCGCACAACGGCTGCCGTCCGCCGAAGCGCCGCCGCGTCTGACGCGACGCCTTCGGGCCTGAGGTTTCCGGGCGGTACGGCTCCGTGAAGGGGCCGTATCGCCCGTACCCTTGCAGTACCAGTAGGGCGTCAAATAGCGGGCGCCCGCAACTGAAGGATCCACACCATGCTGATCGCTCAGCGTCCCTCGTTGACCGAAGAGGTCGTCGACGAGTTCCGCTCCCGGTTCGTGATCGAGCCGCTGGAGCCGGGCTTCGGCTACACCCTCGGCAACTCCCTCCGCCGGACTCTGCTGTCCTCGATCCCGGGTGCGGCGGTCACGTCCATCCGTATCGACGGTGTCCTGCACGAGTTCACCACCGTGCCGGGCGTCAAGGAGGACGTCACCGACCTGATCCTCAACATCAAGCAGCTGGTCGTCTCCTCGGAGCACGACGAGCCGGTCGTGATGTACCTGCGCAAGCAGGGCCCGGGTCTGGTCACCGCCGCCGACATCGCGCCCCCGGCCGGTGTCGAGGTGCACAACCCCGATCTGGTCCTCGCCACGCTCAACGGCAAGGGCAAGCTGGAGATGGAGCTGACGGTCGAGCGTGGCCGCGGTTACGTCTCCGCCGTGCAGAACAAGCAGGTGGGCCAGGAGATCGGCCGTATCCCGGTCGACTCCATCTACTCGCCGGTGCTCAAGGTCACGTACAAGGTCGAGGCGACCCGTGTCGAGCAGCGCACCGACTTCGACAAGCTGATCGTCGACGTCGAGACGAAGCAGGCGATGCGGCCGCGTGACGCCATGGCGTCGGCCGGCAAGACCCTGGTCGAGCTGTTCGGTCTCGCCCGCGAGCTGAACATCGACGCCGAGGGCATCGACATGGGTCCGTCCCCGACGGACGCCGCCCTTGCCGCCGACCTGGCGCTGCCGATCGAGGAGCTGGAGCTCACGGTCCGCTCCTACAACTGCCTCAAGCGTGAGGGCATCCACTCCGTGGGTGAGCTCGTCGCCCGCTCCGAGGCCGACCTCCTGGACATCCGCAACTTCGGTGCGAAGTCCATCGACGAGGTCAAGGCGAAGCTGGCCGGCATGGGCCTGGCCCTCAAGGACAGCCCGCCCGGATTCGACCCGACCGCCGCCGCCGACGCCTTCGGTGCCGACGACGACGCGGACGCCGGGTTCGTCGAGACCGAGCAGTACTGAGAGCTCGGGACCGACTGCCCGTTCTTGGCTGCGGGACCGTTGTGGCTGGTCACGCAGTTCCCCGCGCCCCTCGGGGCGCGGGGTCTCCGACAGACGACCGTCTGCTCGGATACTGACCCCGGTACCTGATACGGCCGGGGCAGACACACAGGAGAAGAACCATGCCGAAGCCCACCAAGGGTGCCCGTCTGGGCGGCAGTGCCGCGCACGAGAAGCTGCTCCTCGCGAACCTCGCGAAGGCGCTGTTCGAGCACGGCCGTATCACCACCACCGAGGCGAAGGCCCGCCGTCTGCGGCCGTACGCCGAGCGTCTGGTCACCAAGGCGAAGAAGGGCGACCTTCACAACCGCCGTCAGGTGCTCCAGGTCATCACGGACAAGAGCATCGTGCACACGCTCTTCACCGAGATCGGCCCGCGGTACGAGAACCGTCCGGGTGGCTACACCCGTATCACCAAGATCGGTAACCGTCGTGGCGACAACGCGCCCATGGCTGTCATCGAGCTGGTCGAGGCGCTGACGGTCGCGCAGCAGGCGACGGGTGAGGCCGAGGCCGCGACGAAGCGTGCCGCCAAGGACGCCGAGGTCAAGGCCGAGGAGACCAAGGTCGAGGAGACCGAGGTCGTCGAGGACGCCAAGGCTGACGAGGCCGAGGAGTCGAAGGAGGCGTAAGCCGTCCTTTGGCTGCCGGTCCGTTGTGGCTGGTCGCGCAGTTCCCCGCGCCCCTGAGGGGCGTGCTGGTGGGCCCGTTCCTTTCGAGGGGCGGGCCCGCTTCTGTGTTCCTGAGAGGATCTCCGTGTGAGTGACGAAGTTCAGCCCGGCCACGTCCGTATCCGCCTCGACCTGTCCTACGACGGGAGTGGGTTTCACGGGTGGGCCAAGCAGGCCGGGGGGAAGCGGACCGTGCAGGGGGAGATCGAGGAGGCGCTGCGGGTCGTCACCCGGTCACAGAAGACGACGTACGACCTGACGGTGGCCGGGCGGACGGATGCCGGGGTGCACGCGCGGGGGCAGGTGGCGCATGTCGATCTGCCGGCCGGGGTGTGGGAGGAGCAGCGCGAGAAGCTGCTGAAGCGGCTCGCCGGGCGGCTGCCGAAGGACGTGCGGGTGTGGGCGCTGGGTGAGGCGCCGGCGGGGTTCAACGCGCGGTTCGCGGCGCTGTGGCGGCGGTATGTGTACCGGGTCGGGGACCGGCCGGGGGGCGTGGACCCGCTGCTGCGCAATCACGTCCTGTGGCACGACTGGGAGTTGGACGTCGAGGCGATGGACGCCGCGGCCAAGTCCCTTGTGGGGGAGCATGACTTCGCCGCGTACGCGAAGAAGCGGGAGGGGGCGACGACCATCCGCGAGGTCCTCGGCTTCGGGGTGACCCGGCGGGCGGACGGGGTCGTCGAGATCGAGGTGCGGGCCGATGCCTTCTGCCACAACCAAGTGCGGTCGATGGTGGGCGCGTTGCTGTTCGTCGGCGACGGGCACCGGGGTGTGGAGTGGCCGCGGAAGGTGCTGGACGCGCGGGTGCGGGACAGCGCCGTGCATGTCGTGCGGCCGCACGGGCTGACGCTGGAGGAGGTCGCGTACCCGGCGGCCGGCCTGCTGCTGGAGAGGCAGCGGGAGGCCCGCCGGGTACGCGGCGAGGTGCACGGGGTCAGCCGGCCAGGACCTTCTTCAGGGTCGGCTTGAGATACGGGATCAGCGTCTTGGCGTAGCCCGAGGTGATGTGGCTGTCGTCGGTGAAGACGACCTGGTCGCCGATGACGGCTGGGCAGACGTCCTGCGCGCAGAACAAGGGCACCGTGTCGATGATGTAGGCGCCGTGTTTCTCGGCCACCTGCTGCTCCATGGTCCGGAATTTCGGGAACTCGAGCGCTTCGCTCCTCTTCCGGTTGCAGGCGGAGAGGTCATTGGTGTGGGTGGCGAGGCAGTCCGGGATGTTCTGGCCGGGCTCCGGGGTGTCCGTCATGTAGACCAGTTGGGCGCTGTTGTTCTTCAGGGCCGCGAACAGGGCTTCGGCTCCCGTCCTGGTCGCTTCCCGGCGAGCACGGTCGGAAATGACGATGATGTCGGGCTTGATCTTGTCGAGTGCCGCGAAGGCGGAGTTCCGCCAGCTGGTGCATTCCGTGTATTCGCGGTTGAGCTCGGGGTTGGTGATGTCGTAGACCTGCGGGGAGCATCCTCCCTTGGACACGATCACGATCCTGGTGTGCAGCTCCTGCCCGATCTTGTCGAAGGCGTCGCTCCACTGCCAGGCATGCGAGTCCCCCATGAGGACCATGGTCTGCTTGCCTTTCGCATCCCCCAGTACGCAGGCGTCCGCCAGGTCGAATTCCTTGTCGGTGGTGCTGTCGATGCAGCTCTTGCTCGCGTGGTCGTCGGGGGATTTCTGCAGCGAACTCTGTCCGGCCGCGGTCAGCCGGGTCTGGAGTGCGGCGTCTTCCACCGAGGCCTGGTTGCTGTATCCGGACGCGACGGTGGTGGTGGATGCCACGGTGTCGAGGTTCAGAGGAAGGAAGATCGCCAGGGCGGTCGCCCCGGCCGCGGTGGCGGTGGTCGTACCGCCGAGCAGGATTCCCTTCCACGGGCGCAGTACCAGGTCCACGTTGTTGCGGAACCGGCGTTCGACCACATAGTGCATGGCGACGGCCAGGATGAACGACGCCGACGCGACCCGGAAGCGGTCGGAGTAGGTGATGTCCCGGTCGGCGATGTACGGCCAGAGGATCAGGAGCGGCCAGTGCAGGAGGTACCAGCCGTAGCTGACATTGCCGACGAAGTTGAACAGGGGATTGTCGAGGAGCCGTTCCACACCGAGGCGTGGCGCGGCGCACCCGCCCGCGATGATCATGACGGCCCCGAGGACGGGACCCGCGACCGCGTACCCCGGCAACGGGGTCTTGTCGGAGATGAGCAGCGCCGTGACCAGAGTGGTCGCGAGCCCCAGCCAGGAAACGACCGCCGCCAGACCCGCGTTCAGGCGGGAGAGGGACCGGGCCACCAGGGCGAGGAAGACACCGGTGGTGAGTTCCCAGATACGGGTGTGGGTGGCGAAGTAGGCGAGGGGCTGGTTGACCGAGGTCAGCGTGTAACCCAGGTAGAACGAGCTGCCGATGACGGCCGTCAGGAACAGCCCCACCAGAGCCCGGTTACGGAACATCTTGCGGCTCAGCCAGACGGTGACGACCAGCGTCACCGGGACGACGAGGTAGAACTGTTCCTCGATGCCCAGCGACCAGAAGTGCTGATACGGGGACTGGCTGCCGTCGTTGGCGAAGTAGTCGGTACCGGTTTCGACGAGGCGCCAGTTCATGATGCTGAGGGCCGAGCTGAGTCCGTCCTTCATGTACGTGTCGAAGCGGAGCGGGCTGCCGAACACCCAGGCCGCGATCGCGGTGGCGATGATGGTGACCGCCATGGCGGGGCCGAGGCGCCGGAAGCGGCGGGCCCAGAACTTGCTCAGGGAGACCTTGCCGGTCTTGTCGATCTCGGCGAGCAGCTGGCCGCCGATGAGGAAGCCGCTGAGGACGAAGCTGACGTCCACGCCGCCGTGGATGTCGATGATGCCGCAGTGCATGGCGACGACCATCATGATGGCGACGGCACGCAGGCCCTGGATGTCCGGCCGGTACTTGCGAAGGCGCTGTTCGCTCGCGGCCGTTGAACGATGGCTGGTCACTTCTCTCCAGTAACTGTCCGGTCGGGCCGGCGAATTCAGTGGGCCGTCGGGCAGGCGGCAGCCGTCCCGCTGACGCGCACCCCCTGGGCGGGAATGCGGATGCCGCAGGACAGCCGCAACTGGGCGGGCAGCTCGTTCTCCGCGCCGACGTGGGAGTGGCAGCCCACCACGGCCTCGCGCAGAATCGTTTCGCTGCCGATGGAGGCGTCGTGGTCCACCACGGACTCGTGGATCCGGGCGCCCTCGGCCACGGTGACGCGCTCGCCGACGATGGAGCGGTCGACGACCACGTGCGGGCCGATGACGGCGCCCGGGCCGATCGTCGAGCCGCCCGTGACGCGGGCGGTGGGGTCGACGATGGCCGTGGGATGGATCAGGGCCTCGGCGGGCGGGCCGACCAGCGGCGAGGCCGCCCTGCCGGTGACCAGGTCGGCGGAGCCGTGCACGAAGGCCAGCGGGGTGCCGAGGTCACGCCAGTAGTCGGCGGTGGTGTGGCCGAAGACGCGGTCGCCCCGGGCGACGAGCCCCGGGAAGGTCTCCTGCTCGACCGAGACCTCGCGGTCGGCCGGGATGGCGTCGAGGACCGACCGGCGGAAGACGTAGCAGCCGGCGTTGATCTGGTCGGTGACGCACTCCTCGGCCGTCTTGGGCTTCTCCAGGAAGGCGAGCACCCGGCCGCTCCCGTCGGTGGGGACGAGCCCGAAGGCGCGCGGGTCGGCGACCCGGGTGAGGTGCAGGGTGACATCGGCTCGCCGGGCCTCGTGCTGCTCCAGGACGGCGCGCAGGTCGACGCCGGAGAGGATGTCGCCGTTGAGGACGAGGACCGGGGCGTGGGATGGGCCGCGCAGCAGGCGGCCGGCGTTGCGGATGGCGCCGCCGGTGCCCAGCGGTACCTCCTCGACGGCGTAGGAGATCTCCAGGTCCTGGGAGAAGCCCCGGAACTCGTCCTCGAAGAGGTCGGCGAGATACGAGGTGGCGAACACCAGGTGCTCGACACCGGCCGCCATCAGCTTGGCCACCTGGTGGCGGATGAAGGAGGAGCCCGCGACGCCGAGCAGCGGCTTCGGGGTGTGGTTGGTCAGTGGGCGCAGGCGGGTTCCCTTGCCGCCCACCAGAATGATGGCTTCTTGCATGATTGCCTCGCTCGGTCAGCTAGCGGTGTCAGTCCCGGGGCCCGCGTAGTCGGAGGTGAAACAGGACTTGATCGCCTTCTCGGAGAGGGAGCGACCGGCGAAGTCGAGCCGGGAGGCAACCTTGTCGTCGGGCTTGTCGTTGGGGTCGTCGTCGAAGTAGATCGACCACCAGTAGACGCCGCTCATCTTCCGTTCCTGGACCACCCGGCAGACGGCGGTGTACCAGTTGGCCTGCACCCGGAGGTTGACGGCGCGCTTGGTGTAGAAGTTGCCGGGGGAGTGGTAGGCGCCGTTCATGGCGCCGATGCCGGCCTCGGCGACGGTGATCTTCGGCAGGGTGCCGGTGGCCTTCTTGTCCAGCCACTTGTCCCAGCCGTCGACGAGGGTGTCCACCGGGGCGTCGTCGTCGACCTTGACGGGGAAGTACGCGTCGATGCCGAGGTGGCTGACGGGCATGGAGATCGGGCCGCTGACGTAGTTGTCCCAGTTCGCGTCGTACGCGACCTCGCCGGTGAACTCCTTCTCGGCCCTGTCCACGAGCGCGTCCCAGCGTTTGTCGCCCTCCATGGAGTTCAGCTCGGTGCCGATGACGAAGGTCGCCGCCTTCTCGCCCTGGGCCGCCTTCAGGTAGGGCGTCAGGAACTTCTCGTACGAGGCGAACCAGGCGTCGCGGTCGGAGGGGGCGATGTTCCCGCGCCAGTTGCCGTCCGCGATGTCGAGCGACGTCTCGTCCATGAGCGGCCGTACGGTCGTGCGCAGTCCGGCCTCGTGGAAGATCGCCAGTATCCGGGCGAGCCGCTCGGGGGTCGGGGTCTTGGCGCCGCCGGTGACCTTCGTCGAGGACTTGGTCCCGGTGAAGAACGGGAAGGAGACGCTGACGGCGTTGGCGTGCAGGCCGACCAGGTAGTTCGCGTGGAGCCGGGCCTGCTTCTCCACGTATTCGAGGGAGTGCTCGGGATTGTCCTCCCAGTAGAGCTGGACGCCCCACTGCGGCATGCCCTTCTTCCACTCCTTGTCGACCTTGGCGACCTCGGTGTTCTCCGAAGCGGCCGCGGTGCCGGTGCCGGACTTGGACCCGGCCGGGTGGGTGGGCTCGCTGCCGTCGAGCACCAGGTGGGGCATGAGCGATCCGGACGACCACTGCAGGGGGTGGTCGCCGATCACGAAGGGAGCCGCGACCACGAGGGAGACGACGGTGACGGGGAGCACGGCGAGCATGGGCAGGCGTGCGCGCTTCATGGGTGTGAGGTCTCTTCCGGATCAGGCGGGCTTGGCGATGACGACGAACTTGTTCTCCTCACGGCGGAGGAACTTCCAGAGGCCCTTGATGCCCCCGATTCCTTCGATGAGGGAGAAGTAGGGCAGCAGCAGGAGGACCGCCATCGGCTCCCACCACCTGCGCCGGCCGCTGACCGAGGCGATCGCGTTGAGCCGCAGCCCTTCCCAGTAGGCCCAGATCACGTACGCGAAGCTGATCGACCACAGAAGGACCACGGACTGGGTCACGGGCGAGGTGTTCATGTCGCCGATGAACCAGGCGACGAAGATGATCGTGCCGACGTGCTGGAGAGGCCCGAGGATCCAGCTCGTCACGCAGATGGTCAGGAACCAGCGGTAGCGCAGCGGGACCCTGCGGTTGAAGCAGAGGGCGACCAGGCCCCAGGCCCAGCGCTCGCGCTGCTTGATGAAGTCCTTGGCGTTGGCCGGTGAGGCGCCGTAGCAGCGGCCGTTGAACCAGTCGCTGCGGCCCGGGTAGAGACGGCAGAAGGTCAGGGCGAGCCGGGCGTCCTCGACGATCTCCTTGGGGCCGAAGTCCCAGCCGATCTCGGCCTCGATGGAGGCACGGATGACGAGCAGCTCGCCGTGTACGCCGGCGGCCGGGGTGCCGAGGCCGGTGAAGGCCCGGAAGCGCGCGATGTCGTCGGCGGGGCGGATGGCATCGGCGAACCAGGTCAGCAGGGACACCGCGTTCTCGCGCGGGTAGGCCAGGATGCCCTGCGCCATGTGCTTGACCTCTTCGGGGGTCGCACGGCGCTGGCGGTTGATGAACTGGGCGAGGGACGCCGAGGTGTCGGGGCCGACGCCGGTGTCGTCGTCCATGTGCAGCACCCAGACGTGGTCGAGGGCCTCGCGCTCCTCGATGCGCAGCTCGTGGGCGTAGTTGTTGGCACGGGCCTTGAAGCGGGTGCCGTTCTCGGTCTCGTACGCCTTGGGCACGGTGACCACGCGGATCAGCGGGCTGACCGCGGCCAGCTCGTCGATCCGCGCCCCGGCCTCGCAGCCCTCCTCGGTGAGCACGTCCACGCGCATGTACGGGAACCACTCGGGGAGGTGCTCCACGTAGGAGAGGACGGAGCGTTCCAGGGCCGGGTAGGTGTCGTGCCGCCCGATGGTGGGGACGAGGACGATCAGGAAGTCCTGGTCCACCAGAGCCGGCGGGGTCATCAGATGCGCCTTGCGGAGCCGGCGGCGGATGAGGAAGAACCCCTGGACTGACACGAGTACACCGGGAACCGGAAGCGCCCAGCAGATGGTGATGAGCCATGCCAGCGGCGAGTGGCTGGGCGTGTACGACCAGAGGCTGAACAGGGTCAGGAAGACCAGCGGGATCAGGAACGGCAGGATGCCCGGTTTCCAGGCGGCGGTGCGCTTCGCCAGTTTCGCGGTGTGCCGGGACTGCGGCGCACCGCCGTCGACCGTTGTCGATGCCATGACGGCTGTGGAACTCCCCGTGAGATCGGTGGCGCGCGGAGGCATCGACGGACCTCGGCCGCGGCATGGCAAGGCATGCCAGGACGGCTTCGCTGTTCCGGGTTCGATCCCCCGCGCCTTCTATAGGCGCCTCGGCCAGCCGCCTCTCAGATGCCCCCCCGGGCGCCCGAACCACTGACCGAACAGAGCAGCGATCATTGCATGTATGTGCGGTACATGGGAACGCGTGTGTGGAAGTTGTGTTCGGAAGTTAACCTCAGTGACTTTTGTTCAGTGATTCCCAGTCCACATCCGAAACGTCGACGGAGCGTCCGCCGGTTATCACTTTCGGTGAGCCGTAGGTTCGCTTCACATCGGCCGTGGTGTTCTTCGCCCGGGGCTCGGCGAGATTGTCGTACGACAGCGCCTGGCCCCACACCGTCCACATGACCCACGGCGTCCGGGTGAGGGTCCGGGGCTGCGCCGCGTTCAGCGGGACGTGGAAGGACTCGGCGACGACACGCGGCTTGCGGTACTCCTCCAGGCCCCGGTACCAGACCTCGGTCCAGGCGCCGCCGATCGGTTCGGCCGGGGTGTCGCTGTAGTCGTCCACGCCGACGACGTCGACATAGCGGCCGCCCGGGTAGTACGCCCCGGGCCGGCGGCCGTAGGTGCCGTCCCAGGAACTCGGCGACCAGACGAAGATCAGGTTGTGCAGGCCGCGGCGGTGCACCAGATGGTCGTGGGCCAGCCGCCACAGCTTCCGGAAGGCGGCCGGATCCTGCCCCGCCCACCAGAAGCCGTGGCCAGGCCGGGTGTTCATCTCGTGGTACGGGCGCAGCAGCACCGGCACCCCCTGGTCGGCGAGATAGCCGAGATGGTCCGCGAGGAAGTCGAGGTCGTGCAGCAGGGCCCGGTGCTCGGCGCTGCCCGGGGTGACCACCCGGCCGAACCAGCCGCGGTCCTTCGCGCCGGGGGAGTTGCGCAGCAGGGTCTGCTCGAACCCCTTGACCGCGCTGCCCGGGTAGGGCTGGTGGAAGGAGAAGCCGACCAGGCCCGCGGGACCGCCGCCGTTGTGCGGCAGGGAGACCTCGGCGCCGGAGGCGCAGTCCCGGTGGGTGCCGGAGGGCCGGTAGGAGCCGTCGGCCGCCCGGGGCAGACCCGACCACACACCGACCGCGAGGTCCACGGCGTCCTCGGTGTACCCCCAGAAGCGCCGGCAGGCCGGCCAGGCCCGGGAGTAGGAGCGTGCCGTGCCCACCGCCCAGCCGGGCTGCCCGTAACCGGGGCCGAGGTCCAGCTCCACGAAACCGGGCAGCCGTCCGGCGATGTCCCGGGCCTTGCGGTAGTAGTAGCCCGGCTGCTTGGTGCCCCGGTAGTCGCCGTACCCCGCGTTGTAGCGCTCGTTCTGCAGCTCCACGTGCTGCCCGATCACCGTGCGGGTCGCACGGCCGCGGCGGGCGTCGTTCTCCAGGCCGGCCAGCAGCGCGTAGACCCGGCGGGCCGCGGGCGTCGCCTCGGGGTCACGGTCCCGCAGGTCGGTGGGGACGAGCCGCGGGACCCGCGCGGCGTCCGCGTCGTCGTGCCAGGCCCGCCACAGCGCCAGCGGACCCAGCAGTCCGGCGGCGGCACCCGCCCCGATGAGCCCGACCCGTCCCCGCATCCGCATGACCTTCACCCGCCCCCGTTCCCACCCCGACCGAACCCCGAGGCCATTGTGCCGCTGGTCAGACCCTAGGCGGGCTCGACGATGAGCCAGGCGACGGTCGAGGTGTCGCCGGCGGCTCCCTTGACGGTGAACGACGTGCCGGCGGTGCGTCCCGACACGTAGGCCACCCCGGCCGGTGCGCCGCCGGTGCCCGCCGAGTCGCCGAAGGTGAAGCCGTGGCCGTCGTTGTCGACGCAGTGCACCTGGTTGAGCTGGAAGGCGGCCGCGTCGATGGCCTTCTGGATGGCCGGCTGGTCGTCGGTGGAGTCGTCGCCGAGGGCGCCGTACACGGTGTCCCGCACGTTGAGCCAGCCCGCGCCGGTGCCGGAGGCGGCGGCCGCCGGGGCCGCGGTGGCGACCGTGGTGGCGAGAGCCGTGCCGCCGAGCCCGGCCGCACCGGCGAGCAGTCTGCGTCTGGACGTGTCCGTCACGAGTCCCCCCAAGGGCTCGGCGACCGGTGATCTCCTTGATCACCGGTCGGGCCCGGGGAGAGTCTCACGCGCTCAGCGGCTCCGTCACTGGTTCGCGGCCGCCGAGGCCTGGGCCTCGCCCCGCCTGCGGATCTGCCGGAAGGTGAACTCCGCCAGGTCGTCACCGGTCTGGAAGACCTTGGTGTCCTTGGTGGTGACGTCCTTGCCGTTGAGGAAGCCCGCGGTGGTGAAGTAGGCGTACCGGCCGTAGGAGTTGGTCGTCGTACGGCAGACGCCGGAGGCGCAGAAGGCCTTCACCCCGGAGCCGGCCAGTGCGGTGACGAAGCCCTTCTTGTCGGCCTCGGTCTTGGCCTTGGCCGCCTGCGCCTCGGTGTCGAAGACGGCCACGCCGACCGTCACCGCGGCGCCGTCCTTGAAGTAGGTGACGCGCAGCAGCCGGGTGCAGTCGTTCTTGGTGAGGATGTTCGGGAGGGTGCCCTTGGCGGCCGTGGCGCACTTCTTGGTGTCGGCCGTGGCGCCCTTCTTGTACACCGTCTCGCCCATGGTCAGCTGGGTGCCCGGGAAGAGGGTCTCGGCGCTGAGGGGCGCCGTGTCCTTCTTCACACTGGATATGAACTCCTCGGGATCCAGCGGCGGCGGCGCACTGGTCGGCGCGAACGACGGCGTCGAGTCCGCCGAATCGCTCGGCAGCGAGGCGCTCGCGGGCAGGTTGCTGGGTGTGCCCGAGGCGTTGTTGTCGCCGTTCGCGGACACCACGGCCATGGCGACGGCCGTGCCGATCGCCAGCGTGGCGACCACGCCACCACCGATGAACAGCACTCTGCGCCGCTTGTTCCGCGTCTCCGAGGCCTCGGCGAGTGCGGCCCAGTCCGGGGTCTGGTCGGCGCCGCCGTTCCAGGGCTGCTGCGACTGCGGTTTCCAGGGATCCCACTGGGACTGGGGTCCCCCCTGCCCATAGCTCATGGGGCGCATCTTAGACGGGGCCCGGGGGTACTGGTGCGACAGTACGAAGGGTGATAGTGGACCTTTGGGGCACGGCGGAGCATCCCGGCGTCATCGCGTGCCTCCGATGTCGGCGGGAGCTCGTTTTGACCCGTCAGGGGGCAGCCTTGTAGGCTTCCTCTTCGTTGTGTATTGGCTCGCTCATTCTCACGGGAGTGGCCTCTACCTAGGTTCCCTGGAGCAGTTACCAGTGGGCGGCATACGGGCAGCGTCCCCGGCATTGTCGTCCCCAGCTGCACGATCGCTTCAGTGATGCCATGTGTCAGCACCCATCCACTGAAGAAGAAGGCTGCGAAGTGCGTACGTACAGCCCCAAGCCCGGCGATGTGACTCGCCAGTGGCACGTCATTGACGCTCAGGACATCGTCCTGGGTCGTCTCGCCACCACTGCCGCGTCCCTTCTGCGGGGCAAGCACAAGCCGATCTACGCTCCTCACGTCGACACCGGTGACTTCGTCATCATCATCAACGCCGACAAGGTGCACCTGTCCGGCAACAAGCGGACCCAGAAGATGGCGTACCGCCACTCCGGCTACCCGGGTGGTCTGCGCTCCGTCCGCTACGACGAGCTGCTGGACAAGAACCCCGAGAAGGCCATCGAGAAGGCCGTCAAGGGCATGCTCCCCAAGAACACGCTGGGCCGTCAGATGCTCTCGAAGCTGAAGGTCTACAAGGGTGACGTGCACCCGCACGCTGCGCAGCAGCCGGTGCCGTTCGAGATCACCCAGGTCGCGCAGTAAGTCCGGCCACCCCCTAAGACTGAAGAGAATCTGAGGAGAATCGTGGCCGAGACCACCGTTGAGCAGCCGGTCGAAGAGACCGAGACCGAGCTGGTCGACATCGACAGCTACACCACCGAGTCCGAGGTCCCCGTCGAGGGTGAGTACACCTCGGAGTCCCTCGCGTCCCGCTTCGGCGACCCGCAGCCGGCCGCCGGCCTGGGCCGTCGCAAGAACGCCATCGCCCGCGTCCGGATCGTCCCGGGCACCGGCAAGTGGAAGATCAACGGTCGTACCCTTGAGGACTACTTCCCCAACAAGGTGCACCAGCAGGAAGTCAACGAGCCCTTCAAGGTGCTGGAGCTCGAGGGCCGCTACGACGTCGTCGCCCGCATCGCCGGTGGCGGTGTCTCCGGCCAGGCCGGTGCGCTCCGTCTCGGTGTCGCCCGCGCCCTGAACGAGGCCGACGTCGACAACAACCGCGGCCCGCTCAAGAAGGCCGGCTTCCTCAAGCGCGACGACCGTGCGGTCGAGCGCAAGAAGGCCGGTCTGAAGAAGGCCCGCAAGGCCCCGCAGTACAGCAAGCGTTAATCGCTCGCTGCCTGCCCGTACGCATATACGGGCCTGGCCCGCGTATCCGGGCTCTGGGTCTGCGCGTACTCCGAACGCCCCGGCGGCACGCCACATGTGCCGTCGGGGCGTTCGTTTATCCCAGCCAAGGGCGTATAACGACACAAGACGCTCAAAGGCTGGTGTGATCGCATGACTAAGCGCCTGCCATCATTTCCTGGCAGCAAAGACGCTTCTTCAGGAGGACAAGTGGGACGACTCTTCGGCACGGACGGCGTGCGCGGCGTCGCCAACGCGGACCTGACGGCCGAGATGGCGCTCGCGCTGTCGGTGGCGGCGGCGCACGTGCTGGCCGAGGCGGGCACGTTCGAGGGCCACCGGCCGAAGGCGGTCGTCGGACGGGATCCCCGCGCCTCCGGGGAGTTCCTGGAAGCGGCCGTGGTCGCGGGCCTGGCGAGCGCGGGCGTCGACGTCCTGCGTGTCGGCGTGCTGCCCACCCCGGCGGTCGCCTTCCTGACCGGCGCACTCGGCGCCGACCTCGGCGTCATGCTCTCCGCCAGCCACAACGCCATGCCCGACAACGGCATCAAGTTCTTCGCCCGCGGCGGCCACAAGCTCGCCGACGAGCTGGAGGACCGGATCGAGGCGGTCTACGAGTCCCACCGCCACGGCGAGCCCTGGGAGCGGCCCACCGGCGCGGGCGTCGGCCGGGTGCGGTCCTACGACGAGGGCTCCGAGCAGTACATCGCCCACCTGCTGTCGGTCCTCCCGAACCGGCTCGACGGGCTGAAGATCGTCCTGGACGAAGCGCACGGCGCGGCCGCGGGGGTCTCGCCGGAGGCGTTCCGCCGGGCCGGCGCGGACCTCGTCACGATCGGCGCGGAGCCGGACGGGCTCAACATCAACGACGGCTGCGGCTCCACCCACCTGGGCAAGCTGAAGGCCGCGGTCGTCGAGCACGGGGCCGCCTTCGGCATCGCGCACGACGGTGACGCGGACCGGTGCCTCGCCGTCGACCACACCGGCGAGGAGATCGACGGCGACCAGATCCTGGCCGTGCTGGCGCTGGCCATGCGGGAACGGGGTGCGCTGCGCTCGGACACCGTCGTCGCCACCGTCATGTCCAACCTCGGCTTCAAGCTGGCGCTGGAGCGGGAAGGGCTGCACCTCGTCCAGACCGCGGTCGGCGACCGGTACGTCCTGGAGGAGATGAAGGAGCACGGGTACGCCCTCGGCGGCGAGCAGTCCGGGCACGTCATCATCCTCGACCACGCGACGACCGGTGACGGCACGCTGACCGGGCTGCTGCTGGCGGCGCGGGTCGCTCAGACCGGGCGGTCGCTGCGGGAGCTGGCGGGCGTGATGGAGCGGCTGCCGCAGGTGCTGATCAACGTGCCGGACGTCGACAAGTCCCGGGTGAAGACCTCCGGGGACCTGGCGGCGGCGGTCGCGGAGGCGGAGCGGGAGCTGGGGGAGACGGGGCGCGTGCTGCTTCGCCCTTCGGGCACCGAGCCGTTGGTCCGGGTGATGGTGGAGGCCGCGGACATCGAGCAGGCCCGGTCGGTGGCGGGGCGGTTGGCCGACGCCGTGAAGTCCGCGCTGGGGTAGGTTTTTCGCCGGTTCGGGGCGGCGGGGGATGTGCGGTGCGGGCCGCGGGTTCGTCGTGGCCGATCGCGCAGTTCCTCCCCCGGCCTTCGGCTGGGGGTACCCCCAGCGCCCCTTCGGTGCCTGCCTTCGTGAACGGGCCGTTCTAGAGCTTGCGCAGCCTCAGTCGCTGCACCTTGTGGTCCGGGCCCTTGCGGACGACCAGGGTGGCGCGGCCGCGGGTGGGGGCGATGTTCTCGACCAGGTTGGCCCTGTTGATGGTGCGCCACAGACCGCGGGCGTACTCCAGGGCCTCCTCCTCGGACACCTGGGTGTACTTCGTGAAGTACGAGTCCGGGTTCTGGAAGGCGGTCGCGCGCAGCTTGCGGAAGCGGTTGAGGTACCAGCGCTCGATGTCCTCGGCGCTCGCGTCGACGTACACGCTGAAGTCGAAGTAGTCGGCGAGGCCGACCCGGGTGCGGCCGTCCTTGCCGGGGAGGGCGGGCTGGAGGACGTTGAGCCCTTCGACGATCAGGATGTCCGGGCGCCGGACGGTGAGCTTCCGGTCCGGCACGATGTCGTAGATCAGGTGCGAGTAGACGGGGGCGGTGACCTCGTCCTTGCCGGCCTTGATGTCGGCGACGAAGCGGGTCAGGGCCCGGCGGTCGTACGACTCCGGGAAGCCCTTGCGTGCCATCAGACCGCGGGCTTCGAGTTCCTCGGTGGGGAGCAGGAAACCGTCCGTCGTCACCAGCTCGACGCGCGGGTGCTCGGGCCAGCGGGAGAGCAGGGCCTGCAGGAGCCGGGCGACGGTCGACTTCCCGACGGCCACCGAGCCGGCCACGCCTATGACGAACGGGGTGCCGGACTGGGAGCCCTGCTCGCCGAGGAAGGTGTTCAGGGCACCTCTGAGCCCGTCAGTGGCACCGACGTACAGATTGAGCAGGCGGGACAGCGGGAGGTAGATGTCCCGCACCTCGTCGAGGTCGATGACGTCGCCGAGGCCACGTAGCTTCTCGACCTCCTCGGCGGTGAGCGGCAACGGCGTCTTGTCGCGCAGCGCGCTCCACTCGGAACGGGTGAGGTCGACGTAGGGAGTCGCCTCCGGCCTGTGCCGGTGGGCGCTCCGGGGCATCGGGGAGACCGGAGAGATCACATTCCATTGTTAACGGAGTTTGAACTGGGTGGGGGGTGGGGTCGGTCACGTGGGGCTTCGGTCAGGTGAAGTCGGCACAGGCAAGGTGGACGCCGCAGACCCGGCACCGGAAGAGGTGGGCGGTCGGCGGGCCGTCCTTGTCGAGCGAGTCCAGCAGGCCGTCGCCCTGCCCGGCCGGCCACTGCCAGTGCGTCAGCCAGTACCCTTGCGCAGTATGAGGCTTCTGCCCGCCAGCTGTGCGAGCGACTTGGCGCGTGCGACGAAGATCTCCGGATCGTCCATCGTGGCAGTCACCCGCGGCGGATAGATCTCGGAATCGACGTGGCCGGGAAACGCGTCACGCAACGCAGTCAGCACGTTCGTCTGATCAGGCTCGGGAAGTTCCCCGAGGAACACATAGCCCGATGCGACACCTGCGGCGACGTCACGCTTTGCCTGATCGTCTGTCACATGCCGGAGAACAAAAGTGGCCACATCGTCGAAGAGGGCGGAAGTGGCGAACCAGTTGAGGTCCTCTCCCGGCCCGCTGGATGGGAGTGAGACGAGCTTTGTCATCGGTTCCCTTCCTCTCGCAGTCCTGCCGGGTGGTCATGCGCCGGTCGAGCGCGGGTCATGGTAGGCGCACGGCGGCCCGGCCGGGCAAGCGACTTCGTGCGAGGAGCGGCGAGGGGAACCGGGATCGGCGCGATGATTTCCGATTTCGGGCACGCTGAGCCGTGTTCGGGCGGGGGTCGGCACTTAGGCTGCCGCTCATGTGCGGAATCGTGGGATACGTGGGGGCGCAGTCGGCGCTCGATGTGGTGGTCGCCGGGCTGAAGCGGCTGGAGTACCGCGGGTACGACTCCGCGGGCGTCGCCGTGCTCGCGGACGGCGGGCTGGCCTCGGCGAAGAAAGCCGGGAAGCTGGTCAACCTGGAGAAGGAGCTGACGGAGCGGCCGCTGCCGGCCGGTGCCACCGGGATCGGGCACACCCGCTGGGCCACGCACGGCGGCCCGACGGACGCCAACGCGCATCCGCACCTCGACAACGCGGGCCGGGCCGCCGTCGTCCACAACGGGATCATCGAGAACTTCGCCGCGCTGCGCGCCGAGTTGGCGGAGCGCGGGCACGACCTCGCCTCCGAGACGGACACCGAGGTGGTCGCGCACCTGCTGGCGGAGGAGTTCTCCGTGACCGCCGATCTCGCGGAGGCGATGCGGCTGGTGTGCCGGCGTCTGGAGGGCGCGTTCACGCTGGTCGCGGTGCACGCCGACGACCCGGACGTGGTGGTGGGCGCACGCCGGAACTCCCCGCTGGTGGTGGGCGTTGGAGAGGGCGAGGCCTTTCTCGCCTCGGACGTCGCCGCGTTCATCGCCCACACGCGGGCGGCGATCGAGCTGGGCCAGGACCAGGTGGTGGAGCTGCGCCGGGACGGCGTGACGGTGACGGGCTTCGACGGCGCCCCGGCGGACGTCCGCTCGTACCACGTCGACTGGGACGCGTCGGCAGCGGAAAAGGGGGGTTATGACTACTTCATGCTCAAGGAGATCGCCGAGCAGCCCAAGGCGGTCGCCGATACGCTCCTGGGCCGCATCGACGCGGCCGGCTCCCTGACCCTCGACGAGGTCCGGATCGGCGCCACCGAGCTGCGCGAGGTGGACAAGGTCGTCATCGTCGCCTGCGGTACGGCTTTCCACGCCGGCCTGATCGCCAAGTACGCCATCGAGCACTGGACGCGCATCCCCTGCGAGGTGGAGCTGGCCAGCGAGTTCCGGTACCGGGACCCGATCCTGGACTCGCGGAGCCTGGTGATCGCCATCTCCCAGTCCGGCGAGACCATGGACACCCTGATGGCTCTGAGGCATGCGCGGGAGCAGGGCTCGAAGGTCCTGGCGATCTGCAACACCAACGGCTCGACGATCCCGCGCGAGTCGGACGCGGTGCTGTACACCCACGCCGGTCCGGAGGTCGCGGTCGCCTCGACCAAGGCGTTCCTCACCCAGCTGGTGGCCTGCTATCTGGTCGCCCTGTACCTCGGTCAGGTGCGGGGCACCAAGTGGGGTGACGAGGTCGGCGCCGTGATCCGGGACCTCTCGCACATCTCCGGCGAGGTCGAGCGGGTCCTGGAGACCATGGAGCCGGTACGGGAGCTCGCGCGCTCCCTCGCCGACAAGAAGACGGTGCTGTTCCTCGGCCGGCACGTCGGTTACCCGGTCGCCCTCGAAGGCGCCCTGAAGCTCAAGGAACTGGCGTACATGCACGCCGAGGGCTTCGCGGCGGGCGAGCTGAAGCACGGCCCGATCGCGCTGATCGAGGAGGACCTGCCGGTGGTGGTCGTCGTGCCGTCACCGCGCGGCCGGTCCGTCCTCCACGACAAGATCGTCTCCAACATCCAGGAGATCCGGGCCCGGGGTGCGCGCACGATCGTGATCGCGGAGGAGGGGGACGAGGCGGTGGTCCCGTACGCCGACCACCTGATCCGCATCCCGGCCACCCCCACCCTGCTCCAGCCCCTCGTCTCCACGGTCCCCCTCCAGGTCTTCGCCTGCGAACTGGCCACGGCCCGCGGCAACGAGGTCGACCAGCCGCGCAACCTGGCGAAGTCGGTGACGGTGGAGTGAGGCGAGGCGGCCGGGCGGCCCTGCGGCGGCCGGGCGGCTCGTAGAGTGCCCGGGTGAGCATCATCGGGGTAGGGATCGACGTCGCCGAGATCGACCGGTTCCGGGAGTCGCTGGAGCGGACTCCCGGGCTGGCCGGGCGGCTGTTCGTGGAGCGGGAGTTGCTGCTGCCGAGCGGGGAGCGGCGCGGTATCGCCTCGCTCGCGGCCCGGTTCGCGGCCAAGGAGGCGCTGGCCAAGGCGCTGGGGGCGCCGCCCGGGCTGCTCTGGACGGACGCGGAGGTGGTCGTGGAGGACAGCGGACGGCCGCTCCTGCACGTGAAGGGGAGCGTGGCCGCGTGTGCGGCGGAACTCGGCGTGCGGTCCTGGCATGTGTCGCTCAGCCATGACGCCGGGGTGGCGTCGGCGGTGGTGATCGCGGAGGGGTGACCCGGTCGGGGCGGGCGGATGCGCGTCCCGGCGGTTCCGGGGGAGACTCGGGGCATGCGGACTGCTTACAGCGTGGAGACGGTACGGTCGGCCGAGCGGGAGCTGATGGCGCGGCTGCCGGAAGGGGCGCTGATGCAGCGGGCCGTCGCCGGGCTGGCCGCCGCCTGCGCCGACTTGCTCGGACGGGTGTACGGCAGCCGGGTGGTGCTGCTGGTCGGCAGCGGGGACAACGGCGGCGACACGCTGTACGCCGGGGCGCGGCTGGCCAGGAGAGGTGCGGGGGTCGCGGCCGTGCTGCTCGCGCCGGAGCGCACCCACGCCGGCGGCCTGGCGGCGCTGCGCCGGGCCGGCGGCAGGGCCGTACTCGCCGGTGCAGCCGGGGAGTTGATCCTGCGGTCCGATCTCGTCGTGGACGGCATCGTGGGGATCGGTGGGTCGGGCGGGCTGCGACCCGAAGCGGCCGCGCTGGTCGCCCTGGTGGAACGGTCGCGGGCCGCCGTCGTCGCCGTGGACCTGCCCAGCGGGGTGGAGGCGGACAGCGGCGAGGTGCGGGGCGCGGCCGTACGGGCGGACCTGACCGTCACCTTCGGGACGCACAAGCCGGGGCTGCTGATCGATCCGGCGCGGGAGTACGCCGGTTCGGTGCGGCTGGTCGACATCGGGCTCGAACTGCCCGAGGAGGCCGAGCTGGAGGCCTTGCAGGACGTGGACGTGGCACGGCTGCTGCCGACGCCGTCCGCGGAGAGCGACAAGTACCGGCGGGGAGTGGTGGGGATCGCCGCCGGGTCGGCCCGTTATCCCGGGGCCGCGGTGCTCGCCGTCGCGGGGGCGTTGCGGGGCGGGGCCGGGGCCGTACGGTACGTCGGGCCCGCCGGGGACGAGGTGCTGGCGCGCTTTCCCGAGACGCTGGTGTCGGACGGGGGGCCGCGCAAGGCCGGGCGGGTGCAGGCGTGGGTGGTCGGGCCGGGGGCCGGGGACGACGCCGAGACCGTCGCCGAGGTGCTGGAGGCGGACGTGCCGGTGCTGGTCGACGCGGACGGGCTGCGGCTCGCCGACCGGGAAGCGGTGCGTGCTCGTACGGCGCCGACGCTGATGACACCGCACGCCGGGGAGGCGGCGGCGCTGCTGGGGGTACGGCGGGAGGAGGTCGAGTCCGGCCGGCTCGCGGCGGTGCGGGAGTTGGCGGGGGCGTATCAGGCGACGGTGCTGTTGAAGGGGGCGACGACGCTGGTGGCGGAGCCGGGGGGAGGGGTGGCCGTGCGGGTGAACGCGACGGGGACGCCGTGGCTGGCCACCGCGGGGAGTGGGGATGTGCTGTCGGGGCTGGCCGGGTCGTTGCTGGCGTGCGGTCTCGACGGGCGGGACGCGGGGAGTGTGGCGGCGTATCTGCACGGGCTCGCGGGGCGGTTCGCGGCGGAGGGGGCGCCGACGGTCGCGCATGCGGTGGCCGACGAGTTGGGGGCGGCGTGGAGGGGGGTCTTCTCACCCACCCGCCTGACTCGGTAGGCCAAGACCGCACCGTCACGGGGCAGCGCCGTGGTGCGGGTGCGGGTGGGTGGGGGCTGATCGCGCAGTTCCCCGCGCCCCTGACGGGGCGTAGTTGCCCGCGCCTCTGACAGGGCGCAGCCCGGCCGCAATTCGTCCCCCGTACCGCCGGAGGCACCTGCATCCCCCGGGTGACGTCCCCGCGCGGCTCCCCGGAATCCTGACCCCTGCGGGGTTGTCTGATCGCATGATTAGTGGACGAATCCTGCGTTATCGGGGCGGTTCTGCGCGTGGGGTCGCGGGGGCCCTCGTCGCCGCCGTGGTCGTTCTCTGCCTCGGGGCCGGGAGCGTCGCCGCGGACACCGCTCCCAAACCGCCCGCCGCCGTCGCCGAGTCGGAGCTGGTGCCGGGGGTCGCGCCCGGGCCCGGGCAGCCCTGGCAGGTCGACACCCCCGACCAGATGCTGGCGCCGAAGGTGTACACGCCCAGCGCCAAGGAGGACGCCGTCGAGCCCAGGCCGGCGGCGCCGGGGGCGTACGACCTCGTCGAGTACGTGCCGCTCAGCGACGCCGTCGCCAAGGTGAGCTGCTCCAAGCTGACCGGGCCTTACCAGCGGCAGATCGAGCAGTGGCTGAAGCTGAAGGTGGACGGGAAGCAGTCCGTGTCCGACTGCAAGGCCGTCCAGAAGTTCCAGAAGACGTACAAGATCAAGCCGGCCATCGGGTTCGCGGGGCCCGTGACCTGGTACCAGATGATGCTGCTCTCGGCGAAGAAGAACCCGAACGCCAAGAAGAACTGCCCCGTGAAGTCGTACCGGGTCGCCTGTGTCGATCTCAACCGCCAGGTCACCTGGGTGCAGAAGGGCAGCAAGGTGGTCTTCGGGCCGGTGCAGATGCGGAGCGGAAGGAAGGGGTACGCGACCCGCGCCGGGTGGCACACCGTCTACTGGCGGCACAAGAACCACTGGTCGACCCTGTACAACTCGCCCATGCCGTACGCCCAGTTCTTCGACGGCGGCCAGGCCTTCCACGCCGTCTACGGCTCCATCTACACCACCGTCGGCTCCTGGGGCTGCGTGAACCTCAAGCTCGGCGACGCGAAGAAGCTGTGGGGCGTGCTGAAGAAGGGCGACAAGGTGTACGTGTGGGGGCACCGGACGGGTACCTGAACCGGTGCCCGGCGGGTACCCGAGGGTGACCGGGGCCCGTACCGGGGCCTGCGCCGGAGGGCTGTCAGGGGCCTCTGAGACACTGGGGGCGCGATGAGTGAGACAGCTACTGCACCGACCGCGCACCTGCGCGCCCGCGCCGAGATCGACCTGGCCGCCCTGCGGGCCAACGTACGGACCCTGCGCGCCCTCGCGCCGGGCGCGGCCCTGATGGCCGTGGTGAAGTCCGACGCCTACGGCCACGGGGCCGTCCGGTGTGCCCGCGCGGCCGTCGAGGCGGGCGCGGGCTGGCTCGGCACGGCCACCCCCGAGGAGGCGCTGGCGCTGCGCGCGGACCCCGGGCTGCCCGCGGACGTGCGGATCATGTGCTGGCTGTGGACCCCGGGCGGGCCGTGGCGGGAGGCCGTCGAGGCCGGCCTCGACGTGTCGGTGAGCGGGATGTGGGCGCTGCGGGAGGTCGTCGCGGCCACCCGCGCCGCCGGCCGCCCCGCGCGCGTGCAGCTCAAGGCCGACACCGGGCTCGGGCGCAACGGCTGCCAGCCCGGTGACTGGCCCGAGCTGGTCGCCGAGGCGCTGCGCGCGCAGACGGCGGGCCTGGTCCGGATCACGGGGCTCTGGTCGCACTTCGCCTGCGCCGACGAGCCCGGCCATCCCTCCATCGCCGCCCAGCTCACCCTCTTCCGCGAGATGCTCGCCCACGCCGAGGAGCAGGGCGTGCGCCCCGAGGTGCGGCACATCGCCAACTCGCCGGCCACCCTCACCCTCCCCGAGTCCCACTTCGACCTGGTCCGCACGGGTATCGCCCTCTACGGCCTCGCGCCCAGCCCCGAACTGGGCAGCGCGGCCGACTTCGGGCTGCGCCCGGTGATGACCCTCTCCGCCTCCCTCGCCCTGGTGAAGCACGTCCCGGGCGGCCACGGCGTGAGCTACGGGCACCGGTACGTCACCCCCGGCGAGACCACCCTCGGGCTGGTCCCCGTCGGCTACGCGGACGGCATCCCGCGCCATGCCTCCGGCACCGGACCGGTGCTGGTCGGCGGCAAGTGGCGGACGGTCGCCGGGCGCGTCGCGATGGACCAGTTCGTCGTCGACCTCGGCGGCGACGAACCCGAAGTCGGCTCCGAGGCCGTGCTGTTCGGTCCGGGCGACCGGGGCGAGCCCACCGCCGAGGACTGGGCCCAGGCCGCGGGCACCATCGCCTACGAAATCGTCACCCGCATCGGAACCCGGGTTCCCCGCGTCTATGTGAACGGGCAACCGAATGGGCAAGAACCAGGGGACGGGGACTGACCTCCGGGGTTCGGCAACGGCAGAACCCGGTTACATCTGTAACAGCAGCAACAGACGCAACACTCACCTCGTCAGCATCACCCGTATCACCTAACGAGCGAACTGCAGTACGGCGAAGAGGAGCGGTACGTGAGCGAGAGCAGTGCGGAGGCCGTAGCGGACGCCGCGGCGGCCGTCGCTTCCGCCACGGGGGCGGACGGGAGTTGGCTCAAGGTCACCGGTATCGCCGGGGCCGCCATAGGAGTGCTCGCCGCCGGGGCGGCCGCGGGGGTCGCCCTGGAGCGGATGACCGTCGGCCGCGGCATGCGCCGCAAGGCCCGGCTGGCCCTGGACTCGGCGGGACCGTACGGCACCCTGCGCGGCACGCCCGGCAAGGCGTACTCCGACGACGGCACCGAGCTGTACTACGAGGTGGACGAGGTGGAGCCCGACCTCGGCCCGGCCGTCTCCCCGCGCCGTCGGCGGCTCTTCGGCCGCAAGGCCCCGGCCCCCGTCACCGTCGTCTTCAGCCACGGCTACTGCCTCAACCAGGACTCCTGGCACTTCCAGCGGGCGGCCCTGCGCGGGGTCGTCCGCACCGTGCACTGGGACCAGCGCAGCCACGGCCGCTCAGGGCGGGGCGTCGACCAGCACGAGCGGGGCGTTCCGCTCACCATCGACCAGCTGGGCCGGGACCTGAAGGCCGTCCTCGACGCGGCCGTCCCCGAGGGGCCGATCGTGCTGGTCGGGCACTCGATGGGCGGCATGACCGTGATGGCGCTCGCCGCGCAGTACCCCGAGCTGATCCGCGAGCGGGTCGTCGCCACCGCCTTCGTCGGTACGTCGTCCGGGCGGCTCGGCGAGGTCAACTTCGGGCTGCCGGTCGCCGGCGTCAACGCGGTGCGCCGGGTGCTGCCCGGAGTGCTGAAGGCGCTGGGCACCCAGGCCGCGCTGGTGGAGAAGGGGCGGCGGGCCACCGCCGAACTGTTCGCCGGGATCATCAAGCGGTACTCGTTCGCGTCCCGGGACGTCGACCCGGCGGTCGAGCGGTTCGCCGAGCGGATGATCGAGTCCACCCCGATCGACGTGGTCGCCGAGTTCTACCCGGCCTTCACCGACCACGACAAGACCGCGGCCCTCGCCTACTTCCAGGATCTGCCGGTGCTGGTGCTGGCCGGGGTGCAGGATCTCGTCACCCCCAGCGAGCACAGCGAGGTCATCGCCGATCTGCTGCCCGACGCCGAACTGGTGCTGGTCCCGGACGCCGGGCACCTGGTCATGCTGGAACACCCGGAAGTGGTCACCGACCGCCTCGCCGACCTGCTCACCCGCGCGGGTGCCGTGCCGGCAGGGGCTACGGTAAGTGGCTATGGAAGCACCAGCAGCACGGCACAGCCAGGCTGACGGCCTGGCCGGGGCCGCGGCCGGCAACGGCACGGAGTTGATCGTTAACTCTCCCGGGCAGATGGGGGAACTGGGGCGCCGGCTGGCCAAGTTGCTGCGCGCCGGTGACCTCGTGATGCTCAGCGGGGAACTCGGCGCCGGCAAGACGACGCTGGCCCGCGGGCTGGGCGAGGGGCTCGGTGTGCGCGGGGCCGTCACCTCCCCCACCTTTGTGATCGCCCGGGTCCATCCGTCCCTCGTGGACGGGCCGCCGCTCGTCCACGTCGACGCGTACCGCCTGGGCGGCGGGCTCGACGAGATGGAGGACCTGGACCTCGACGTCTCGCTGCCCGAGTCGGTGATCGTCGTGGAGTGGGGCGACGGCAAGGTCGAGGAGCTGACCGATGACCGGCTCGTAGTACGGATCCACCGGGCCGTCGGGGACACGACCGACGAGGTACGGCACGTGACCCTGACGGGGCTCGGGGAGCGGTGGGCCGGGGTGGCTCTGGGGGTGCTGTCCGCCTGACCGGCGAGCGGGGCCGTGTCCGCCGTTGCGGTGGGCGGGGGCCGGGGGGCGCGTGAACATTCCGACAAGGCGTCGGCAAGATATTGCGCTTCGTGACTCGGGCGTGGTCACATGGTACCCAACCCGTAGTTAGGTGTACCTAACTTCATCCGCCCCCGCAGCTCAGGAGGCGTCCATGCCCGCGTCCACGTCCGAGGAGCGGCGGCCGTCCGTGGTCGCCGGAGTTTCCATGCGCGAGCTTCTGGCGTCCTGCGCGGCCGCTGACGCGGTGTCTCGGCCGCCGAGAGTGCCGGAGCTGCCCCTGAGGCCGGTCGAGCAGGGCCGTAGGGCTGCCTAGGCGGAGGCGGCCGGTAGGTTCTCCGGCGCGGCTGTGTGGGGGCTGAGCACGCCCGCGCGGCGACAGCCGCATATCGATACAGCCCCGCGCCCCTACGGGGCGCGTTCAGCGGATCACCATCACCTTCACGCCGATCGTCGCGAACATCCACATCGCGTCGCCGTCGGGGCGGGTTTCGCGGATGCCGCCTGTTTTGACCGTCGGGTCGGGGGGTTCGATCATGGTGGTGCCGGTGACCGCGCTGAAGCCGATCGCCGAGCCGTCCTTCGTGGTGGTGAAGCGGACCACGTGTTCGATGGGGAGGCCGTCCGTGCCCGTGACCGCCTTGGAGCGGGACGTCACCCAGTAGGCCCCCACGGGCGGGTCGATCGTGCCGGGGCGCACCGTGAAGGTGCGCTCAACGCGGTTGCTCTCGTTGACGAGCCAGACCCGGTCGTCGTCCACCGAGTACACCACCCGTTCACCCGTTCCGGAGTTGTTCGGCAGGGCGGTGGGATGGCGCTGGTCGCGGCGTGCCTTGGTCGCCTCCGCTCCCGGGGCGGGGCTCGACGTGGACCTGCTGCCGAGGCCGGGCGGTACGGTGGCCGAGGCCTGGTAGGCGAGGAGACCGACCGCCCCGACGGCCGCCGCGGTGAGGCCGGCCACGATTCCCGAGCTGGTCCCTGACACGTGCGCCACCTCTGACTCGCCGTATATGTCGTACTTCGTACAGACCGTAGCAGCCAGTGACCGTCCGCCCCTGGCGGCCGTGCTCGCGGCGTCGGAGCCGTAGGCTGTTCGCGTGCTCTTGCTCGCTCTGGATACCGCCACCCCCGCCGTCACCGTCGCGTTGCACGACGGTGAGGCCGTCATCGCCTCGTCGAGCCAGGTGGACGCGCGCCGGCACGGCGAGCTGCTGCTGCCGGCCGTCGACCGCGTGCTCGCCGAGGCCGGGGTCAGGCTGGACGCCGTCACCGGGATCGTCACAGGCGTCGGTCCCGGCCCCTACACCGGCCTGCGGGTCGGTCTGATGACCGCGGACACCTTCGGGCTCGCGCTGGGCGTGCCGGTGCACGGCCTGTGCACGCTCGACGGGCTCGCCTACGCGGCCGACGTCGAGGAGGGCCCGTTCGTCGTGGCGACCGACGCCCGCCGCAAGGAGGTCTACTGGGCGACGTACGCCGACTCGCGCACCCGGCTCACGGATCCGGCCGTCGACCGGCCCGCCGACATCGCCGAGCAGGTCGCCGGGATGCCCGCCGTCGGAGCCGGGGCGATGCTCTACCCCGGCACCTTCCCGGTCGTGCACGCACCCGAGCACGTCTCCGCGGCCGCCCTCGCCTCACTCGCCGTCGAGCGGCTGGCCGCCGGCGAGGAGCTGCCCGCACCGCGGCCCCTGTATCTGCGCCGGCCGGACGCCCAGGTGCCCAAGAACTACAAGGTGGTCACCCCCAAGTGACGGCACAGTTGCGCGAGATGCGCTGGTGGGACATTGACCGGGTCCTGGAGCTGGAGAAGGGCCTGTTCCCCGAGGACGCCTGGTCGCGGGGCATGTTCTGGTCCGAGCTGGCACACTCCAGGGGCCCGGAGGCGAGCCGGCGGTACGTGGTGGCCCTGGCCGACGGGCAGGTCGTCGGATACGCGGGGCTGGCCGCCCAGGGCGAACTCGGGGACGTCCAGACCATCGCCGTCGCCCGCGACCACTGGGGCACCGGGCTCGGCGGACAGCTCCTCACCGAGCTGCTGCGGGCCGCGACCGCCTTCGAGTGCGCCGAGGTCATGCTGGAGTGCCGGGTCGACAACACCCGCGCGCAGAAGCTCTACGAGCGGTTCGGCTTCGAGGCCATCGGGTTCAGACGCGGCTACTACCAGCCGGGGAACGTGGACGCCCTGGTGATGCGCCTGACGACGAAACCGGGCGGCGCCCCCGCCGACGGCCCCACTTCCGGACAAGGAACCGAGATCAATGGCTGACGAACCCCTGGTTCTGGGGATCGAGACCTCCTGCGACGAGACCGGCGTCGGCATCGTCCGGGGCACCACCCTGCTCGCCGACGCCGTCGCCTCGTCCGTCGACGAGCACGCCCGCTTCGGCGGAGTGGTGCCCGAGGTGGCGTCCCGGGCGCACCTGGAGGCGATGGTCCCGACCATCGAGCGCGCGCTGAAGGACGCGGGCGTGAGCGCGAAGGACCTGGACGGCGTCGCGGTCACGGCCGGCCCGGGCCTGGCCGGCGCGCTGCTGGTGGGCGTATCGGCCGCGAAGGCGTACGCGTACGCGCTCGGTAAGCCGCTGTACGGCGTGAACCACCTCGCCTCCCACATCTGCGTCGACCAGCTGGAACACGGTCCGCTGCCGGAGCCGACGATGGCCCTGCTGGTGTCCGGCGGGCACAGCTCCCTGCTGCTCTCCTCGGACATCACCTCCGACGTACGGCCGCTCGGCGCGACCATCGACGACGCGGCCGGCGAGGCCTTCGACAAGATCGCCCGCGTGCTGAACCTGGGCTTCCCCGGCGGCCCGGTCATCGACCGCTACGCGAAGGAGGGGGACCCGCGGGCCATCGCCTTCCCGCGCGGTCTCACCGGCCCCCGCGACCCCGCCTACGACTTCTCCTTCTCCGGTCTCAAGACGGCGGTGGCCCGCTGGATCGAGGCCAGGCGGGCGGCCGGCGAGGACGTCCCGGTCCGCGACGTGTCCGCCTCCTTCCAGGAGGCGGTCGTGGACGTCCTGACCCGCAAGGCCGTCCGGGCCTGCCGCGACGAGGGCGTCGACCACCTGATGATCGGCGGCGGGGTCGCCGCCAACTCCCGCCTGCGTGCCCTGGCCCAGGAGCGCTGCGAGGCCGCGGGCATCCGGCTCCGCGTCCCCCGCCCGAAGCTGTGCACGGACAACGGCGCGATGGTGGCCGCCCTCGGTGCCGAGATGGTCAAGCGCAACCGGGCCGCGTCCAGCTGGGACCTCTCGGCGGACAGCTCCCTGCCGGTGACGGACCCGCACGTGCCGGGCCACCACCACGACCATGTGCACGAGGTCAGCAAGGAGAACCTGTACACGTGACGGTCGCGTTGATGTGGGAGGCGCGGGCGGTGCCCGGCCGGGGCGCCGAGCTGCTGACGTGGGCGCGCGGGCAGAGCCTTTCCGAGGCCCCGCTGCGCCGGGAGACCTTCCGGGCGCCGCAGGACCGGGTACTGGTGATCACCTGGTGGGACGGGTCGTACGACGACTCGGGCCGCCCCGAACTCCCCGACCCGCCGGGGGACCTGGTGACCCGCCCGGTGCACCGCTGGCGCTTCGAATCGGCCGGGGTGGAGACCCCCTAGGGCCTCGGCCACGTCTGGCGGATCTGGGCGTCGGTCATGGCCGAGGTGCGGACCGTCGGGGCCTGTTCGAGGCCGAAGCCGATGAGCAGGACCTCGGCGTAGCGGCGCCAGGCGTCGGGGGCGATGTCGTGGGTGCGGTCCACGACGGCACCGACCATGTACAGGTAGGCGTACACGTCGGAGGCGGCGAAGTCCGCGCGGACCGCGCCCGCCGCCACGGCCCGTGCCACCAGGCCGTCCACATGGCCGCCGAGTTCGTCGCGCATCGCGGCGAGCGGCCCGGTGTCGAGGTCGGCGTGGGCGAGGATGACGTCCAGGGCCGGGTCCCCGGCCCGCCAGCGCGCCGTCTCCAGCAGGTACTGGTGCAGCGCCCGTCCGGGGTCGGTGTGCTCCTCGGCCGCCGCCGCGAGCTCCAGGAACGTGGTGAACCGCTCGGTGAACAGCGCGTCGATCAGCGCCTGGAGGTCGGCGAAGCGGCGGTAGACCGTGCCGACGCCGACCCCCGCCTCGTGGGCGATCTCGTTGAGGGTGACGACGGCACCCCGCCGCGCGATCATCCGGTTGGCCGTGTCCATGATCAGCCGACGGTTTCGTTCCGCGTCCGCGCGCAGCGGGCGTTGCGTTTCCCGGGTCACACCGGGACATTCTCCAGTACGGCCGGGCGGGGCAGTCGGCCGGCCAGGAGCAGGGCGCCGGTCACGATGCCCCACAGCAGCCAGGAGTAGACGCCGGCGCGCTCGAACACCCCGGCGGTGCTCGCCGAGGCACCGACCAGGGTCTCGCTCAGCAGGCCCAGCACGCCGACCGTGACACTGAGGACGCGGTACGACGTCGGGGCGCCGAGGCCGCGCAGCGACCCCGCCATGATCACGACGGTGTTCGCGCACAGGATGCCGACGGCGGCCGCGACGACATGGACGACCAGGCTGTAGCCCGGCCCGTGCGCGGAGCCGTGGAAGAGCCCGACCAGGACGAAGGCCACGCCGTGGGTGGCGGCGAGGGCGACGACTACGCGCCGCGCACGGCCGCTGACCAGCACGGACAGCAGGATCACGCCGGTCGCGAAGAGGATCCCCTGGAGCATGAACGAGGTGTTCATGAGCTGGTGCGAGGGGGAGCAGATCTCGCGGCCCTGGAACTTCGTGCCGCAGTCCGGCACGCCGAGGTCGCTGATGTAGTTGGTGGCGTAGCTGTAGGGCGGATCGTTCCAGGCCGCCGCGGTGACGGCTTCGGCGATCACCCATTGCAGGGCGTTCACCACCAGGACGACGGCGCCCAGCGACAGCCGACGGCTGCGTGACATCGGGACTCCTCACGTTTCGGACCAGACCGGCGCGCACCACCGTAGCATTAAGCGGATAACTCTATCCGCTTGGTGGGGTGGCGGGCCGTGAGGAGTGCCTTGCCGCACTTCAGGAAGGCGTCTGCCGTGCCCTGGCGGTCACACCACCTCCGTCTCGCAGCGCAGGACCCGGTCCGGCCCCAACCGCCGTACCGGGCCCGTCAGTTGCAGCCGTACCGTGGCTCGGACCTCGGTGCTCGAAGCGCCCACCCGGAGTTCCAGCGCGCCCGGTTCCACCACCCGGGCCCCCTCCCGGTCGGTGAACGCCGAGAGGTCGGTGTGGAAGCGGAAGGTCAGCCGGCGGGACTCGCCCGGCGCCAGGTCCAGGCGCCGGTAGCCGATCAGGCGGACGTCCGGGCGGGTCACCGACGCCACCGGGTCGTGCAGGTAGAGCTGTACGACCTCCGCGCCGGCCCGGTCGCCGGTGTTGCGGACCGCCACGGTCACGTCGTACGAACCGTCCGTGCCGATCCCGGCCGTGCCCCGCGACACCAGGTCCCACGCGAACGTCGTGTACGAGCGGCCGTGCCCGAACGGGTACAGCGGGGTCGGGTCCAGGTTGCTGAGCTCTCCCGCCAGGCCGAGCGGGGGCTGGAGGTAGGTCCAGGGCTGGCCGCCGGGCACCCGCGGGACGCTCACCGGCAGCCGCCCCGACGGGTTGACGCGGCCCGACAGCACGCCCGCCACCGCCGGGCCGCCCTCCTCCCCCGGGAAGAACGCCTGCACCACCGCGCCGAGCCGGCCCTGCCAGCGGCCCAGCGCGTAGGGGCGCCCGGTGAGCAGGACCAGGACCACCGGGACGCCCGTCGAGAGCAGCGCGTCCAGCAGGTCGGCCTGGACGCCGGGCAGCGACAGATCGGCGACGTCGCAGCCCTCGCCCGACGTGCCCCGCCCGAACAGGCCCGCCCGGTCGCCCAGCACCGCCACGCACACGTCCGCCTCCGCCGCGCGCGCCACCGCCTCCTCGAAGCCGGCGGTGTCCGGGTCGGAGACGTCGCAGCCCTCCGCGAACGTCACCTTCGCGTCCGGGAGTTCGGCCCGCAGCGACTCCAGGACGGTGGGGATGGCGATGCCCAGGTCGACCTCCGGGTGATGGGTCAGGACATGGGACGGGAAGGAGTAGCAGCCGAGCATGGCCAGGGCGTCGGCCGCGCGCGGGCCGACCACCGCGACACGGGTGCCGGGGGCCAGCGGCAGGACGCCGTCCGGGTTGTCCAGCAGGACCACCGACTCCTCCGCCAGCCGGCGGGCCAGGTCGCGGTTGGCCGTCGAGTCGAGGTCGACCGGGCCCTGGGGCTCCGGATCCCAGTCCGCGTCCAGCAGCCCCAGTTCGCACTTCTGGAGCAGCACCCGGCGGACCGCCCGGTCCACCAGGGACTCGGGGACCGTGCCCGCCCGCACCGCCGCCACCAGCGGGCGGCCGTAGCACTTCAGGGTCGGCAGTTCGACGTCGATGCCCGCCGCCAGCGCCAGATGTGCCGCCTCCGCCTCCGTGCCCGCCACCCGGTGCAGGGTCTGCAGGAAGCCGATGCCGAAGTAGTCGGCGACAACGGTTCCCGTGAAGTCCCAGTCATCACGGAGCAGTTCGGTCAGCAGGCGGGGGTCCGCCGACGCCGGGACGCCGTCCGTCTCGTTGTACGCCGCCATCACCGAACGGGCCCCGCCCTCGCGCAGCGCCATCTCGAACGGGGGGAGGGTGACGTCCGCGAACTCCCGTACCCCCGCCCGGACCGGGGCCAGATTGCGGGCGCCGGCCGAGGAGGCGTACCCCGCGAAGTGCTTGAGCGTGGCGATGATCCCGGCCGACTCCAGGCCCCGGACGTAGGCCGTGCCGACCGTGCCCACCAGGTACGGGTCCTCGCCGATCGTCTCCTCGACCCGCCCCCAGCGCGGGTCGCGGACCACGTCCAGGACGGGCGCCAGGCCCTGGTGCACGCCGACCGAGCGCAGATCCGCGCCGATGCTCCGGCCCAGCTCCTCGACCAGCGGCGGGTCGAAGGCGGCGCCCCAGGCCAGCGGGACCGGATAGGCCGTCGCCCGCCAGGCCGTGAAGCCGGCCAGGCACTCCTCGTGGGCGATCGCCGGGATGCCGAAGCGGCCGGCGGCGGTGATCCGGCGCTGGGCGCGGGCCAGTGCGCGCGCGCCCAGCGCCGGGTCCACGGGGGCGGTGCCGAAGGAGCGGGTCAGCTGGCCGAGGCCGAGGGCTACCAGCTCGTCCCAGTCGTAGTCGGCGGTCATCTCGCGTTGCAGCGGGGCGACCCCGTCGCCGTCGGTGGCGGCGCCCACCCACACGCCGTAGAGCTGGGCGGTCTTCTCCTCCAGGGTCATCCGGGGGAGCAGGTCGTCGACGCGGGCCGGGGCGGGCAGTGCGGGGTCTCGCCAAGGAGCGGTGGTCATGAAACTCCCGTCACGAATGTTTCGTGCAACACACCGAATGTTCCGGGAACCTATGGCGTGCGCAGGTCTTCGTCAAGGGGGAGTGCAGGGATACGATCGCGGTCATGACGCCTCCGAAGCCCGCAGAAACGCAGACGGCGACACTCGCCGAAATCGCCCGTGAGGCCGGCGTGTCCGCTCCGACTGTTTCGAAGGTCCTGAACGGGCGCGCGGATGTCGCGCCGGCGACCCGCACCCGGGTCGAGGACCTGCTGCGCGCCTACGGCTACCGGCGGCGGCGCGCCGAGGCCTCCCGGTCGCCGCTCATCGACCTGGTCTTCCACGAGCTGGAGAGCGCCTGGGCGATGGAGGTCATCCGGGGGGTGGAGAACGTGGCCCGGGACGCCGGGCTGAGCGTGGTGCTCAGCGAGAGCGCCGGGCGGCTCACCCCCGGGCGGACCTGGGCCGACCAGGTGGCGGCCCGGCGGCCGCACGGGGTGGTGCTGGTGCTGTCGGGGCTGGACGAGTCGCAGCGGGCGCTGCTGCTGAGCCGGTCGATCCCGTTCGTGGTGATGGACCCGGCGGGGGACCCGGGGCCGGACGTGCCGTCCATCGGCGCGACCAACTGGCAGGGGGGCCTGGCCGCCACCCGGCACCTGGTCGAGCTGGGGCACCGGCGCATCGGGGCGATCAGCGGGCCCTCCCGGATGATGTGCAGCCGGGCCCGGGTGGACGGCTACCGGGCCGCGCTGGAGACCGCCGGGCTCCCCGTCGACCAGGACCTGGTCAAGGCCGGGGACTTCCACCACGACGCCGGCTACCGGCTCGGTCTGGAGCTGCTGCGCATGCCCGACCGGCCCACCGCCGTCTTCACCGGCAACGACCTCCAGGCGCTCGGGCTGTACGAGGCCGCGCGCGAGTTGGGGCTGCGGATCCCGGAGGACGTGAGCATCGTCGGGTTCGACGATCTGCCGGTGGCCCGCTGGGTGGGGCCGCCGCTGACGACCGTACGGCAGCCGCTCACCGAGATGGCCGAGGCGGCGGCCCGGCTCGTGCTGGAGATGGGGCGCGCCGAGGAGGCCACGACGGCGACCCGGGTGGAGCTGGCCACCAGCCTGGTGGTGCGGTCGAGCACGGCGGCGCCCGCGGCTTCTTGAGGGCGGTGGCCGGATGTTGACGTATTGACGGGTGGTGCGCGCGTCTCCACACTCCTCCGAAGCCAATCGGTTGTATGGCCGAAACTTTCGGAGGTACCCGCAATGAGATCTCTGAGAACAGGCTTATCCCTGGCGGCACTCGTCACCGGCGCAGCGCTGCTGTTCACGGCGCCCGCGGCGCACGCCGCCGACACCCCGCTGCGCGACCTCGCCGCCGCCAAGGGCAAGGTCATCGGCACCGCGGTCACCGGCTCCAAGCTCACCGGGACGTACGGCGACGTCGCAGGCGCCCAGTTCAGCTCGCTGACCCCGGGCAACGCCATGAAGTGGGGGTCGGTCGAGCCCACGCAGGGCACTTTCAACTGGACCGAGGCCGACCAGATCGTGGCCTTCGCCCAGGCCCACAACCAGCAGGTACGCGGCCACACCCTGGTGTGGCACAGCCAGAACCCCAGTTGGCTGACGAACGGCACCTGGACCTCCGCCCAGCTGAGCAGCCTGCTGCAGAACCACATCAGCACCGAGGCCGGCCGCTACAAGGGGAAGATCGCCGCCTGGGACGTCGTCAACGAACCCTTCAACGAGGACGGCACCTACCGGTCGACGCTCTGGTACAACGGCCTCGGTTCCGACTACATCGCCAACGCCCTGACCTGGGCACACGCGGCCGATCCGGCGGCCAAGCTGTACATCAACGACTACAACGTCGAGGGCGTCAACGCGAAGAGCACCGCCCTGTACAACCTGGTGAAGTCGCTCAAGGCGGCCGGTGTCCCGATCGACGGGGTCGGGCTCCAGGCCCACCTCATCCTCGGCCAGGTGCCTTCCACCCTCCAGCAGAACATCCAGCGCTTCGCCGACCTGGGCGTGGACGTGGCGATCACCGAGCTGGACATCCGGATGGCGCTGCCCTCCGACAGCACCAAACTCGCCCAGCAGAAGGCCGACTTCAAGTCGGTGGTGGCCGCGTGCGTGGCCGTGAGCCGTTGCGTCAACGTCACGGTGTGGGGCTTCACCGACTCCGACTCGTGGGTGGACAGCACCTTCCCGGGGTACGGGGCGGCGACGCCGTACGACGCGAACTACGCGCCGAAACCGGCGTACTACGGCATCGCGGAGGCGCTCGGCGGGACCACGACCACACCGCCGCCGACCGGTGCCTGCGCGGCCGCCTACAGCGTGGGCAGCCAGTGGAACACCGGGTTCACCGGCCAGGTGACCATCTCCTGCTCGGGCGCCTCCCTCACCTCCTGGAAGGTGAACTGGACATACGGTGCCGGGCAGCAGATCACCCAGGCCTGGAACGCCGTCTGCACCCAGTCGGGCGCGGCCGTCTCCTGCGCGAACGCCTCCTACAACGGGACGGTGGCGGACGGGAGTTCGGTGACCTTCGGATTCAACGCGTCCTGGAGCGGCAGCAATCCGGTGCCGACGCTCACGCTGAGTTCGGCGTGAGAAGGGTGAGATTTTCCGAAGAAAACCTCTTCGCGGCGCTCGCGCTAACAGTCCCCTAATAATTCGGACTTACGTTCCTGTCTCGTGACGGGACACGAGGAGCAAGGCGGCGCGGGCAGACGGGTGGGCCGGCGGTCGAGAGGGCTGAAGATCGTCGGCCTCACCCTGGCGGGGGTCATGACGCTGGGCGTCGCGGGCGCGGGGTGGGTCTACTGGCACCTCAACGACAACATCAAGAGCGTCGACATCAACAGTGCGCTCGGCGACGACCGCCCGGCGAAGGCGGTGACGACGCCGACGGCCACCGCGTCCGCCTCCGCCTCGCCGCTGCCCACCGGGTCCGTGAACATCCTGGTGCTGGGCTCGGACTCGCGCAGCGGCAAGGAGAACCAGGAACTCGGCGGCGGCGACAGCTCGGGCGCCCGCTCCGACACCGCGATGGTCGTCCATGTCGACGCCGGCCGGACGTCGGCCACCGTGGTCAGCATCCCCCGCGACACCCTGGTCACCCGCCCCTCCTGCCCGCTGTCCTCCGGCGGCTCGACGTCCGTCGCCTACGGCGCGATGTTCAACAGCGCCTACTCGGTGGGCGGGGCGGTGTGCGCGGTGAAGACGGTCGAGTCGATCACCGGCGTCCGCATGGACCACTACCTGGAGATCGACTTCTCGGGCTTCGCCAAGCTGGTGGACGCGCTCGGCGGGGTGACCGTGACCACCGACCAGGACATCGACGACGACGACAGCCATCTGCACCTGAAGAAGGGCACCCACCACCTCGACGGCACCACGGCCCTGGCGCTCGCCCGCACCCGGCACGGCATAGGCGACGGCAGCGACCTCGGCCGGATCGGCCTCCAGCAGAACCTGGTCAAGGCCCTGCTGGACCAGATGGCCTCCATCAGCCTCCTGACCAGCCCGGCCAAGCTCTACGAGGTCGCCGACGCGGTCACCTCCAGCCTCACCACCGACACGGGCCTGGACTCGCTCAGCGAGCTGATGCGCCTCGGCCAGAGCCTCAAGGGCCTGACCTCGGATCACCTCAAGACGGTGATGATGCCCGTGGTGACGGCACCCTCCGACCCCAACCGGGTGGTCGCCGACGAGCCCGAGGCGAGCGACCTGTGGAAGTCGCTGCGCTAGGCTCCGCAGCCGGTGCGGAAAGGGTGCGGAAAAAAACTTCGGGAAATTCCGGCGCGCGTGTCGATCCGGTGCCGGCGCGTTCGACGCAAGGGTGAGATGCGGGGAGAGACCCCGCACCGCACCCGAATCCCAGGAGTCACCATGCCCCGTTACCTGTCGCTCGTGAAGATCGACGAGTCCGCCGCCCCCGCCGAGGGCCCCAGCCAGGAACTGATGCAGCGGATGGGCGAGCTGATCGAGGAGATCACCAAGGCCGGCGTGATGCTGGACACCGCGGGGCTCACGCCGACCGCCCAGGGCACCCGGGTGCACTGGGAGGGCGGGAGGATCTCCGTCACCGACGGGCCGTTCACCGAGTCCAAGGAGGTCGTCGGCGGTTACGCGATCATGCAGTGCAAGGACATGGCCGAGGCCCTGGAGTGGACCAAGCGGTTCCTCAAGGTGCACGAGGAGTTCTGGACGGTTACCTGCGAGGTGCGGGAGATCGCGGAGGGCTGACCCTCCTGGCGTACCGCCGTCCGGGGGTGTCGAATGGAGGGCTGTGAGCACACAGCCCTCCGTCGACGCCGACGCCCGGCACACCATCGAGACCGTCTTCCGTCTGGAGTCGCCCCGCGTGATCGCCGGCGTCGCCCGGATCGTCCGGGACGTCGGCATCGCGGAGGAACTGGCGCAGGACGCCCTCGTCGCCGCCCTGGAGCAGTGGCCCCGGGACGGAGTGCCCGACAACCCGGGCGCCTGGCTCATGGCCACCGCCCGCCACCGCGCCGTCGACCTGGTCCGGCGCCGGGAGAACTACACCCGCAAGCTCCGGGAGATCGGCCGGAGCCTCGCGGACGTGCCCCCGCCGGAGGAGCCCGCCGACCCCGACGACATCGACGACGACCTGCTCCGTCTGGTCTTCACCGCCTGCCACCCGGTGCTGTCGCCGGAGGCCCGCACGGCCCTCACCCTGCGGCTCCTCGGCGGTCTGAGCACGGCCGAGATCGCCCGCGCCTTCCTGGTCCCCGAGCCGACCATCGCCCAGCGCATCGTCCGTGCCAAGCGCACCCTCGCCACCAGGAACATCGCCTTCGAGGTGCCGTACGGCCCGGACCGCGAGGCCCGGCTCGGCTCCGTGCTCGACGTCATCTACCTGATCCACAACGAGGGGTACGCGGCCACGGCGGGCGACGACTGGCTGCGCCCGTCGCTGTGCGAGGACGCGCTGCGGCTGGCCCGCGTGCTGTCCTCGCTGATGCCGAAGGAGCCGGAGGTGCACGCCCTCACGTCGCTCCTGGAGTTCCAGTCCTCCCGCACGGCCGCTCGCACCGCCCCCGACGGCACCCCCGTCCTCCTCGGGGACCAGAACCGCCGCCGCTGGAACCGCATGCTCATCGCCCGCGGCATCAGGGCGCTGGCCCGCGCGGACGCCACGGCGACCGGCGCCCCGGGGCCGTACGCCCTCCAGGCGGCCATCGCGGCCTGCCACGCGCACGCGTACACCTACGAGGAGACCGACTGGCGGTCCATCGCCACCCTGTACGGCCTGCTGGCGGCCCGGTCCCCGTCCCCGGTCGTCGAGCTGAACCGGGCGGTGGCCGTGTCGATGGCGGACGGTCCGGCGGCGGCCCTGGCGATCGTGGACCCGCTGACGGCCGAACCGGCCCTGCGCGACTACCACTTGCTGCCCAGCGTGCGGGGGGACCTGCTCGCCCGCCTCGGGCGTACGGCGGAGGCCCGCGCGGAGTTCGAACGGGCGGCGGGGCTGGCACGCAACGAGCGGGAACGGGAGCTGCTGCTGGCCAGGGCGCGGGAGTGCGCTCCGTAGCCTGGAGGCGCACAGCTGATCACCCGCAACTCCCAGCACCAGTAGCCGGCTGCGCGGGGGCGCCGACGAGCATGGTCGGCGCCCCCGCCACCCGGGTCAGGAACACGGTCGCCGCGTTCGGCCCCTGCGGCTTGACCTTCCTGCGCAGCTCCTCCGGCTCCACGGCCGAGCCGCGCTTCTTCACGGTCAGCGTGCCGACCTCCCGCTCCCGCAGCAGCGCCTTCAGCTTCTTCACGTTGAAGGGCAGCCGGTCGGTGATCTCGTACGGCGTCGCCCAGTCGGTGGCGCGCAGTCCGTCGGCCGTGATGTACGCGATCGTCGGGTCGAGGAGCCCGCCGTCCAGCTCCTCGGCCGCCTCGGCGACCAGATGGGCGCGGATGACGGCACCGTCGGGCTCGTACAGGTACCGCCCCACGGGACGGACCCGAGGATCGGGCAGGCCCCGGCCGAGCAGCGTGCGCGGGCCGGGCAGCAGGGTGGCGCGGACCGCCCCGGGCGCCGTCCCGAACCACAGCACCGCCTCCTTCACGTCGCCCGCGTCCGAGATCCACTCCGCCTCGGCGTCGGCCGGGACGGCCTCGTGCGGGATGCCGGGGGCGATCTTCAGCGCGGCGGTGTGCGCCGCCCCGCGGGCCGCCTCGATCGCCCAGGACAGGGGCGGTGAGTAGGCCTCCGGGTCGAAGATGCGGCCGCGGCCGCCGCGCCGGGCCGGGTCGACGAACACGGCGTCGTAGCCGGCCGTGTCCACCTCCGTGACGTCCGCCTCCCGGACCTCGATCAGACCGGCGAGCCCCAGCGCGTCGGCGTTCGCCCGCGCCGCGGCCGCCGTCACCGGGTCCCGGTCCACGGCGAGCACCCGGATCCCGGCCCGCGCGAGCGCGATCGCGTCGCCCCCGATCCCGCAGCACAGGTCGGCGACCGAGGTCACCCCGAGCGCCGTCAGCCGCTGGGCCCGGTACGCGGCGACACTCGCCCGCGTCGACTGCTCGACCCCGTTCGGCGTGAAGAACATGCGGTCCGCGTCCGCCTCCCCGAACTTCGCCGCCGCCCGCTGCCGCAGCCGGGCCTGGGTGAGCGCCGCCGACACCAGCTCGGCGGGGTGCTCGCGGCGCAGCCGGGTGGCCACGGCGAGTTCGTCGGCGGGCGCGGTGCCGCGCACCTCGGCGAGGAGGGCGCGGCCCTCGGGGGAGAGGAGGGGGGCGAGGAGGTCGTTCACCGGGTCATTGTCGGCCAGTCGGTGGATGGTTCGCCTCCGGCGGAGGTGTCGGCGCCGGTTCCGGGGGAGGTCCTGGAAGGATCCGACGCCATGCGAGTAGTCGTACAAAATGACAAAAAAGGGTTGAAGGCGGGTATGGCGGGCCTGCTGGCCGCGGCCGCCCTGATGTCCGGCTGCGCGGGGCCCGACACCGGCTCCACCGCCCGTCCCGCCGCCGGCCAGCAGCCGCACCGGGCAGCGCCCGCCCCCGACTCCCACGCCGCCCTGGTCGCCGCCGCCAGGCGCTGGGGCCTGGACGCGGTCCCGCTGCGGCCCCCGGCCCCGCCGAAGGTGAAGCCGAGGATCACCGCTCGCGACGGCTTCGAGGTGGACGGGCAGGTGGAGGACGACCTGCCCCCGGTCTTCACCACGATCCCGACCAGGCAGAAGGTCGTCTTCCTGACCATCGACGACGGCTGGAACAAGGACCCGCGGTTCCTCCGCATGATGAACGACCTGCGGATCCCCTACACCGCCTTTCTCAGCAACTACCTGGTCAAGGACGACTACGGCTTCTTCCGCACGATGCAGGCCGAGGGCCACACCCTCAACAACCACACCCTGACCCACCCCTATCTGCCGGGCCTGTCCTACGAGGAGCAGAAGGACGAGATCTGCGGCATGCAGGCGATCATGAAGAAGCAGTTCGGCAAGGCGCCGACGGTCTTCCGGCCGCCCTACGGCAACTACAACGGCGACACCCTGCGCGCCGCCAAGTCCTGCGGCATCAAGTACGCGCCGATCTGGGACGAGGAGGTGTTCGTCGACCACTGGGAGTACCGCGAGTGGGACCGCGGCCTGCACCCCGGTGACATCGTGCTCACGCACTTCCGGGGCAAGGACGACTGGGACGGCACGATGATCGACGACATGCGCCGCTTTCTGAACAAGGTCACCCGCGAGGGCTATGCGGTGGCGCGCCTGGAGGACTACCTGTGAGCCGGCCGAGGGCGACGGCCGCGCTGCTGACCGCCGCCCTCCTCCTGGCGGGCTGCGCCCAGTCCGTCGACCCGATCGAACGGCTGGGCAAGAAGGCGGCCGACCGGGTAAGGCCGCACGGCCCGGCCGGCGAACAGCCGTACCGCCACTGGGGTCTGACCGCGCCCCTGCTCCCGGCGCCGCACCCCCCGCTCCACCCGCTCGCCCTCCGCACGGCCCTCCCCCCGGTCGTCGACCACGTCACCACCACCGACAAGGTCGTCTTCCTCACCTACGACGACGGCGCCGAGAAGGACCCCCGGTTCGTGGACATGGTCCGTGAACTGCGGCTCCCGGTGAGCATGTTCCTCACGGACAGTGTGGTCGGCCCCGGCTACGGCCACTTCGCCCGCCTCCAGGAGGTCGGCGCGAGCGTCCAGAACCACACCCTCGACCATCCGGCCATGCCCGGCCTGCCCTACGCAGGCCAGCGCGCCGAGATCTGCGGCCAGCAGGAGAAACTCAAGTCCCGCTTCGGCATCCGCCCCCGCCTCTTCCGCCCGCCCTACGGCACGTACGACACCACCACCCTGCGCGCGGCGGCCGACTGCGGGGTGACGGCGGTGGTCCTGTGGCGTGCGGCGATGACGGCCGACGGCGTCGCCTACCGCCGCGGTGAGAAGCGGCTGCGCCCCGGCGACATCGTCCTGGTCGGCCCGGACGAGGCCACGGGCCTGCCCCTGCGCGAACGCACGACCCGCCTGCTCCGCCGGGTCCAGGAGAACGGCCTGACGGTGGGGCGGCTGGAGGATTACCTGTAAGCGGGGTCCGGGGCGGCAGCCCCAGGGACGGTCACAGCGGCCCCGGTCGCCGTTTTTTTCGGCGCCGCGCCGCAGGCAATTGGCACTCCGCTTGACCGAGTGCTAATCGCGGTCATAGTCTCGGCTCTGGCACTCGGCAGATGAGAGTGCCAACAACGCGACGGGCAGGTCCGGCACCCGCGACGACGGATCCACCTGGTCGCCACCTCAGACAGTTAACCCCGTGAGATCTCCGAAGGGGGAGGTCGGATCGTGACGACCACCAGCTCCAAGGTTGCCATCAAGCCGCTCGAGGACCGCATTGTGGTCCAGCCGCTCGACGCCGAGCAGACCACCGCCTCTGGCCTGGTCATCCCGGACACCGCGAAGGAGAAGCCCCAGGAGGGCGCCGTCCTCGCCGTGGGCCCGGGCCGCTTCGAGAACGGCGAGCGCCTGCCGCTCGACGTCAAGGTCGGCGACATCGTGCTGTACAGCAAGTACGGCGGCACCGAGGTGAAGTACAACGGCGACGAGTACCTCGTCCTCTCGGCTCGCGACGTGCTCGCGATCATCGAGAAGTAGTTCACCCCAAGCACATTCTGCTTTGAGCTGCGCCCCTGGCCCCCGCGACCTTATGAAGCCGGGCTCAGGGGCGCGGTTCGTTTCACCCACGCTTTCCGAGAGGGCTGAACCGCTCCCATGGCGAAGATCCTGAAGTTCGACGAGGACGCCCGTCGCGCCCTCGAGCGCGGCGTCAACAAGCTTGCCGACACCGTCAAGGTGACGATCGGCCCCAAGGGCCGCAACGTCGTCATCGACAAGAAGTTCGGCGCCCCCACCATCACCAACGACGGCGTCACCATCGCCCGCGAGGTCGAGCTCGACGACCCGTACGAGAACCTCGGTGCCCAGCTGGTGAAGGAGGTGGCGACCAAGACCAACGACATCGCGGGTGACGGTACGACCACCGCCACCGTGCTGGCCCAGGCGCTCGTCCGCGAGGGCCTGAAGAACGTCGCCGCCGGCGCCTCCCCGGCCGCCCTGAAGAAGGGCATCGACGCCGCCGTCGCCGCCGTCTCGGAGGAGCTGCTCTCCTCCGCCCGTCCGATCGACGACAAGGCCGACATCGCCGCCGTCGCCGCGCTGTCCGCCCAGGACCAGCAGGTCGGCGAGCTCATCGCCGAGGCGATGGACAAGGTCGGCAAGGACGGTGTCATCACCGTCGAGGAGTCCAACACCTTCGGTCTGGAGCTGGACTTCACCGAGGGCATGGCCTTCGACAAGGGCTACCTGTCGCCGTACTTCGTGACGGACCAGGAGCGCATGGAGGCCGTCCTGGAGGACCCCTACATCCTCATCAACCAGGGCAAGGTCTCCTCCATCGCGGACCTGCTCCCGCTGCTCGAGAAGATCATCCAGAGCAACGCCTCCCGCCCGCTGCTGATCATCGCCGAGGACGTCGAGGGCGAGGCGCTCTCCACCCTCGTCGTCAACAAGATCCGCGGCACCTTCAACGCGGTCGCGGTCAAGGCCCCCGGCTTCGGCGACCGCCGCAAGGCGATGCTGGAGGACCTGGCGATCCTCACCGGCGCCACGGTCATCTCCGAGGAGGTCGGCCTCAAGCTCGACCAGGTCGGCCTGGACGTGCTGGGCTCCGCCCGCCGTGTCACGGTCACCAAGGACGACACCACGGTCGTCGACGGTGCCGGTGACTCCGGTGCCGTCACCGGCCGCGTCGCCCAGATCAAGGCCGAGATCGAGAACACCGACTCCGACTGGGACCGCGAGAAGCTCCAGGAGCGCCTCGCGAAGCTGGCCGGCGGCGTGTGCGTGATCAAGGTCGGCGCCGCCACCGAGGTGGAGCTGAAGGAGAAGAAGCACCGTCTGGAGGACGCCATCTCCGCGACCCGCGCCGCGGTCGAGGAGGGCATCGTCTCCGGTGGTGGCTCCGCGCTCGTCCACGCAGCGAAGGTGCTGGAGGGCGGCCTGGGCAAGACCGGCGACGAGGCCACCGGTGTCGCCGTGGTCCGCCGCGCGGTCGTCGAGCCGCTGCGCTGGATCGCCGAGAACGCCGGCCTGGAGGGCTACGTCATCACCTCCAAGGTCGCCGAGCTCGACAAGGGCCAGGGCTTCAACGCCGCCACCGGCGAGTACGGCGACCTGGTCAAGGCCGGCGTCATCGACCCGGTCAAGGTCACCCGCTCCGCCCTGGAGAACGCCGCCTCCATCGCCTCCCTCCTCCTGACGACCGAGACCCTGGTCGTCGAGAAGAAGGAAGAGGAGGAGCCGGCGGCCGCCGGTCACTCCCACGGCCACTCGCACTGAGGTACGCCGGCAAAGCCGGTAAGCAGTAAGTCACTGTGCCCCGCCGCACTGCGGCGGGGCACAGTGCTCTCGTGCTGGGGGCGGAGGGGACGGCAGATCCGGCTCGCCGGTCCGCATCGGCGGTGTCGGCTCGCCGGTCCACGTCGGCCGGCCTCCCCGCTCGGCTCCGAGGGGCTGCCCGAAGCCGAGGCCCGGCTTCGGGCAGCCGCTTTCGCCATGGCGAGCCGACCGGTCAGGCGTAGCCCTCGACGCGAACCTGCATGTAGACGTTGTGACCGTCACCGTTGTCGGTGTCGTCCAGGTTGCCCGCCCATTCGAAGGCGCTGTGGTTCTGGTTCGAGGGCCAGAAGGCGTACTGGCCACTGGACGGCGGCCGCCCGTCCCCGCGCTGACGGCGAACAGTCCTGCGGCTGTGATGGTTCATCTGACGGCAGAGCCGACATCCGGGACCAGGGACAGATGAAGCCCCCGTTCCGTATCCGGAACGGGGGCTTCGCCCCTCGCGGGTACTTCCTACTGTCGTACCCCTGAGCCCGTCGTACTACTTCACGGCCGCTGTCATCTCAGATCTGCAGCGCGTCCAGCGCTCCGAGCCGCTCCATCAGCCCGAGCCGGTCGTACTGCAACCAGCCCTCGGCCATCTTCCCGTCGGCGTCGAAGCGGTGGATCGTCGTCCCGGCCATGCTGACCTGCCGGCCGGTGTTCGGCACCCCCATGAACGCCGCCTTATGCACACCCGTCCAGAGCCACCTGGTGCACACCCGGTCGCCCTGGGCGATCTGGTCCTCGACGAGGAACGAGAAGTCGAAGGCCCCCCGCCACATCTCCAGCTTGCGCCGCATCGCGTCCATGCCGATGGTGTCCTGGCCCTCGACCGGCTCGTGGTCGTGGTAGTCCTCGGTGATCAGACCGTCCAGCGGAACCAGCGGGCCGGGCGCGGCGATCGTCTCGAAGAACCGCCGCGCGGTGTCGGCGTACCACCGCTCGTCACGCACCACCTCCAGATCCGTGAAGGTCGGCATCCCGTCGCTGAGCGCCAGGATCTCGTTGAGCACCTGGTCGGTCTCCGGTCGGTTCGAGTTCCGCATCGCCTCCTCGTACGAGGGGAACTCCACGATCTCGACCAGGTGCGACGCGTCGGAGCGGTCCTTGCCGACCACCACATGCGTCGCCGTCCGCTTCCCCTTGGCCTGCGTGACCCACTTGTCCATCAGCCGGTCCATCTCGGTCGGCCGGCTGGTCCTGCACTCGATGAGCTGTACGAACGTCATGCCACCGCCTCCGGCCCCCCTGGGTCCGGTACCGTCACGCCCATTTTCCCACCGGGGGAAGCGGCACCGCAGCCGTCACTGCGGCCCGTACTTGCGCCCCGTCTTCGAGGTGATCCCGCCCAGCAGCCCGCGCGGGGCCACCTTCGCCAGGCCGGTCAGCACCTTGTACCGCGGGTCCGGGATCGACAGCGTCTTGCCGCGCGCGAGGTCGGCGAGCGCCGCCTCGACCAGCTTGTCGGCGTCCAGCCACATCCAGCCCGGGATGTTGTCCGTGCCCATCCCGGCCCGCTGATGGAACTCGGTGCGCACGAAACCGGGCGCCAGCGCCATCAGACGGACGCCGGTCCCCGCCAGATCGCGCGCCGCGCCCTGGGTGAACTGCACGACCCACGCCTTCGACGCGCCGTAGGTGCCCCGGGGCACGAAGGCCGCCACCGAGGCCACGTTGACGACACCGCCGCGCCCGCGCTCCCGCATCGCCTCCGCCGCCGCCGAGGTCAGCCGCAGCACCGCCTCGCAGTGCACCTTGAGCATCTTCAGCTCGTCGGCCATCGAGACGTCCAGATAGCGGCCCTTGTTGCCGAAACCGGCGTTGTTGATCAGCAGGTCGACCGGGTTCCGGCGGTCGCCGAGGCGGGCGGCGACCGACTCGATGCCGGTGTCCTCCGCGAGGTCGGCGGTGAGCACCTCCGCCTCGATGCCGTGCCGGTCGTGGAGCTCGGTCGCCTGTTCGCGCAGCCGTTTGGTGTCCCGCGCCACCAGGACGAGGTTGTGCCCGTCCGCCGCCAGCCGCCGCGCGAACGCGGCACCGATCCCCGCGGTCGATCCCGTAATCAGAGCCGTTGTCATGGCCCAAGGGTAGTTACCCGGACTGACGGCGTCCGCTGCGCGCACCAGCTCTCCCGATGGGTGAAGCGCTGGTGAACGGCGTGCGGGTGACAGCCGTTCAGTCCTGCCGCGCCGCCATGTACTTCCGGGCCCGCGCCAGCGATTCCGGGTGCAGCGCCTCGCCCGCCGCGAGGAGCCGGGGCAGCAGCTCCCGCTCGGTGGTGACCGCGCGGAACTGCAGCGCCGCCGTCACCCCGTGGGCCGGGCGGTGGATGATCTCGATCGGGTCGCCGGCCCGGATCTCACCCGGTTCGATCACCCGGAGGTAGGCACCGGTCGCACCCTTCCGCGTGAACCTCTTCACCCATCCCCGCTCGCCCAGATGGCCCTGAAAAGTGCGGCACGGGATGCGCCCGGAGGTGACCTCCAGTACGACCTCGGAACCGATCCGCCAGCGCTCGCCGATCAGCGCATCCGACACGTTCAGCCCGTTTGTCGTGAGGTTCTCACCGAAACAGCCGTTCGGCAGCGGCCGGCCGAGCTCCTTCTCCCAGTCGTCGAGGTCCTCGCGCGCGTAGGCGTACACAGCCTGGTCGTCGCCGCCGTGGTGGCGCAGCTCGCACACCGTGTCCCCGGCCAGCCCGCCGCCCGCGACCCCCTTCGGGCCGGGCGCCTGCACCCGCACCGGGCCGTCCGCGGGTCGCTTGTCGATGCCGGTCACGCCGTCCTTCTGGTCCGTGTGGGGCGACGGCGTCGGGATGCCGAGGTTCACCGAGAGAAGCTCCATGGTCCGAAGGTACGGGACCTGCCTCAAAGCGTCGACGCGTTATTACGCGTGCTGTCCAAGCCCGCCTTATGCTCGGAGAGTGATAGAGGCCCGTCATCTCCGTGTCCTGCGTGCCGTCGCCACCACCGGTTCCTTCTCGGCGGCGGGGCGCGAACTGGGCTGCACCCAGCCCGCCGTCAGCCAGCAGATGAAGGCCCTGGAGACCTCCGTCGGCACCCCGCTGCTGGTGCGCAACGGCCGTGAGATGCGCCTGACCCAGGCCGGCGAGGCCCTCGTGCGGCACGCCTCCGGGATCCTCGCCGGGCTCACCGCCGCCGAGGAGGAGGTCGCCGCGATCGCCGGCCTGCGCGCCGGCCGGGTCCGCCTGGTCTCCTTCCCGAGCGGCAGCTCCACCCTGGTCCCGACGGCACTGGCCGCCCTGCGCGCGGCCCACCCCGGCACCCGGGTCTCCCTGGAGGAGGCCGAGCCGCCGAAGTCCGTGGAGCTGCTGCGCGCGGGCGACTGCGACATCGCGCTGGCCTTCCGCTACGAGGGTGCGGCGGGCGCCGAGGAGTGGGACGACCTGGTGGTGCGGCCGCTGCTGACGGACCGGCTGGTCGGCCTGCTGCCCGAACGGCACCGGCTCGCGCGCGCGGAATCGGTCGCCCTCGGGGAACTCGCCGACGAGCCCTGGATCGCGGGCTGCCCGCGCTGCCGGGGACAGCTCGTCCAGGCGTGCGAGAACGTGGGCTTCACGCCGCGCATCGATTTCGCCACCGACGACTACCCGGCCGTGGTCGGCCTGGTCGGCGCCGGTCTGGGTGTAGCGGTGCTGCCCCAGCTGGCGGTCGAGTCGGTACGCCCGAGAGGCGTGCGCACGGTGGCGCTGGAACCCGCGGTGGTGCGGGAGATCGTCGCCCTCACCCTGCCCGACCTGGCACAGGTGCCGGCCGTGGCGGCGACGCTGGAACAGCTGCGCAGGGCGGCCCGGCGGGCCTAGGGAGGCGGGGCCGACGGACGGCCCACTCGGCAGCGGTTTGAAGAAACGTTATTTCAGGCGTGTGCGGGGGAGTCGGTTCTTTCAGGTGTGCGGGAGGGGGTCGCCGCTGGTCGTCGCTGCCGACACCAGCCTGTTGCGCGCCCGCCCCATGAGCTCTTCGCGCTCGTCCTCGGTCAGGCCGCCCCAGACGCCGTACGGCTCGCGGACCGCCAGCGCGTGCGCCGCGCACTCCGCGCGGACCGGGCACCTCATGCAGACCTCCTTGGCCGAGTTCTCACGGGCACTCCGAGCCGCCCCGCGCTCGCCCTCGGGATGGAAGAAGAGCGAGCTGTCGACCCCACGGCAGGCGGCCAGGAGCTGCCAGTCCCACAGGTCCGCGTTCGGTCCGGGAAGGCGGGAGAAATCTGCCATTACGTGACCCCTTGTAGCCGTTCTGGGCGGATACGGTGCCAACGACCGTACATCTCCGGTCTAGAGAGATGAAAATATGACTCATTGCGAATCTAGCCCCAGACACCGTGAAACGGGAAGAAAAAGGTCTAAATGGGGCATTGGATGTGATGAAAAGTTGAGGGTCTGACGTCCATGTCTGCACCGTGTCCGCCCCCTCACGTAGAGTGCCGAAGACGGCATGAGGCCCCGTAACTCTTTCGAGTGACCGTCGTTGAGAGTGCGGAGGCGGTTGAAACAACAAGCGCTCGGGCAGGCGTCCGAGACGGTCGACCGCACAGGTGACGATTCCGTACCAGCCTGGAGGCTCAAGGTGACGCGCATCAGCTGCGGAGGGCGGTCATGACATCCGTCCTCGTCTGCGACGACTCCCCGCTTGCCCGAGAGGCGCTGCGCCGCGCGGTGGCGACCGTGCCCGGCGTCGAGCGCGTGACGACGGCGGCCAACGGCGAGGAAGTCCTCCGCCGCTGGGGCGCCGACCGCTCCGACCTGATCCTGATGGACGTGCGCATGCCCGGACTGGGCGGTGTCGAGACCGTGCGCCGGCTGCTGTCGGCCGACCCCGGCGCGCGCATCATCATGCTCACGGTCGCCGAGGACCTGGACGGGGTGGCCCTGGCCGTCGCGGCCGGCGCCCGCGGCTACCTGCACAAGGACGCCTCGCGTGCGGAACTGCGCGCGACCGTCACCCAGGCGCTCGCCGACCCCACCTGGCGGCTGGCGCCCCGCCGTCTCCGCTCGGCCGAGATGGGCGCCGCGCCCACGCTCACCGCGCGCGAGATCCAGGTCCTGGAGGGCATGAGTCACGGCCGCTCCAACGCCGAGATCGGCCGCGAGCTGTTCCTCTCCGAGGACACCGTGAAGACCCATGCCCGGCGCCTGTTCAAGAAGCTCGGCGCCTCCGACCGCGCCCACGCGGTGGCCCTCGGCTTCCGCTGGGGACTGGTCCGTTAGCAGGGCGGTGAGCTGCGTCGCAGCGGGACCGCGGACCGACCGGACGCCCCCGCCTACCCCATGGTGGGCGGGGTCCGCAAGGCGGAGCGCCGGAGGCCCGCTGCTCGTTTCGGCGCCGATGCCGCATCCTTGAGGTGTGGAGTCTCTCGGGGACGAGTCGTTCGAGCGGAAGGGGAGGGCGCAAGGGATGAGTTCCGGCGCACCTGCTCATAACGCTTCGGTGCACAACGACGGACGCGGTGCCACACCGCCGACGGCCGCAGGGCACGATGGACCGATGCGCGACGACGAGGCGGTCACCGCCATAGGGACGATCGGCGCTCTCGTCCATCGCGCCGTCGACGGGGACGAGCAGGCCACGCACGACCTGCTCGCCCATGTCCACCCGCTCGCGCTGCGCTACTGCCGTACGCGCCTGTCGCGCCTCCCGGGTGACGCCCGCCACTTCGTGGAGGACCTGGCCCAGGAGGTCTGCGTGGCGGTTCTCCTCGCGCTGCCCCGCTATCGCGACACCGGCCGCCCCTTCGAGGCCTTCGTCTTCGCCATCGCCTCCCACAAGGTCGCCGACCTCCAGCGGGCCGCGATGCGCCATCCGGGCTCCACGGCCGTCCCCTCCGACGAGATGCCGGAACGCCCCGACGACTCCCTCGGTCCCGAGGAGCGGGCGCTGCTCAGCAGCGACGCCGAATGGGCCAAGAAACTCCTGGCCAACCTCCCCGAGAACCAGCGCGAGCTCCTTCTCCTGCGCATCGCGGTGGGCCTCACCGCCGAGGAGACGGGTCAGATGTTGGGAATGTCACCGGGCGCGGTCCGGGTCGCCCAGCACCGGGCCCTGAGCCGGCTGCGCGCCCTGGCGGAGCAGTAGCCGCACGGTTCGCCGCCCCCGATGAACAGGCGTGCGCTCGTTTCCGTACGAACATACGAAGCCCGAGGCTGAGTCGTACCGTGGAATTTGGGGCCTGTGCTTCCCGTTAGCATGGACATCCGCACCGTTCAAGGCCATTTGGGGAAGGTGTCATGACTGCCAACGTCGACGGAGTGCCCGGAAAATTCGCGACACTCGGGCTTACCTACGACGACGTGCTGCTGCTGCCGGGCGCATCCGAGGTGCTCCCGAACGCGGTCGACACCTCGTCCCGCATCTCCCGCAACGTCCGGGTCAACATCCCGCTCCTGTCGGCGGCGATGGACAAGGTGACCGAGTCCCGCATGGCGATCGCGATGGCCCGCCTCGGCGGCGTCGGCGTGCTGCACCGCAACCTGTCGGTCGAGGACCAGGTCAACCAGGTCGACCTGGTCAAGCGGTCCGAGTCCGGCATGGTCACCGACCCCATCACGGTGCGCCCGGAGGCGACCCTCGCCGAGGCCGACGCCCTGTGCGCCAAGTTCCGCATCAGCGGTGTGCCCGTCACCGATCCGGCCGGCAAGCTGCTCGGCATCGTCACCAACCGTGACATGGCCTTCGAGAGCGACCGCACCCGCCGCGTGCACGAGGTCATGACCCCGATGCCGCTGGTCACCGGCAAGGTCGGCATCTCCGGCACCGAGGCCATCCAGCTGCTGCGCAAGCACAAGATCGAGAAGCTGCCGCTGGTCGACGCCGAGGGCGTCCTCAAGGGGCTGATCACGGTCAAGGACTTCGTCAAGGCCGAGAAGTACCCGAGCGCCGCCAAGGACGCCGAGGGCCGCCTGCTCGTCGGCGCCGCCGTCGGGGCCAGTCCCGAGGCCCTGGAGCGGGCCCAGGCGCTCGCCGAGGCCGGCGCGGACTTCCTGGTCGTCGACACCTCGCACGGTCACAACAGCAACGCCCTCAGCTGGATGTCGAAGATCAAGTCGAGCGTGGACGTCGACGTGATCGGCGGCAACGTCGCCACCCGCGACGGCGCCCAGGCGCTCATCGACGCCGGTGTCGACGGCATCAAGGTGGGCGTGGGCCCCGGCTCCATCTGCACCACGCGCGTGGTCGCCGGCATCGGTGTCCCGCAGGTCACCGCCATCTACGAGGCGTCCCTCGCCGCCCGCGCGGCCGGCATCCCGCTGATCGGCGACGGCGGTCTGCAGTACTCCGGCGACATCGGCAAGGCGCTCGCCGCCGGTGCCGACACCGTGATGCTCGGCAGCCTGCTGGCCGGCTGCGAGGAGTCGCCCGGCGAGCTCCTCTTCATCAACGGCAAGCAGTTCAAGTCGTACCGCGGCATGGGATCGCTCGGTGCGATGCAGTCCCGCGGCCAGGGCAGGTCGTACTCGAAGGACCGGTACTTCCAGGCCGAGGTGGCCGCCGACGACAAGCTCGTGCCCGAGGGTGTCGAGGGCCAGGTGCCCTACCGCGGTCCGCTCTCCAACGTGCTGCACCAGCTCGTCGGCGGTCTGCGCCAGACCATGGGCTACGTGGGCGCCGCCACCATCGAGGAGATGGAGTCCAAGGGCAAGTTCGTCCGCATCACCTCCGCGGGCCTCAAGGAGAGCCACCCGCACGACATCCAGATGACGGTCGAGGCGCCGAACTACAGCCGCAAGTAGTCACCACGGCCTTTCCAGGGCGGCCCCGGATGCACCGGGGCCGCCCTTGTCGTACCCGTCGGCGATACTGGAAGACGCTGAAACGAAGAGGGAAAGGCCACAGACGTGACTGAGATCGAGATCGGGCGCGGCAAGCGCGGCCGCCGGGCGTACGCCTTCGACGACATCGCCGTCGTCCCCAGCCGCCGTACGCGGGACCCGAAGGAGGTCTCGATCGCCTGGCAGATCGACGCCTACCGGTTCGAGCTGCCGTTCCTGGCCGCCCCCATGGACTCGGTCGTCTCCCCGGCCACCGCGATCCGCATCGGCGAGCTCGGCGGCCTCGGGGTGCTGAACCTCGAAGGTCTGTGGACGCGCTACGAGGACCCGCAGCCGCTGCTCGACGAGATCACCGAGCTGGACGCGGACGCCGCGACCCGCCGCCTCCAGGAGATCTACGCGGCTCCCATCAAGGAGGAGCTGATCGGGCAGCGCATCAAGGAGGTGCGCGACTCGGGCGTGGTCACCGCCGCCGCGCTCTCCCCGCAGCGCACGGCCCAGTTCTCCAAGGCCGTCGTCGACGCGGGCGTGGACATCTTCGTCATCCGCGGTACGACGGTCTCGGCGGAGCACGTGTCGGGTTCGCACGAGCCGCTGAACCTGAAGCAGTTCATCTACGAACTGGACGTCCCGGTCATCGTCGGCGGCTGCGCCACGTACACCGCCGCCCTGCACCTGATGCGCACGGGCGCGGCCGGCGTGCTCGTCGGCTTCGGCGGCGGCGCCGCGCACACCACGCGCAACGTGCTGGGTATCCAGGTCCCGATGGCCACGGCCGTCGCGGACGTGGCCGCCGCCCGCCGCGACTACATGGACGAGTCCGGCGGCCGGTACGTCCACGTCATCGCCGACGGCGGTGTCGGCTGGTCCGGCGACCTCCCCAAGGCGATCGCCTGCGGCGCCGACGCGGTCATGATGGGCTCCCCGCTGGCCCGCGCCACGGACGGCCCCGGCAAGGGCCACCACTGGGGCATGGAGGCCGTCAACGAGGAACTCCCGCGTGGCAAGAAGGTCGACCTCGGCACGGTCGGCACGATCGAGGAGATCCTCACCGGCCCGTCCCACATCCCCGACGGCTCGATGAACATCTTCGGGGCGCTGCGGCGGGCGATGGCCACGACCGGCTACAGCGAGCTGAAGGAGTTCCAGCGCGTCGAGGTGACGGTGGCGGACAGCCAGCACAAGCGGTAGTTCCCGGAGGACGAGCGAAGGGCCGGACACCCGGGTGGGGTGACCGGCCCTCTCGTGTACCACGAGCCGGTCAGGCCGCCGCCTTCTTGGCTCCCGAGAACGCCGCCCACCCGGCGATCGCGAAGAAGAGGAAGGTCAGCGGGTCGGACTCTTCCTTCCACGCGTCCTGGACGACGCCGAAGTGCTGGAAGAACAGCTCGGAGAAGCTCACGTCGAGCTGGTCGGCGCCGATCATCGCCTCGCCGACCAGCTGGCCCAGGTAGACGGAGCCGAGCGCGAGGACGGTGCTGACGACGGCGAGCATCGGGTTGCGGCCGCCGAGCCGGCCGGCCGCGAGGCCTATGACGAAGCCGACGCCGACCGCCGCCCAGCCGATCTCGTGCTTGGTGAGGCCGATGACCACGCCGTAGAGGGCGGCGGCGGCCACGGCCGCGACGACGGCGGCGGCCAGGCCGACGGCGACATTGCCCCGGGGCGGCGCGGGCGGCGCCGGAGGCGGGGGTACGGCGCCGGGCTGGGCGGCGTACGGCGACGGAGCCTGCTGCTGGGCGAACGGGTTGCCGTCGGCGGGCTGCGGCTGCGGCTGCGGGTGCGACTGGGGCTGTGGCTGCGGCGGTGGTGGAGCTGACTGGCTCATGACAGAAAATCCCCCCTGGTGGATCACTGCGAGAACGGCGAGGTGAAGCGACGTGCGCACACCTGTGCGACGAGTGAGGGGAGACTAACAGGAGCCTGTGACAACGCTCCTGGTGATTTCAGAGCCGGTGAGCCGCCCCCGTCGGTGTCGCCCCGCGCGTGTCCAGCAGCAGCTGTGCCTTCACCGACAGACCCTGGAGGTCGTACGTCCGGTGCTGCTGGACCAGGATCGTCAGATCGGCGTCGGCGGCCGCCTCGTAGAGGGAGTCCGCGCGGGGGACAGGGCGGTCCAGGACGTTCCAGGACGCGATGTGCGGGTCGTGGTAACTGATCGAGGCGCCCAGTTCCATCAGCCGGATCGCGATCTCACGGGCGGGCGTGGCCTGCTGGTCGGCGAGGTCGGCCTTGTAGGTGACGCCGAGCAGCAACACGCGCGCGCCGCGGGCCGACTTGCCGTGCTCGTTGAGCAGCGCGGCGGCGCGCTGGACGACGTACCCCGGCATCCGGTTGTTGACCTGCTGGGCCAGTTCCACCATGCGCAGGCCGCGGCCGGCGACGCCGGACAGGTCCTGGGCGACCCCGTGGCCGCCGATACCGGGTCCGGGGCGGAAGGCCTGGAATCCGAACGGCTTGGTCTCCGCGCAGCGGATCACGTCCCACAGGTCGACGCCCAGGTCATGGCAGAGGACGGCCATCTCGTTGACGAGGGCGATGTTGACGTGCCGGAAGTTGGTCTCCAGGAGCTGCACGGTCTCGGCTTCGCGCGGGCCACGCGCGCGTACCACCTTGTCGGTGAGCCGGCCGTAGAACGCGGCGGCCGACTCCGTGCAGGCCGGCGTGAGACCGCCGATGACCTTCGGGGTGTTGGCCGGGGTGAAGTCGCGGCTGCCGGGATCCACCCGGCTGGGCGAGTAGGCGAGATGGAAATCGCGCCCCGCGCGCAGACCCGAGCCCTTCTCCAGCAGAGGCCGCAGGAAGTCCTCCGTCGTCCCCGGGTGGACCGGCGACTCCAGGATGACCGTGGTGTGCGGGCGCAGCCGCTCGGCCAGGGTGCGGGCCGCGGCCTCCACCCGGCTCAGGTCGAGCCCGCCGTCGGCGCCGCGCGGGGTCGGCGCGCAGATCACGGCCGTCCGCACCCGCCCGAGCTCGGCCGGGTCCTTGGCCACCCGGAAGCCCCCCGAGAGCATCCGGCGCAGCTCGGCGGGGCTGAGCGAGCCCGCCTCGGGACCGGTGGCGTACCCGATCGTGGGGATGCCGGCGGCCACGGCGGCCTGGGCGAGGGGCAGGCCGTAGGGACCGAGTCCCATGACGGCGAGGTCTGCGGGCATGGCGTGGGCCGTCCTTCCCAGTAACCGAAGCGGGACAGGTGCGCAAGCCCTGTGGACAGGATGAGCGAAGCGCAATGTCAGACTAGGAGTAAATATGAACGTTATGTGGGATTGTGTACGTGTGTCTTCCGGGGGTTCGGTGAGCGTTGTCCACAGGCTGGGGGCGCGTGGTGGCTGAAGTCGGGCAACGCGGTCAGACTTTGGGCATGGGCCTCACCTGCCGGGTGTGGCCGATGCGACCGACGACCGACGACGAGCCATGACCGATGGCGGCAGAGCGGGAGGCAGCGGTGAGGACAGCGACACTGGGGCCGAAGCAACGGGCGGAGTCCTTGGCGGCCATGGCCGAGCGCGAGCTGGACGTGCTGGTCGTGGGCGGCGGAGTGGTAGGCGCCGGAACCGCGCTGGACGCGGCCACCCGGGGCCTGAACACCGGCATCGTCGAGGCCCGTGACTGGGCCTCCGGCACCTCCAGCAGGTCCAGCAAGCTGATCCACGGCGGCCTGCGCTATCTGGAGATGCTCGACTTCGCCCTGGTCCGCGAGGCCCTCAAGGAGCGCGGCCTGCTCCTGGAACGCCTCGCCCCGCACCTGGTCAAGCCGGTGCCCTTCCTCTACCCGCTCCAGCACCAGGGCTGGGAGCGCCTGTACGCCGGCTCGGGCGTCGCGCTCTACGACGCGATGTCCATGGCCAGCGGGCACGGCCGGGGCCTGCCCATCCACCGTCACCTGACCCGCCGTCACGCCCTGCGGATCGCGCCCGCCCTGCGCAAGGACGCCCTGGTCGGCGCCATCCAGTACTACGACGCCCAGATGGACGACGCCCGCTACGTGGCGACCCTGGTGCGCACGGCGGTGTCCTACGGTGCGAAGGCCGCCAACCGCGCGCGCGTGACCGGGTTTCTGCGCGAGGGCGAGCGGGTCGTCGGGGCCCGGGTGCAGGACGTGGAGGGCGGCGGGGAGTACGAGATCCACGCCCAGCAGGTCGTCAACGCGACCGGTGTGTGGACCGACGACACCCAGGCGATGGTCGGCGAGCGCGGCCAGTTCCACGTCCGCGCCTCCAAGGGCATCCACCTGGTCGTCCCCAAGGACCGCATCCACTCCGCGACCGGCCTGATCCTGCGCACCGAGAAGTCGGTCCTGTTCGTCATCCCGTGGGGCCGGCACTGGATCATCGGCACCACCGACACCGACTGGGACCTGGACAAGGCCCACCCGGCCGCCTCCAGCGCCGACATCGACTACCTCCTCAACCACGTCAACTCGGTGCTCGCGGTGCCGCTGTCGCGCGACGACGTCCAGGGCGTCTACGCCGGTCTGCGCCCGCTGCTGGCCGGGGAGTCCGACGCCACCAGCAAGCTGTCGCGCGAGCACACGGTCGCGCATCCGGTGCCGGGGCTCGTGGTCGTCGCGGGCGGCAAGTACACGACGTACCGGGTGATGGCCAAGGACGCCGTCGACGAGGCGGTGCACGGGCTCGACACGCGGGTCGCGGAGTGCGTCACCGAGGACATCCCGCTGCTCGGCGCGGAGGGCTACCGGGCGATGTGGAACGCGCGGGCGCGGATCGCCGCCCGCACCGGCATCCACGTGGTCCGGGTCGAGCACCTGCTGAACCGGTACGGCTCGATGGCGGACGAGGTCCTCGAACTCATCGCCGCCGACCCGGCGCTCGGCGAGCCGCTCTCGGCCGCCGACGACTATCTGCGCGCCGAGGTCGTCTACGCCGCCTCCCACGAGGGCGCCCGCCATCTCGACGACGTCCTCACCCGCCGTACCCGCATCTCCATCGAGACCTTCGACCGGGGCACCCGCAGCGCCCGCGAGGCCGCCGAGCTGATGGCGCCGGTCCTCGGCTGGGACAAGGACCAGATCGAGCGGGAGGTCGAGCACTATGAGAAGCGGGTGGAGGCGGAACGGGCGTCCCAACTCCAGCCGGACGACCAGACGGCCGACGCGGCCCGCCTGGGAGCCCCGGACATCGCACCGCTCTGAAACCCACCCGATCGAGCGACCCGGGGCCGGGATCTTCCCCCGAACCCCGGCCGTTCTACCTACCGCGAGGGCAGAACTCGGCCGCGAGCAGTGCGGGTTCGAGGTCCGGGTCCCCGACCGCCGTCGTGTTCACGCGGAACGTAAGGACATGCCGGCCGCCGATCGAGGCAGCACTCCGCACATAGCTGCCCGCGATCCGGCCGTTGTGCCCCCACACCGTGGTCCCGCACGGCAGCTTCACAGGAAAGATCCCCAGGCCGTACACCCCATGTGCGGCACGGGTGCTGAGCATCTCGCGCAGCCAGTGCGAGGGCAGCAGCTCGCCGTCCAGGAGCGCCGCGTAGAAGCGGTCCAGGTCGTCGAGCGTGGTCACCAGCTCACCCGCGGCGCCGGCCACGCGCGGGTCGAGCTCGGTGACGTCGGAGCCGTCGGCCGCGTAGGCGCGGCCGTGCGGCGCGGGCAGCGCGGCACGGGCACCCGGGAAGGACGTGCCGGTGAGACGGAGAGGAGCGATGATGCGGCGCCGCGCCTCGGTGGCGTAAGAGTGACCGGTGACCCGGCGGATGACCATGCCGAGCACGACGTAGTCGGTGCTGGAGTACGAGTAGCGGCCGAGGCCGGTCGAAGGGAGGGCGAGTGCGATGCGTACGGCCTGAAGCGGGGTCAGGGGGACGGCCCCTCGGGTGAGCTCGGTGAAGTCGGCGAGCCCGCTGGTGTGGCCGAGCAGGGCACGCAGGGTGATCCGCCGGCCGTCGACGCCACGTCCGCGCAGCAGCCCCGGCAGGTACCGCTCGACGGGGTCGGACAGGGACAGCCGGTGTTCCGCGGCCAGTTGCAGGACGACGGTGGCGACGAAGGTCTTGGTGATGCTGCCGGCGCGGAAGTGGTCGGCACGGGTGATGCCCCGGCCGGCGGCCGCATAGCGGACGTCGTCGCCGTCACGGTCCAGGAGGGCGGCCGCGGGTGCCCGGCCTTTGGTGACGAACTGTGACAGGAGCGGGTCCGTGGCCTCCGCCGAGGACGCGGAACCGACCGTCACCAGGGCGATCAGCAGGGCAAGAGAGACCGGTATGGCCACCAGTGTCCGAAGCGACGGCATCCGGGTTCCTCCCTTGTCGCGGCCCATCATCCAGGCTCGGGTGACGCCCTCGTCACGGGGGGTTCCGGTCGGCCGGCCCCGATGTGCGGTCAGGGGCACCCTGGGCGTCGGGCACTTGTCGGGTGAGGGACAATGAAGGCTCTGTCAGGGCGGGTTGCATGAGGGGACGCATGTCGGAGGCGGAGCGGGCGGGTACTTCTCGTCAGGAGACTCGTCAGGACAACAGTGAGCGTCTTCTCGCCGGGCGGTACCGGCTGGGAAGGGTGCTCGGCCGCGGTGGCATGGGCACGGTGTGGCGCGCCGAGGACGAGACCCTGGGCCGGACGGTGGCCGTCAAGGAGCTGCGGTTCCCGTCGAACATCGACGAGGAGGAGAAGCGGCGCCTGATCACGCGCACCCTGCGCGAGGCCAAGGCGATCGCCCGGATCCGCAACAACAGCGCGGTGACGGTCTTCGACGTGGTCGAGGAGGACGACCGGCCCTGGATCGTGATGGAGCTGGTCGAGGGCAAGTCGCTGGCCGAGGTGATCCGGGAGGACGGCCTGCTCAAGCCCAGGCGTGCGGCCGAGGTCGGGCTCGCGATCCTGGACGTGCTGCGGTCGGCGCACCGTGAGGGCATCCTGCACCGGGACGTGAAGCCGTCCAACGTGCTGATCTCCGAGGGCGACGGCCGGGTGGTGCTCACCGACTTCGGTATCGCCCAGGTCGAGGGCGACCCGTCGATCACCTCCACCGGCATGCTCGTCGGCGCCCCCTCCTACATCTCCCCGGAGCGGGCCCGCGGTCACAAGCCCGGCCCGGCGGCCGACCTGTGGTCGCTCGGCGGCCTGCTGTACGCGGCGGTCGAGGGCGCCCCGCCCTACGACAAGGGGTCGGCGATCGCCACGCTGACCGCGGTGATGACCGAGCAGCTGGAGGAGCCCAAGAACGCGGGGCCGCTCCGGGACGTCATCTACGGGCTGCTCACCAAGGACCCGGCCAAGCGGCTGGACGACGCCGGCGCGCGGGCGATGCTCAACGCGGTGATCAGCGCGCCCGAGGAACTGCCCGTCGATGCCACGCGGGTCGTGCCGCTGCCTCCGCAGCCGGACGCGCCGCAGGCGGAGAAGGGCGCCGGGGCCAGGCGGGGCGAGGAGGCGGGGGAGAAGCTGCGCGGGGCGCTGCGGTCCGTGCGGAAGGCCGCGGGAGCGGCGAGCGCCGCGTCCGCGACCCGCACGAAGAGCCCCGCCGTGGAGGCGGGCGGCGCCAAGGGCGGTTCGGCCGCTTCCGTTTCGGGCCCGGTCTCCGGCTCGGCGGGCGGCGCACGTCCCGCTGCCGGTCCTGGCACCGGGTCCGCCGCTGGTGCTGGTGCTGGTGCCGGTGCTGGTGCCGGCAGTGCATCGGCGGGGGCCAAGCCCGCCGCCGGCAAGGCGAGTTCCGGGTGGCCCGTGGTGCCGCCGCCGGATCTGGACCTGGCGCCCCGGCCCGTGCCGCGGGCTCCGCTCACGGACGTGGTGCCGAAGCGGACCCTGGTGATCATCGCCGTGGTGGTGGTGCTCGCGGTGCTCGGTACCGTGCTCGCCCTCACGCTGGGCGGCGACGACGGGGACGACAAGGGGAGCGGCAAGAGCGGCGGTTCCAAGGCGGTGGCCAGCTCGGGCGCGAGCGCGAGCGCGAGTTCCGGCTCGGGGTCCGGCGGCGGATCCTCCACCAAGGAGGACACGAGCGGCGGTAACCAGGCGGACGGCGACTCCGCGGCGGCCGCGGCCGCCGGGAGCACCGGCGACGACACCGACGCGTCGAACGACGACGGTTCCTCGGCGTCGAACTCCAGTGGCAGCGGCAGCGACAGCGCCTCGGCGGTGCAGACGTACAACGGAGGCCAGGGGTACTCGATCGGGCTGCCCAAGGGCTGGAAGTTCCAGACCGGCAGCTCCGCCGGGGACCGGTTCACCGGGCCCGACGGGCAGAAGCTGCTGATCGCCTGGACGAGCACGCCCAAGGACGACCCGGTGGCGGACTGGAAGAACCAGGAGCGTTACATGGTGCGCTCCCAGTACCAGAAGATCCGAATAGCAGCGGTGAGCTACCGCGGCTGGAACACGGCTGACTGGGAGTTCACCTACGTCGACGGCGGCACGGAGTACCGGACCGTCGACCGCGGGTTCGTCGTCAGCCCGAAGCAGGGCTACGCGCTGATGTACACCGCGAAGGCCGCCGACTGGAGCAGTGAGCTGCGCAAGGACACCTGGAAGACACTGACGGCGAGCTTCGAGCCGAAGTGACAAATTCGCATCCCCTCAATGCGACTTGCCTCCGGCACGTATCGTGAGTGGTTGCGGACCGTACGCATCCAGGTAGGTGTGCGGAACGGGCCGCGAAACGAACGGATTTGACCACCGGGCGGCCGGGGGAGGCTACGTGGACGACTACGCGGGTCGGGTACTCGCCGACCGCTACCGCCTGCCCCTGCCCCCCTCCGACGAGTACGAACACACCGAGACCCGGGCCTTCGACACCTACAGCGGGCAGGAAGTGTACGTCCGGCAGGTGCCGTTGCCGGAGGTCGTCGAGGCGGAGGTGCTGGACGCCGAGGGGCTGCCCGACGGGTTCACGGCCCGTGACCGTGGCGCGCGTCGGCCACCGGCCGCCCGTACCGCGACACGCCGGCCGAGCGATCCCGCGGTGCGCCGCGCCGTGGAGGCCGCGCAGGCCGCCGCCCGGATCCCCGACCATCCCCGGCTCGACCAGGTCTTCGACGTGTTCGCCGAGGGCGGTTCGCTCTGGATCGTCAGCGAGTTCGTGGCCGCGCGGTCGCTGGCGACCCTGCTCGCCGAGCGGCCGCTGACGCCGTACCGGGCGGCCGAGGTCGCCTCCGACGTGCTGATGGCGCTCCGGGTGCTGCACGCGCACGGCTGGGTGCACCGCAACATCACCGCCCGCACGGTCCTCGTCTGCGACGACGGCCGGGTGATGCTGACCGGCCTCGCCGTCGGGGCGGCGGAAGAGGCGCTGTGCGGGTACGACCCGGTGCCGGCGCCGGAGGGAGAGGGCGGCGCGGAGACCGCCGGCCGTCGGCGGGCCGGGGAGGCGGAAGGTTCCGCCACATCCGGCGGTCCGGCCGGTCCCGGAGGCTCGGGCGCCCTCGCTGTCGGGGGCATCGGGAGCATGGGTGGTGCGTCGGGTGGTACGACCGGCGCGCGGACGGCGCCCGGCGTGCCGGAAGCGGATCCCGAGGCCGCCCGGCGTGCCGCCATTCAGGCCCGGGCCGCCGGCGGGCTGCCGGGGGGCGGGCCGGACGAAGGTCCGGGCGGAACCGGTACGGGCGCGGTGGAGCGGCGGGCGCTGGAGACCGGTGCGGACGTCCGGGCCGCGCGGGCCGGGGCGATCGCCGCGTACCGGGCGGGGGCCAGGGCCGCCGCCCGGGTCCAGGAGGCCCAGCAGAACGGCCGGGCCGCGCTGCCCGGCGCCCGGCCGCCGGCCGACGCCGACACCGGCACGCCCACCCCGCAGCCGCCGTACGGTCCGGGGCAGGCCAACGGTGCGGCGCAGCCGCCGTATGCCAACGGGGCGGCCCAGCAACCGCCGTACACCCAGGTGCAGGTGCAGGGGCAGGTGCAGGGATCCGGCGGCAGTGTGCCGCCCGGCCAGATCGCCGACCCGTACGGGGTGAGCGGTGCGCCGTCGTCCTGGCACGGGGCCGTGCCCCGTCCCGGCGCGGCTCCCGCGGAGCGCACCGCGCTGCCGGCCGTCGGTCCCGGTACCGACCTCCCGCGACCGGTCTTGCCCGCGCAGGCCCCCCGTTGGGGCGAGCCGGGTGTCGCCGCCGTGACCGGGCGGCGCGGGCCCGCCACCGCGCTGGCCGCCGAGCGGGCGCGGCAGGTGCGGATGACCGTGGTCGGGCCGGTGACCGAGCGCTGGGCGCCGGAACAGGCCGGGCCCGTGCACGAGAACTGGCAGCTGGCGGCGCCCATCGGACCGGCCACCGACCTGTGGGCGCTCGGCGCGCTGCTGTTCCGGTCCGTGCAGGGACACGCGCCGTATCCGGAGGAGTCGACGGCCGAGCTGGTGCAGTTGGTGTGCTCGGAGCCGCCCGCCTTCGCGGAGGAGTGCGGGTCGCTCAGGCCGGTCGTGGAGTCGTTGCTGCGTCAGGACCCCACCGAGCGGCTGGACTTCGAGGAGCTGCGCGGCTGGCTGCGTTCGCTGGTGCGGTCCGCGCCCGAGCCGGACGCCGGCGCGCATGTCGTCGCCGCCCCGCCCGCCGCCGACCCGGCTCGGCTGCCGATCGTCCGCCGGCGCGGGCAACTGGTGCGCTGGCGCCGGGCCGGGCTCCCGGCGACCAGTCCGCACGGCCGGCACAAGCGGGCCCGCCAGGAGGCCAAGTCCCCGCGCAGACTGGGCCGTACGCTGCTTCTGCTGGTGCTGCTCCTGCTGGCCGCCGTGGTCGCGTACGCCATGGTGTTCCTGCCGAAGAAGGACAGCGCGGACAACGGCGCCGCGACGAACGGCGACCGGACCGGCGCGGCCGGCGAGGCCGGTCCCGCGTCGAGTCCGAGCCCGACCCCCACGCCGACACCGACGCAGACGCAGACGGCGGACCCGTCCACCGAGACGCAGACCACCGCCGGTTCGACGGGCGGCGACACGGCCGCCGACGGCTTCACCCTGCGCGGCGACCCGGACGGCTTCCGGATCGCCGTCGCCAAGGGCTGGAGCCGCACCCCGCGCAACGGCAGCGGCCAGGTGATCTACTCGCACGGGAAGTTCGAGCTGATCGTCGTGGCCGGGCGGGACAGCGCGGCGACCTACGGCAACGACCCGATGACGTACCAGCGGGACAAGGAGGCGGAGTTGCAGCCGTACCGGGACTCCAGCTGGGCCACGGCGGGCGGGCTGCGGACCATCACGGTGGGCCGGCAGGTGTCGGCCGAGGGGCAGTTCACCTGGACGGACAGCGGGCAGGGCGACCTGTTCGTGCGGAACATGGTCTTCCTGATCAACGGCCGGTACCACATCGTGCAGGTCCGCGGCCCGGAGTCGGAACGGGACGAGGTCACCCGGCTGTACGACCAGGCGTCGTCGACGTACAAGTACACCGGCTGAGCGTCAACGCCGGTGCGCGTCGAATGGTTCCCGTTCCGCTGGGCGGATTCCGTTCACTTTTCGTGGCGAAAGCGAAAACCGTCACAGTGCTGTCTCCGTGGGACCCCACCGGTTCCATGACCGAAGGCCGGTCCTTAGTCTGGCCCTGACAAGACCATTGCGGGGCAACGTGAATCAGATGCAGGGCCTGCTCATCGCGGGCCGCTACCGGCTGGCCGACACCATCGGCAGCGGCGGCATGGGCCGGGTGTGGCGCGCCCACGACGAAGTGCTGCACCGGGCGGTCGCCATCAAGGAGTTGACGGCCGCGCTCTACGTCTCCGAGGGCGACCAGGCCATCCTGCTGGCCCGCACCCGGGCGGAGGCCCGGGCCGCGGCGCGCATCAACCACTCCGCCGTCGTCACCGTCCACGACGTCCTCGAACACGACGGCCGTCCGTGGATCGTCATGGAGCTGGTCGAGGGCCACTCGCTGGCCGACGAGGTCAAGGAGCGCGGGCGCGTCGAGCCGCGGGAGGCCGCGCGGATCGGGCTGTGGGTGCTGCGCGCGCTGCGCGCCGCGCACAGCGCCGGCGTGCTGCACCGGGACGTCAAACCGGGCAACGTCCTGATCGGCCGGGACGGCCGGGTCCTCCTCACCGACTTCGGCATCGCCCAGATCGAGGGCGACACCACGATCACCCGTACCGGGGAAGTCGTCGGATCCGTCGACTATCTCGCGCCGGAGCGCGTGCGCGGGCACGATCCCGGGCCGTCCTCCGACCTGTGGGCGCTGGGCGCGACGCTGTACACCGCGGTGGAGGGGCGCTCGCCGTTCCGCCGCACCTCACCGCTGACCACCATGCAGGCCGTCGTCGAGGACGAGGCCGCCGAGCTGAGCAACGCGGGTGCGCTGGAGCCGGTCATCACCGCGCTGCTGCGCAAGGAACCCGCCCAGCGGCCCGGCCCCGAAGAGGCCGAGCAGATGCTCGCCGAGGCGGCCGAGGGCCGGCGGCCGAGCGGGGCGCAGATGTATGTGGCGACGGGGCAGACGGGGTACGACGTCACGGGGACGGGGACGGGCACCAGTACCCGTGTGCAGTCGGCCGTCGCCACGCCGTATCCGCCGGTGACGATCGGGCCCGTGCCCGTGCCCGTGCCGGCGAAGCGGTACCGCCTGCGCACGTTCGCCCTGATCGTCGCCCTCGCGGCGGTCGTCGGTGGGGGCGTCGCGGTCGCGCTGCAGCAGTTCGGCACGGACAGCCCCGGCGGCCTCGTCTCTGCCTCGTCGACTCCGGGTGCCAGTGCCGGCGCCGGCGCCAGTGCTTCGCCGAGCGACGGGGGCGGTCAGGGGGCGGTTCCCGCCGGTTGGGAGCGGCGCGATGACCCGGTGGGCTTCAGCATCTCCCTGCCCAAGGGGTGGAAGCGGTCCGTCTCCATCGACCAGGACGGCCTCCGGCAGGTCGACTACTCGCCCGACAAGGGCAAGCACCTCGTGCGGGTCGCCGTCGACACCGCGCCGGACTTCAGCACCGCGTACGAGCACATGAAAGACCTGGATCAACGGGTCTCGAATCGGCTGCTCGGCTACAAGCAGCTGAGCCTCAAGGAGGAGCTCTTCCGCGACCAGCCGGGCGTCCGTTGGGAGTACACCTGGAACGCGTTGGCCAAGGACGCTCCCCACTACTTCCCGGGGCCCTACCATGCGATCGACGTCGGGTACATGAACAGCGCCGGCACCGAGTACGCCATCTACGCGGCCTCGCCGGCCGACGACTGGACCACCACCAGCAAGCAGTTCGGCGTGATCCTGCGGGGTTTCCAGGAGGGCTGACCCGAGTTGGAACAGTGCGCCGCCGCCGTCCTTACTGGGCGGCGGCGCACTCGGCCGCCCTCCGCTGAGGCTCAGGCGTAGTCGGTGCAAGAACGGACTATCGTGCTTCCTTCTATGACCGCCACCTGCGCGCCGATGTAGTCGAGCGAATCACCCGAGGGCGCCGCGTAAGTGGAGAAGCTGCTCTTCTGGTCGTTTCCGTCGTATTCGGAATGCCAGCCCCACTCCGTGACGAATCCAGTGCTGTCGTCTATGGAAACGAGGCGAATGGCCACATGGTGACCATCGGCAGCGGTGTCCTTGATCCAACCGCTGATGTCCACATAGTGGGCTGACCAGTTGGTGAACGTGAGACTCCCCGTGGCGCCCGTCACCGAGCACGCGGCTCCGCCGCTCGCCGCGCTGGCATTGGTGACTGTGGTCGCGGCGAATATCGCCACCGCTGCGACGCTCGTGACGGAAAGGCGCTTCAATGTGTTTCCCATAAAGGGAAGATAAGGCTTCCATGATTCACTTGACAGCATGATTCCAGCCGCCCGGTTTACCTTTTATGGGGCGTATGGCATGGCTGTTCGCCATGCTTGCACCCGTTTTGAAATCGTTCATGGCTGAAAATGATCGCCGCTGAAGTCGGTCGGTGGTGCACTTGGCCGGTCACCGCGCCGGAAGGGGTCCGTCCGGTGCGGCATCATGGGGCCATGGGGACCGACGGGGAAGCCGTCCGTCTGATCGCGGGGCGTTATCGCCTGGAAACGCGGCTCGGGCGGGGCGGGATGGGTGTCGTATGGCGCGCGACCGATCAGTTGCTCGGCCGCCAGGTCGCCGTGAAGGAACTCATCGTCGACGACTCCCTCCCGGACGACGACGCCCGGCTGCGCCGCGACCGCACCCTGCGGGAGGCGCAGGCCGTCGCGCAGCTGCACCACCCGCACATCATCGTCGTGCACGACGTGGTGGAGGAGGGCGAACGGCCCTACATCGTCATGGAGTTGATCGACGGCGGCTCGCTCGCCGACCGGATCTCCCGGAGCGGCCCGGTGGACGTCGGGGAGGCCGCGCGGATCGGGATCGCCCTGCTGAGCGCGTTGCGGACGGCGCACACCGCCGGGGTGCTGCACCGGGACATCAAGCCGGCGAACGTGCTCGTCGAGGCGGACACCGGGCGTGTCGTGCTCACCGACTTCGGGATCGCCCAGGTCGCGGGCGCCACCACGCTCACCGAGACCGGTTCCTTCGTGGGATCGCCCGAGTACACCGCGCCCGAGCGGATGTCCGGCTCCCGGTCCGGTCCCGCCTCCGACCTGTGGTCACTGGGCGCGCTGCTGTGCGCGGCGCTCAGCGGCGAGTCGCCGTTCCGGCGCGACTCGCTCGGCGGGATCCTGCACGCCGTGGTCTCCGACGAGATCCGGCCACCCGCCCAGGCGGAGCCGCTGCTGCCGGTCGTACGAGGGCTGCTGGAGCGGGATCCCGAGCGGCGGCTGGGTGCGGCGGAGGCCGAGCGGATGCTGCGCGGTTTCCTGGAGACGGGAGCCGTGGCGGTCGCGAGTACGACGGAGAGCGTCGGCGTCTCCGCGTACACGCCGACCCAGCGGGACCTGCCCTGGCCGCCGGCACCGGCCCCGGCACCGGCCGGGCCGCCCCGGTACTCGCCCCGCGGGGTACTGGTCGCCGCGCTGCTGGTCGCGGCGATGGCCGGAGCCGGAGTGTCGGCGGCCGCGCTGCTGTTCAACGGCGGCGGAGGCGGCGGCACCCCGGGCCCCGGGGGCACGGCGACCCTCTCCACGTCGCACCCGGCGCCCACCACCCCGACTCCGTCCTCGTCGCCCCCTTCGCTCTCACCCTCGCCCACCGACTCCCGCACCGCGCCCTCCGGTTACCGCCTCGCCCAGGACTCGGCCGGCTTCTCCCTCGCCGTCCCGGAGGGCTTCACCCGCGACGCGCAGGGCCAGCGCGTCTTCTACCTGTCGCCGGGGCAGACCTTCCGGCTCGGCATCAAGGTCTCCGAGCCCCAGACGGGCGGACCGGGGACGGCGATGCGGCGGGCGGCGGCCGACGGGCCGAGCACGAACCCCGGCTACCACGACGGCCGGGTCACCGACACCACCCACTCCGGGCACCCCGCCGCCTTCTGGGAGTTCACCTGGAAGGGCTTCAGCGCGACGGAGGGCCCCCGGCACACCTACGACCTCTGCTGGGAGCAGGACGGCCGGATGTACGACGTGTGGGTGTCCGCGCCGGTCGGGAAGGTACGGGAGGCACGGGAGTACTTCGACGTCGCGGTGGACACGTTCGCGGGGGACTGAGGGCCCCGGAAGGGGTGACTCGGCCGGAGTGACGCCGACATCCGCCGGCCGTGGGCCTCTGACCGCGCCGCTTCGACAAGGGCATGGTGCGCAAGGTACTCATGTGACATGAGTGAAGACGGCGAACAGCCGGTCGGGGAACGTCTGATCGGTGGGCGCTATCGGCTCGCCGGGCGCATCGGCTCCGGGCCGTCCGGCACCGTGTGGCGCGCCCGGGACGAGCAGGACGGGCGGCAGGTCGCCGTCAAGGAGCCGCGCCTGACCGGCGAGCCGGACGACGAGGAGCGGCAGCGCGCCGCACACCGTCTGCTGCACGAGGCCCGCGCCGCCGCCCGCGTCGACCATCCGGCCGCCGTCGCCATTCACGACGTACTTCTTGAAGACGAACTTCCCTGGGTCGTCATGGAGTTGGTGGAGGGCGAGTCCCTCAAGGAGGCCCTCTCCGCCCACGGCCCGCTGGCTCCCGCCGAGGCCGCCCGGATCGGGCTCGCCGTGCTCGGCGCCCTGCACGCCGCCCACTGTGTCGGCATCGTGCACCGTGACCTCAAGCCGTCCAACGTTCTCCTGGAGACCGGGGGCGAGCGGGTCGTGCTGACCGACTTCGGTATCGGCGCGGGGCAGCAGGGGCACATCGGCTCCGACGACGGTGGCGACGGCGGAGGCTCCGACGGCTCCGACGGTCTCGGCGGCCCCGACGGTTTCGGCGGTTTCGTCGCGCCCGAATGTGCCGCGGGGCGCGGTGCCGGTCCCGCCTCCGACCTGTGGTCCCTGGGCGCGCTGCTGAGGGCGGCCACCGGGCAGGACGCCGGTCCCCTCGGCCCGCTCCTGGAGCGGCTCCTCGCCCCCGACCCGGAGGCCCGGCCGGCCGCCCCGGAGGCCGCCGAGGCCCTCGCCGGGGTCGCGGGGGAGGCCCTGCCGAAGTGGGTCACGGTGCCCGCCGCACCGGCACAGTCGCCGCCCCCGGCCGTACCGTCCCCGACGGCCCCCGAGCCCCGCCGCCTCACCCCCTTCGCCGCGCTCGGCCTCCTGCTCGCCAAGAAACCGGAACGCGGCTGACCGGCGCCGACCACCCCCGTCCAACACCCTGATCAGCACATTCTCTGCCAGTGATCACTGGCGGCGTGTGTGTACTCGGTGAAACCGGGTTACCCACGGGTACCCAAAGGCCCCGCTCCCGAATACCCTGCGGCTCATGACGGACTCGCAGGCCCCGGCCCACGCACCGGCGCACACCGGCACGAATCCCCTCGCCCCCGCCCCGGCGGGCGCCAGAACGGCCGCCGACGTGGTCACGCCCGAGCTGATCGCCCAGCTCACCAAGGGCGTCGCCGGCTCCGGCCGCACGGCCAACCACACGCCCTTCACCGGCGAGAAGCTGGCCGACCTGCCCGAGTCCACCCCCGAGGACGTGGCCAAGGCCTTCGACGCGGCCCGCGCGGCACAGGCCGTGTGGGCGAAGGTGCCGGTACGGCAGCGCGCGGCCGTCCTGCTCCGCTTCCACGACCTGGTCCTGGCCCGGCAGGCGGAGGTCCTCGACCTCATCCAGCTGGAGACCGGCAAGGCCCGGCTGCACGCGCACGAGGAGGTGCAGGCCGTCGCCGTCGCCGCCCGCCACTACGGCCGCAAGGCCCCCTCCTATCTGAGGCCGAAGCGGCACGTGGGCGCCATGCCCACCCTCACCAAGGTCACCGAACTGCGCCACCCGCGGGGCGTGGTGGGCCAGATCGCCCCTTGGAACTACCCCCTCGAACTCTCCGTCGGCGACGCGCTGCCCGCCTTCGTCGCGGGCAACGCGGTCGTCATGAAGCCGGACACCGAGACCTGCCTGACCGCCCTGTGGGCCCGCGACATCCTCATCGAGGCCGGGCTGCCCGCCGACGTCTTCCAGGTCGTCCTCGGCGAGGGCCCGGTCGTCGGCCCCGAGGTCGTCAGGCACGCCGACTACGTCTCCTTCACCGGCTCCACCCGCACCGGCCGCGAGGTCGCCCAGGGTGCCGCCGCCCGGCTCGTCGGCGTCTCCCTCGAACTCGGCGGAAAGAACGCCATGCTGGTCCTCGCGGACGCCGACATCGAGAAGGCGGCCGCCGGTGCGGTCCGCGCCTGCTTCTCCTCGGCCGGCCAGCTCTGCATCTCCATCGAGCGGCTGTACGTCCACGAGTCGATCGCCGACGCCTTCGTCGAGCGATTCGCCGCCCGCACCAAGGCGATGCGCCTCGGCCGGTCCCTCGCGTACGGAGCGGACATGGGATCCCTGGTCGGGGAGCGCCAGCTGGAGACGGTCACGCGGCATGTGGCGGAGGCCGTGGAGAAGGGCGCGACGGTCGTCGCCGGCGGCACCGCCCGCCCCGACATCGGCCCCTACTTCTACGAGCCGACCATCCTCGACGGCGTCGAGGACGCGATGGCCGTCTGCACGGAGGAGACCTTCGGCCCGGTCGTCTCCCTCTACCGCTTCAAGACGGAGGAGGAGGCCGTCGAGCACGCCAACGCGACCCCGTACGGCCTGAACTCCTCGGTCTGGACGAAGAACGGCGGCCACGGCCGCGAGGTCGCCGCCCGCCTGCGCACCGGCACGGTCAACGTCAACGAGGGCTACGCCCCCGCCTACGGCAGCGTCCAGTCCCCGATGGGCGGCATGAAGGACTCGGGCCTGGGCCGGCGCCACGGCTCGGAGGGCATCCTCAAGTACACCGAGGCGCAGACCGTAGCGCAGCAGAGGCTCCTTCCCATGGCCCCCTCACTGGGCATGGACGACGAGAAGTACGCCGCGTTCATGAGCACCAGTCTCCGGGTGATGAAGGCGCTGAGGCTGCGATAAGCGCCCCGTCAGGGGCGCGGCCCGTATCGATATGCGGCTCCGCCGCGTGGGCGCGAGCAACCACGAACTACCTGCACGTAGGCTCAAAGAGGAGAAATCGTGCCCCAGGACACCTACGACTACGACGTCATAGTCGTCGGATCAGGATTCGGCGGATCGGTAACCGCCCTGCGCCTGACAGAAAAGGGCTACACCGTAGGCGTCCTGGAAGCCGGCCGCCGCTTCACCCGCGAAACCCTCCCCAAGAACTCCTGGGACATCAAGAACTACCTCTGGGCCCCGCAGCTCGGCTGCTACGGCATCCAGCGCATCCACCTCCTCGGCAACGTCATGGTGCTGGCCGGCGCGGGCGTCGGCGGCGGCTCGCTCAACTACGCCAACACCCTCTACGTCCCCCCGAAGCCCTTCTTCGACGACCCCCAGTGGCGTGACATCACGGACTGGCAGGAGGAGCTGAAGCCGTACTACGACCAGGCGCAGCGCATGCTCGGCGTACGGCTCAACCCGACGATGACCCCCTCCGACGTCCACCTGAAGGCGGCGGCGGAGAAGCTCGGCGTCGGCGACACCTTCCATCTCGCCCCCGTCGGCGTCTTCTTCGGCGACGGCAAGGACGCCGACGGCGAGACGAAGGCCGCGCCGGGCGACCAGGTCGACGACCCCTATTTCGGCGGCGCCGGCCCCGCCCGCAACGCCTGCACCGAGTGCGGCGAGTGCATGACCGGCTGCCGGCACGGCGCGAAGAACACCCTCAACGAGAACTACCTGCACCTCGCCGAGCAGGCGGGCGCGGTCGTCCACGCCATGACCACCGTCGTCTCCGTCACCGACGACTCCCAGGGCGGCTACGCGGTCGCGACCCTCCCCACCGACGACAAGAAGGCGAAGGGCCGGATCCTCAAGGCGCGCCGGGTCGTCGTCGCGGCCGGCACCTACGGCACCCAGACCCTGCTGCACCGGATGAAGGCCGGCGGCCAGCTGCCGTACCTCTCCGACCGGCTGGGCGACCTCACCCGTACCAACTCCGAGGCCCTGGTCGGCGCCCAGACCGACGACCGCCGCTACCGCAGGGCACACGGCACCCCGAAGGCCGACTTCACCAAGGGTGTCGCGATCACCTCGTCCATCCACCCGGACGAGAACACGCACATCGAGCCGGTCCGTTACGGCAAGGGCTCCAACGCGATGGGCGGCATGTCCATCCTCCAGGTGCCGTACGCGGAGGGCTCCTCCCGCGTCCTCGGCTGGCTGGCGAACGCGGCCCGCCACCCCCTGCTCGTGCTGCGCTCGCTCTCCAACCGGCGCTGGTCGGAGCGGACCATCATCGGCCTGGTGATGCAGTCGCTGGACAACTCGCTGACGACGTACCTGAAACCGGACGGCGTCGGCAAGGGCCTGCTCACCGCCCGGCAGGGTCACGGCGCCCCCAACCCCAAGCAGATCAAGGCCGCCTCGGAGGCGGCCACCGTGCTCGCCGCCGAGATCAACGGCTTCGCCGGCAGCAACGTCGGCGAGCTGATGGGCACCCCGCTCACCGCGCACTTCCTCGGCGGCTGCCCGATCGGCGACTCACGCGAGACCGGGGTCATCGACCCCTACCACCGGCTCTACGGCCACCCGGGCATCTCGGTCGTGGACGGCGCCGCCGTCTCCGCGAACCTGGGCGTGAACCCGTCCCTCACCATCACCGCGCAGGCCGAGCGCGCGATGTCGTACTGGCCGAACAAGGGCGAGGCGGATCCGCGGCCACGGCAGGGCGAGGCGTACGAGCGCCTCCGGCCGGTCGAGCCGCACCGGCCGGTGGTTCCGGCCGAGGCGTTCGGTGCGCTGCGGCTGCCCTTCCTCGGCATGCCGGCCGTGCCCCCGAAGAAGTAGCCGGACGCCGAAGAGGGACCTGTGCCCCCCTCCGAGCCCAGGTCCCTCTTCGTCCGGTGTGCGCGGCCGCCGTACGACGACGGTCCGCGCGACCTCGTTCACATGGCTATGCGGCCGCCCCGGCCTTCCGGCGCCGCACCACGAACACCGCACCGGCGCCGGCCACGACGGCGACCCCGCCGACGAGCCCGATGACCGGGAGGGCCGAGCTGGAGCCGGTCTCGGCGAGGTTGCCGGTCGGCAGGTCGGAGACGCTGCCCTGTGGCTTCTTCACGGAGTCCTTGCCGCCGTCGTCGCCCGGCGTGGCCGTACCCGGGTCCGGGTTGGACGAGCCGGCCTTGAGGACCGTGAAGTCGTACTGGGCCCAGCCCTCGGCGATGCAGTCCTGGCCGTCGACCTTGTCGAGGTAGGCGCCGGAGCCGAAGGAGTAGGCGTCACCGGCGGGCGCCTTGGCGTCGATGGAGACGCGCAGGTCGACCGACTTGCTCGCGCCGGACTTGAGCTTCTCGACGTAGAAGAAGTAGTCGCCGGCCCAGTCGTCGCTGCCGATCCGGTCCCAGGAGCCGCTGTCGGGGTTCTTGAACTCCAGATCGACGTACGGGCTGAGGTACTTCGACTCGGTGAGCTCGTAGTTCTCGATCTCGGCGTAGAAGGCGACGCCCTCGATGTCGGTCTTGGACTCGTTGGTCACGACCAGCTTGAAGCCGTGGAAGCCGTCACCCGCGACGATCTTGCCGGGCAGGCCCTTGATGTCGGCGGACACCTTGGCGTTGCCGAAGTCCTCGTCGAGGTCCTCGCAGTACGGCACGTCCGGGTCGGACGGGTCCTCGCTGGGCTCCGCCGACTCGGACGGCTCGGCCGAGGCGGACGCGCTGGCACTGGCGCTCGCGCTGTCGCTGGGCGAGGCGGACGCCGAAGCGGACTCGGACGCGGACGCCGAAGCGCTGTCGCTCGGCGGTACGGAGTCCGACGGCGAGGCCGAGGCGGAGTCGCTCGGGATCTCGCTCGGCGCGCTCTCGGACGCCGGCGTGGAGGGCAGGTCGTCCGCGAAGGCGGCCGGTGCGGACAGCAGGGCGACCGGCCCGATGACAGCCGTGGCGGCTGCCGCGGCCATGGCGCGGCGAAGCTTCATGAGGACCCCCGTGACTCAGGTGCGGCAGACGGATGTAACCGCTGGTTCCGGTGATGTGACCGGCGAATCCTGCGAATGGTTGCCTCCACATTCACCGAATTCTTATGTGACGGTCGTCACTTCAGGATGTGGGCGCGATGTGCAGCTGCCGACAGCGGCCGGTCCGGGCGGCACGGCCGGCGCCGGCCCCAACTCCTGCGGCAAGGTACGGAAGGCCGGGTGCGGGGGCAGGCATGGACACGGCCGACGCCAAGGTTATTCTCGCCGCGTCGAACGGCCGAGCGAGAGAGTGCCATGTCTGACAGACGGTCCGAAGAATCGTCGGGGGACGAGCCGTCGTCCTCCTCCATATCCGACGAGGTGTGGGAGCAGTTCCTCCGCGACAGCGAACGGGACATCCGCAAGTCCGCCCCCAAGGAGCCCTCCGCCCGGGTCCGTGAGGTGACCCAGCGGCTCAAGGGGCAGCGGGGGGAGCCCGAGGGGTGGCGGACCGGGCCGGCCTGGCAGGAGACGAACGGGCGGGCCGCCCGGCGCCGCAGGATATGGGCCGTGATCGGCCTGCCGCTGACGATCGCCGTCGCCGTCGTGGCGATGCGGCCGTCGCTGATCCCCGGCGACCCCTTCGGCTCGGCGTCCGACGTGGACACCGCCACCTCGCAGCTCCCCGCCGAGACCGCCGCCCCGACCGCGCCGCCGTCCGCGGTCGCCGCCGACACCCCCACCCTCGCCCACCCGTTCGCCGGTTCCCCGGCACTGCGCTGGGCCGACGGCGCGGACGGCATCGTGCTGCCGAAGGCCACCGCGCTCGGCTCGATCCCGAAGGACCGCGTCGAACTGGCCCTCCAGCAGACCAAGAAGCTGCTGGTCGACGCCAATCTCAACCCCGAGGTCGTGGCCGGCGCGCACCCCGATGCCGCCCTCGCCGTGCTCGACCCCCAGCAGCCCCGCCTGCTCGACGGGCTCAACACCGCACTGCACACCCCGAGCAAGGCCCACGACCCGCTGTCACTCTTCAGCCGCTTCGACCCCGAGGACGTCCAGCTGGCCGGCCAGGTCGTCAAGACGCGCGGCCGGATCACCTTCGCCCAGGGCAAGTTCGAGGGCGTGGCCGTGCACGCGGACTTCACCTTCGTCTACCCGGTCGTCCGTGCCGACGGCTCCACCGAGGTCACCCGCACCATCGTGCGCCGGGTCATCGACACCGAACTCTCCGACCCCGCGCACTACCGGGTCACCCCCGGCCGCCTGACCCTGCTGAGCCACGTCCGGGACGCCGGCAACTCGGCCTGCGACATCTACGACGGCTATCTGCACCCGCAGTTCCCGTCCCGGGCGCCGACGGGCAGCGCCGCCCCGAGCGGCCCGTCGATCGACCCGTACGACCGCAGCCGGAAACTCGGGAACGAGCCGGAGGGGTGCGGCACGGTGAGCCGCACCTAGCCGTACAGCTCTGTGCGGGTGCCTACGGGTGCCTACGGGTGCCTACGGGCAGGCGAAGGGCCCCGCGGGACGGAGCCGCGGGGCCCTTCTTCCGTCAGCACCGACGTCAGGGCAGCGCCGGTGCCGGGGAGCGGCGCCGGGGGGTTGCGCCGCTGGTCTCTGTGCCCTGTGCCGCCGTCCGTGCCCCGGGTCGGCGCCCCTGCGCACTCGGGGCGTACGGCAGGTCTCGACCTTTGACGGACGGTCGGCACACGGCGATTCCGTTGCCTGAACTGGGACTTGGGAGCTGTGAAGGCCTTGGGGGCCTTCTAGGCATCGTGCTGGATGCACGCGGCCTCCGCAACCGTTTGACCCAGCCCTTGTGCATTTTTGCAATTTTCCGCCGGTCGGCCCCGGGCGTCCCCGGAGCCGGCCGTCTCTGGTGTGACCGGGCTGCTGTCCCCTGCCGTCCGGTCACGTGACTGGAACGAGGTCCCACGGCGCACGGCACGATCCGTCCGCCTCATCGCTCCAGTGAGCCACGCGTGGTTCTTTCGGGCCCGCCCCTGGCTGACACGGACACCCCACCAACGAAGCGGTTCGCGTGCCGGTCACGCGCCGTACGGGTGAGAAGGCCCCGAACTCAGATCCACCCGAACTCAGATCCGGCCGCGGCACAGTTCGAGGAGTGTCATGGCGAGGGAGGTGCCCGGCCTGCCGAGCGCCTCGCTGTAGTGGCCGAGGACCTCCATCTCCCGGGACAGGTTCACCCGGCGGCCGCCGGAGGTGATCCGGGCCTCCTGGATGACGGCGGAGACCGCCATCCGTTCCTGGATCAGACCGATGATCCGGTCGTCGAGCGCGTCGATGCGCTCCCGCGCACCGGTGATCACGTCGGCGGCCTCGGCGGTACGGGCACCGGTCCTCTCGGCGGGGCTGACGTGCTGCGCGGTGGGGCTGGCGGTCATGTCGGGGGCTCCTCGTTCTCGTCGTTCTCGGGAGGCCCCCCGGGCCGACACGATCCGGAGAAACACCAGGCGCCCCGGACCTTGTCGGCCCGGGGCGCCTGGGGAAGTCGCTTGTCAGTTGCTCAAGCGTGACGACCATGGCAGCCGGCGGGCCGGTTGCCATAGGTAAAGAGGAAGGTCGTCTGCGTGAGCATGGCGGCGAGTATGCCACATCACCTCGTCGGGGTGTCCCCCGCCCGCCCCGTTAGAATCGGTAACCACAGACCCCCGCCCCACCGCCGGAAGGCACCCCGTGTCATCAGCGACTCCCGCTGCCGCCACCCCCGACACCGTCCTGGTCGTCGACTTCGGCGCGCAGTACGCCCAGCTCATCGCCCGTCGCGTCCGCGAGGCCCGGGTCTACAGCGAGATCGTGCCCAGCACCATGCCGGTCGCCGAGATGCTCGCCAAGAACCCGGCGGCGATCATCCTCTCCGGCGGCCCCTCGTCCGTGTACGAGGAGGGCGCCCCCCGCCTGGACCGCGCGCTCTTCGAGGCCGGCGTCCCCGTCTTCGGCATGTGCTACGGCTTCCAGCTGATGGCACAGTCCCTCGGCGGCACGGTGGACAACACCGGCTCCCGCGAGTACGGCCGTACCGACCTGCACGTCTCCAAGCCGGCCTCCACCCTCTTCGAGGGCACCCCGGACGAGCAGCACGTGTGGATGTCGCACGGCGACGCCTGCTCCGCCGCCCCCGAGGGCTTCGCCGTCACCGCGTCCACGGACGTCGTCCCGGTCGCCGCCTTCGAGAACGACGAGAAGAAGCTCTACGGCGTCCAGTACCACCCCGAGGTCATGCACTCCACGCACGGCCAGCAGGTCCTGGAGCACTTCCTGTACCGCGGTGCCGGTCTCACGCCCTCCTGGACCACCGGCAACGTCATCGAGGAGCAGGTCGCCGCGATCCGCGAGCTGGTCGGCGACAAGCGCGCCATCTGCGGCCTGTCCGGCGGTGTCGACTCCGCGGTGGCCGCCGCCCTCGTCCAGAAGGCCATCGGCGCCCAGCTGACCTGCGTGTACGTGGATCACGGCCTGATGCGCAAGGGTGAGACCGAGCAGGTCGAGAAGGACTTCGTGGCCGCGACCGGCGTCCAGCTCAAGGTCGTGGACGCGGAGGAGCGGTTCCTGAAGGCCCTCGCCGGTGTCTCCGACCCGGAGGCGAAGCGGAAGATCATCGGCCGCGAGTTCATCCGGGTCTTCGAGCAGGCCCAGGCCGAGATCATCGCGGACGCGGGCCCCGAGGTCGCGTTCCTGGTGCAGGGCACGCTCTACCCGGACGTCGTCGAGTCCGGCGGCGGCACCGGCACCGCCAACATCAAGTCCCACCACAACGTCGGCGGTCTCCCCGAGGACCTGGAGTTCAAGCTCGTCGAGCCGCTCCGCAAGCTCTTCAAGGACGAGGTCCGGATGGTCGGCCAGGAACTCGGCCTGCCGGAGGAGATCGTCCAGCGCCAGCCGTTCCCCGGCCCCGGCCTCGGCATCCGGATCGTCGGCGAGGTGACCAAGGACCGCCTCGACCTGCTCCGCGAGGCCGACGCCATCGCCCGCGAGGAGCTGACCGCGGCCGGTCTCGACCGCGCCATCTGGCAGTGCCCGGTGGTCCTGCTCGCGGACGTCCGCTCGGTCGGCGTCCAGGGCGACGGCCGCACCTACGGTCACCCGATCGTGCTGCGCCCGGTCTCCTCCGAGGACGCCATGACGGCTGACTGGTCCCGCCTGCCGTACGACGTCCTCGCGAAGATCTCCACCCGGATCACCAACGAGGTCAGTGACGTCAACCGGGTCGTCCTCGACGTCACCTCGAAGCCGCCGGGCACCATCGAGTGGGAGTAGTGCCTACCGGCGCCTGACGGTGCGCAGGGGCTCACCGGGCTGCCAGATCTCGACGACCAGACAGGTGTCGTCCTCGACGTGGGTCCGCACGACCTCCGTCAGCTCGGTACGGAAGAGGTGGAACGGCTCCGGCGGTTCCACCTCTTCCATGTACGCCCCCTTCACAGCCGTATCCTCGACCTCGTACGCCCGCCCGGCGATCCGTACGTCCCCGCCGCCCATGTCGGTGCCGTCCCCAGGGTTGGCCTGGAGCGCGAACCGCGGGTCGCGCAGCAGGTCGAGCGCCTTCACCGAGTCGGGCATCATCCCGAGCCAGAGCCCGCCGTCCAGGAAGCGGACCTCCAGGCCCGAGGTGCGGGGGGAGCCGTCCCTGCGGAGGGTGGCCAGGACGTGGTGGCGGTGGGCGGCGAAGCGGCTCTCGACGGTTCGCGCCAGGTCGGGCGCGGCGGCGACGAAGGCCGCCCAGTCGGTACCGGCTGTTCCGCTCGTGGGGGTTGTACGTGTCATACGAGCCACTGTGCTGCCGATACCCGACATCTTCTGTCGTGATTTGCTCGCGCGCGTCATCTTTACAGAACAGCTCTGTTTTCCTGCGCTGACCGACGGTAACTTCCGCCCGTAACACAAACCCAGTGCTGGAGGATCTATGCACGGGCCGACCCCGCCCCTGCCGCTGCCCACCGATCAGCTCCGGTTCGCGATGCCGCCGATGCACGACTCGCTCGACGACGAGCGCCGGCATCGCAAGGAACGGCTCGCGGGCGCGCTGCGGATCTTCGGCCGGGCCGGATTCGAGGACGGGGTGTCCGGGCACATCACCGCCCGCGACCCCGAGTACTCGAACTGCTTCTGGGTGAACCCGTTCGGCATGCCGTTCAAGCACGTCACCGTCAGCGACCTCGTCCTGGCCAACCAGGACGGCCAGGTGATCGAGGGCCGCTACCACGTCAACCAGGCCGCCTTCACCGTGCACGCCCAGGTGCACGCGGCCCGCCCGGACGTCGTCGCCGTCGCCCACTGCCACTCCGTCTACGGCCGTGCCCTGTCCGCCCTCGGCGACCTGCTCGACCCGATCAGCCAGGAGAGCTGCGCCTTCTACGAGGACCACGCCCTCTACGACGCCTACACCGGGGTCGCCGTCGACGCCGATGAAGGCCGCCGGATCGCCGGCGCCCTCGGCTCCCGCAAGGCACTGGTGCTGCGCAACCACGGGCTGCTGACGGTCGGCGACTCGGTGGACGCGGCCGCCTGGTGGTTCCTGTCGATGGAGAAGTCCGCGCAGGTCCAGCTGACCGCCAAAGCCGCCGGCCGCCCGCTGCTCATCGACCACAAACTCGCCGTCGCCACCCGTGAACAGCTCGGCGGCGACCTGGTGGCCTGGATCAACTACCAGCCCGTGTGGCAGGACATCAGCCGCGCAGAACCGGACCTGCTGAGCTAGCGGCCTCAGAAACTCCGGAGCACGGCCGCCTTCGTCAGCGCGAACTCCTCGTCCGTGAGCACGCCGTCCCGGTGCAGTTCGCCCAACTCCCGCAGCCTGCGCAGCAGTATGTCGTGATGGTCGGCCGACTGGCGCGGCACGGCCGCCGGGGACCGGTCCCGGTCGGCGTACTCCGCGCCCGCGCGGGTCGAGGGATGCGGCAGCCGGGCCGTGACCGCCGCCGCGACCAGCGCCGTCAGCAGATCGCGGCGGACACTGCCCCACAGGTCCAGGGCGTAGGGGTCGCGCTCCGCCGGCAGCTTCGAGAACACCGTCTCCCGGGTGACGAACCGCAGAAAGCCGTCCTCGTAACCGGAGTTGGGCAGCCACTCCACCTGCACCAGGTCGCCGATGCCGATGATCCGAGGCCCGGTCGCCCGCTTGACCCGGTCGGAGGTGTCGGCCCAGTCGATCCGCACCTGCGCACCGTCGAACGACACCGTGCCGTCCGAGGACCGCACCGACACCGGCACCGGCGGCCCCGGCAGCAGATACGCCTTCGTCGGCTCCGTGGGGATCTGGTCCAGCAGCAGCGACTGCCGGATCTCCGCCACGACGTACTCCGCCACCCCGGAGCGGTCCTTGTCCACCGTCAGCAGATACGGATCCGCTCCTTCCGGCAGCCGCCCGCCCGTCGCCTGCAGCAGCGGATCCGCGCCCTCGCGCAGCCGGATCCGCAGCCGCCCGCGTTTGCGCTCCGGCTCGTACACCACCCCCGACACCGCCTCCAGCGGTACGGCGATCTCCCCGTACGTCTGCCGGAACAGCGGCACGGAGCGATGGCGTCCCGGCGTGATCCGTACCGTGCTGCCGTCGAAGGCCCAGGTCCCGTCCCGCTGGATGATCTCGGCCATGGGGGAATTCTCGCAGCCGGGTCAACCTGTCGGCCGTACCTTCACCCGTCGTGACCAACCTGCTGAACGCGAACAGCGTGGCGTAGGGCACAATTCGCTCTCGACACAAGGGAGTTGCACGGCGTCGTCCGGCCCCGGGGAGGGCCCTGCGCGTCGTGCCCCGGGCGTGGGGAAGGCGGGCGTCGGGCGTGGCGGTGCAGGAGGCGAGGCAGGGTGCCGGTTCCGGTGTCCACGGGGGCGGGTGCGCGTGCGGGGACTGCCCGCACGGGGCACGCGAGGGGCACCGGCGGGCGGTCGCCGAATTCCTCCTCAAACGGGAGGAGTTCGCGGCCGGACAGGGGCTGCCCGCGGCGGTGGCCCACTCCGCCTCCGCGTCCCGCCAGTGGGTCTCCGAGGAACTCTCCCAGTCCGCCGGGGTGGTCGCCGAACGCGGCCGCGCCGAGGGCGAGGCCTGGCTCGCCCGGCTCTGGCTGCGCACCGCATGCACGGTCTGGGCGGCCGTCGTGATCACGCTGCTCGCCCAGTCCCTCACCGCGATCGGCGCCGGCTGGACCAGCGCCCGCACCGCCGGACTGGTCGCCGCCGTGGCCGTGGCCCTCACGCTGACCGCCGCCTCCTGGTTCCACCGCTCGCGCGGCGGAGTGCTCGCCCCCGTGATCGGCGAGGACAACCGCATGTCCACCTCCCGCACCGTGGCCGCCTCCTGGGTCCTCTTCGTCGCCTACGCCGTACTCGTCCTGGCCTGCCGCCTGGCCGTCGCCTCCTCTCCCACCGACCGGGACGCCCTCATCTCCGGCCTCGACCTCGCCCGCGGCGCCGGTGTGGTGACCGTCCTCGCCGTGGTCTGCGGCATCGCCGTCCTGGTGCGCCGGGTGGTCGGCCTGCGCATCCTCGGCCAGCGCCTGCAGAAGGTGCGCGCGCACCGCCCCCGCGCGGCCGACCTGCTCACCGACGACTCCGGCCGGGGCACCTTCGCCGACATCCAGTACGTCGTGATCAGCGCCGTCGCCCTCGTCTTCGCCGCCGTCCGACTCGCCCGCCGCCCCGACCAGCTCCCGGACCTCCCCTGGGGCCTCGCGACGGTGGTCCTGATCTCCGCCGCGACCTACCTCGCCGGCAAGTACGCCGAGGGCGGCCGCCCGGTCATCCTCTCCGTCGTCCGCGCCCGCGAGGCCGGTGACCTGGACGCGCCCATCCGCACGGGCGACGACATCGAGATCCGGGGCACCGGCTTCGTCCCGCCCGGCGCCGAGACCGCCGACCGCCTCTCCCGCATGGTCGTCCGCGTCGGCGCGGTCAACGTCCATGTGCCCCTGGTCCCCGTCACCGGCGGCTTCAGCAACCCCACGGACAGCGTCCTCACCGTCCCCGTGCCCGCCGAGGTGGAACCCGGCTGGGTCGAGATCCAGGTGGTGACGGCGGCCGGGGCGGCCACCAACCGGTGTGTGGTGGAGGTGACCGAGTAAGGGGAGCGGGAGAGAGGATCCGCGGGCGAGCGGCCCGGGGAGGCGGCCCGCGGGCGGGTGACGAAGACCGACCGAAATTCGTAAAAATATCCGGAGGAGGATTGAGCGGGTCGCAGTTGTCGTACGTATGGTCTGTTGAGGGGCTCTGGGTACAGCGGCGAGAGGTGGCTAGTGGCGATGACTCACGGCATTCGTACGGACACGCACCCCCCGTATCTCGAAGGCGATCGCGGTCTGCGCGACACCGCCACCCGATATGCCCTCCTTCCCTTGCGGATCTTCCTCGGCGTCACCTTCATCTACGCAGGCCTGGACAAGCTGACCGACAGCGCCTTCCTGAAGTCCGGCGGCTCCGGTTCGATCGGTGACACCATGCGCGCGGTCCGCGACTCCGCCGCGATCCCGGCCCTGGTCGACCTGGCCCTGAAGAACCCCGTCGGCTTCGGCACCGCGATCGCCATCGGCGAACTCGCCGTCGGCCTCGGCACCCTCTTCGGCCTGCTGGCCCGCCTGGCCGCCCTCGGCGGTGCGCTGATCTCGCTCAGCCTCTGGCTGACCATCAGCTGGGCCAACTCCCCGTACTACTACGGCAACGACCTCGCCTACCTGATGGCCTGGCTGCCCCTGGTCCTGGCCGGCGCCCCCTACCTCTCCTTGGACGCGATGCTGCGCGCCCGGCGCCGACACCGGTCCGGGGGCCTGCGCTAGGGCCTGTCCGGCGGATCAGGTCGCAGGAGAACAACGGCACATCATCAGCGCCGGTGAGCCTCGCGTCTGCGGCGTGATCCGCCGGACAGCCCTTAGCCCCCCGCCGACTCGCCCTGGCTCTCCGGTGTGCGGCGGCGCCGCCTGCGTATCGTCCGGGTCAGGGCCGCGGTCACGCCTGCCAGGAAGAGGCCGACCACCATCACGGGGATGACCGCGAACCACTCGGCCGTCCACAGGCCCCCCGCGTCACCGGCGTAGGCGATACCCGCCGCCGTAAGGAAGACACCCACGATCAGCCGCCCGGGCTGGAACTCATGCCGCAGCACGGCTCACCTCCACCTGTCCCGCGCCGACCTGGAGATCCAGGTCGAGCGTGCCCGCGTTCTTCGCGCCGCCCGTCGGCCGCAGTGTCACGTCCTTGTGCTTGCCCGGTTCCACGTCCACGTCCTTCTTGTCGTCACCGGGCAACTGGATGTCGCCCACCCCCACGTCGATGCTCATCCGCACGGTCACGTCCGCCGGCACGACGATCTTCAGCTGGCCCGCCCCCACCTCGGCGGCCGTCGACACCGTCTGCCCCTGGGCGATACGTATACGGGTCAGGTCGAGCATGGCGACGCCCGTCCCGAGGTCGTACTTCGACGACACCTGCGCCGCTGTGGCCGGGGTCCAGCTCTGGCGTGTCCAGTGGGTGCTGATGTCGGACGGCAGGGCCGTCGCCGCCGCGAGCAGGCCCGCAGTGACGAGCGCCAGGAACAGTGAGCCGGCCCCCGTGCGTCCCAGGAACGAACTGACCGCCGTCCCCAGGCCGAACACGATCAGCGCGCCGGCCAGACCGGCCTGGAGGCTGGTGCCCAGCGGATGCGTGTCCCATGTCAGGCCCGTGCCCAGGCCGCCCGCCAGCAGGGCGAACAGGAAGATCCAGCCGCCGATCCAGCGCGGTCCGCGCGCTCTCGGGGGCGCGCTCTGCCGGGCACGTATGTCCTGGCCGTGGACCCACGGGGTGCTCAGCCGGAAGTCGAGTCCCGGGACCTCCCGGCCGCGGGCGTCGCCGGGGCCCCACAGATAGCCGGTGCCACCGACATGCGTGCCGTCCTTGACGATCGGGTCGCGCCACCAGGACGGGTAGGTGATCGAGATCGGCGGTGCCTGGGCCTCGGGAGGGGCGTCGGCGACCGTCTGAGCGGCCAGTGGGTCGGGGTCCGGGGCGCCTCGCCGCCGCGACCAGTACCCGGCGCCTGCCAGCAGAACGGAGAGGACGACGGCGAACGTCAGCACCCCGCCGTTCCTGATCATCGTCAGCAGGACTCCGCAGCCGACCAGCGCGAACAGCACGGCCGCCAGGGCCTGTCCGTCGACCCGGCCGGTCAGCAGCTTGCGGACCTCGTTCTCCTCCTCGTCCTCGTAGGGCACGAAGAGCCAGGCGAAGCCGTAGAAGAGGAGACCGATGCCGCCGGTCGCGGCCAGCACGGCGAGGGTGATGCGGAAGATCACCGGGTCCAGGTCGGTATGGCGCCCGAGCCCCGCGCACACGCCCGCGATCATCTTGTGCCGGCGGTCGCGCCGGAACCGGGGGAGCGTCTCCGCGCCGGTGGCGGTGGCGTCGGCCTCCGTCTCGGGCGCCCCCGTCCCGGCCGCCTCCGCCGCGGCGGGCGCGGCATCCGACGGCCCGGGGCCCGGCGCGGGCCGCGGGCCGGGGCCGGGTCCCGGACCCGTCGCGGCGTGCTCGTGATCAGTCATGAGTCAATGGTGACGGGCGAGCCGCCGCAACGGCAGTCGGGATGACCCTGGCCGAACCCTGAAATCGGCCCCGAGGCCGGGCCGGGAGGCGTTCGAACCGGGCCTCGGCGACGGACTCCGGCCGATCGCCGCCGGAGGTTCCGGCACTCGCCGCGGGAAATCCCGGGGACTCACCGCGCAGACAGAGGGCTTGCCGCGCGAGGAGGGCAGGCGCCTCGGGAAGTGGGCGTGTGCCGTGGGAAGGACGGGCCCGCCGCGGGGAAATCCGAAGATCAGGGGAGTCTCGGGGGCCGACCCTGATGCCCGGGGACTCCCGGCGTGTGAACATCGATGGCATGCCGGAAGCCGCAGCAGTGCCCCTCGACGACCCGCGGCCGCCGCGCAAGCTCTACCGCAGCAGCGACGGCCGTTGGCTCGGTGGGGTGGCGCGGGGCCTCGCCGGGCATCTCGGCCTGCCCGTCGTGTGGGTGCGGCTCGTCTTCGTCGGCCTGTTCATGGCCAACGGCCTCGGCGCACTGCTGTATGCCGCGTTCTGGTTCTTCGTACCCCTCGGCCTCGGCGGCGTCGGCGGCCAGAAGCCGCCCTCCCTGGTCACCACCGAGACCTCGGCGGACGGCCGGCGCAGACTCGTCGCCCGCAGACCCGACAGAGGCCAGATCCTCGCGCTGCTCCTCATGGTCGTCGTGTCCATGGTGTTCGTGGGCAGCGTCAACCTCACCAGCGGCGCCAAGGCCTATCTCCTGCCCGCGGTCCTGGTCGCCGCCGGCGTGGCGCTCGTCTGGCGCCAGGCGGACAACGCCCGCCGGGCCCGCTGGGTCGAGGTCGGCAGCCGGCGCCGCACGCTCTCGCTGCTGCGCGCGGGCGTCGGCGTCCTGCTCGTCACCGCGGGTGTCTCGGGTGTGTTCGTCATGCAGGGCTCCGCCGCGCACATCGGGGCGGTGCTCCAGGCCTCGCTCGCCGTGCTCGTCGGCATCACGCTGCTCGCCGGGCCGTATCTCGTGCGGATGACCCAGGACCTCTCCGAGGAGCGGCTGATGCGTATCCGCGCCCAGGAGCGCGCCGAGGTCGCCGCTCATGTGCATGACTCCGTGCTGCACACCCTGACCCTGATCCAGCGCAACGCGGAGAACGCGAACGAGGTGCGCCGCCTCGCCCGCGCCCAGGAGCGTGACCTGCGCACCTGGCTCTACAAGCCCGAGGGCAGCGGCAAGGAGGAGGCCGACGAGCCCGCCACCCTCGCCGAGGCGGTCCGGCGCAACGCCGCGGAGGTCGAGGACAAGCACGGCGTCCCCATCGAGGTCGTGGTGGTCGGCGACTGCCCGCTCGACGAGCGGACGGGCGCGCAGATGCAGGCCGCGCGCGAGGCGATGGTCAACGCCGCCAAGTACGGTGGCGAGGGCGGCGCCGTCCAGGTCTACGCCGAAGTCGAGGGCAGGACGGTCTTCGTGTCCGTCCGCGACCGCGGTCCCGGCTTCGACCTCGACTCGATACCCGCCGACCGCATGGGTGTCAGAGAATCGATCATCGGCCGTATGGAGCGGCACGGCGGCACGGCACGGCTGCGGTCCGTGCCGGGCGGCGGCACGGAGGTCGAGTTGGAGATGGAGAGGGCGGAGAAGACGTCATGAGCGACGCGACCGAGGCGAACGGCCCGGCGGAAGGCACGGAGAAGGCCGGGCGTCGGGTGCGCGTGGTCCTCGTCGACGACCATCGGATGTTCCGTACCGGTGTCCAGGCCGAGATCGGCCAGACCGAGCAGACCGGTGTCGAGGTGGTCGGCGAGGCCGCCGACGTCGACCAGGCGGTCACGGTGATCACCGCGACCCGGCCCGAGGTGGTCCTCCTCGATGTGCACCTGCCGGGCGGCGGCGGGGTCGAAGTGCTGCGCCGGTGCGCCCCGTTGACGGCGGACGCCGAACGGCCGGTGCGCTTCCTCGCGCTGTCCGTGTCGGACGCGGCCGAGGACGTGATCGGCGTGATCCGCGGCGGTGCCCGCGGCTATGTCACCAAGACGATCACCGGCACCGACCTGGTGGACTCGATCTTCCGGGTGCAGGAGGGCGACGCCGTCTTCTCCCCGCGGCTGGCCGGGTTCGTCCTGGACGCCTTCGCCTCCACCGACGCCCCGCCGGTCGACGAGGACCTCGACCGCCTCACCCAGCGCGAGCGGGAGGTCCTGCGCCTGATCGCGCGTGGCTACGCCTACAAGGAGATCGCCAAGCAGCTGTTCATCTCCGTCAAGACGGTCGAGTCCCACGTGTCGGCGGTGCTGCGGAAACTGCAACTGTCGAACCGGCACGAGCTGACCCGCTGGGCGACGGCGCGCCGCCTGGTCTGAGGCGGCGCCGGGGTGGTTCGGATGTCCGCGAAGGCCGGGGCGGCGGGGTTCACACGACCCGCGTCGCCCCGGCAAACGGCATCTCGTCGACGGGGGCGATCCGTACCGGGGCCGACGGATTGGGGGCGTGGATCATCTGGCCGTTTCCGATGTAGATGCCCACGTGGCTGATGCCCGAGTAGAAGAACACCAGGTCGCCCGGCTGGAGTTCGGAGCGGGAGACGCGGCGGCCGGAGTTGATCTGGGCGTAGGTGGTGCGGGGGATGGAGATGCCTGCGGAGCGGTAGGCGGCCTGGGCGAGCCCCGAGCAGTCGAAGGCGTTGGGGCCGGTCGCGCCCCAGACGTAGGGGCTGCCGAGCTTGGAGTAGGCGTACGCCACGGCGGCCGCGGCACGGGAGTCGGAGGCCGTGTCGCCGCCCGGGGACAGGGGGGCGCGGGCGCCGGTGGCCGAGCGGGACGCGCGTGAAGAGGCGCCGTCCGCCGTGACCGCCGCCCGCTGCTGGGGCGAGAGCCGGTCCAGCAGCTGCCGGGCCTCGTCGAGCTTGCCGGTGACCGTGGTCTTCTGCTGCTTCAGCTCGGCCTGCCGGGACCGCAGCGAGGCCAGCTCGATGTGCGCCGCGCCACGCAACTGCTCGATCTCCCGCAGCTGCCGGCGCACCCGCGCCACTGCGCCGGCCTGTACGGCACCGGCCCGTTCGGCGAACGCGGCGTTGTCCAGGTAGCGGTCGGGATCGCTGGAGAGCGCCAGCTGCCACGCCGGATCGATACCGCCGTCGCGGTACTGCGCGGCCGCTGCCAGACCGAGGGCGTCCCGCGCGGAGTTGAGCTTCTCCTGCTTGCGGGCGGTCTCGTCCTGGAGCGCCTTGACCCGTCGCTGGGCCGTGTCGGCCTGCTCCTTCGCCCCGTCGTACTTCTCGGTGGCCGCCTCGGCCTCCTGGTACAGCTGGTCCACCTTGGCCTTCACCTGCGCCGGTGTCAGTTGCGGCTCGGCGTGTCCGGTCCCTTCGAAGCCCGTCGCGGTGGCCGCGCCCGCCAGGGCGAGGGTGGCGGCCGTGCGTGCCGTATTGCCGCTGAGCGAGCGCTGTCGGGGCTTGCGGTGCGCTGCCACCTGGACTGTTCACGTCCTTTCGTACGACCGCCGTGTCGTCCGTACACACGCCAGGGGGAGCGCGCATACGGCCGCGGGGGTGCGGATTGCGCGTCCGGCGGCGGCCCGCACAGGGGAGCGGGCCGCCGCCGGACTTTCTCGGCGGTGGTGTCCGACTGCCGCCCCTGGCCCGGGCGGCGGTGGGGAGTCGGTCACCTGGGGGAGGACGCTAGGCCGGAGTGTGTCGGCCTGGTAACGCGATGCGCGGAATTGGTGTGACCGGATCGTTACCCGACGGTATGTGACCGGGATTCCGGTCCGGAGCCGTCGGCTTCACGGGGCGGGATGACCGAAGCGGCGGTTCCGGGGCGAGCAGGGCGCGCGGGGTGCTATGGGGTGCATATATGCGATGCCGTGGGGCGAGCGGCGGCGGGCGCCGAGGGAGGGGCCGGTGCCCGGTGCTCCAGGGGGCCCTGATTAGGCTCCGGGGCCATGGGCGTACTCATCCATCTCTTCGTCGGCCTGCACATCATCGGCATCGCCGCGCTCCTCGGCGGTTTCCTCACCCAGATGAAGGCGATGGGCCAGGGCACGGCCCGGTTCATCCCCGGGATGCTGCACGGCGCGTTCACCATGCTCGCGACCGGTGTGATCCTGGTCGGCCTCAACGAGGCCGACGACCACCACGTCAACACCGTCAAGATCGGCGTGAAGCTCGCGCTGCTGATCGTGATCCTCGGGCTCGTCTATGTGAAACGGGACGACGAGAAGGTGGAGAAGGGTGCCTTCGGCCTGGTGGGCCTGCTGACCATGGTGAACATCTTCATCGCCGTGCTGTGGACGTGATCCTCAGGAAGCCTTCCTGAGGGCGTCGCGGGTGACCGCCACCGCGCCGGCGGCCACCGCCGGCCAGGCCGCCACCGCGACCCACACCAGGACCCGCCCCGGCCACTTCAGCCACGGGACGCCGACGGCGGCCGCGACCGACAGCACCGCCGCGGCCGACAGCATCGCCGTGGCCGACAGCATCGCCGCGGCCGTCATCCCCATCGGGAACGCCGTCGCCCAGCGGCGTACGTCGTAACGCGCAGCGGCCCCGGCCGTCGGCGGACGCCGCGCCCACCAGGCGTGAAGAGGTGGAATGCCGGACATGCCGCCGATGCTAGGGACCTTCACCGGCCGTGCGAGCGGGGCACGCGCGCGTGCGGCACGAAATGCGCGCGTGTGTGTCCGCGCCTCTCAGGCCGGTCGCACCACGCTGTGGATGATCGACTCGCCCCCGTAGTAGATCGACTCCTCCCGGACGTAGGCGCCGGGCTTCGGGGCGTGGATCATCATGCCGTTGCCGATGTAGATGCCGACGTGGCTGACGTCGTCGTAGAAGAACACCAGGTCGCCGGGCTGGGCGTCGGTGAGGGAGACGGTGGTGCCGGCGTTCACCTGGTCGTACGTGGTGCGCGGCAGCGAGACGCCCGCGGCCTTCCAGGCGGCCTGGGAGAGGCCGGAGCAGTCGTAGGAGCCGGGGCCGGTGGCGCCCCAGACGTACGGCTTGCCGATCTGCGCGCGGGCGAAGGCGATCGCCTTGGCGGCCTTCGTTCCGTAGGACGAGTCGGAGGAGGACGACGAGGACGACGAGGACGACGAGCCGCTGGAGGTCGACGTCGATGAAGACGACGCCTCCTGCTTCGCGGCCGCCGCCTGCTGCTTCGCGAGCTCCGCCGCCTTGCGTGCCGCCTCGGCCTGCTGCTTCTGCTCGATCTCCGCCAGCCGTGCCTTCTCCTGGGCCGTCAGCTGCGACAGCAGCTCCCGCGCGGAGGTCAGCTTCGTCTGGACGGTGGACTTGGCGGTCTTGAGGTCGTCCTGCGTCTCGGTGAGCGTCTCCAGGCTCTTGGCGGCCTCCTGCCGCTTCGCCATGGTCGCGGACTGCTGTGTGGTGTAGTCGTCGACCGCGTCCTTCTCGCGCGAGGTCAGCCGGCTCATCAGTTGCGTCTGGTCGAAGTAGTCCTGAGGACTGTCCGCGAGCAGGAAGGTCGCCGTGTCGGGCGCACTGGCCCCGGTCCGGTACTGGGCCGCGGCGAACGATCCCAGTTCCTCACGCGCCTTGTTGAGCCGGTCCGTGCGCTCGGCGACGTCGTCGAGCAGGGTGTCGACCTGCTTGCGCTGCTTGCCGGTCTTCTCCTTGGCCGCGTTGTACTTCTCGGTCGCCGACTCCGCCTGCCGGTAGAGGGCGTCGACCTTCTTCTCGACCTCCTCCAGGCTGGGCTTGCCGTCCTCGGGGGGTGCGGCGTTGGCCGTCTGGGAGAGCAGGGCCACGGAGGTGAGGGCGGCGGTGGCCAGGGCGGGGGTGCGTATGCCTGCTACGCGCGTTGCGGACGGACGCGACTTGCGGTGCGACGCCAACGGGGGCGACTCCTTCCATGCTCCGCCTACCGAGTTAGCTGTCGGGTTCGGGCGGGTGGTTCGGAAGGGTTGCCCTACGGTCCGTTCCCCGGTGGGAAGTCGGGACCGATTCACCCCAAGGTTCGGTGTGGGTCCCCGGTTCCGGATGCGCGGCGGCACCCTGGATTCGGCGGAGGCCGTGCGGCCCGGCGACGTTCGCCGGTGGGGGTCGTACGGCCTGCCCGGCACGCTAGCCAACTCGTGTGCGCTGTGTGAAGTTTGATGTGCGATATGCCCGATACATTTTCGTGACCTTGGTGTTGCGGATCGGTCGGATCGGTTGATCAGGGATGGTATGGGGTTACTTGTCCGGTGCGGTCGAGTGGTCCGTACTCTCGGCTGACGGGAGCACCCGTGCTCACGACGCGTGATCGCTGACCGTGAGGGGCCGATTCTGGCGGGTGACCGGGGTGACTTTCCGGGGTGGGGACCGGTTGTCAGTGGGGCGCCCTAGACTCGGAGAGCGATGAGCAGCCTCTTTGACGACAGCTTCCTGGCGAGCCTCCAGTCCCCGCGCGGCCACGAGGAGGAACCCCCGCCGCCGCCCGAGGACGAGCACGTACCGGAGCCGATTCCGGACGACCTGTTCGGCGGGCAGTTCGACGCGCCCCCGGACCGGGACGCCTACTACCGTGACGGCGCCGCCCGCCCGGCCCTGGACCCGGCCGCGCTCCTGGAGGGGCTGAACGAGAACCAGCGGGCGGCCGTCGTGCACGCCGGCTCCCCGCTGCTGATCGTGGCCGGCGCCGGTTCCGGCAAGACGCGGGTGCTCACCCACCGCATCGCGCACCTGCTCGGCGCACGCCAGGTGCACCCGGGGCAGATCCTCGCGATCACCTTCACCAACAAGGCCGCGGGCGAGATGAAGGAACGCGTCGAGCACCTCGTCGGCCCGCGCGCGAACGCGATGTGGGTGATGACCTTCCACAGCGCGTGCGTGCGGATCCTGCGCAGGGAGAGCAAGAAGCTCGGCTTCACCTCCTCCTTCTCGATCTACGACGCGGCCGACTCCAAGCGTCTGATGGCCCTGGTCTGCCGCGACCTGGACCTCGACCCCAAGCGCTTCCCGCCGAAGTCGTTCAGCGCCCAGGTCAGCAACCTGAAGAACGAGCTGGTCGACGAGGAGGACTTCGCCGCCCGGGCGAGCGACGGCTTCGAGAAGACCCTCGCCCAGGCCTACGCCATGTACCAGTCGCGGCTCCGCGAGGCGAACGCCCTCGACTTCGACGACCTGATCATGACGACCGTCAACCTGCTGCGCGCCTTCCCGGACGTCGCCGAGCACTACCGCCGCCGCTTCCGGCACGTCCTGGTCGACGAGTACCAGGACACCAACCACGCCCAGTACGCCCTGGTGCGCGAGCTGGTCGGCACCGGTGCGCACGAGGCGGACGTGCCGCCGGGCGAGCAGGACCTGCCGCCCGCCGAACTGTGCGTGGTGGGCGACGCCGACCAGTCGATCTACGCCTTCCGGGGCGCGACGATCCGCAACATCCTCCAGTTCGAGGAGGACTACCCGAACGCGACGACGATCCTCCTGGAGCAGAACTACCGCTCCACGCAGACGATCCTCTCCGCCGCCAACGCGGTCATCGAGCGCAACGAGTCCCGCCGCCCGAAGAACCTGTGGACCAACGCGGGCGCGGGCGCGCAGATCACCGGCTACGTCGCCGACACCGAGCACGACGAGGCGCAGTTCGTCGCCGACGAGATAGACCGTCTGACGGACGCGGGCGAGGCGAAGGCGGGCGATGTCGCCGTCTTCTACCGCACCAACGCGCAGTCCCGTGTCTTCGAGGAGATCTTCATCCGGGTCGGCCTGCCCTACAAGGTCGTCGGCGGTGTCCGCTTCTACGAGCGCAAGGAGGTCCGGGACGTCCTGGCCTACCTCCGGGTCCTCGCCAACCCCGAGGACTCCGTCCCGCTGCGCCGGATCCTCAACGTCCCCAAGCGCGGTATCGGCGACCGTGCGGAGGCGATGATCGACGCCCTCGCCCAGCGCGAGAAGATCAGCTTCCCCCAGGCGCTCAAGCGCGTGGACGAGGCGTACGGCATGGCCGCGCGGTCGACCAACGCGGTCAAGCGGTTCAACACGCTGATGGAGGACCTCCGTACGGTCGTGGAGTCCGGCGCCGGACCGGCCACCGTCCTGGAGGCGATCCTGGAACGCACCGGCTATCTCGCCGAGTTGCAGGCCTCCACCGATCCGCAGGACGAGACCCGGATCGAGAACCTCCAGGAGCTCGCCTCCGTGGCGCTGGAGTTCGAGCAGGAGTCAGGGGAGGGCGAGGCGCCGGCCGGGCTGTCCGCCTTCCTCGAGCGGGTGGCGCTGGTCGCCGACTCCGACCAGATCCCCGACGAGGACGAGGACGGCTCCGGCGTCATCACCCTGATGACGCTGCACACCGCCAAGGGCCTCGAGTTCCCGGTGGTCTTCCTGACCGGCATGGAGGACGGCGTCTTCCCGCACATGCGCGCGCTCGGCCAGACCAAGGAGCTGGAGGAGGAGCGGCGCCTCGCGTACGTCGGCATCACGCGCGCGCGTGAGCGGCTGTATCTCACGCGGTCGGCGATGCGCAGCGCCTGGGGACAGCCGTCGTACAACCCGCCCTCGCGCTTCCTGGAGGAGATCCCGGCCGGGTATCTGGAGTGGAAGCGGACCGGGGCGATGGCGCCGGTGTCCTCCGGACCCGCGTCGGGCGTGGCGGCCTCGCTCTCCTCGACCCGCTCGCGCTCCTCGGCGTCCGGCGCGTCCGGCTTCGCCACCCGGCGGACCTCGGAGAAGCCGGTGGTCTCGCTGGCCGTCGGCGACCGGGTCACCCACGACCAGTTCGGCCTCGGCACGGTCGTCGGGGTCAAGGGCACCGGCGGCAACGCGGAGGCGACGATCGACTTCGGCGACACCAAGCCGAAGCGGCTGCTGCTGCGGTACGCACCGGTGGAGAAGCTGTGACCGCACCATCGCTGTGAAGACAGAAGGCTGAGCCCCGCTGCCACGAGCGGGGCTCACTGACCGGGATCAGGTCAGGCTGGATCAGGTCGGGTCGAGGACCAGGATCAGGTCGGGTCGAGCCCGTGGCTCCGCAGCCACGGCAGCGGGTCTATGGCCGAGCCCCCCGCCGGCCTGACCTCGAAGTGCAGGTGCGGGCCGGTCGAGTTGCCGGAGTTCCCGGAGTACGCGATCGGATCCCCGGCCTTCACGGTCGTACCCGAGGCGACACGGTACGACGAGAGGTGGCAGTACCAGGTCTCCGTGCCGTCCTTCGCCGTCACGATCATCATGTTGCCGTAGGCGCTGTTCCACTTGGTGGAGACGACGCCGTCGGTCGCGGCCATCACCGTCGTCCCGTAGGAGACGGGGAAGTCGATGCCGGTGTGGACGGACATCCAGTTCACGCCGGCCTGGCCGAAGTAGGCGCTGAGCCCCCGCTGTGTGACCGGGAGGGCGTACTTGGGGCGCAGTCGCTCCTTGCGGGCCGCCTCCGCCGCCGCCTTCTTCTTCTCGGCCTCCTGCTGGGTCTTGAGGTCGATGCGCTCCTGGGTCCGGCTGGCCCGGTCGGCGAAGTCGTCGGCGCCCGCCGAGAGCGTCCTCAGCTGGGCGTCCAGCTTGCTGTTGGCGGCGGACGGTTTCACCGACTGCGCGTCCGAGGCGGAGGCGGTGGAGTCCTGGCCGTCACCACCGGTCAGGGTGCCGACGGAGGCGGCCGCGATTCCGGCGACCCCCATCACACAGGCCGAGGGCACGGCGACGGTCAGCAGCGCGGAGCGCTTGGGGGGCGTACGGCGGCGGGAACGCGCCCCCGCGCGGCCGCCGGCGCGTGTCGCGGCCGGAGCGACTGGAGTGACCTCTTCCTGGTCCTCCAGCAGTGGCGTTACTGCAGGTAGCTCACCGGTCGCGGCCAACTCCCCGGCATCCGGGGAGTCCTCCGTGAACTCCTGGAGCTCGTCGTAGGGAAGCTGCTCGAACATCTGGGTCGCCGACTGGTCGAACGGGTCGGCGGGCTGTGGCTCGTGCGCGTGCTCCGGCTCCGCGGGCTGCGCCGGGGTGCCGTCGGAGTTCCACTGCGTGGCGTCGTACGCGCCGGTGTCGAAGGCCTGGGTGCCCCACTCCCACTGCTGGGTCGCGCCGGCCATGTTCGACTGGTCGGGCTGGAGCCAGGCGTTCGCGTCCCAGTGGCCGCTGCCGTCGGCGACCGTTCCCTGTGTCGCCTGCGGCGGGACGGTCCAGGCGGTGCTGTCGTAGGCACCGGAGTCGTAGGCGGCGTGGTGCTGGGCCGCGTAGGGGTCGTAGTTCAGCGTCTGGTCGCCGGTCGTCTGCCACTGCGTGGCGTCGTACGCGCCGGTGGCCTGGCCCTCGCCGGGGAGATGACCGAAGAGCGGGTCGCTGTGGAACGAGGCGCCGGTAGCGGTGTGGTCGCCGTACGTGGTGAAGTCGCCGTACTGGGCTTCCTGGGTGCCGTACGGCGCGTAGTGCGCCTGGTCGGCGTCGGAAGCCGGGGCCGGGGTGGTCATGGTCCCCGACGGGTGACGGTCGTTCACCAACTTCTCTTTCGCCTCGACAACAGGGGCTGCCAGAGCAGTGCGGCGACTGTACCCGGCGGTATACGGGCGCGACAATCTTCAACAGGTTTCGTGGTTTCGGGAAACGGGCATTCGGCCGTGTTTCGGGGGACGACGGGCGCGGGTTTGGCCTTGTGTTCGAGGAGTGTTCGAGGTTTCGGGGGGTCAAGTCGGTGGCGCCGGGCAGTCGTTGCCCGTCCGAACCGACCCGAATACCCGGCTCGCCCGACTCGCTGGGCTCGCCTGACTTGGTCGGCTCGCCCTGCTCGTCCGGTTCGTCCTCAGGCCACCGTGAGGCCGCTCGCGACCCGCTCCTCCGTGTGCATCTCGTCGAGGGCCTGCCGTATGCCGGTCGCGACCGCCGGGTGGACGGGCAGGGCGAGGTGGCCGATGCCGGTCACCTGCACATTCGTCGCCATGAGGTCCGGGTGGTCGATCCGGGCCGTCTCGACCGGCTCCATCAGCGAGTCGAGGTCGCTCCAGAAGCTGACGAACCGGGTACGGCAGCCGGGCGCCGGCCGGGTCAGCTCCTCGATGACCTCCGAGCCGGGGCGCATCTGCCGCACGATCGGGTGTGCGTCCGCGAGCGGCGCGACCCGGGTGCCGGAGTGCGGGGTGCCGAGCGTCACCAGGGTGCGGACGCGGTAGTCGCCGCCGAGCCGCTGGACGTAGTAACGGGCGATCAGGCCGCCGAGGCTGTGCCCGACGATGTCGACCCGGCGGCTGCCGGTGCGCTGGCAGATCTCCTCTATGTGCCGGCCCAGCAGACCGGCGGCCGTGCGGATGTCGCAGGTCAGCGGCGAGTAGTTGAGCGACTCGACGCGCTGGCCGCCGTGCTGGGCGAGGGCGCGGCGCAGCAGGACGAAGACCGAGCGGTTGTCGATGAACCCGTGCAGCAGTACGACCGGCGGGGCCGTCCGGACCGGTAGCAGGGCCGTGCCGTCATGCGGTGCGGGCTGCGCGGGGGAGCGGCGCTCGGGGGTGAGACCGGTCGGGTAGAGCAGCAGATGTCCGGCCAGGATCGCGGCTTCCAGCGCGGTCGATTTCAGGAGGGCCAGCGACAGGCCGGCGAGTCCCCCGGGAAGAATGCGACGGCAGAGCGGGAGAAAGGGCTCGAGTACCCCGGTGACCTTCATCGGCCGACCTCCTGTCGGCGCGCGGAGGACCGCTCTGTCCCCCGTGTGCCCTCATGGGAGGCCGAGCGGAGGTGGCGAGGGCACGACGACGGGCCGCGTCGCGTGCCACTGTTGCCCCCGCGGACCACGCTGCGGCTCCCTGTCGTGTCCCACTGTGTGTGATTTCCCCCTCGGTAACCTCCGCGAAACTGCCGGTTGCGGGATGCTGGAGATAACGTTCGTTCACTGGAGACGGGTGGCGGAACGCGTCATATGTGCGGTACTTCTCGGTACGCGCACATGCTGGCGTGTTCGTTTCATGGTCATGGAGGCAGTGATGGGTGTGGCAGCCGGTCCGATCCGCGTGGTGGTGGCCAAACCGGGGCTCGACGGCCACGACCGCGGGGCCAAGGTCATCGCGCGGGCGTTGCGCGACGCGGGCATGGAGGTCATCTACACCGGACTCCACCAGACGCCGGAACAGATCGTCGACACAGCCATCCAGGAGGACGCCGACGCGATCGGCCTCTCCATCCTCTCCGGCGCCCACAACACCCTGTTCGCCGCGGTCATCGACCTCCTCAGGCAGCGTGACGCCGAGGACATCCTCGTCTTCGGCGGCGGCATCATCCCCGAGGACGACATCGCCCCCCTCAAGGACAAGGGTGTCGCCGCGATCTTCACGCCGGGGGCGACGACGACGTCGATCGTGGAGTGGGTGCGGGAGAACGTCCGGCAGCCCACGGAGGCGTAGGCCGCGTGCGCGGCAGGGCGCACCGGTCCGGTCTGGCCCGAGCCGGTCTGGCCCGACCCGTCCGACCCCGGCGACTGGGCCGGACGGCCGGGATGCGTCCGGGCGCGAGGCCGTTCACGCCGGCGGGGGCTCGGCGCCGCCCCCCGGGGAGCCGGGGAGTCGTCGCGGCATCGGACGCTCAGCTGTCGGCCGGCCCCAGTTCCTCCCGCATCACCGCCCGCAACCGCAGCGTCGTCGCCAGCCGCTGGAACGCCTCCGCCCAGTACCCGCCGGCCCCCGGTGACGCGTCCTCCCCTTCGTCCGGCACCGCCAGCAACGCGTCCAGCCGGCCCGCCTCCGCGGGATCCAGGCAGCGCTCGGCCAGGCCCATCACCCCGCTGAAACTCCAGGGGTAACTCCCGGCATCCCGCGCGATGTTGAGGGCGTCCACCACGGCCCGGCCGAGCGGCGCCGACCACGGTACGGCGCACACACCGAGCAACTGGAACGCCTCCGACAGACCGTGCGCGGCGATGAATCCGGCCACCCACCCGGCGCGCTCCGCCCCCTCCAGCGTGCCCAGCAGCTTGGCCCGCTCGGCCAGCGACACCGCGCCCGGACCGCCCGCCTCCGGTGCCGCCGGGACCCCGAGCAGCGCTCTCGCCCACATGGCGTCTCCCTGCCGTACGGCGGCCCGGCACCAGGCCGCGTGCAGCTCGCCCTGCCAGCCGTCCGCCACCGGCAGCGCCACGATCTCCCCGGGCGTACCGCCGCCGAGCCGCGCCGACCAGGTGGTGAGCGGGGCCGCCTCCACCAACTGCCCCAGCCACCAGGACCGTTCGCCGCGCCCGGTCGGCGGTTTGGCCACCACCCCGTCCCGCTCCATGCCCGGGTCGCACTCCGGCGGTGCCTCCACCGCGATCACCGGGCCGTCGCCCGTGTGGTCGACGGCCACACACGCCCCGGCCCGCACCGCCATCCGCCCCGCCAGCGCCGAGCCCGGCAGTGCGGACAGCAGCTCCGCCGCCGTCGTTCGCACGTTACGGCTCCGGTCCGACAGCGCCAGTTCCAGGAACGGCTCGTCCCCGGCGGCCAGTCCCGTGCGCAGCGAGTCGAGGAACATCAGCCGGTCCTCCGCCCGCTCCGTCGCCCAGGTCCCGGCCAGCAGTTCGCGCGCCGCCTCGGGGGTACGGGCCCGCAGCGCCGCCAGCAGCGCGACCCGTTCGGCGAACAAGCCCTCCTGCCACAACCGCCCTATCGCCTCCGTGTCCCCGGGGCCGGGCAGGCTCGCGCCGCCGCCCGGGGCCGCGCGCAGGGCGAACCGCCAGTCCTGGTTGAACCGGGCCAGCCACAGGGCGCGCGATCCGGCGAAGGCCAGCGCGGCGGGCCGCAGGTCGGTACGGCCCCGGGCCGCGTCCAGCAGCGCGGGCAGCGTCTGCGGAGGCGCGGCGAACCCGCGCGCGTTGGCCGCCGCGAGCCACTGGGGCAGCAGCTCCATGAGGTCGGGCGAGGTACCCCGGCGACCGCCGGTCCCGGTGCCGGGGCGGTCGGACAGCAGCATCGCCAGCCTGCGCGCCGCCGCGGCCGGCAGCGCGGGGCGCGGGTCCTCGGGAGCTGGTTCGGGGCGGTGCGCGGCCCGTGCGGGCCGCAGTCCGGCCCGTAGTCGTACGGTCGCCACGGCCGCCTCGTCCAGCAGAGCCGCCGGAGCCTCCCGCCCGGGCCCGCCGGTCGCGGGTGGACGCCGGTCCGTGCCCAGCAGAGCGGTGGTGACGAGGTCTTCCCAGGCGGTCACGGGGTTTCCTTTCTGCGCGGCGGTCGAGTCATGCGAGTTGGTCGGGTTGCGTGGGGCGGCCGGGTCAGCACAGCGGTACCGCCTCGCCCTCGTGTTCCGGCCAGGCCGTCAGCGGTGTGAAGCCCCGGTGGCCGCACTCGCCGAAGACCGTGACCGGAGCCCCGCCGGAGAGCGCGACCAGTCGCCACAGGCCGGGCCGGGAGCGGGCGGCGGGGGAGAGCGGAAGCGCCAGCTCCCCGTCCGCGTCGGCCAGTTGCCAGGAGGCGCCGTCCGGGACGGGTACCACCCGGCCCAGCGTCACCGGCACCGACTCCAGCCAGGGGTCCTCCCGCAGCGCCTCCCCGTACCGGGCCGCCGCCTGGGTCGCCGTCATGCCGGGCGGCCGCATCGAGAGGGGTGCGGGCGCGGCGAACCGCTCACCCAGGGCCGCCCGGTGCCCGCCCGCGCCGGGGTAGGCGGACAGCTCCGCCTCCAGGGCGAGACCGACCGGCAGTGCCAGCTCCGGGGCGCGGCCGGCCGCGCCGTAGGAGAGGAGCAGTGCGGTACGGCCCGAGTCGGCGCCGTGCAGCCAGATCCGGCGGGTCGTCAGCTTCGCGTCCGCCGTGTCGTACTGGGCGAGGACCAGCCAGCGGTCGCGCACCGGCGGCCCGTCCGCCGAGGCGGGCAGGCCGATGCGGGAACGGACCGTGGCGGCCAGACCCTCCGGAAACCGGTCGCGGCGCAGCCAGCCCTGGTCGAGAAGGTGCAGCAGCGCGCACTCCTCCAGCAGCCGCACCGGCCAGCCGGGCCCGGAGCCCGGTATCGCACCCAACTCCCGCACCCGTCCGGCCAGCCCGGGCGCCTGGGCGTCGACCATGCGGGCCGCCGTCTCCTCCCACAGCCCGTACCCCGTCTGTTCGGCCGAGGCCAGGCCGCCGCGCAGCAGGTCGGTCAGGCGCTGCTCCAGTTCTGTGGCGCCCGCCGTGACCCGCTCGGCCCGCCGCTCCGCCCGCCGCCGGGCCGCCTCGGGATCAGCGGCGGCCGGGGAACTCCCGCCGTCCGCCGGCCGTTTGTCCTCCGCGCGCCTGCGCCGGCCCGCGATCCACTGCTCGGCCCAGTCCGGCGGCTGTGCCACCGTCGGCACCGTGTCGTCCTCGGCCGCCCACAGCAAGAGCAGCCCGAGGGCGTGCTTGCAGGGGAACTTCCGGCTGGGGCAACTGCACTTGTACGCGAGCCCGGCCTGATCCGCGATGTCCACGATCGTCTGGTACGGCTTGCTGCCGCTGCCCTTGCACAGTCCCCATACCGTCCCCTCCTCGCAACTCCCCGCCTCGGACCACGGCCCCGCCGCCCCGAGTTTGCTTCCCGCCTTGCGTGACGCGGCGTCAGGAGCCAGTGCCAGCACCTGGTCCGCGCTCCAGCGCACCCCCTGCTGAGTCATGTCATCGAAGGTAGATCCCACCACTGACAATCGATCCTGCGGGGACATTTGTGCAGGTCAGAGCGATTGTCAGTGGCGTGGTGCACGGTGGACACCAGATCCGAACCGGCCGAGCTGGAGGGGGCCTCAGCCATGACTGTGTCCGTGGAACCGACCGATCCGACGACTGCCGTACCGAGCCCGAACGACTCCGCGACCGGGGGCGGGGACGTGACCGGGGGCGCCGCCACTGCTCCCGACGCCCTGCGGCCGCACGCCGAGCACGCCTTCGCCGCCGAACTCGCCGCGCTGGCCGCACAGGACGACCGGCCGCGCCCGGCCCGCTGGAAGATGTCGCCCTGGGCGGTGGCCACCTATCTCCTCGGCGGCACCCTGCCGGACGGCACGGTGATCACACCGAAGTACGTCGGCCCGCGCCGTCTCGTCGAGGTCGCCGTCACCACCCTCGCCACCGACCGCGCCCTGCTCCTGCTCGGGGTGCCCGGCACCGCCAAGACCTGGGTCTCCGAGCACCTGGCCGCCGCCGTCAGCGGTGACTCGACCCTGCTGGTGCAGGGCACGGCCGGCACTCCGGAGGAGGCGATCCGCTACGGCTGGAACTACGCCCAGCTGCTGGCCAATGGCCCGAGTCGGCACGCTCTGGTGCCGAGCCCGGTCATGCGGGCCATGGCGGAGGGGATGACGGCGAGAGTCGAGGAGCTGACCCGGATCCCGGCCGACGTGCAGGACACCCTGATCACCATCCTGTCCGAGAAGACCCTCCCGATCCCGGAGCTGGGACAGGAGGTGCAGGCGGTCCGGGGCTTCAACCTGATCGCCACCGCCAACGACCGCGACCGGGGCGTCAACGACCTGTCCAGCGCCCTGCGCCGCCGCTTCAACACCGTTGTACTGCCGCTGCCGGAGAGCCCGGACGCCGAGGTCGACATCGTCGCGCGCCGCGTCGACCAGATGGGCCGCTCCCTCGACCTGCCCGCCGTGCCCGACGGCATCGAGGAGATCCGCCGGGTCGTCACCGTCTTCCGGGAGCTGCGCGACGGCATCACCGCCGACGGCCGCACCAAGCTGAAGTCGCCGAGCGGCACGCTCTCCACGGCCGAGGCGATCTCCGTCGTCACCAGCGGCCTCGCCCTGGCCGCCCACTTCGGGGACGGCGTGCTGCGGGCCGGTGATGTCGCGGCCGGCATCCTCGGCGCGGTCGTTCGTGACCCGGCCGCCGACCGGGTCATCTGGCAGGAGTACCTGGAGACGGTCGTCCGTGAGCGGGACGGCTGGAAGGACTTCTACCGCGCCTGCCGGGAGGCGAGCGCATGAGCGATTCCGCGCGGCAGCGGACCGGGCCGCTGCTCCTGGGGGTACGGCACCACGGACCCGGCTCCGCGCGGGCGGTGCTGGCCGTCCTGGAGGCCGCCCGGCCGAAGACCGTGCTCATCGAGGGACCGCCCGAGGCCGACGCGCTGATCCCGCTGGCCGCCGACCCGCAGATGCGGCCCCCGGTCGCCCTCCTCGCCCACGCCGTGGACGAGCCCGGCCGCTCGGCCTTCTGGCCGCTGGCCGACTTCAGCCCCGAGTGGGTGGCCCTCCGATGGGCCCTGGAGCACGAGGTCCCGGCCCGCTTCATCGACCTGCCGGCCACGCACACGCTGGCGTGGGGGAAGAGCGAGGAGGAAGCGGTCACACCGCCCGGCACCGAGGCCGGTGCGTCCGAGGCCGAGGCCGAGGCCGGTGAATCCGGCGGGCCCGAGGCCGGGGCCGGGGCCGGGCCCGACGCCGGGGCCGGTGAATCCGACGTCGAGCTGCGGATGCGGGTCGACCCCCTCGCCGCTCTCGCCGAGGCCGCTGGTTACGACGACCCCGAGCGCTGGTGGGAGGACGTCGTCGAGCTCCGGGGCGGGACCGGGCAGCGGGAGCGGGACGTACTCGCGCCGTTCACCGCGGTGGCGGAGGCGATGGAGGCGCTGCGGGAGACGTACGGGGTCGGCGGGCGAGATCGGGACCCGGTGCGCGAGGCCCATATGCGGCTCCAACTGCGAGTAGCACAGCGGGAGTTCGGTGAGGACGTCGCGGTGGTGTGCGGGGCGTGGCATGTGCCGGCGCTGCGCGCGCGGAGCACCGTCGCGGCAGACAAGGAGTTGCTGAAGGGGCTGCCCAAGGTCAAGACGGACATGACCTGGGTGCCGTGGACCAACCGCCGGCTGGCGCGGGCGAGCGGATACGGCGCGGGTGTCGACTCACCGGGCTGGTACGGGCACCTGTTCCGGGCCTCGGACCGGCCGGTGGAGCGGTGGCTGACCAAGGTGGCCGGGCTGCTGCGCGAGGAGGACCGGATCGTCTCCTCGGCCCATGTCATCGAGGCGGTACGGCTGGCCGAGACCCTTGCCGTGATGCGTGGCCGCCCGCTGCCCGGACTGGGCGAGACGACCGACGCGGTGCGGGCGGTGCTCTGCGAGGGCTCGGACGTCCCGCTGGCGCTGGTGCACGACCGGCTGGTGGTCGGGGACGTGCTCGGGGAGGTGCCGGAGGCGGCGCCCGCGGTGCCGTTGCAGCGCGACCTGGTCCGGGAGCAGCGCCGGCTCAGACTCAGGCCGGAGGCGCTGGAGCGGGAGTTGGAGCTCGACCTGCGCAAGGAGACCGACGCCGGGCGCAGCCGGCTGCTGCACCGGCTGAGGCTGCTGGGCATCGGGTGGGGCGAGCAGGCGCAGTCGCGGGGGAGCACGGGGACGTTCCGGGAGACCTGGCGGTTGCGCTGGGAGCCGGAGCTGTCGGTGCGGGTGGCCGAGGCCGGGGTGTGGGGGACGACCGTCGAGGGCGCGGCGACGGCCAGGGCCGAGGCCGACGCGGTGCAGGCGACCGCCCTCGCCGACGTCACCGCGCTCGCCGAGCACTGCCTGCTCGCCGGCCTGCCGGACGCGCTGCCCGTGGTGATGCGGGCGCTCGCCGACCGGGCCGCCCTGGACACGGACGTCGGCCAACTAGCCCAGGCTCTCCCGGCCCTGGTCCGTTCCCTGCGCTACGGCGATGTACGGGGTACCGACACCCGGGCGCTCGCCGAGGTGGCCGAGGGCCTCGCCGAGCGGGTCTTCGTCGGGCTCCCACCGGCCTGCGCCGCCCTCGACGCGGACGCGGCGGAGGAGATGCGGGGGCATGTGGACGCGGTGCACACGGCGGTGGGGTTGCTGGGCGAGACGGCGACGGGCGCGGAGACCGTGCCGGTGGCGGGTGCCGAGCCCCTGAAGGGGACGGAGACCGCGACGGCGGGAGACGCGGAGACCGGCTCCGGCCCCGGCCACCGTGACCTTCGTGGGCGCTGGCGGGCGGTGCTGCGTGTGCTCTCCGGGCGGGACACCGTGCCCGGGGTGCTGCGGGGGCGGGCCGTGCGGATTCTGCTGGACGAAGGGGAGCTGGAGGCGGCGGAGGCGGCCCGGCTGATGGGGCTGGTGCTCTCACCGGGGACCCCGCCGGCCGAGGCGGCGGCCTGGATCGAGGGGTTCGTCGGGGGGAGCGGCGGTGGCGGGATGCTGCTCGTGCACGACGAGCGGCTGCTCGGCCTGGTCGACGCGTGGCTGACCGGGGTGCCGGCGGAGGCGTTCACGGACGTACTGCCGCTGCTGCGGCGGACGTTCTCGGCGTATGAGCCGGGGGTGCGCAGAACGCTCGGCGAGCTGGTGCGCCGCGGCCCGGGGGAGCGGCCGCAAGGGGCGGGGCAGGTCGGCGGGACACCGGGTTTCGGCGCCGAAGCGGATGCCGAGCGCGCGGACGCCGTACTGCCGGTGCTGCGGATGCTGCTCGGCCTGGACGACGCGGCGGCTGTTGACGACGACGACCTTGTGGGGGCGGGGAGATGACAGCGGATCTGACGGACGGCGGCACCGGCTTCGACGTCCCGGCACAGGAGGTGCCGGACATGCCGGAGATGCAGGTGGCGCAGGAACGGCTGCGGCGCTGGCGGCTGGTGCTCGGGGGCGAGGCCGCCGACGGGACCGGATGCACGCTGTCCGGGCGGGACGCGGCGATGGACGGCACGCTGGCCGCGCTCTACGGGAAGGGGGACAGACCGCGGTCGGGGCGGGAGCGTTCGGCGGGGCTGGGGGCGTCGGCGCCGTCGGTGGCGCGCTGGCTCGGGGACATCCGGAGGTACTTCCCGTCCTCCGTCGTCCAGGTCATGCAGCGTGACGCCATCGACCGGCTCGGGCTGGCCGCGCTGCTGCTGGAGCCGGAGATGTTGGAGGCGGTGGAGGCCGATGTGCACCTGGTCGGCACACTGCTCTCGCTCAACAAGGCGATGCCGGAGACGACGAAGGAGACGGCACGGGCGGTCGTACGCAAGGTCGTCGAGGATCTGGAGAAACGGCTGGCCACCCGTACCCGGGCCACCCTCACCGGCGCCCTCGACCGCAGCGCCCGGATCAGCCGGCCGCGCCACCACGACATCGACTGGAACCGCACGATCGCGGCCAACCTCAAGCACTACCTGCCCGAGTACCGGACGATCGTGCCGGAGCGGCTCATCGGGTACGGGCGGGCGTCACGGTCGGTGAAGAAGGAAGTGGTGCTCTGCATCGACCAGTCCGGGTCGATGGCCGCTTCGGTGGTGTACGCCTCGGTGTTCGGGGCGGTGCTGGCGTCCATGCGGTCCATCGACACCCGGCTCGTCGTCTTCGACACGGCGGTGGTCGACCTCACCGACCAGCTCGACGACCCGGTGGATGTCCTGTTCGGCACCCAGCTCGGCGGCGGTACGGACATCAACCGGGCGCTCGCCTACTGCCAGTCCGAGATCACCCGGCCGACCGAGACCGTCGTCGTGCTCATCAGCGACCTCTACGAGGGCGGGATACGGAACGAGATGCTGAAGCGGGTCGCGGCGATGAAGGCGTCGGGGGTGCGGTTCGTGGCGCTGCTCGCGCTGTCGGACGAGGGGGCGCCGGCCTATGACCGGGAGCACGCGGCCGCGCTCGCCGCGCTGGGGGCACCGGCGTTCGCCTGCACACCCGATCTCTTCCCGGAGGTGATGGCGGCGGCGATCGAGAAGCGGCCCCTTCCCGTACCGGACACCTTGTGAAGGAGACCGCATCAAGTCAAAGAGGTCTTGTGAACCGGTCATGATTACCCGTCGGTAAGAGGGGGCTTGTGCAACGGAGGGCCGGGCGTGCGAGGATCGACGCCCGCGTGGCGGTCCGCGTTCCTCCGGACCCTCGCGCCGCGTCCCAGTTCCGCGTCCTCGTCCCGCCGCACGGGAGGATCCTCCCCGTCTTGACCTTGCCAGCCGTTGTGCCCGGTTCCGCCGCGCGTGTGTCGCGCACGGCGGCGGGGCGACGTGCGTTGCAACTGGCGCTGCTGGCCGGCGGACTGCTCGCGCTCGGCCTCCTCTGCGGAGGGCGGGCACAAGCGGCCGAGGAGACGCCATCGGTGCCGTCGACGCCGTCGTTGACGGCCGTGGTGGGCCGGCTGGGCTTGGAGAAGGTCCTCCCGCACAGCGAGACGGTGCGGGAGGAGGAGAAGGCGACGCCCCGCGTGACGTCACCCCGACCGGCATCGGCCCGCCCGGCACCGGCCCACGCGACATCGCCCCGCCCGACAGCGCCTCACGAGGCGACGGCCCGCGAGGCAACGGCCCGCGCGACGGCCCGTGAGGCCGCGCCCCACAAGCCGCCCGTCACCCACACGGCCCTCACGCGCTTCACGGCCCCCATTCGCTCCACGCTCTCCACGCTCTCCTCGGGCCCCACGACACCCACCGCACCCGTGGCCCGCACAGCACCCCCCGCCCCCACGCTGCCCATCGCCCCCACGCTGCCCATCGCCCCCACGCTGCCCGCCGCGTCCGTGGTCCCGGTCGTGCCGGTGGTGGGCGAAACGGTTCGCTCGGTGACCGTGACCGTCAGCGTGGTCGTGACTCAGGGGCTCGGTGACGTGGCGCAGCAGGTGTCGGAGTTGCCGGCGGAGCTGGCCACGCTACCCGTGCGGTTGCCCACGCTCCCCACGCTTCCGGCGCTGCCGGGTACGTCCACCACCCTGCCGGTGTCGGAACCGCCCGGTGAGTCGCTCCCGGTGCCGGTCACCTCGGCGCCCGGCACCACCGAGCCACGGCCCGCGGTGACGGACGGCGGCCGGCAGCAGACGTCCCGCACGAAGAAGCCGGCGGCGGCCGTCGGGTCGTACGGGCCGCAGGGCACCACGGTCACCTTCGCTCCCGTCTCCCGGACGGCGGCGCACACGCACACCGGCGGCCGCCGTGCCGCCCACGCCTTCGACGCCCCGAGCCACCCCGCGCCCACCGGAGACCCGGACGGGGCGCTGGGCAAGTCGGTGGTCGACGGCGGTTCCTCCCGGCACGGCGACGCCTACGCCGTGACCTTCGACGACCGGGCGCCGCTGCGGCTCGTGCCCGGTGCCGCCGCGCGTGTCGACGCGGCCGGGACCCGGGACAGGTACCGGGACATCCCCGTCTTCCCCGGCTAGGACCGCCGACCGCTTTCCTCACTCCCCGCCACAGACCTGTCGCGCGGGGGCGGAACAGGTCTGCCCGTCCGTCCGGAACCCCTGGGATCTCCTTCGGATCCCCCGTGGACTCCCCTGCGAGCGTTCCGGACGGCGATGTCCCCAACCAGCCGCGCTTCCGGCTCACCGGAGGCACTCCCGGCTCCGCGGATGCGTGACGCACGCACCGGAGCCCCGAAGGACTGACACACGCATGAACAAGAACATCAGCGGCCACCTCGCCATAGCCACCGCCGACGACGCCGCCGCACGCCGGCGGTTCGGTGCGGAGGGGACCGGCCGGGCGGCCGGGATCCGCGCCGCGCAGGCCATCCAGGGTGCCCGGGCGGCACGGGCCGCGCAGGCCACGGCCAAGGCTCAGGCCATCGCCAGGGCGCACGCCCAGGCCCTGCAGCGGCGGGCGGCGACCATGATCGGCGTCGGCACCGCCCCCATGATCCCGGAGTACGTCCTCGGTCCACAGACCAGGACCCACTCCGTCTGACTCCGCGGAGTCAGCTCGGTGCGGGCGGCCGAACACCGTCGGTTCGCCCCCGCCGGGACCCCGCGGTCCGGGCCGGCCGATCCCCAGTGGGGCGGGGGAACGGCGGCCCGCCCCGGAGGCTCGCGGCCCCCCGGGGCGGAGGCCTCACCGGGCCAACCCCAGCCCGGTGAGGCCTCGCACATCGTTCGCAGGACGGCACGCCGTGCCACCAGAACCCCGGATACCCGGCATCATGTGACAGGTATCACCGCTCAGGTGTGACCCCTGATTTAGAGACCCCCCGCGAGCGGCGATAATCTGCGAGACGGACATGCCGCGCGCTCGGACACCGTGTGCGCCCCCCTTGTGACACATTGCGGACGTCACGTTGCCCTTCGCGGCACGCCCACGCATCCAACGAACCGCGAGATCACTGATAGGGACGGAAGCGCGTGGACCTGTTCGAGTACCAGGCGAGGGACCTCTTCGCCAAGCACGATGTACCGGTGCTGGCCGGTGAAGTCATCGACACGCCTGAGGCGGCGCGCGAGATCACCGAGCGTCTGGGCGGCAAGTCCGTCGTCAAGGCGCAGGTGAAGGTCGGTGGTCGTGGCAAGGCCGGTGGCGTCAAGCTGGCCGCCTCCGCGGACGAGGCCGTCGCCCGTGCGACGGACATCCTCGGCATGGACATCAAGGGCCACACGGTCCACAAGGTGATGATCGCCGAGACCGCCCCGGAGATCGTCGAGGAGTACTACGTCTCCTTCCTCCTCGACCGTGCGAACCGCACCTTCCTCTCCATCGCCTCCGTCGAGGGCGGCATGGAGATCGAGGAGGTGGCGGCCACCCGTCCGGAGGCCGTGGCCCAGACCCCGATCAACGCGATCGACGGTGTGGACCTGGCCAAGGCCAAGGAGATCGTCGCCGCGGCGAAGTTCCCGGCCGATGTCGCCGACCAGGTCGCCGACATCCTGGTCAAGCTGTGGGACACCTTCATCAAGTCGGACGCCCTCCTCGTCGAGGTCAACCCGCTCGCGAAGGTCGTCTCCGGCGAGGTCCTCGCCCTGGACGGCAAGGTGTCGCTCGACGACAACGCCGAGTTCCGTCACGACTGGGACGAGCTGCACGACAAGGCCGCGGCCAACCCCCTCGAGGCCGCCGCCAAGGAGAAGAACCTCAACTACGTCAAGCTCGACGGCGAGGTCGGCATCATCGGCAACGGCGCGGGTCTCGTCATGAGCACCCTGGACGTCGTCGCGTACGCCGGTGAGAAGCACGGCGGCGTCAAGCCCGCCAACTTCCTCGACATCGGTGGCGGCGCCTCCGCCCAGGTGATGGCGAACGGCCTGGAGATCATCCTCGGCGACCCGGACGTCCGGTCCGTGTTCGTCAACGTCTTCGGTGGCATCACCGCCTGCGACGAGGTCGCCAACGGCATCGTGCAGGCCCTGAAGCTCCTGGAGGACCGCGGCGAGAACGTCTCCAAGCCGCTGGTCGTCCGCCTCGACGGCAACAACGCCGAACTGGGTCGCAAGATCCTCACCGACGCCAACCACCCGCTGGTGCAGCGCGTCGACACCATGGACGGCGCGGCCGACAAGGCCGCCGAGCTGGCCCACGCCGCCAAGTAAGCACTCAGGACGAGGACAGAACACACCATGGCTATCTGGCTCAACAAGGACAGCAAGGTCATCGTCCAGGGCATGACCGGCGCCACTGGCATGAAGCACACCAAGCTCATGCTGGGCGACGGCACCAACGTCGTGGGCGGCGTCAACCCGCGCAAGGCCGGTCAGAAGGTCGAATTCGACGGCACCGAGGTACCGGTCTTCGGTACCGTCAAAGAGGCCATCGAGGCCACCGGCGCCAACGTCTCCGTCATCTTCGTGCCGGAGAAGTTCACCAAGGCCGCGGTCGACGAGGCCATCGACGCCGAGATCCCGCTGGCCGTCGTGATCACCGAGGGCATCGCCGTGCACGACTCGGCGGCCTTCTGGGCGTACGCCGGCAAGAAGGGCAACAAGACTCGGATCATCGGCCCGAACTGCCCCGGCATCATCACCCCGGGCCAGTCGAACGTCGGCATCATCCCGGGCGACATCACCAAGCCGGGCCGTATCGGCCTGGTCTCGAAGTCCGGCACGCTGACGTACCAGATGATGTACGAGCTCCGTGACATCGGCTTCTCGACCGCCGTCGGCATCGGTGGCGACCCGATCATCGGCACCACGCACATCGACGCGCTCGCCGCGTTCCAGGACGACCCCGACACCGACCTGATCGTGATGATCGGTGAGATCGGTGGCGACGCCGAGGAGCGTGCGGCCGCGTTCATCAAGGAGAACGTGACCAAGCCGGTCGTCGGTTACGTCGCGGGCTTCACCGCGCCGGAGGGCAAGACCATGGGTCACGCCGGCGCCATCGTCTCCGGTTCGTCGGGCACCGCCCAGGCGAAGAAGGAGGCCCTGGAGGCCGCGGGCGTCAAGGTCGGCAAGACCCCGACCGAGACGGCGAAGCTGGCGCGCGAGCTGCTCGCCGGCTGAGCGTCGTTCTCGACGCCGGTTGACTGAACGCCGGTAGGCCCGTTCCCCGGGGTGGGGGCGGGCCTACCGGCGTTTTCGCTCACCGGCGCTCGCGGGGTGCCGCTGCAGCTGACGCGACCAAGGCGCCCCTTCAGGGGCGCGGGGAACTGCGCGACCAGCCCCCCCCCGCGCCCGAACGCACTACCTCGCCACCGGCACCAACCTCTCCGGCCCCTTCTCGGCGATCCTCCGCAGCTTCGCCTGCAAGGCCCGCTCCCCCGCCGACAACGGTCCCAGCCCCACCTCCGCCGGTACCCCGCTGATCGCCTGCGCCGGACCGATCGGCGCCTCGTAGTGCGTCGGCGCCGTCCGCAGTGTGAGCGTCGTCGCCGCGATGATCGTCGCCGTGAAGGCCAGCGCGGACCGGGTCCAGAAACGTGTCCGGCGTTCGGAGCCGGTCCGCACCACGGTCGGACGGGCCGCCCGCAGACGCTCCGTCGAGGCCAGTTCGGTCAGCCGCCGGTGCAACGCGGCGGGGTCCGCCAGCTCGGGAACCCGCGCGGCGACCGCCCGCCGCGCGTGGGTCAGCCGCCGCGCCGCCGCCGGCGTGCTCGCCTCCGTCTCCGCCGCCGTCTCCGGCAGGTCGAGGCCGACACCGTCGTACAGCAGGAGCGTGCGGCGGTACGACGGCGGGAGTTGGAGGAGTGCCTCCAGCACGGCGCGGTCGGCCGCGTCGGCCGGCGGAGCTTCGGGCTGGCGGTAACGCAGCCGGAACCGGTGCCAGGGGGAGAGCGCGCACTCGTGCGCCACCGCCCGCACCCAGCCGGCCGGATCCCGGTCGCGGGCCACCTGCGGCCAGTTCTGCCAGGCGAGTTGGAAGGCCCGCTCGACGGCCTCCCGCGCCAGCTCCCGGCGCCCGGTGAGCAGGTAGGTCTGCCGTACCAGGGCCGGGGCGCAGAACGCGTACAGCGCGTCAAAGGCCTGAGTGGGCGTCAGGGCAGCGGACGGTACGGCCTCGCCGGAGGGGACAGGGCTCTGCGTCACCGGGCGCACCTTCCTTCGAAAAAACACATAAACATATATTGGGCGACACTTCGGTGGTTCGCCTGTTACGACGGGAAAGCGCGTGTCGTTGGGAGCATGGCCGTCGTGATTCGGATGCCCGCCCACCGACCGCCGTCGGCACCTCCGTCGCGCCCGTCGCGCCCGCCGCTTCTGCCGCTCCTGCTCACCCGGTTGCGCGACCGTTCCCCCGGGCTGGCCGCGAGCCTCCTGGGCGGCGCGATCGCGGCCGGGCTCGGACTCGCCTGTTTCGCCGTGCTGGTGATGGCGCTGTGGGTCAGTTCGCCGTATCCCGACAGCGGACCGGGCGGCGCGCTGCATCTCGCGGCGGCGCTGTGGTTCCTCGCCCACGGGGTCGAACTGGTCCGCACCGACACCCTGTCCGGTGTGCCGGCCCCGGTCGGGGTGACGCCGTTGCTGCTGCTCGTGCTGCCGGTGCTGCTGGTGTACCGGGGGGCGCGGGAGGCGGTGGACGCCCCGGAACACGACGGCGACGGCGCCGACGCAGCGCCGCCGGTCCGGGCCCGTACGGCCTGGACCGGGGTCGTGACCGGCTACCTCGGCGTCGGCGGCTGCGCCGCGTTGTACGCGTCCGGCGGTGAACTTCGCCCCGAGTGGGGGTGGGTGGCGGTGTGTCTGCCGCTGCTCGCGGCGGGCGCGGCGGGCGCCGGGGTGTGGACGGCGTACGGCCGTCCGCGCGAGCCGCTGCTGAGTCTGGCGGTGGTGCTCCCGGGGCGGGTACGGCGACGGCTCCTCGGCCGGGACACCCGGGTGCGGTGGGGTACGGCCGTCCGAGCCTCCCTGGCCGGGGTGACCGTGTTCTTCGGGGGCGGGACGCTGCTGCTCGCGGTGGAGCTGGTGGCGCACGGTGACGCGGCCCGGGCGTCGTTCCTGCAGCTGACGGAGGGGTGGACGGGCCGGTTCGCGGTCCTGCTGCTCTGCGTCTCGCTGATCCCGAACGCGGCGGTGTGGTCGGCGTCGTACGCCGTCGGCCCCGGCTTCGCGCTCGGCGCCGGTCATGTCGTGAACCCGCTGGCCGCTGACCCGGCCCCACTGCTGCCGCCCTTTCCGCTGCTCGCGGCCGTGCCGGCCCACGGCCCGGGCACGCCGGTGAACTGGCTGGCCGGGGCGGTGCCGGTGGCGGCCGGGGTGACGATGGCGTGGTTCGTGGTGGGCAGGGCGGCCAGACGGCGCTGGCCGGCCGGGCGAACGGCCGGGGTGATGACACTGGCGGCACTGCTGTGCGCGCTGCTGCTCGCGGCCCTGGCCGAGTTGGCGGGCGGCCCCCTGGGCGTTGCCGCGCTCACCCGTTTCGGCCCGGTCTGGTGGCAGACGGGCGCGGCGACCTGCGCCTGGCTCCTCGGGGCGGGCGTCCCGGCGGCCCTGGCGCTGCGGGCCTGGCGGGGGCTGGGCCCGGCCTCGCTCGCGGCATGGCTGGGCTTCGGCAAGCAGGAGCCGGGGGAGGAGCCGCCGACGGAGAAGAAGGGCGAGACCCCGGCCCCGGCGTCCGTCCTCCTGCCCGACCAGGGCGACGGCGACACCTTCGAGCCGTACGAGGCGCTGCCCGCCGAGCCGTACGAGATGGTGCCGGCCACCCCACCACCGCCCGACACCTGGCAGGACGAGACGGCACGCAGGACCCGCTGGGCGGCACTACGAGAGGCATCCGATCCATCGGACAGCCACAACGGGCCCCGACCATCGGACAGCCTCGACCGAACCCGACCGCCGGACAGCCCGGACGGACCCAGGCCGCCGGACAGCCTCAACGGGCCCCGACCATCGGACAGCCTCAACGGAACCCGATCGCCGGACAGCCCGGACGGACCCAGGCCGCCGGACAGCCTCAACGGGCCCCGACCATCGGACAGCCTCAACGGAACCCGACCGCCGGACAGCCCGGACGGACCCAGGCCGCCGGACAGAACCTGAGCGCCGGACAGCTCCGACGGACCCTGACCGCCCGTCAGCGAGCCGGGACCGGCTCCCGACCGTCGGTCAGCAGGTCCGGACCGCCATCAGGTGCTCTCTGCCGTCTCAGCAACCTCCCGGCCGCCCCCGACTGCTACCCGTCGTCCGGTCAGCGATCCTCGGCCGCCCTCGGTCGCCATCGATCGCCCCATCAGCGGCCCCTGGCCGCTCCCGACCGCCCCCGGCGCCCTCGGCCGCCCTCGGTCGTCCCGTCGGCGGCCCCCGGCCACTCCCGGCCGCCCCCCGCCCGTTCCCTCAGCTGTTCGTGGTGCCCAGGATGGTGCGGAGTTCCTGGGGGAGCAGGTGGTCGCAGGACTGCTTGGCCTCGTTGGTGAGGGCGTCGCCGACGCAGGTGTAGTAGTCGCGGTAGACCATCTGGGCCGTGAAGGTCGCCGCCACCAGGGCCAGGGCCAGGGACGCCGTGACCAGGCCGCTGATCGCCGCCGTCGTCTGCGGTCGGCCGGCGTTGACGTTGGCGTGGGCAGTGGCGTGGGCGTTGGCGTGGGCCGCGGCCTCCTCGGGGCTGCGCGGCTTGGCGCGGAGCGCGCTGACACCCCAGTAGATGCCCAGCGCGCCCAGCAGCAGTGCCAGGTACGGCCAGCCGAAGAGGGCGAAGAGGAAGCCCCACATGCCGCTCAGCAGGGCGTACCGCGCCCGGCGCTGGGCCGGGTCCGTCGGGTCGAAACGCATGCCCGGGCCGCCGGGGCCGCCCTGACCGCCGCCTCCCGGACCGCTCTCGTCGGGACGCTGCCCGAAGCCGCCGGACTGCCGGCCGGGCTGACGGTCGCTCCACTGGCTGCCCCAGGGCGACTCCTGGTCGCCGTCCCCGGCCGGGCGGCGCGGCTGCCACGGCTTGTCCGGCGTGCCCTCCGGCGGTGGGGCGAAGGGGTTGTCGTCCTGCTGGTCACCCTTCGGCCGGTCCGAGGGTGCCTCCGGCGGCGAGGTCGGCCGCTCCCGCAACAGCACGACGAAACGCGGCCCTCCCTGCACCGACTGCGGGGGGAGCATACGAAGTCCCAGGCTGCGGTCCGGCATCAAGTGAGCGTCTTCCCCTAGATCAAGATGAACAGAGCAGATGGATACGACAGGCTGGCTTACGGATACGGCTGCATGGATACAGCTGATGGCTACGGCTGATCGATACAGCGGACGAAACGGCTGGTTACTTCGTGAACGCGTCGTATCCCGGACGCGTTCCCGTCCCGGTACCTCCCAGACGCTACCTTCCGGCCACGCCCCCGTCCCGTGGGGGCCGTCCGGTGTGCCGGTATCGTTGCTGACGGTCGGCCGCTTCGTAGACTTCCCCGTATCCCGGGGCGCGAAGCACTCGTACGAATGTACAAAGCGTGTGCGAGTCCGGCCGCCGTACCGACGCTCCCCCGAGAAAGGGCCCCACCGTGGCCGCCAAGCCCGTGGCCAAGCGCCTCGTCGTGCTGGTCTCCGGATCCGGCACCAACCTCCAGGCGCTCCTCGACGCGATCGCCGAGACCGGTGTCGAGGCCTACGGCGCCGAGGTCGTCGCCGTCGGTGCCGACCGGGACGGCATCGAGGGCCTCGCGCGTGCCGAGCGCGCCGGGATCGCGACCTTCGTGACCAGGGTGAAGGACTTCGGGAGCCGGGAGGAGTGGGACCGGGCGCTGGCCGAGGCCGTGGCCGCCCACGAACCCGACCTCGTCGTCTCCGCCGGGTTCATGAAGATCGTCGGGAAGGAGTTCCTGGCGCGGTTCGGCGGGCGGACCGTGAACACGCACCCCGCCCTGCTGCCCAGTTTCCCCGGGGCCCACGGCGTGCGGGACGCGCTCGCGTACGGCGCCAAGGTCACCGGCTGCACCGTCCACTTCGTCGACGACGGTGTCGACACCGGGCCGATCATCGCTCAGGGCGTGGTGGAGGTCCGGGACGAGGACGACGAGAGCGCTCTGCACGAGCGCATCAAGGAAGTCGAGCGAAGCCTGCTCGTCGAGGTCGTGGGGCGGATCGCTCGCAACGGCCACCGCATTGAGGGACGAAAGGTAGTTATCCAGTGACCGCCACCGCCGAGAGCAACAAGCGGCCCATCCGGCGCGCGCTCGTCAGCGTCTATGACAAGACCGGGCTCGAAGAGCTCGCCCGCGGACTGCACGAGGCAGGTGTCGCACTCGTCTCCACCGGCTCCACTGCCTCCCGCATCGCCGCCGCCGGCGTTCCCGTGACCAAGGTCGAGGAGCTCACCGGCTTCCCGGAGTGCCTGGACGGCCGGGTCAAGACCCTGCACCCCAAGGTCCACGCCGGCATCCTCGCCGACCTGCGCCTGGAGAGCCACCGGCAGCAGCTCGGCGAGCTCGGCGTCGAGCCGTTCGACCTCGTCGTCGTCAATCTCTACCCGTTCCGCGAGACCGTCGCCTCGGGTGCCTCGCCCGACGAGTGCGTCGAGCAGATCGACATCGGCGGCCCCTCGATGGTCCGCGCCGCCGCCAAGAACCACCCCTCGGTCGCCGTGGTCACCAGCCCGGAGCGGTATGCCGACGTCCTCGCGGCCGTGCAGAACGGCGGCTTCGACCTCGCCACCCGCAAGCGGCTCGCCGCCGAGGCCTTCCAGCACACCGCGTCGTACGACGTGGCGGTCGCCTCCTGGTTCGCCTCCGAGTACGCCCCGGTCGACGAGTCGCAGTTCCCGGACTTCCTGGGCGCCACCTGGGAGCGCGAGAACACCCTGCGCTACGGCGAGAACCCGCACCAGCCCGCCGCCCTCTACGTCGACGCCAGCGGCGGTGGCCTCGCGAAGGCCGAGCAGCTGCACGGCAAGGAGATGTCGTACAACAACTACACGGACACGGACGCCGCGCGCCGTGCCGCGTACGACCACGACGAGCCCTGCGTCGCGATCATCAAGCACGCCAACCCCTGCGGCATCGCGATCGGTGCGGACGTCGCCGAGGCGCACCGCAAGGCGCACGCCTGCGACCCGCTGTCCGCGTTCGGCGGGGTCATCGCCGTGAACCGGCCGGTCAGCAAGGAGCTGGCCGAGCAGGTCGCGGAGATCTTCACCGAGGTCATCGTGGCGCCCGACTACGAGGAGGGGGCTCTGGAGGCCCTCGCCAAGAAGAAGAACATCCGGGTGCTGAAGGCGCCGGGCGCCCCCGCCAACCCGGTCGAGGTCAAGCCCGTCGACGGCGGTGTGCTGCTCCAGGTCACCGACCGGCTCCAGGCCGACGGCGACGACCCGGCCAACTGGACCCTGGCCACCGGCGAGGCGCTCAGCCCCGAGGAACTGGCCGAGCTCGCGTTCGCCTGGAAGGCCTGCCGGGCCGTGAAGTCCAACGCCATCCTGCTCGCCAAGGACGGCGCCTCGGTCGGTGTCGGCATGGGCCAGGTCAACCGCGTCGACTCCGCGAAGCTCGCCGTCGAGCGGGCGGGGGAGGAGCGGGCGCGTGGCTCCTACGCCGCCTCCGACGCGTTCTTCCCCTTCCCCGACGGCCTGGAGATCCTCACCGCGGCCGGCGTGAAGGCCGTGGCGCAGCCGGGTGGTTCGATGCGTGACGAACTCGTCGTCGAGGCCGCGAAGAAGGCGGGCGTGACGATGTACTTCACGGGGACGCGGCACTTCTTCCACTGAGGGTTGTGGGACCGAACAACACCAGGGCCGTGTCCCCCAGTGCGGGGGACACGGCCCTTGGAGTGTGCGGGAGTCGGCCGGTTGCTCAGTCGGCGCTCAGTTGCTGCGGATCACGATCGTGCCGCACACCTTGTCGGCGAACGTCTGGCGCTTGGAGTCCCACGCCGGCCACAGCCAGCCCAGGTAGCACGCGAGGCTGTCCAGGATGTGGGCGATACGGCGCACGAAGGCCATGCCGACGCCGATCGGCTGGCCGGTGGCCTCCTTCACCAGGCGGATGCCCAGCGCCTTCTTGCCGACCGTCTGGCCGGTGCGGCCCTCCATGATCAGCTGCCAGATCGCCAGGCCGAGGAGCGCGAGCCCGCCGATGGCCGCCAGCGCCGGGGTGTCCTTGCCGACGATCACCAGGATGTACGGCACCAGGAAGACCAGGCCGTCGACGAGCGTGCCGAGGAAGCGCTGACCCCAGTTCGCGTACGGCGGGGTCGCGCCGTAACCCTGCTGCGGGTAGCCGTAGCCGCCCTGCTGCGGGTAACCGGGCTGCTGGGGGTAGCCGTAGCCCTGCTGCGGCGGCACGCCCTGCGGGGCCTGCTGGTAGCCGGGCTGCTGGGGGTAGCCGTAGCCGGGCTGACCCTGCTGCGGGTTCTGCGGCTGCTGACCGTAGGGGTTGTTGGGCGAGCCGAAACTCATGGCCGATTCCTCCGTTGGACCTGCGGGGACGACGCGGATTGGGACGGAGGTACGTCATGATCTGAGCGGTTTGCCCCCCAACCGGACCGCGATACTGCGCCGCTCATCGTTTAGTAAGGGCGAGTTGTTGTCCAGTCCGATTCGCGAGGTGTTGTGCAAGTGCAACATCATTGATCATGACCGCACACCCGATTGGAACCGGGACACCGGCATCCGCGAGGATGGAGCCATGACCGCCCAGATTCTCGATGGCAAGGCCACCGCAGCCGCGATCAAGTCCGATCTGACCGCCCGCGTGGCGGTGCTGAAGGAGAAGGGCGTCACGCCCGGCCTCGGCACGATCCTGGTCGGGGACGACCCCGGCAGCCAGAAGTACGTCGCCGGCAAGCACCGTGACTGTGCGCAGGTCGGCATCGCCTCCATCCAGCGCGAGCTGCCCGCCACCGCGACCCAGGAGGAGATCGAGGCCGTCGTCCGCGAGCTCAACGACGACCCCGCCTGCACCGGCTACATCGTCCAGCTCCCGCTGCCCAAGGGCATCGACGAGAACCGCATCCTCGAGCTGATGGACCCGCACAAGGACGCGGACGGCCTGCACCCGATGAACCTCGGCCGGCTGGTGCTCGGCGAGCCCGCGCCGCTGCCCTGCACCCCCAACGGCGTGCTGACCCTGCTGCGCCGCTACGGCGTCGAGATCAAGGGCGCCGAGGTCGTGGTCGTCGGCCGGGGCGTGACCATCGGGCGCCCGATGCCGCTGCTGCTCACCCGGCGCAGCGAGAACGCGACCGTGACCCAGTGCCACACCGGCACGCGTGACCTGTCCGCCCATCTCAAGCGCGCCGACATCATCGTCGCCGCGGCCGGCTCCCCGCACCTGATCCGCGCCGAGGACGTCAAGCCGGGCGCGGCCGTCCTGGACATCGGCGTCTCCCGCAACGCCGACGGCAAGATCGTCGGCGATGTGCACCCCGACGTCGCCGAGGTCGCCGGGTGGCTCTCCCCGAACCCCGGCGGTGTCGGGCCGATGACCCGGGCGCAGCTGCTCGTCAACGTGGTCGAGGCGGCGGAGCGCAGTGTCGGCTGACGGCGGTCACGGACAGGGCGCGGGGCGCCGGGCGACCCGGCGCTTCCCGCTGTTCACACGGGACACGGCGCGCCCCGAGGGGGGCGGCAGGGCCGCGTCGGGAGACCTGCCGGCGCCGGCCCGGCAGTGGCCGCTGCTGGTGGTGCTGGCGGCCGTCGCGGTGGGGTTGCTGCTGACCTCGCTGGACCAGTTCCGGGTGGGTGCGCTGCTGATCGGGGCGGCGCTGCTCGCGGGGGCGGTGATGCGCTGGATACTGCCGAGCGTGGGGATGCTGGCGGTGCGGTCCCGTTTCACGGACATCGCGACGTACGGGGTGCTGGGGCTGGCGATCGTGCTGCTGGCGCTGATGGCGCAGCCGAAGCCGTGGCTGGTGATCCCGTATCTGAAGGACACGCTGCACTTCACGATGAGGAGCTAGCGGCAGCCCGGGCAGCAGAAGAGTGGCCCGCACCTCCCCCGGTGGGTGCGGGCCTTCCCCCTGTTCGAAGGTAGGGACCCGGCACCCCCGGCGAATCCCCCTTCTGATTGAACCGACTACAACTTCCGCGGTACCTCCGGTGGTTGACTCCCCACCCCGGACCCCCGCGTTACGCTGCGACGATGCGACTGCGGAACCCGCCCCCACTCGCCGTCGACACGCTGATCGCGTGCGGGACGGTCGTGATGGCCGTGTTGCTGGGGCAGGAGTCGCCCGCCCAGGGGTGGCCGCAGCTCGACGCGCGGGCGTATGCGCTGATCTTGCTGGCGCAGCTGCCCGTCGCCCTGCGCGGGCGGTGGCCGGTCGCGGTCTTCGCCGTCATGCAGTGCGCGTCGATCGTCTACGTCGGCCTCGGCTTCTGGCCCGTGGTGTGCACCTTCGGCTCTCTGCTGGGGCTGTACACGGTCGCGTCGGTGCGGCCGGTCCGGGTCGCCGTCGGCTGCGCGGTCTGCATGACCGGCATGTGGGTGTACGCCGGGCTCGTCACCCACGGCTCCTCGATGCCCTCCGTCGTCGTCCAGGCCCTGCTGTACTGCTCGGTGTTCGTCTGGTTCGGACATCTCGCGCAGCGGTCCGCCGTACTCTCCCGGCATCTCAAGGCCGAGCAGGCCGAGCGGGCGCGGCGGGCCGTCGCCGAGGAACGCGGGCGGATAGCGCGGGAGTTGCACGACGTCGTCGCCCATCACATGTCGGTGATCTCCGTGCAGGCGGGCCTCGCCCGGTTCGTCTTCGAGTCGGACCCCGGCAAGGCGCGCGGGGCGCTGGGGACGATCGCGGACACCAGCGGGGAGGCCCTGGAGGAGCTGCGGCGCATGCTCCAGGTGCTGCGGGAGGAGGATCCGCAGGCCGCCGAGCGGGCTCCCATGCCCACCCTGGACCGGCTCGCCGACCTCGTGGAGCGGGTGCGCAGCGGCGGGCTGCCGGTCGAGTTCGTGGTCGAGGGCGAGCCCCGGCCGCTGCCGCCCGGTGTCGAGCTGTGCGCCTACCGCGTGGTCCAGGAGGCGCTCACCAACGTCCTCAAGCACGCCGGCCGCGCCCACGCGCGCGTGCTGCTGCGGTACCACCCGCACGAGCTGACCGTGTCCGTCCGCGACGACGGGGAGGGGGTGAATCCGGACAGAGTGCGAACGGGCGCCGGACATGGCTTGATTGGCATGCGCGAGCGGGCCAAGCTCTACGGCGGGACGATCAGCGTCGGCCCACGCTCCGAGGGAGGCTACGCGGTCGAACTGGCCCTGCCGACCTCGGCCACACTCGCACGGCGGGGGGACGACCGTACCGGATGACCAGAGTGCTCGTGGTCGACGACCAGTTCCTCATCCGCGCGGGTCTGGTGGGGCTGCTGGAAGCCGCGCCCGGGTTCGAGGTGGTCGGGGAGGCCGGGGACGGTGCGGAGGCGGTGCGGCTGGCCGCCGAGACCGGCCCCGACGTCGTGCTCATGGACATCCGGATGCCGGGTCTGAACGGCATCGAGGCCACCGAGCGCATCCTCGCGCAGGCGGCGGGGCCCGCGCCCCGGGTCCTCGTGCTCACCACCTTCGACCTCGACGAGTACGTGTACGGCGCGCTGCGCGCCGGCGCCTCGGGGTTTCTCCTCAAGGACTCCGGCCCCGAACGGCTGCTGGCCGCCGTCACCGCGGTGGACGGCGGTGACGCCCTGTTCGCGCCCAGCGTCACCCGGCGCCTGGTCGAGGCCTTCGCCCGGCAGCACGGCCCCGACCCGCAGGCCGGCCCGCCGCCCGACCTCGACGTGCTCACCTCCCGTGAGGTCGAGGTCCTCAGGCTCACCGCGCGCGGGCTGTCCAACCTGGAGATCGCCGACCGCCTCTACATCAGCGAGGCCACCGTGAAGACCCACCTCAACCGCACGATGACCAAGCTCGACCTGGGCAGCCGGGCGCAGGCGGTGGTGGTGGCGTACGAGACGGGACTGGTGACGCCCGGCGGGCTGGGCGGGCCCGCGGGGCCAGGAGGCCTGGGCGGCTGAAAGCGGCCGATAGGCGGCCCGTCCCCTCCCCCGAGCAGGACGGACCGCCGTCGGGTTTCAGCCTTCCCATGGCACGGCGGCTGTTCAACGGCCGTCCGTGCGCTGTGGCACAGAGGTGACAGTTCCGCTACGGACCGCCCGCACTGCCACAGCCTGCGGGAACCGTCGGACCGCCGACCGTCGTCACCCGCTCTGAACTGGCAACGAACTGGCAACGCGGGAAGCCGTGGAGGTGTGTGATGGGCGGCTGGCAGCCGCTGCCGGAGGGGCTTCCGGCGGAGGTGCGGCACTTCGTGGAGCAGTTGCGGCTCCTCAAGGACGGCACCGGTCTCAGCCTGGTCGCGCTGGGCGCCCGCACCGCGTACAGCAAGTCCTCCTGGCAGCGGTACCTCAACGCCGTACAGCCGCCGCCGCGGCAGGCCGTCGCCGCGCTGTGCCGGGTCGCGGGCCTCACCGGCGCCGACGCCGAACGGCACACCGTGCGCTGGGAGCTGGCCGTCCAGGCCTGGCCACGCCCGGCGAACATGCCGGAACGGCCGCCCGGCGCCGGGGAGTACGAGGACGACCCCACCCTCCCCTGGTGGGACCGCCCGGAGGAGGAGCCGGCGCCCCGCCGGCACGGGCGGCTGCTGCCGGCCGCGGTCCTGCTGCTGCTCGCACTGCTCCTGGTGGCGGTCGTCGGTGCCGTGCTTCTCGGGTGAGCCGGGTCTCCTGTGACCTGCGAGGTCACGGCTGGATGACCGGTGTGTCGATGTGTTGACAAGTTCGCGGATATGTCACGAAGCCGACTCACAAGCGGGCTAACGTGTCCAATCGGGGCGACCCGAGGGCCCGTTGGACCGCGTCGCGGTAGGCGTGCGACGGTGCACGTGGGCGGGTCAGTGCTCCTGTGCGCCCCCTGCCGGGGGACTGGGTTCCGGGGGCGCCGCGGTCCGCTGGGTAGCCAGAACGGGGACCGGCGCGGCGGCACCACGCGCAAGGGGAACGCGGGGGAAGACACGGCACTGAACCGGGGACAAGAGGACCGGGGAGGACCGGGGGAAGAGGGGGGAAGCAATGCCTCGTTGGAAGGCTCTGCCGGATGAACTCGATCCGCAGGTCAGGGAGTTCGCGACCCAGTTGCGGCGGCTCGTGGACCGCAGCGGGCTGAGCGTCGCGGCACTGTCCGACCGCACCGGCTACAGCAAGACGTCCTGGGAGCGGTACCTGGGCGGGCGCCTGCTGGCGCCCAAGGGCGCGGTCGTCGCGCTCGCCGAGGTCACCGGCGCCAATCCCGTCCATCTCACCACCATGTGGGAGCTGGCCGAACGGGCCTGGAGCCGTTCGGAGATGCGTCACGACATGACGATGGAGGCGATCCGGGTCTCCCAGGCGCGGGCCGCGCTGGGGGAGTTCGGAGCACCGCCGGCCACGTCCACGACCACGGCCGGGAGCAAGGCCGGCGGCAAGGCACTGCCGCGCCGGGCGGGCAGTGCGGTGGCGACGCCGGGGATCGCCGGGCCGGCGGGCGTCTCGCCCACCATCCCGCCCCAGCCGACGGCACCCGACGCGAACCGCCGGGAGGGGCGGGAGGGGACGGGGTCCCGCGGGCCGGCCGCGCCCGGGGGGACGGGTGCCCCCGGCGGCGGCCGGCGGCGGCTGACGATGTTCCTCGCGGGGGTGGTCGGCGTGGCCGTGGTCGTCGCCGCCGTCTTCTTCCTCACCGGCAGCGACGGCGGCGACGGGAAGAAGAACCGGAGCGGTGCCACCTCGTCCGCCCCGTCCACCAGCGCAGGCACCGACCTGCCGGCCGGCGTGAAGTGCGCGGGCGCCGGCTGCACCGGCAAGGACGCGGAGGCCATGGGGTGCAGCGGCGATCTGGTGACCACCGCCAAGACCGCCACGGTCGGCGCGACCACCCTGGAGGTCCGCTACAGCAGCACCTGCGGCGCCGCCTGGGGCCGTATCACCGGCGCCGCCCAGGGCGACTCGGTCCGGGTCACGGCCGGCACCACCACGAAGACCGGCGACATCACGGCCGCCGGCGACACGATCGCGTACACGCCGATGGTGGCGGTACGGGACGCGGCCCAGGCCAAGGCGTGCGCGACGCTGGCGTCGGGGCGGACGGGGTGCACCTCGTAGAAAATCGGCGGGCCCAGGAATGCCGTGGCGTTTCCTGGGCACGCGAACCGTACCCCCCACGGGAGTCCGGATTCCGGCACCCCCGGGTGGCGGCCGCCCCGTCTCACCTCTCCCGGACGGGCGGCCGCCTCTTTTTCGTACGTCGCTTGCGGGGGGCACGTCTGCAGGGTCACGTCCGTGGGGGCGCGTCCGCGGGGCACGTCTGTGGGGTGAGCCACACCCACCCCTCCACGTCCGGCATCCGGAATGCGCGATAGCCTGACCGGTGGATCTCTTGATGCCAAGAGATCGATCATTTGTACGTCCGCACCCCAGGGCAAGGACGCCCACCGCCAGCTGTCATACGGAGAACGCCATGACCCGCACTCCCGTGAACGTCACCGTCACCGGCGCGGCCGGCCAGATCGGTTACGCCCTGCTCTTCCGCATCGCCTCCGGCCAGCTGCTCGGCGCGGACGTGCCGGTCCGGCTCCGCCTCCTGGAGATCACGCCCGCGCTCAAGGCCGCCGAGGGCACCGCCATGGAGCTGGACGACTGCGCCTTCCCGCTCCTCCACGGCATCGACATCAGCGACGACCCGAACGTCGCCTTCGACGGCGCCAACGTCGCCCTCCTCGTGGGCGCCCGCCCGCGCACCAAGGGCATGGAGCGCGGTGACCTCCTGGAGGCCAACGGCGGCATCTTCAAGCCGCAGGGCAAGGCCATCAACGACCACGCCGCGGACGACATCAAGGTCCTGGTCGTCGGCAACCCGGCCAACACGAACGCGCTGATCGCGCAGGCCGCGGCGCCGGACGTACCGGCCGAGCGCTTCACCGCGATGACCCGCCTCGACCACAACCGCGCGCTGACCCAGCTGGCGAAGAAGACGGGCTCCACGGTCGCCGACATCAAGCGTCTGACCATCTGGGGCAACCACTCCGCCACCCAGTACCCCGACATCTTCCACGCGACCGTCGCCGGCAAGAACGCCGCGGAGACCGTGAACGACGAGAAGTGGCTGGCCGAGGAGTTCATCCCGACCGTCGCCAAGCGCGGTGCGGCCATCATCGAGGCCCGCGGTGCCTCCTCGGCGGCCTCGGCCGCCAACGCCGCCATCGACCACGTCCACACCTGGGTCAACGGCACCGCCGACGGCGACTGGACCTCCATGGGCATCCCGTCGGACGGTTCCTACGGCGTCCCGGAGGGCCTGATCTCCTCCTTCCCGGTCACCACCAAGGACGGCGTGTACGAGATCGTGCAGGGCCTGGAGATCAGCGAGTTCTCCCGCGCCCGCATCGACGCCTCGGTGCAGGAGCTGGCGGAGGAGCGCGACGCGGTCCGCGCCCTCGGCCTCATCTGAGCTTCCCGCGCCCACGGGCCCCACTCCGGTTTCGTCCGGAACGGGGCCCGTTCCCGTTTCCGCCGCTACCGTCGGAAGGGGCAAGCGGTGGAGTGAATCGGGGGGTTCGCGATGAGCGACAGGAACGGCGGGACCGGCGACGGCGGTTGGCCCGAGGAAGCCACGGGGCAGAGCGCCCCGACCGGCCGGAGCGAGCCGCCGGAGGTCCTGCGGCAGGCAGCGGAGCCGGGCGACCAGGAGGAGCCGGAGGAGCCGAGCACCCAGAGATGGCCGACGGCGACCCCGCGGCACACGGGACTCCCGGAGAGTCCATGGCAACAGGACCGGCCGGAGCCGCCGGAGAGCCCGAGGCAGTCCGAGTGGCCGCCCGCGCCGGACAGCCCCAGGCGGCCCGAGTGGCCGCCCACGTCGGAGAGTTCGAGGCAGTCCGAGTGGCCGGTGTCCCTGGAGAAACCGCGGCGCACGGAGCGCTCCGCGCCCGGCGCGCTTCCCCGGCGACAGGGCGGTGGCGACGAGCCGTACGGCCCCGGGCACGAACCGGCTGAGGACCAGGGACGCCCGGCGTGGCCCCCGACGCCGCCCCCGGGCCTGCCCCTGCCTCCGCTCCCGACCGCGTTCTCGTCTCCGTCCCCGACCCTGCCCGCCTCGCCGGCGCCGCCCCCGCCCTCGTCTCCGACCTTGCCCGCCTCGCCGGCGCAGTCTCCATCCCCGACCCTGCCCGCCTCCTGGGCGCAGTCCCCGTCTGCGTCCCCCACCCTGCCCGCCTCGCCGGTACCGTCCCTTCCCCCGTCGCCGGACGAGGTGCGGAGGAGCTACACCCCGCCTCCCTGGTCCGGTGATCCCACCTCGTCGGGGCGGCGGCTCGCGGCGACGCCTCCGCCGGCCGGGTACGCCCCGCGGCGGCGGTCCGGCCGGGCGCTCGCCGCGGTGGTCGGTCTGGTTCTTGTCGCCGGTCTCTCCGGGCTCGGGGTCTGGTACCTGGGCCGGGACGGCGGTGAGCGCTCCGGCGCCGGAGCGGCCCCGTCCGCGAGCGTGAGCGTCAGTGCCAAGTCGTCCGCGCCCGCGTCTCCCGAGCCCACGGCCAGCCCCAGCCCCACCCCCTCCGTCGCCTCCGGATACCGCGTCGTGCGCGATCCCGTCGGCTACACCCTCGACGTGCCCCAGGGGTGGACCCGGCGGCAGCAGCAGGGGGAGAAGGCGCCGGTGGTGTACTACGACTCCCCGTCCGACGGGCGCCAGCTGCAGATCTTCGCGCTCTCCGAGGCCACCCCGGCCGAGTCCCTCGACCTCGCCGAGAACGACCCCGGGTACGGATACGCGAAGCAGCCCGGATACCAGCCCGGCGACCGTACCTCCGGCGACACCTGGGCCGAACTGTCGTACCGCTACGAGGACAAGGACAAGGGCACCCGACAGGTCATCGACCACCGCTTCCAGGCGGCCGACGGCACCCTGTACTCGATCCGCTCCAGCGGCCCCGGGAGCCTCGCCGCAGGGCTGGTCCGGGGGCCGCTCACCACGGCCGTCGACTCCTTCTGCCCCGCCGGCGCCCAGTGTTCCTGAGCGTCGGCGTCACTCCATCCCCTTCTTCCCCGGCGTCCAGAACGGCTTGGTGAGGACCGCCCGCCGGTCCCACCCCGCCTCCTGGACGAGCACCTTCCGCACCGCCTGGACGGCCCGCGCCTCCCCGGCGACATACGCGATCCCGCCGGGCTCGGGGGCAAGCCGCCGTACCGCCTCCGGCAGTGCGGTCTCGCCGCGGAGCACCCAGTCGAGGCGCTCCGCGTACGCGAGGGGCAGCCGGTCCGCCGCGGTCGCCGTCTCCACGCAGCCGGAGACGGTGGCCTCCTCGGGCAGTGCCGCGAGCATCGCGCCGAAGGCGACCGAGGCCGTCTCGTCGCCGACGAAGACGTGGTGGGCGGCGTCGGGGCGCAGTGTGAACGTGCCCTCGGGCTTGCGCAGCCGTACCTGCTCGCCGGTGGAGACCGTGCGCCCCCACTGGGCCCCCGGGCCGCCCTCGGGATGGTCCAGCACGCACAACTCGACAACGCCGGACGGGTCGTAGTGCCACACGGAGTACGTGCGGAGGGTCAGGCCGGTGACCAGAACCCGGACCTGCTGGCCGGGGCGGACGTCGAGACCGGCGAGCTGGTCGCCGTCGATGCGCAGACGGCGTATGCGGGCGGTGATCTGTTCGGCCTCGGTGACGGTGCCGCGCAGGGTCAGCAGGTCGAGGACGGGATTCAGCAGGGCGGGCATGGGAGGCTCCTCAACGGGCCGTATGGTCAGGGGAGTTGCTCAGGCACCGGATGAACGCGATAGTACGCGTTTTGGGTCAGACGCGATAGTGCGTGTCGGGGGCCGGGCGCGGTAACCGGCCACCACGAGCACCGTCGCCGCGAGGACCAGCAGCGCGACCGTGCGCAGCGCCGGGCCCATGCCGGAGGCGAGGCCGGTGTGGGCGGACAGGATGGTGCCGGTGGCCGCGACGCCGAGAGCCACGTCGACGCGCCGTTCCTGCGGCACGGCACCGCCGACCTGGAGCTGGGGGTGATCGACTCCTCCGTCCCCGAGGTGGGTGGAGCACCTCCACGAGGACCGCATGCTCGGTGTCGTACGGGCCGGACACCCGCTCCTGGACGGTGAGCCGACGCCCGAGCGGTATGCGACCGCGGCCGGTCACCTGAACGTCTCCCGGCGCGGCAGGCTGCACGGCCCGGTGGACACCGCGCTGGCCGAACTGGGCCTGGTGCGCCGGGTGGTGGGCACCGTCGGCACCTTCCCGGCCTCCCTGATCGCTGCGACTCCGACCCGATCGGTCTGATCACCTCCTGGAGCGCGCCCCTGGCCACCGCGCTCGGCCTGGTCACCTTCGACGTACCGCTGGACCTCCCGCCGGTCGGCATCGGGCTGGCCTGGCATCCGCGCCATGACGCCGACCCGGCACACGCCTGGCGCCGGTGCCGCGTAAGGGAGTTGATGATCGCTGGGTCCGGTACCGGGCCGTAGTCCCGGCGGCCGACTTCTGACCAGCGGCGACTTCGGTCAATTCCGTCTCACCGGTCACGGTCGCCCCCCTATGCTGATGGTCTGTCAACTCGACGTCTAGCAACGCGCGTCCAGCACCGCACTTCACACGCATCGGGGGATCGTCGTGAGCACCGCCTACGTGCCGCAACAACCACAGCCGGGGCCGCCCGCCGGGGCACCGCCCGCGCTGCCGCCCATACCGCCGTACGCCAGTGAGGCCAGCCGGCTGCTGTGCGCGGGCACCTATCTGGATTCCGCATACCGGGACCGGGTCATCGAGGAACTCCACCTCAACGAACAGCGGATCGCGGCGCCCTCGCTCGGCTTCGACGCCGCCCGGGTCCTCGCCCACGCCCTGCGCGCCCGCCGCCAGGAACTGCTCTGGGCCGGGGCGATCCTCGGCCTGTGGGTGGTGGGGCTGCCGCTCAGCGGCGGGCTGCTCCTGCTCTTCCTGGTGCCGGGCATCGCGCTCGCCGTCGCGCCCTGGATCAGGGGCCGTGCCGCCCGCCCGCCGCTGTACCGCGTGATCGCCGCCTTCCTGCTCCGCTGGTGGGGCCGGTCGTTCTACGCGGCCGCCCTGATCGCGACCCTCGTCGTCGCGTTCGGCGGCGGCTCGGACGACAGCCCGTCGTACGACTCGTACGGCTCCGACGGTTACTACGGCTCCAGCTACTCCGACTCGACCAGCTTCGGCGACCTGTTCGCCCCGGGCGTCGGCGACCTCGGCGGCCTGGCCGAGGCCTGGCACGCCTGGCTCACACTCGCCGTGTTCGCCGGTGTCGCCCTGTGCGCGCACGCCCAGCGCACCCAGTTCAGCCGGGCGCTGGCCGGCGAGCTCTCCCCGCAGCGCTTCCCGGACGCGGCGAACGACCCCGCCGAGAAGGCGGAGAACCCCCGCTTCCAGCGGCTCAAGCAGCGCATCCGGATCGAACAGCACGCGCCGCTGATCATGTACAACGAGGCCGACCCGTTCTGCGGGGCGGGCGCCGCCTACGACACGTGGGTGCTCGCCGTCGAACTCAGGCCGGACGAGCTGAAGAAGGAGCGGCAGCCGCTCAGCAACCGGGCGATCCTGGAGAAGGTCCGCCCGCTGCTCGAACAGCTCCGCGTCCCCGCCGAGTACGCCGGCCCCGGCAACCGCGACCGGCTGCGCCAGCTGGAGATCGACGAGTGCGTGTTCCTGCCCACCGAGGGGCTGCTCACCCGGGACCAGGCGCCGTACACCCCGCAGGCCTTCGAGGAGCACCGGGCGCGGGCCGTCGAGGAGGGCGCCGAGAAGCGCCGGCACTTCCTGCGGATCCGCGTCGGCGGCTGGGAGGAGGAGGTGGTCGTCACGGTGTTCGTGCGCATCCACACCCAGGGCCGGATGCTCGTGCTGGAGATCGCCCCGCATGTACTGACCCCGGTCCGTGCGGACTTCAAGGGCGCCGACCGCACCGCCCACCGGTTCCGGAACAACAACTGGGCCGGCAAGACCGCCGCCGCGATCGCCCTGGTCCCCGGTTCGGTGGGCCGCTCGGTGGGCCAGCTCGGCCGGGGCGCGGTGTACCTCTGGCGGCTGCTGACCGGCGGCCACGCGGGCGCGCTGCCCGAGGGGCCGGCGCTGTCCGTGCGTGAACTGGGCGCGGTGGACGTCGGCTCCCATTTCCAGGAGATGGACGTCGTCCGGTACCTGCGCAGCATCCAGGACCGGGTGGCGAACGGCGTGCGCGCCGCGCTCGCCGAAGCCGGTTACGAGACCGGCGAGTTCGTCCAGAAGACCGTCAACAACAGCACCAACGTGAGCATCGACCGGGTCGAGGGCTCCACGCTCGCCTTCGGCAGCCACGCCACCGCCACCAGTTACACGACGCAGAAGGGGCCCGACAGCAATGGCAAGTGACGAGCCGCAGGTCACCCTGGGGAACATTTCCGGGAGCACGTTCGCCATCGGCAGCCACGCGCACGCCGAAAGCCACCACCACGGCGCCGCCGGCTCCCCGGCCGACGAGGAACTCCTCGCGGCGATACGGGAGTTGCGCGCCGACCTGGCGCGGGTGCGGGGCACCGAGCAGACGGCGGCGCTGGGCACGGAGCTCGCGGAGACCGAGGACGAGATCACCCGCACCGGCCAGGCGGGCCCCACCCGCCGGGAGCGCCTGCGTGAACTCCTCACCGACTCCCAGGCCCTCCTGAACGTCCTGGCCTCGGCGGGCACACTGGCCGGCCTGCTGGGCAGGTGAGAGACCCGATGAGCAACGGGGGAGCACGGCACTGGAACGAGGACGCACAACGCTGGGAGGCCGGGCCCCGGCCCACCACCACGACACCCCCACCACCAGCGACGGCCCCGACGCCGACTCCGGCTCCGGTACCGCCTTCCCCTTCGGCTCCGGCACCGGCGACGGCTGCGGCTCCGCCGGGGGAGTGGTGGGCGGAGGCGGGTCGGGGGCCGTCGTGGTCGTCGGCCGGTGCTGCTCCCGGCCGCCCGTCCGGCGAGCCGGCGTGGCCGCCCGCCGAGTCGGTCCCACCGCCCGTCGGGTCGGCCCCACCGCCCGTCGGGTCGGTCCCACCGCCCGTCGGGTCGGTCCCACCGCCCGTCGGGTCGGTCCCACCGCCCGTCGGGTCGGTCCCACCGCCCGTA
>NZ_JBICZJ010000002.1:328527-756231 GCF_043201895.1 Streptomyces sp. NPDC048254
CCCACCGCCCGTCGGGTCGGTCCCACCGCCCGTCGGGTCGGTCCCACCGCCCGTCGGGTCGGTCCCACCGCCCGTCGGGTCGGTCCCACCGCCCGCTGAGTCGGTGCCGCCGCCCGTCGGGGCGGTCTGGGCGGACGCTGGGTCGGGCTGGGTATCCGCCGGGCCGGACCAGGTGGCCGGGTTCTCTCGGCGGCCCGGGCGCAGGGTTGTGTGGTCCGTGGTTGTCGGCGCCGCTGTCGTCGGTGTGGCCGTCAGCCTGGTGCTGACCCTGGTGGTCGGCAAGGGGGAGGGCGGCAAGCCTGTCGTGGCCGCCTCCTCCGTCGGCCCGACCCCCTCCGCGGCGCCCGGGACGGTGTCGCAGGCGCCGTCCGGCAGCGGCACCCCGTCCCCGTCGGCCTCCGTACCGCCCGCCGGATACGAGGTGCGGCACGACGCCGAGGGCTTCCGGATCGCCGTCCCCGAGGGCTGGTCGCGGTCCACCGTCGACTCCTCGTACGGCATCGCCGTCGTCAGCTACCGCAGCCCGGACCGTGCGCACCGGCTGCAGGTCTACCAGGTCGCCGAGAGCTCTCCGGACGCCTCCTTCGAGCTCTACCTCTCCGACCAGACCCCCAAGCCGGACGGCTTCCAGGAGCTGGGTCTGACCAGCCTCGACGACGTCGGCTTCACCGGCTCCCGGCTGGAGTACCTGGCCGGCACGATCGGCGGTGAGCCGGACGTCGGCACCTGGCACGTCGTCGACGAGCGGTTCGTCGCAGCCGACGGCAACATCTACGCCGTCGCCTCCTACGGTCCCGACTCCGACGGCCGCGACGACGAGCTGGGCCATCTGACGACGGCGGTGGACTGGTTCTGCCCGCCGGACACGGACTGTGACGCGGACCCCGGCGTGGACTGAACACCCGCCCCGCGCAGGCCGCGTCTTCGTTCATTTAATTCCAGAATCCGCGGAATGTAATTGCCTGTCTGTATTTCATAGGTCCTCTTCTGGGTGACCCAATTCCCCCGAACGCTCCAAATCCAGCTCTGCGTGACGGTCGTTAAGGTGACTGTGACGCGATTGGACTGGATCACCGCCGAAGATCACCCGACCACTGTGCTCCGCTGGCCCGGCAGTATGGATATCACCTCATGCTCGGACCTGCTCGATGATTTCCTGACGAGAATCAATGTGCTGGAAAATGATTATCGGCGGACGTTGGCCGATCTGTACGCGGCGTTCTGAAGCAGGGGGCGGAGGTTTTAACCATGGACGGGATTCAGCGCGATGCGGGTCTCTATGACCATCCCGGTCTTTATGACCACCCTGGTCTGTACGAGCATCCCGGTCTGTACGAGACCCCCGGACGCTACGACCATCCGGGTCTCTACGACCACGCCTGGGGTGCCCCGGAGCCGGACGTCACGCCGAACGACTGGGATCCGGTCGAGGAGCTGGCGCAGATGCTGTCCACGCCGACCGGCGGGAGTGCGACCGCCGCGCCCACCCTGCTGGACGTGCCGGCCCAGCGCAGGGGCGGCCGTCGGCGGGTCCGCCAGGAGCCGCATCTGCTCGACGGCGGCCGGCGCATCACGCACATCACGTTCCTGATCGCGGCGGTCTCGCTGTGCGCGGTGTGCATGCTGACCTGGTCCGTCTGCTACTCCTACGGGCAGCTGCGCGGGATCGCCTCGGGGGTGCTGCCCGCGGGCCTGGCGCAGTACTGGCCGCTGACGGTGTACGGCCCGTGGTTCGTGGCGGCGCTCTCCGTCCTGCGGGCCACCGCTCAGCACCGGAGTGCACGCCGGTCCTGGTGTGTGGTGCTGGCCGCCTCCGTCCTGGCCGTGGCGCTGTGCGCCAGTCATTCGTCGCATGCGCTGTTGTCGTTAGTCATTTTCGGGATTCCGCCGGTGACGGCCCTGGTGTGTTTCTGGGAACTCGTCGGTCAGATCTCGACCCGGAGCAGGCCCCGGCACGCCACGCGCGCCGAACCGTCGACCGCCACGCCCTGAGAGAGCTTTTTGACCCGTTTCGTCCGACTGTTCAGTGATGCAGCACACTTTCGGCCACCGATTGCGCATGCAATCCGGGACCGAGGGCAGGCGGTGACGGTCCCCGAGTGTGACTTCTCTGTCACACAGGGGCACTGAACAGGAACGGAAGGCAATACCGATCATGGCGGACCGAACGGCACAAGCGACCATCCAGGCCGGAGGCGAGTGGCTGGAAGCCGTCTCCGGCGCGACACGCGAGATCATCGACCCCGCGGACGGCCTGCCCTTCGCCGTGGTCGCCGAGGGTGACGAGAAGGACGCGGAGACGGCGGTGGCCGCCGCCCGGCGCGCCTTCGACACCGGCGACTGGCCCCGCACCCCGGTCGCCGAGCGCGCCGCCCTGCTCCGCCGGGTGGCCGACCTGCTCGTGCGCGACCGCGAGAAGCTGGGCCTCCTGGAGAGCCGGGACGCGGGCAAGACCGTCGAGGAGGGCCGGGTCGACATCGACTGTGTCGCCGACGCCTTCCGCTACTTCGCCGACCTGGTGGCGGCGGAGGGCTCGGGCCGGGTGGTGGACGCGGGTTCGCCCGACATCCATAGCGTCGTCGTCCACGAGCCCGTCGGCGTCTGCGCCCTGATCACCCCCTGGAACTACCCCCTGCTCCAGGCCAGCTGGAAGATCGCTCCGGCGCTGGCGGCGGGCAACACCTTCGTGATCAAGCCGAGCGAGATCACCCCGCTGACGACCGTCGCGCTGATAGAGCTGCTGGCGGAGGCCGGGCTGCCCGCCGGAGCCGCCAACCTCGTCACCGGTCCCGGGCACAGCGTGGGCGCCCGCCTCGCCGAGCACCCCGATGTCGACCTGGTCTCCTTCACCGGCGGACTGGTCAGCGGGGTCAAGGTCGCCCAGGCGGCCGCCGTGTCGGTCAAGAAGGTCGCCCTCGAACTCGGCGGCAAGAACCCCAACGTCGTCTTCGCCGACGCCTGCGGCACCGACGAGGGCTTCGACACCGCCGTCGACCAGGCCCTCAACGCCGCCTTCATCCACAGCGGCCAGGTCTGCTCGGCCGGCGCCCGGCTGATCGTCGAGGAGCCGCTCAGGGAACGGTTCGTCGCCGAACTCGCCCGCCGGGCCGCCCGGATCCGCCTCGGACGCGGTACGGCCGACGGCGTCGAGTGCGGCCCGCTCGTCTCCGAGCAGCAGCGCGCCAAGACCGAGGCGTACGTGGCGTCGGCGCTGGCGGAGGGCGCGGTGCTGCGCTCCGGCGGCAAGCGCCCCGAACCGTCCGCCGACCGCCCCGCCGGCGGCTACTTCTACGAGCCGACCGTGCTCGACCAGTGCCACCGGGAGATGAAGGTCGTCCGCGAGGAGGTCTTCGGGCCGGTCCTCACCGTCGAGACCTTCCGCACCGAGGACGAGGCGGTCGCTCTCGCCAACGACACCGAGTACGGCCTGGCCGGCGCCGTCTGGACCGCCGACGCCGGACGCGCCCGCCGGGTCGCGGGACGGCTACGGCACGGCACCGTCTGGATCAACGACTTCCACCCCTATCTCCCGCAGGCGGAGTGGGGCGGCTTCGGAAAGAGCGGCACCGGCCGCGAGCTGGGGCCCGCCGGGCTCGCCGAGTACCGCGAGACCAAGCACGTCTACCAGAACCTCGCACCGCGGCCGGTCCGCTGGTTCGCCGGCTGAGCCCACCCGACCGCCGTACGCGAGAAGCCTCACCCAGGGCTTCGGAAGCCTTTTGGAGCACCCCCCATGTCCCAGTCCCACACCTACGACTACGTCGTCATCGGCGGCGGAACCGCGGGTTCCGTCATAGCCTCCCGTCTCACCGAGAACCCCGATGTCACGGTCGCCGTGATCGAGGGCGGTCCCAGTGACGTCGGCCGCGACGACGTCCTCACCCTGCGCCGCTGGATGGGCCTGCTCGGCGGCGAGCTGGACTACGACTACCCGACCACCGAGCAGCCGCGCGGCAACTCCCACATCCGGCACAGCCGCGCCCGCGTCCTCGGCGGCTGCTCGTCGCACAACACGCTGATCGCCTTCAAGCCGCTGCCCTCCGACTGGGACGAGTGGGAGGCGGCCGGCGCCAAGGGCTGGGGCGCGGTCCCGATGGAGGCGTACTACGCCCGTCTCCTCAACAACATCGTCCCGGTCGACGAGAAGGACCGGAACGCCATCGCCCGCGACTTCGTCGACGCGGCGCAGGAGGCGCTGGGCGTCCCGCGCGTGGAGGGCTTCAACCGCAAGCCGTTCACCGAGGGCGCCGGCTTCTTCGACCTCGCCTACCACCCCGAGGACAACAAGCGCTCCAGCGCCTCGGTGGCCTACCTGCACCCGGTGATGGACGAGCGCCCCAACCTGACGATCCTGCTGGAGACCTGGGCATACCGGCTGGAGCTGGACGGCACCCGCGCCGAGGGCGTCCACGTCCGCACCAAGCACGGCGAGGACCTGCTGATACGGGCCCGCAACGAGGTCGTGCTGAGCGCGGGGGCCGTCGACTCCCCGCGCCTGCTCCTGCACTCGGGCATCGGACCGGCCCAGGACCTCGAAGCGCTCGGCATCCCGGTCGCGCTCGACCTCCCGGGCGTCGGCGAGAACCTCCTCGACCACCCGGAGTCGGTGATCGTCTGGGAGACGAACGGCCCGATCCCCGAGAACTCCGCGATGGACTCCGACGCGGGTCTGTTCGTGCGCCGCGACCCCGAACACGCGGGCCCGGACCTGATGTTCCACTTCTACCAGATCCCGTTCACGGACAACCCGGAGCGACTGGGCTACCGGCGCCCGGAGTTCGGCGTCTCGATGACCCCGAACATCCCCAAGCCGCGCAGCCGCGGCCGGCTGTACCTCACCAGCGCCGACCCGTCCGTGAAGCCCGCGCTGGACTTCCGCTACTTCACCGACGAGGACGACTACGACGGCCGCACCCTCGTCGACGGCATCCGCATCGCCCGCGAGATCGCGAAGACCGAGCCGCTGGCCGGCTGGCTGAAGCGCGAGGTGTGCCCGGGGCCGGACATCCTCGGCGACGCCGAGCTCAGCGAGTACGCCCGCAAGGTCGCGCACACCGTGTACCACCCGGCGGGCACCTGCCGGATGGGCTCGGCGGACGACCGACAGGCCGTGGTGGACCCGGAGTTGAGGATCCGCGGCCTGGACGGCATCCGTGTCGCCGACGCCTCCGTCTTCCCGACCATGCCGGCCGTGAACCCGATGATCGGAGTGCTGATGGTCGGCGAGAGGGCCGTGGACCTGCTGAAGGGCGGTGCGTGATGAGTAGCAGTACGACCCCTGTCGCCACTTCTGACACCACTCCTGTCTTCTCCGTCGACGGTCTGTGGAAGGTCTTCGGTCCGAAGGCCGACCGCGTTCCCGGGGACGCCGAGCTGACCGGGCTCGCGCCCGCCGACCTGCGCGCCCGCACCGGCTGTACGGCCGCCGTCCGTGACGTCTCCTTCGACGTGCGCAAGGGCGAGGTCTTCGTGGTGATGGGCCTGTCCGGCTCCGGGAAGTCGACGCTGGTCCGTTGCCTGACACGGCTCATCGAGCCCACGTCCGGGACGATCGTCATCGACGGCGAGGACGTCCGTGCGATGGACAAGGGGCGGCTGCGGGAGCTGCGCCGGCACCGCGCGGCGATGGTCTTCCAGCACTTCGGGCTGCTGCCGCACCGGTCCGTCCTGGACAACGTCGCGTACGGCCTGGAGATCCAGGGCGTCGGCAGGTCCGAGCGGCGCAGGCGGGCCGCGGAGGTCGTCGCCAAGGTCGGCCTGGCGGGCATGGAGCAGCGCCGCCCCGGCCAGCTGTCCGGCGGCCAGCGCCAGCGGGTCGGGCTGGCGCGGGCGCTCGCCGTCGACCCCGAGGTGCTCCTCTTCGACGAGCCGTTCAGCGCGCTCGACCCGCTGATCAGGCGGGACATGCAGGAGGAGGTGGTCCGCCTGCACCAGGAGGAGGGCCGCACGATGGTCTTCATCACGCATGACCTGAACGAGGCGCTCAAGCTCGGCGACCGGATCGCCCTGATGCGGGACGGACAGGTGGTGCAGCTCGGTACGCCGGAGGAGATCGTCGGTTCCCCGGCCGACGACTACGTCCGGGAGTTCGTGCGGGACGTACCGCGCGAGCAGGTCCTGACGGTGCGCTCCGCGATGAGGCCGGCGAAGGACGGGGAGGCCTCGGCGGGACCCGCGGTCGGCTCGACCGCGACGGTCGCCGAGGCGATCGACGTGGTGGCGGGGGCCGGCGCCCCGGCGCGGATCGTGGACGGGGACCGGTGCGTCGGTGTGGTCGACGCGGACACGTTGCTCGGCGTCGTGGCGAAGGCCGGTGCGGGCAGTGGTTCGTCCGCGGGCAGGGGTGGGCCGGTCGCGCAGTTCCCCGCGCCCCCAAGTCGGGATGCGGATCGTCCGTCGTACAGTCCCGCCACCGACGCCACCGCAGGCGGGGTGGGCGCGGCGGTACCCCGTGAGCGCGGGCAAGTGAAGCCCCCCGCCCCCCGCACCAGTCCGGAGGGTGTCTGATGGCGACGATCAGTGTCCCGAGTCCCCGCCGAATAGCCCTGCCCGCCAGCCAGGCCGTGCGCAAGCTGCTCGTCCTGGCCGTGGTCGCGGCTGTCCTCGTTCCGCTCGCCAGCTCCCACTGGGCGTCCGCCGCCTGGCCGCACCACCTCACCGTCGATCTCTCCAAGCCCCTCACCTCCGCCAGCAACTGGGTCATCGACAACCGCGACACCCACCCCCTCTTCCTCTACTTCCTCGGCTACATCAGCAACGCCGTCGTCCTCACCGTCCGCGTCGTCTACCTCGCCCTCCTCGCCGCGGGCTGGCCCGGCGTCACCGTGCTCGCCGCCGCCGTCGCGCACCGCGTCGCCGGCCTCCGGCTCGCCGTCGGGACGGCCGTCGCCTTCCTCGCCTGCGGTGCCCTCGGCATGTGGGTGCCGACGATGCAGACCCTCGCCCTGATGGTCGTCGCCGTCCTCGCGTCCGTCGCCGTCGGCCTGGTCCTCGGCCTCGGTGCCGGTCTCTCCGACCGGCTGAACCGCGCCCTGCGCCCGGTCCTGGACACCATGCAGGTGCTCCCCGCCTTCGCCTACCTCCTCCCGGTCGTCCTGGTCTTCGGCATCGGCGTCCCCGCGGCCGTCCTCGCCACCGTCGTCTACGCCGCCCCGCCCATGGCCAGGCTCACCGCCCTCGGCCTGCGCGGCGCCGACCCGGAGGTCCTGGAGGCCGTGGAGTCCCTGGGCGCCACCCGCAGGCAACGGCTGCTGACCGCCCGTATCCCGCTCGCCCGCAAGGAACTCCTCCTCGGTCTCAACCAGACGATCATGATGGCGCTGTCGATGGCGGTCATCGCCTCCGTCATCGGCGCCGGCGGCCTCGGCGACCGGGTCTACCAGGCCCTCGCCTCGGTCGACGTGGGCGCGGCCCTCGCCGCCGGTATTCCGATCGTGCTCCTTGCGGTCGTCCTGGACCGCATCACCGCCGCGGCGGGCGACCGGGGCGACACCCGCCCCTCCCCGCTCGGCCTTCTCTACGCCCTCGCCGCCACCGTGGCCGTGGCCGTCGTCGCCCGCCTCCTCGGCGGCCTCGACTGGCCCGCCGCCTGGACCGTGAACTTCGCCGAGCCGGTCAACCGTGCCGTCGACTGGATGACCGCCCACCTGTATTCGGGTGTCCCGGTCGTGGGCGGCACCGCCGACTGGGCGGCCCACTTCACCACCTGGATCCTGGACCCCGTCCGGTCGGGCCTGCAGTGGCTGCCCTGGTGGTCGGTGCTGCTCGTCGTCGCCGCCCTGGCCTGGCTGATCGGCACCTGGCGCACCGCGCTCACCGCCGTCCTCGCGATGGCCGCGATCGGCGTGCTGGGCGTCTGGGAGCCGTCGCTGGACACGCTGTCCCAGGTCCTCGCGGCCGTCGCCGTCACCCTCGTGCTCGGTTTCGCGACCGGAATCGCCGCCGCCCGCAGCGACCGCGTCGAACGCGCCCTGCGCCCCGTCCTGGACGTGTTCCAGACCATGCCGCAGTTCGTGTACCTGATCCCGGTCGTCGCCCTGTTCGGCGTCGGCCGTGCCCCGGCCGTGGCGGCCGCCGTCGTCTACGCGCTGCCCGCCGTCGTACGGATCACCGCCCAGGGGCTGCGGCAGGTCGACCCCGCCGCCCTGGAGTCCGCGCGGTCGCTCGGCGCCACCGGCCGTCAGCAGCTGTGGCAGGTCCAACTGCCGCTCGCCCGGCCCGCGTTGCTGCTCGCCGTCAACCAGGGCGTGGTGCTGGTCCTCGCCGTCGTCATCATCGGCGGCCTGGTCGGCGGTGGCGCTCTCGGCTACGACGTCGCCTTCGGTCTCGCCCAGGGCGACCTGGCGACCGGACTGGTGGCCGGTGCCGCCATCGTCTGCCTGGGCCTGATGCTCGACCGCGTCACCCAGCCCACGGAGCGCCGTACGAGGAAGGGAGCATGACCATGCGCCGTACGACCCTGGCGGCCGCCGTCTCCGTGCTCGTCCTCGCGACCGGCTGCGGTGCCGCCGACATGACCAAGCAGGCCTCGCCCTTCGCCAACGCGCGGGGATCGAAGACCGTGACCCTGTCCGTGCAGTCCTGGGTCGGCGCGCAGTCCAATGTGGCCGTCGCCCAGTACCTGCTCGAACACGAACTGGGCTACCGCGTCGACACCGTGCAGGTGGACGAGGTGCCCGCCTGGGACGCGCTCAGCCAGGGACGCGTCGACGCGATCCTGGAGGACTGGGGCCACCCGGACCAGGAGAAGCGGTACGTCGAGGACAAGAAGACCATCGGCCGTGCCGGGGACCTCGGAGTCACCGGGCACATCGGGTGGTTCGTGCCGACCTATCTGGTCAAGCAGCATCCCGACATCACGAACTGGAAGAACCTCAACAAGTACGCCTCGCTGTTCCGCACCGCGGAGAGCGGCGGCAAGGGGCAACTCCTCGACGGCTCACCGTCGTACGTCACCAACGACAAGGCGCTGGTGAACAACCTGAAGCTGGACTACCAGGTCGTCTTCGCCGGTTCCGAGGCCGCCCAGATCACCCAGATGAAGCAGTTCGCCAAGGAGAAGAAGCCCTTCCTGACCTACTGGTACTCGCCCCAGTGGCTGTTCAAGAAGGTGCCGATGACCGAGGTGAAGCTCCCGGCGTACCAGGAGGATTGTGACGCCGACGCGGCCAAGGTCGCCTGCGCCTACCCGCACACCCCGCTGCAGAAGTACCTCAACGCGGACTTCGCGAAGAGCGGCGGCAGGGCGGCGGCCTTCCTGAAGAAGTTCAAGTGGACGACCGAGGACCAGAACGAGGTCTCGCTGATGATCGCCGACCAGAAGCTGAGCCCTCAGGAGGCCGCCAAGAAGTGGGTGGACGGTCACCCCTCGGTGTGGAAGGAGTGGCTGTCCTGAGCAACACCGGTTGATCGCTTCGCCGTTCGAGGTGTCACACGTCCCGCTGAAAAGCGGACGACACAGCGGTCATCGCTCGCGCACGGCTCCGCCTTGATCAAGCTGGTGTCTTCTGTGAAGGAGACGCCATCGTGCGAATTTCTGACATTCAGCGCTGCGAGGTCCGGCCCGGACGGCTAGTCGAGTGGACGTTCAGCCCGGCGACCGTCGCGGCCGCGACAGCGCTCCCGCCGGATCCGCGGCCGCCGGCGTACATCCAGGAGTCGCACATCAGAACGGCGCGGGCGGTGCGCGAGGACGGGTTGTTCGTACCGACCTGGCTCGGCACGGCGTTCGACCTGCCGGGCCGGGCCGATCTCGACGCGCTGGAAGAGGCGTTGCGCGGCTGGACGTTGCGTCACGAGACGCTGCGCAGCGGCTTCCGGTTGGTCGGCGACGACATGCACCGGTTCACGCTCGACGCCGACGACGTGACGCTGCACCGCGAGGAGGTCGGCGACTTCGCCGACGCGGAGGTGCTGGCCCGGTATCTGCAGGACCGATTCGACGTCGCGGCGGACGCGCTCGGCTGGCCGAACCTCATCTACGCGGCGGTCGTCCGTGACGACTCCACCAGCGTGTACATGGCCTTCGACCACACCAATGTCGACGCCTACTCCCTCCAGCTCACCTCGAACGAGATCCACGGGCTGTACACGTCGGGCGTCACGGGGCGGCCCACCACCGGTACGCCGGTGGGGAGTTACGTCGACTTCTGCCGGCACGAGCGGGCGAACGCGGACGGGATCGACGACACCCACGCGATCGTCGGACGCTGGCGGGAGTTCATCGCCCGGTGCGACGGGAGGCTTCCGGAGTTCCCCGTAGACCTCGGTCTGCGACCCGGTGGCGCGCTGCCCGCCCAGAAGCTGATGTGCGAGCCGCTCGTCGACGCCGACACCGCCGCCGCGTTCGAGGCGCACTGCCGGCCCTACGGCGGCAGCCTGGTGGGCATCTTGGCCGCGACCAGTCTGATCGTCCACGAACTCGGCGGGCAGCCGGTCTACCGTACGGTCGTGCCGTTCCACACCCGACTGAAGTCCGAATGGTCGGACTCCGTGGGCTGGTACGTCGGCGGCGCACCGATCGAGGTGCCCGCGGCACGGGACTTCGACGGCGCGCTCGCCACGGTCCGCGCCGAACTGCGGGCCAACCGGTCGCTGGCGCGCATTCCGCTGGCCCGCGTACTGCGGCTGCTCGGCGCGGACTTCCGTCCGACCTCGCCCGACATGTACTCGATCGTCTCGTACGTGGACGCCCGCCCCACCCCCGGCTCGGCCGGCTGGACCGAGCAGAAGACGTACGGGCTGATCCGGGTGTCGTACGGCGACCAGGTGTGTGCCTGGGTCAGCCGGCTGCACGAGGGGCTCTGGTTCGCCTGCCGTTACCCGGACACCGAGGTCGCCTACAAGAACGTGCGGCGGTATGCCGAGCGACTGCGGGACCTGATTGCCTCCGTGCCGGCGGATGAACACATGCGAACCACGCAGCCGGAATTCCTCTGACTCAACTTCCCTTTGATACGACCGTATTGGTATCGGCGGCGTTATGCGGCGAACGGCAACTCATGGCCCCATTGGGTGCGGTAAGTCGCATGCGGCTACTGCTAGTGTTTGCGTGGTCACGCTAGGCAATCGTTCTCGATGTACAGAAAGAGAATCGAGGTTTCCATGCGCAAGCTTCAGAAGGTCGTGTTCGCGGCGGTGGCGGCGGCCGGCGGCCTGTCTGCCCTCGGTGCCGGCACCGCTGTCGCCGACAGCGGCGCCAACGGGCTGCAGGTGTCCGACCTCTACCGCCCCTACCAGGAGTGCAGTCCGCAGACGGTCGCCGAAAACGATGTCCCGATCGGCGTGCTCGGTCTCGCCGGCACCACGGACACCACCTGCGGTCAGTACAACACCGCTTTCACAGGGTGAGCTTGACCATGTTCGACAGGAAGAAGATCGCGGCTCTCTCGGTGCTCGTCGGCGGCCTCGTCGTGGCCGGTGCCGGCGTCACCCAGGCGTATGCCGGAGCGGACCCGGGGGCCTGCACCCAGGACGTCCTGGGCAACCTCTCCTGCACCCAGCGGTTCAAGGGCGAGGTCCCCGAAGGTGAGATCCCGCCCCACCAGGACACCTGTCAGACGGTGCAGCCCCTGACGGTGCCTGCCGTCCTGGGCAACGGGAGGGCGCGGCTGGGGCCCGAGGTGACCTGTTCCCCCGAGACGTGGGGGTCGACCGGCACCCGCGAGGACCGGCATGCGGGGCACTGGCGGGCGACGACGCGACGCGCGGACGACGCGACATGAGCGAGTTAGATCCTGAATGACTACGAAATGTGTGTATATGCTCACATTGCGTAGTCGAGCCGGGCTGTCCTGCCCGGATAAGAAAGGGTCAAATCATGCGTAAGTTTCAGCGTGCCGCGGTCGTAGCGGCGGCGGTTGCCGGCCTGTCCTTCGTCGGTGCCGGGGCCAGCTTCGCCGCCGGTGGCGAGGACGCGGGCCAGGGCGTCACCGCCGTGGCCAACTCGTCGGCCAACGCCGTTGCCGTCGGCAGCAGCGGTTACTACGGCCCGCAGGCGCAGCCGCAGGGTCAGCCGGAGGACCAGAAGTCCGGGCCTGAGCAGGGTCCCGAGCAGGGTCCCGAGCAGGGCCCCGAGCAGGGTCCCGAGGGTTACGGCCAGCAGGGCGGCGAGGGCGAGTAACGGCGTACCGAGGGCTCGTCCTCTCGGCGCCGTCACGAACGCTTCGGCCTCCTTCGGAAGCCTGAGGAACATCGCACGAATTCCGGGGTCCGTTCAGCGGGTTCGCTGAGTGACACCCCGTGGCGAAGGCAGCCCGGACGCACCGCTCCCTCGGGGCATGCGTCCGGGCTGCCGCCATCCTGTCGTCGGCAGCGGTCGGCACCGCGGCCAGGCGCAGGATGCTCTGTTTCGACCTTCTCGGGCCTGGACGCACGCCGGTGACGGCACGCGGCCGGGCCTCTTTTGCAAAGGAAGCAGCACATGTTCACTCGGCAGAAGATTGCCACCGTCACGGGGCTCGTCGGGAGTCTCGCAGCGATCTGCGTCGGCGCCGGACACGCGTACGCGGACGGACACTCGAGCGACTGCAAGACCAATGCGCAGGGTGACACCGTCTGCATTCGCAAGTCGGAGGTCCACACCGACAAGGACGGCACGCACATCATCAGGCAGACGCAGGACTGCTCGACGACCGACCGGCCGAGCGCGGTGTATCCGGAGGACGGCCTGCTGGGCAGCGGATCCACGGACGCCGGGCCCGTTGTGGACTGCTCCAACACGGCGGAGCTGCCCAAGGGCTTCGAGAAGCCGCACATCGCGTTCTGAGCGCCGTTGAGGCGTCCCTGAGCGCCATGGACAAAGCCCGGTGCCCCGGCCGTCGGCCGGGGCACCGGGCTTTGTCGTTCGCCTTACTTGCCGAAGCTGTTGTTGCAGCCCATGTCCGAGCCGAGGTGGCTCTGCTGCGCACCCGCGTTGCCCTCGCCGTTCAGCAGGTTGCCGCCCAGGCCGTTGGCGATGCCGACCTCGCCGAGGATGTCGACGTTGCTGTCGTGCGACGTACAGGTGCTGCTCTGCCGGATGTCGAAGCTGTCGCCTCCCTTCCTGCCCCCGCCCTGGTCGGCGTGGGCGGCGCCGGCACCGAGGAGCGCGAGGCTCCCGAACGCGGCGAAGAGGACGGCAGCGGTACGTACCTTGTGCATTTCATCTCCGGTGAGGTGAGGTAGAGGCGATCCGGGAAAGATCGGCATCCGTTGACCTGAAGGTTGATACGAAATAACCGAGATATTCCAGCGGCGCGCCGAAAGCGAGCAATTTTCGCCGACTTGGAGGTCTTCCGGCGCACACAAATGGTCCCGGCGCGGGCTTGAAGCCCGGCACCGGGACCATTGGTCAACCGACGTCTCCGCGCCGATCAGATTTTCAGAATGCGCTGTTGTTGCAGCCCATGGTGGAGCCGATGTCGGTGGCCTGGGCGCCCGGGTTGCCTTCGCCGTTCAGGGCGTTGCCGAGGACGCCGTTGAGCAGGCCGACCTCGCCGAGGACGTCCACGTTCAGGTCGTGGGACTTGCAGTGGGAGCTCTGCTGGATGTTGAACTTGTCACCGTGCTCGCCGCCCTTACCGCCCTGGTCGGCGTGGGCCGTGCCGCCGACGAGTCCGATGCTGCCGATCGCGGCGACCAGGACGGCAACGTTGCGAAGCTTACGCATGTCATCTCCGGGGAGTGAGTGGGTGCGATCTGTGGGAGATCGACTTATTACAGTTACGGGAGATTAGTACGAAATACGCCAAAGATGGCAACGACGCGCCGTTTTTGCGATCACAAAGCGAAAGCACCCGAAAGCCGTATCGCGTCGGTACGGGCCCGTCGGTCGCGATTCTCGGCAACTCCCTTTCGCACACCGACGTTTGGCCGTCATCCCTGGCGCGCGTTGGCGAGCGAGTTCGACTGGCTGTTGGCCTGGGAGCAGTCGACGCCGCGGGTCTGGGAGGCGGCGAGCAGGGCGACCGGGACGTTCGCGTCGAGCAGGGACTGCGGGCTGCACTCCTGGGACGGACGGAACATGTTGGTCTGGCTCACCGGGGCGGCCTGTCCCTGCGCCGGCTGCGGGGCCGGCGGCGAAAGCTGCGGGTTGATCTGCGGGTTCAGCTGCGGGTTGATCTGCGGGGCGACCTCGGTGCCACGCTGCGGGGGCGCCTGCTGCTGGGTCGGCGAACCGTAGGACTGCGCGGTCGCCTGAGCGGAGGAGAGCGAGGCGGCCTGGGCGTCCGGCTGTGAAACGGGAGGCGGCACAGCCCCGTTGTAGGCGGCGGGAGTGGCGGCGGAGCTTGGGGCGGCGCCGACGGCGGTGAGACCCCCGGCTGCTGCGACGACGAGCGCGACCCTACGAAGCTTGCGCATGGAATTCTCGGCCCTTCATTGACCTGTGCACGGAATCTGATGAAATGCTGATGAGGCAGCGCAGTTGTCGCTGTTCCTGCTGCCCTGTGCGGCTGCGGTGACCCATCGTTCCTGCCCCGTGGGGAACGAGGCGCGCGCAGACCCAGAAACGGTCGCCGGGGCGTGGTCACCCATTTGCCGCAGGGTGTGCGGATAGTGAAGTCCGGCCCATTGGACGGCAAATGGGTGACGGGCTTTTGGATGCCGTGACCGCAGCCGGACAACTCTCGTTCCGACGAGGAGAAGGCAGCGACCGTGGACCTGAAGAGGGTGAGGCAATCGCTGTCGGCTCCGAAGGCGAAGTCCGCGTGCTTATCGGAACTGCCGCTGCCGGTGGTGCGGTACGAGTATCACACCGAGTGCACGTGTGACCGCGCTGAATGCAATGGACTTCCCTATTCAGGTATCGAAGGGCCGAGGGTTTCATGCGCAAGCTTCACAAGGCCGCGCTCTTTGCAGTGGCGGCCAGCGGTCTGTCCGCGCTCGGCGGCGGCGTCAGTCATGCCGCTCCCATGGGACAAGGCAGTGCCGCCCCGGCGCCGGCTCCCGAGCAGTTCGCTCCCCAGGCGGCCCCGGCACCCGTTCCCCAGCCGGTTCCGCAGGCCGCGCCCGCGCCCGCGCCGCAGCCAACCGGTTACGCCTCCAGCACGGCCACCTCGCAGGGAGTCGCACAGGCCGCCGCGACGCCGTACCCGCAGCAGGCCGCCCCGCAGTACCAGCAGCAGGCCCCTCCTCCGTACCAGCAGCAGGCCGCGCCGCAGTACCCGCAGCAGGCCGCACCGCAGCAACCGGTCCAGGCCGCCCCCGCGCAGCCGGCCCAGGTGGTGCCCCAGGTCATGCCCCAGGTCATGCCGCAGGTCGCCCCCCAGCTGGCCGTACCCCAGGCACCCCAGGCCTTCGGCGCGCAGGGCCCGGCGATCGTCGCCCCGCAGGTGAACCCCCAGATCAATCCGCAGGTGAACCCGCTGCTCAGCCCGCAGCTCGGGTCACCGGGCGTGCCGCAGCTCTCCCCGGTCGGTCTCGGACAGGTCGCGGCACCTCCCGTCGGCCAGCTGGGGCTTCCCCGACTCGGCTGACGGCCGCCGCGCCGGCGGACATCCGCACTTCCCGCTCGATCTCTTGCAGATTCCATCCGCTCGACCAATGGAGAACCCATGCGCACGTTCCAGAAGGCAGTCCTCGTGGGCGCCATGCTCGGCAGTGTCGGCTCCCTCGGCGGCACCACCGCCTTCGCCCACGACGACCTGGGCCGCGACCTCGACATCACGCAGGCCACCGAGTGCCGTTCGCACGACATGAACATCGAGGTGATCGGCAGCGTCGGCGCGATCACCGGTCTGGCGGGCAACCTGCTGAACGGCGAGGGCAACCCGGGTGCGCAGCAGAACCACCTCGGTTCGGACATGGGCTGCAACAACCAGGCGCTCTGACCCCTCCGCGGCTGCTCGCCCGGCCCTGGCCGCGTACCCCGCCGTCGTGCGCGCATCCGCTGCCCGAAGCGAACCATGGCGCAGCCGAACGCCGGCGGGGTGCCGGATACCGGCCAAATGGTCGAAAAGCCACTACTTCTTTCGTTCTGCTTGGATTTCGCCGCTCGCGGGTGAGAGCCCGCGACGTGTCTGGAAGGGCAGGGAACCCATGAAACGGGCTACCCGAAACAGTGTGATCGCCTTCGCTGTCGCGTCTGGTGCGATGGCGGTCGCGGGCCCGGCGTGGGCCGACTCCGCCGCGGACGGTTCCGCGTCCGGCTCGCCCGGGCTGGTCTCCGGCAACGACATCCAGTTGCCGGTGAACATCCCGGTGAACGTGTGCGGGAACACCGTCGACGTGATCGGGCTGCTCAACCCCGCGATGGGCAACCGCTGCGCCAACGAGGGGGGCAAGGCCAAGGAGAAGGAAGGGGCCACGGCCGTCGGCAGCGCTCACGACTCGCCGAGTGTCCTCTCCGGCAACGGCATCCAGCTTCCGGTCGATGTTCCCCTGAACGTCATCGGCAACAGCGTGAACGCGGTGGGTATCGGCAATCCCGTCTTCGGCAACGAGTCCGTCGACACACCGGTCGACCACCCCGACGGGCCCGGCCCGTCCACGCCTCCCGCGCCACCCGTCCGCCACCAGCCGTCACACCCGGTCAAGGCGCACCCGGCGCCGAAGCCGCCCGCCACCGTCGTCCGGCAGCGGACGACCGGCACACTCGCGCACACCGGAACCGGCAACCCCTGGGCGCCGGCCGCCGCGAGCCTGGCCTCGCTGGCGGCCGGAGTGGTGCTGTACCGGCGCTTCCGCCCGGCGGCGGTCAGCCACGTGAGGTGATCCCGGCCGCCCCGTCCGACGGAGCCAGGCGGCGATCTCCCGGACCGCCGCCACGGCCCACTGCCGGAGCCCCGGCCCGGCAGGTGCCGGCCTTGCTCACGCGTGCTGCCCCGGCGTGTAGTGCCCCGGCACCAGACGGCAGGTCACCCCGAACCGGTTCCACGCGTTGATCACCGTGATCGCGGCGATCAGCTGCGCCAGCTCCGCCTCCTCGAAGTGCTTGGCGGCCCGCTCGTAGACGTCGTCCGGCACGAAGCCTTCCGTGAGGACCGTGACCGCCTCCGTCAGGCCCAGCGCCGCCAGCTCCTTCTCGGTGTAGAAGTGCTCGGACTCCTCCCAGGCACTGAGCTGGATGATCCGCTCGACGCTCTCGCCCTGCGCCAGCGCGTCCTTGCTGTGCATGTCCACGCAGAGCGCACAGCGGTTGAGCTGCGAGGCCCGGATCTTCACCAGCTCCAGGAGCTTCGGGTCGAGGCCCTTCCGGGCGGCGGTGTCCAGCCGGACCATCGCCCGGTACACGTCGGGCACCAGCTCCGACCAGGGCAGACGGGGGGAGTGTTCGGGTGCGTACTCGGTCGGGTGTTCTGTGGTCATATCTCGACCCTAGGAGCCAGGCAGCCCAGGAGTATGGTCCATTTCCATGGGGAGAACATGGGCCACTCTGAGCGTCGACCTCCATCTGGAACCGGCCGGTCCGGGCCTGTGCCGGGGCCTGACCGACGCCCTGCGCGAAGCCGTCCGCGGCGGCCGGCTGGTCCCCGGCACCCGGCTGCCGTCGTCCCGTTCCCTCGCCGTGGATCTGGGCATCGCCCGCAACACCGTCGCCGACGCCTACGCCGACCTGGTCGCCGAGGGCTGGCTCACCGCCCGCCAGGGCTCCGGCACCCGCGTCGCCAGGGAGCCGACGCCCTCGCCGCCGGGACGGCATGGAGCGGCGCCCGTCACCGGTACGACTGCTCACCACCCCGCCTACGACCTGCGCGCCGGCCACCCCGACGTCTCCGCCTTCCCGCGCGCCGAGTGGCTCAGGGCGGCCCGCCGCGCCCTCACCACCGCCCCGAGCGAGGCCTTCGGCTACGGCGATCCGCGCGGCCGCGTCGAACTGCGCTCGCCGCCTAACTCGCCCGTGCCCGGGGGGTGCGCGCCGACCCTTCGTCGCGCTCCTCGCCGAGGGCCACGACGTGCCGGCGGCCCTGCGGGTGGCCCAGGTCCCGGCCCCCGCCGCCGAGTTCGTACGCACCACCTTCGGCATCATCGCCGACCGCCCGCCGCACTGCCGGGCCGCCGCCTTCGCCTTCTCCCGCGAGGACCTGATCCCGGACATGTTCGACCAGGTCATCAAGGAGGAGGGCACCGACCGCTTCCCGCTCTTCCGGGACTACCTCGCCCGCCATATCGAGGTCGACGGCGAGGAGCACACCCCCATGGCCCTCCAGACGGTCGCCGACCTGTGCGGAACCGACGAACGGCGCTGGGACGAGGCAGTCGAGACCGTCGTCGTCGCCCTGGAGGCCAGGACCCGCCTGTGGGACGGGATCACGGACGCGCTGGGCTGACGGGCTCGGGCGCCCCGGGGCCCGTGTCCTGCGCCCCGGGCGCCTCCCCGAACCGGGCCAGTGCCAGCGCCCCCGCCACGGCCACCGTGAAACCGAGCACCCCGAGCCAGGCGAGCCCCTCCCGGGTCCGGTCCCCGAGCCACACCACGCCGATGGCCGCCGGGCCGATCGTCTCGCCGATCACCATCCCGGCCGTCGCCGTGGTCACCGAGCCGCGCTGGAGCGCCGAGGTCAGCAGCAGGAAGGCGCCACCGCCGCCGACGAGCAGCGCGTAGGTCGCCGGGTTGGTGAGCAGCCCGCCCGGCCACAGGGTGTCGATGAGCCGCACCGACACCTCCACCACCCCGAACCCGAACCCCGCCCCGAGGCCCAGCAGCAGCGCCCGCCAGCGCCCCGACAGCCGCCCGCCGACGAGCCCGAGCAGCAGCACGCCCACCGCGGTCGCGAGCATCGCGTACTTCAGCGCGTCGGACCCGGCCCGGTCGCCCTCAGGACCCGACGCCAGCCCCAGCATCGCGAGCCCCGCGCACACCACCCCCACCGCGCCCCACTCCAGCCCGCTCAGCCGCACCCGCAGCAGCCGGGCCGCGACCACCGCGGTCACCGCGAGGCTCGACGCCAGCGCGGCGCTCACCGCGTAGATGGGGAGCGACCGCAGCGCCAGGATCTGGAACACGAAACCCAGCCCGTCCAGCCCCAGTCCGGCGAGGTACCGCCACTGCCGCACGGCCCGCAGCAGCAGCGCGGCCTCCCCGCCCGCACCGTCACCGGCCGCCCGCGCGGCCATCGCCTGCAAGACGGTCGCCGTACCGAAGCAGATCGCGGCCGCGAGCGCACACACCATTCCAAAGAGCACAAAGGGACTGTAGGGGCTCCGGGTGAGAGGAGCGGACGGTGATCGTGAGGAAAGCGGGAAGCGGGCCCGGGACGCACCCCGGACCCGCTCCCTCCCCTTGTGGGTCAGTTGGCGCCGGCCAGCCAGGCGGTGGCGTTGAGGGCGAGGGCGGCGTTGGTGGCGCCGCTGTCGTTCCAGCCGTCGTACAGCGTGTTGCCGGACTGGCCGGTGCCGTCGTCGATCGGGGAGCTGTCGCCCCAGAACGCGACCCGGCCGCTGCCGAAGGCGGACGTCAGGAAGAAGGCGCCGGTGTTGCCCGAGTAGCCGCTGCGGTACACCAGCCCCTTGACGGCGGAGTTGTCGGAGGGCTTGAGGGTCGCCGTGGTCCCGTCGGCGATCAGGCTCTTGGTGACGGTGCCGAAGCCGCCGTGCAGCACCGGGTCGCTGCTGTCGCTGATGGCCTTCGGGTACCCGGAGCCGACGTCCAGCGAGTCGATCGAGAAACCGAACGGGTCGGTCGAGTCGACGCTGTTGTTCGTCATCAGGTCGTTGAGGATCTCGACCGCGTCGTAGCCGTCGCTGTTGCGGTCGGCCCCGGTGTGGTCGGAGATCATGAACAGACCCCCGCCGGCCTTCACGAAGTTCATGATCGCCGTCTTCTCGGCGGTGGTGAACTTGGTGTTGGGCTCGGGCAGCACCAGCGCGTCGAACTTCGACAGGTCGGTCGTCGACGAACCGCCGTACGTGAGCGCACTGGTCGCGGTCTTCAGGCTGTAGTCACCGGTCTTCTGCAGGGCGACGCCCCATGACGACAGCGCGCCGGTCCAGTCCTTGTCGGAGGACGGGGAGGAGTCCTGGGAGAGCGGGTCGGGCTTGCTGGTGGAGATGATCCAGTCCGCGTTGCCCGCCTCCTCGGCGTGGCCGTCGTCGAACAGGACGCGGTAGGTGGTGGCGGCGTGGGCGGGGGCGGCCGCGGTGCCGACCTGGAGCGCGGCTCCCGCGGTGAGCAGGCCGAGCACGGTCAGGGCCGTGGTGAGTTTGTGGCGCGAGGCGGCGAAGCCGGGCATCTGTCATTCCTCCGTCGGTGGGGGGTGCGAGGGGGATGGCGGTGCGGGTGCTGCGGGGTGCTGCGGGGTGGGCGTCTTCGCGCGTAGAGTTCGAAGTTGATCGTTCACCTACGAACAGCTGGACGGTACCCGTGGTGCGCGGCGCGGCGGCAGGATCTCCGGCGGCTTCACATGATTTTCTTACCTGGACATGACAAGTCGGAGCGGGCTGGATTCGCTCGTCTGAGCGGGCCGGATCCGCTCGTCTAAGCTGTCGCCGGACACCCGGCCGACGATCACTCAACCGCCGTCGGCCCACCGCACACCACACGGGGGCACACGAACATGGCTGACGCACGCCGGCAACTCCGCTCGGGCACGGTGATCCTCGGCGGTATGGGCCTCCTGGCCGCCGCCCTCACCGCCTGCTCCTCCGACCCCGACAAGCGCTGCGTCGACCGCAACAGCTACACCGCCGCCAAGGGCTACCAGGTCGTCTCCGACAAGAACTGCACCTCCACCAAGGCCGCCGTCAACGGCGCCTACTACTACGGCGGCAAGAAGAAGAGCGGCTGGGTCAGCGGCGGCTCGTTCAGCAAGCCGGCCAAGGGCTCCGGCAGTTCGTCGAGCGGCGGCCACAGCGTCCACCGCGGCGGCTTCGGCAGCGGCCACGGCAGCTCCGGCGGCTGACCGCACGATGCACCGCCGTACCACGGAACCCCGCCCCGACTGGCAGCGGACCGTCGAGGAACAGGGCCTGATCTACCCCCTCACCCGCCACCCGGACGGCACCCTGCGCCCGTACTGGGACGAGACCGCCTACTACGTCTTCACCCTCGACGAGGTGGAGGCGCTGGAGGAGGCGGTCGAGGAACTGCACGCCATGTGCCTGGCGGCGGCCGGCCACATCGTCGCGCAGGATCGTTTCGCCGAGCTGGGCATCACCGACCCCCGCATCCGCGCCGCCGTCACCGAGGCCTGGCACCGCCGCGCCGAACTCCCGTCCCTCTACGGCCGCTTCGACCTCCGCTACGACGGCACGGGCCCGGCGAAACTCCTGGAGTACAACGCCGACACCCCCACCTCCCTGGTGGAGGCGGCCTCGGCCCAGTGGTTCTGGATGGAGGACCGCTTCCCGGGCGCCGACCAGTGGAACAGCCTCCACGAACGCCTCGTCGCCGCCTGGCAGCGGCAGGCCCGGCTGCTCCCGCCGGGCATCCCCCTGCACTTCGCGCACTCCTCCGCCGACGAACTCGGCGAGGACCTGATGACGGTCGCCTACCTGAAGGAGACCGCCGAGCAGGCGGGCCTGGACACCGACTGGATCTCCATGGAGGAGATCGGCTGGGACACCCTCTCCGGCCGCTTCGTCGACAACCGGCTCCGGTTCATCCGCAGCTGCTTCAAGCTCTACCCGTGGGAATGGCTCACGACCGACGCCTTCGCCGCCCACGTCCTCGACACCCTGGACAACGGCGGCGGCACGGGCACCACCATGTGGATAGAGCCGGCCTGGAAGATGCTGCTGAGCAACAAGGCGCTGCTGGCGATCCTCTGGGAGCTGTACCCGGGGCACCCGAACCTGCTGCCGGCGTACGTGGACGGCCCGAGGGAACTGGCCCGGACGACGGGTTACGTCAGCAAGCCGCTGCTGGGGCGGGAGGGCGCGGGCGTCCTCGTCCACCCGCCGGGCGCGGGGACCGTCGTACGCGAAGAGCCGTGCTGCTACCAGGAGCTGGCGCCCCTGCCTTCGTTCGACGGCAACCATGTGGTGCTCGGCGCGTGGGTGGTGGGCGAGGAGGCGGCGGGACTGGGCATCAGGGAGTCGCAGGGCCTGGTGACGGACGACTACGCCCGCTTCCTGCCCCACGTGATCCTGCCGCCCGCCGCCTGACCCGGCCGGGCGGCCACGGCGCCTGCCGGTGGGTCCGGCGGCCGTGGCGGTCGGCCGGGCAGGTGTGCCGCCCCCGCCCGACTGGTGGACGCCACGGCCCTCGGCTCCGGCGTGCCCGGTAGTCTGACCAGCGGGCCGTGACTGGCGCGCTGGGATGGGACCGACCATCGGGGAGCGGCCCGTGTCCGATCGAGTGCCGTGCGCCTGGGCCGAACCGTGAACGCCGAACGCCATGTCCGGAGGTCCCGAATGTCCGAGCCCCGTTCCACCGAGCCCCTCTCCACCGAGTCCACCGCGTACCGCGCGGCCCTCGACGTGATCCGTGCCGTCGAGCCGCGCGTCGCCGACGCCATCGGCCAGGAGGTCCACGACCAGCGCGAGATGCTCAAGCTGATCGCCTCCGAGAACTACGCCTCGCCGGCCACCCTGCTCGCGATGGGCAACTGGTTCAGCGACAAGTACGCCGAGGGCACCGTCGGCCGCCGCTTCTACGCCGGCTGCCGCAACGTGGACACGGTCGAGGCGCTCGCCGCCGAGCACGCCCGCGAGCTGTTCGGCGCCCGCCACGCCTACGTCCAGCCGCACTCCGGCATCGACGCCAACCTGGTCGCCTTCTGGGCCGTACTCGCCGACCGCGTCGAGGTCCCCTTCCTCCAGAAGACCGGCGCCCGCCAGGTCAACGACCTCTCCGAGGCCGACTGGGCCGAGCTGCGGCAGGCCTTCGGCAACCAGCGGATGCTCGGCATGTCCCTGGACGCGGGCGGCCACCTCACCCACGGCTTCCGCCCGAACATCTCCGGCAAGATGTTCGACCAGCGCTCCTACGGCACCGACCCGGCGACCGGCCTGATCGACTACGACGCGCTGCGCGCCCAGGCCCGCGACTTCAAGCCGCTGATCCTCGTGGCCGGCTACTCCGCGTACCCCCGGCTGGTGAACTTCCGGATCATGCGGGAGATCGCCGACGAGGTCGGCGCGACCCTCATGGTCGACATGGCGCACTTCGCGGGCCTGGTCGCCGGCAAGGTCCTGACCGGCGACTTCGACCCGGTCCCGCACGCCCAGATCGTCACCACCACCACCCACAAGTCGCTGCGTGGCCCGCGCGGCGGCATGGTCCTGTGCGACGACTCGCTGAAGGACCAGGTCGACCGCGGCTGCCCGATGGTCCTCGGCGGCCCGCTCCCGCACGTCATGGCCGCCAAGGCCGTCGCCCTCGCCGAGGCCCGGCAGCCCTCCTTCCAGGACTACGCCCAGCGGATCGTCGACAACTCCCGCGCGCTGGCCGACGGCCTGATGCGCCGGGGCGCCACCCTCGTCACCGGCGGCACGGACAACCACCTCAACCTGATCGACGTCGAGTCGTCCTACGGCCTCACCGGCCGCCAGGCCGAGTCCGCCCTCCTCGACTCCGGCATCGTCACCAACCGCAACGCGATCCCGGCCGACCCGAACGGCGCCTGGTACACCTCCGGCATCCGCATCGGCACCCCGGCCCTGACCACGCGCGGCCTGGGCACGGCCGAGATGGACGAGGTCGCGGCCCTGATCGACCGGGTCCTGACGGCGACGGAGCCGGGCACGACGAAGTCGGGCGCGCCGAGCAAGGCCTCCCACGTCCTGGACGAGAAGGTGTCGACGGAGATCGCCCAGCGCGCGACGGACCTGGTGGCGGGCTTCCCGCTGTACCCGGAGATCGACCTGGGCTGATCAGCGCCCCGTCAGGGGCGCGGGGAACTGCGCGACCAGCCACAACGGCGCCGCAGTTCCCCGCGCACCGCAAGCACTCTCCAGGGCGACCGTTTCTCCCGTCACCCTCTGAGAGAATGGTGGACATGGCCTCTGATCGACCCCGCGTGCTCTCCGGCATCCAGCCCACCGCCGGCTCGTTCCACCTCGGCAACTACCTCGGCGCCGTCCGCCAGTGGGTGGCCCTCCAGGAGTCCCACGACGCCTTCTACATGGTCGTGGACCTGCACGCGATCACGGTCCCGCAGGACCCCGCCGACCTGCGCGCCAACACCCGCCTCGCCGCCGCGCAACTGCTCGCCGCCGGCCTGGACCCGGACCGCTGCACCCTCTTCGTGCAGAGCCATGTCCCCGAGCACGCCCAGCTCGCCTGGGTCATGAACTGCCTCACCGGTTTCGGCGAGGCCAGCCGGATGACCCAGTTCAAGGACAAGGCGGCCAAGCAGGGCGCGGACCGCGCCAGCGTCGGCCTGTTCACGTACCCGATCCTCCAGGTCGCCGACATCCTGCTCTACCAGGCCAACGAGGTGCCCGTCGGCGAGGACCAGCGGCAGCACGTCGAGCTCACCCGCGACCTCGCCGAGCGCTTCAACGGCCGCTTCGGCGAGACCTTCGTGATCCCGAAGCCGTACATCCTCAGGGAGACGGCGAAGATCTACGACCTCCAGGACCCGGCGATCAAGATGAGCAAGTCGGCGTCCACGCCGAAGGGCCTCATCAACCTCCTCGACGAGCCGAAGGCGACGGCGAAGAAGGTCAAGAGCGCGGTCACCGACACGGACACCGTGATCCGCTACGACGCGGTGCTCAAGCCGGGCGTCAGCAACCTCCTCACCATCTACTCCACCCTCACCGGCAAGTCGATCGCCGAGCTGGAGCAGGAGTACGAGGGCAAGATGTACGGCGCGCTCAAGACGGACCTCGCCGACATCATGGTCGACTTCGTGACGCCGTTCCGGGAGCGCACCCAGCAGTACCTGGACGACCCGGAGACGCTCGACTCGGTCCTCGCCAAGGGCGCGGAGAAGGCCCGCGCCGTCGCCGCGGAGACCCTGGCCCAGGCCTACGACAGGGTCGGCTTCCTGCCCGCCAAGCACTGAGCGGAGTGCCGGCGGTACCGAGCGGGGCGCCGGGGGCGCTCGGAGCGCTCCGGGGAGCGCACGGGAGCGCTGCACATCACTTCGGCCACGGCTGCCCGGAAGGCGGCCGTGGCCGTACAGTCGATAGCCGGACGGCCGGGTACGAACCCGACACGCGTCCGACCACCACGACCGACAGGAGATGACGTGGGGACCGTAACGATCGGCGTATCGATCGCGGTCCCGGAGCCTCACGGCAGCCTGCTCCAGGAGCTGCGCGCGGGCTTCGGCGACGCCGCGGCCCACGGCATCCCCACGCATGTCACGCTGCTGCCGCCCACCGAGATCGCCGAGGGCGAGCTGGCCGCCGTCCAGGCCCACCTCGGCGAGGTCGCCGCGGTGGGCCGGCCGTTCCCGATGCGGCTGTGCGGCACGGGCACGTTCCGGCCCGTTTCACCGGTCGTGTACGTCCGGGTGGTCCAGGGGGCGGACGACTGCGCCTGGCTCCAGCAGCGGGTCCGCGCCGCGTCCGGGCCGCTCGACCGCGAGCTGCAGTTCCCGTACCACCCGCATGTCACCGTCGCGCACGGGATCGACGAGGCCGCGATGGACCGGGCCTTCACGGAGCTGGCGGAGTACGAGGCCGAGTGGTCCTGCATGGGGTTCGCGCTGTACGAGCAGGGTTCCGACGGCGTGTGGCGGAAGCTGCACGACTACGTGTTCGGGGGCTCCGTCGTGCCGCCTCAGGTGGGGCATGCGGAGCGGGGGACCATCGCGAGCCGGTAGAGCCGGTGGCCGACTAGATCGGCAGCCGTCGGAACACCGACCGCGGTGCGTGCCGCAGCGCCGCCATCACCACCCGCAGCGCCCCCGGTACCCACACCACCTCCGAGCGCCGCCGCAGACCCGTCTCGATCGCCGTCGCCACCGCCTCCGGGGTCGTGGCCAGCGGCGCCTCCTCCAGCCCCGCCGTCATCCGCGACCGCACGAACCCCGGCCGTACGACCATCACGTGCACGCCCGTCCCGTGCAGCGCGTCGCCCAGGCCCTGGGCGAACGCGTCCAGGCCCGCCTTGCTGGAGCCGTAGATGAAGTTGGAGCGCCTCGCCCGCTCCCCGGCGACCGACGACAGGACCACCAGGGAGCCGTGGCCCTGCGTCTGCAGGGCCCGTGCGCTGACCAGGCCCGCCGAGACGGCGCCCGTGTAGTTGGTCTGCGCCACCCGCACGGCCTTCACCGGCTCCCGCTCGTCGGTCGCCTGGTCGCCCAGGACGCCGAAGGCCAGCAGCACCATGTCGATGTCGCCCTCGGCGAAGACCTTGCCGAGGGCGGTCTCGTGGGACTCGGGGTCGAGCGCGTCGAAGGGGACGGTGCGGACGTCGGCGCCCAGGGTGCGCAGATGCCCGGCGGCGTGGTCGAGCGCGGGGGAGGGGCGGCCGGCCAGCCAGACCGTGCGGGTACGGCGGGCGATCAGCCGGCGCGCGGTGGCCAGCGCGATCTCGGACGTACCCCCGAGGACGAGCAGGGACTGGGGCATTCCGAAGGCGTCCTTCATGACAGCGATCAGCTCCTAGAGACCGAGACGGCGGGACAGGTCGGAGACGAACACCCCGCGCGGGTCCAACTCCGCGCGCAGCGCGCGGAAGTCGGCGAGCCGTGGATACATCGCGGCGAGCAGGTCGGGGCGCAGCCGGGCGTCCTTGGCGAGGTAGACGCGGCCGCCGGCGCCCGCGACCTCCTCGTCCAGTTCGTCGAGGAACGCGCCGAGGCCGGGCAGGGCGGCCGGGATGTCGAGGGCAAGGGTCCAGCCGGGCACGGGGAAGGAGAGCCAGCCGGGGTCGGCGTCGCCGAAGCGCTTGAGGACGGCCAGGAAGGACGGGCAGCGGCGCTCGGAGAGACGGGCCACGATCCGGCGCAGGGCGTCCTCCCGGCCGTATCCGACGACGAACTGGTACTGCACGAAGCCGCCGCGGCCGTACACGCGGTTCCAGTGCGGGACGCCGTCCAGGGGGTGGAAGAACGCGGAGATGCGCTGGAGTTGGCCGGTACGCGCGCGTGGCGCCTTGCGGTACCAGAGTTCGTTGAAGAGACCGACGGTGGTGCGGCCCAGGAGGCCTTCGGGGACGAACGCGGGGGCGGCCGGAAGCCGACGGGGGCGGAAGGCCAGTGGTGCACGCCCGGCGCGTGTGCCCTCGCCGAGCGCCTCCCGGGGCGCGTGGTCGCCCCGCGTGAGCACCGCACGCCCGGTCGCCGCCCCGCGCGCCAGCAGGTCGATCCAGGCGACCGAGTAGCGGTAGCGGTGGTCCGTGGTGGTCAGGCGGTTCATCAGGTCGTCGAGGTCGGTGGCGCGTTCGGTGTCGACCGTCAGGTACGACGTCTCGACCGGGAGGAGGCGGACGGTCGCCGTGAGGATCACTCCGGTCAGACCCATGCCGCCGGCCGTCGCGTCGAACAGCGGGGTGCCGCGGCTCACCGTGCGGACCTGGCCGTCGGCGGTGAGGAGTTCGAAGGACAGCACGTGACGGGAGAAGGATCCCGAGACATGGTGGTTCTTGCCGTGGATGTCGGCGCCGATCGCGCCGCCCACCGTCACCTGGCGGGTCCCTGGGGTCACCGGGACGAACCAGCCGAGCGGCAGCAGCACCTCCGTCAGGCGGTGCAGGGAGACCCCCGCGTCGCACAGGAGGGTGCCGCCGTCGGCGTCGATGGCATGGATGCGGTCGAGGGCCGTCATGTCGAGCACGGCGCCGCCGGCGTTCTGCGCCGCGTCCCCGTACGCCCGTCCCAGACCCCGCGCGATACCGCCGCGCGCCCCGCAGTTCCGGATCGCGTTCGCCGCCTCCTGGTACGTCCGGGGACGGATCAGGCGGGCGGCGGTGGGGGCGGTGCGGCCCCAGCCGGTGACGGGGACGGTGGTTCCGGGGGGTGCGGACTCGGCGGGACCTGCGGGCCCTCCAGGCTTTCCAGGCATGTGGACGACCGTATCGCTACCGTATGGGTGTTATGAGTGCTGTTGGCGATTGGTTACGGAAGATCACCTGACTCCCCGAAACGGGTGATTATCGGAATGTCGCTCAATATGGTCGTAGCTTTGGCGTGGTCAAGGTGAACAGTGAGTCCAATGGACGACATGGACCACCGGATCCTCTCCGCGCTGCACGCCTGCGGTGCCGATCCACGCGTCGCGTCGGCCGCGCGCGGTCTCTCCCTCGCCGGTGAGCACGGCGCGCTCTGGCTCGCGGCGGGCCTCGCCGGGGCCGCCGCGGACGGCGCGCGGCGCGACGCATGGTTGCGCGGCACGGCGCTCGTCGCGGGTGCGCACCTCGGCAGCATCGGCGTCAAACGGCTCGTGCGCCGTGCGCGCCCTGCGCATGTCCGGCCCCGGGTGCGCACCGCGGGCCGGCACTCCTTCCCCAGCTCGCACGCCACCTCCGCCGCGGCCGCCGCCGTCGCCTTCGGGGCGCTCGGCGCGCCCGCCCTCGCGCCCCTGGCGGCGGCCATGTGCCTCTCCCGGCTGGTCGTCGGCGTGCACTACCCGACGGACGTCGCGGCGGGCGCGGCCCTGGGGGCGCTCACGGCGCGCGCCGGGGCGCGATGGATGCGCGGGGGAGTGCCGGGTGCCTCGTACGCGGGGAGGCATGGGTGACCGAGACCGCGCACGCCGCCACCGGAGCGACCGCCGACGACGCTGCTGAAACGAATCTGCACGAGCAGCGCGGCAACCCCGCCCGACCGCACGAACCAGCGCACGAACCAGCGAACGGGTCCGCCCACGGAGCAGCGAACGGTCCGGCACGCGCGCGTGTCACCCCCGGCGGTCTCCTCAAGGGCCTGCTGAAGACCACCCGCCCCAAACAGTGGATCAAGAACACCCTCGTCATCGCCGCCCCGGCCGCAGCGGGCCGGCTCTTCTCCGGGCACGCGCTCCTGACCCTCACCCTCACCTTCGTCCTCTTCACGGCCTGCGCCGCCGCCGTCTACCTGATCAACGACGCCCGGGACGCGGACGCCGACCGCGCCCACCCCACCAAGTGCCGCCGCCCGGTCGCCGCGGGCCGGGTCCCGGTCCCCGTCGCCTACGCGGCAGGAGGCGTCCTGGCCGTCCTGGGACCGCTGCTCGCGGCCTGGCTGACCCCGCCCCTCGTCCCGGCCCTCCTGACCGCCTACCTGGGCATGCAACTGGCGTACTGCGTCGCCCTGAAGCACGTCCTGGTGGTCGACCTCGTCGTCGTCACCACCGGCTTCCTGATGCGGGCGGTGATCGGCGGGGTCGCGCTCGGCATCCCGCTGTCCCGCTGGTTCCTGATCACCACCGGCTTCGGCGCGCTCTTCATGGTGTCGGCCAAGCGCTACTCCGAGGCCGTGCAACTGGCCGGGAAAGCGGGCGCCACGCGCGCGTTGCTCACCGAATACACCACCGGCTACCTCCGCTTCGTCTGGCAGCTCGCCGCCGGGGTCGCCGTCCTCGCCTACTGCCTGTGGGCCCTGGAGGGCCACCACACCCCCGCGGCGGGCCTGCTGCCGTGGCGTCAGCTGTCCATGGTCGCCTTCATCCTGGCGATCCTGCGCTACGCCGTCTTCGCCGACCGGGGCACCGCCGGCGAGCCCGAGGACGTCGTCCTGCGCGACCGCGCCCTCGCCCTGATCGGCCTGGCCTGGCTCGCGATGTACGGGCTCGCGGTGGCGCACTGGTGACCGCGCGCCCGCACTCCCTCCGCGCGAGTCTCACGCCCCCGCGCGAGCTGGTCGGCTTCGCGACCGTCGGTCTGCTCGCCTACGCCGCCGACCTCACCCTCTTCAGCTGCCTGCGCGGCCCGGCCGCCCTCGACCCGCTCACCGCCAAGTCCCTGTCCTTCCTCGCGGGCTGCACGGTCGCCTACCTCGGCAACGCGCGCGGCACCTACCGCCACGCGCGCCTGTCCGGGATGCGCCCCTACGCCGTCTTCGTCGCCGTGAACCTCGCCGGCGCCCTGGTCCAGCTGCTCTGCCTCGCCGTCAGCCACTACGGCCTGGGTCTCACCTCACAGCGCGCCGACACCGTCTCCGGAGCGGTCGTCGGCATGGCGCTCGCCACGGTTCTGCGCTTCTGGGGTACCCGTACATTGGTCTTCCGCGCGGAGGGCAGAGTCGGATCATGGAGTGGCTGAGAAAACTTCCCGTCATCGGCCCGCTCGTGGGCTGGCTGATGCACACGCACACGTGGCGGTCGTACGAGCGGCTCGACCGGGTGAAGTGGTCCCGGCTGGCCGCTGCCATGACCTTCATCAGCTTCATCGCGCTCTTCCCGCTGCTGACCGTGGGCGCCGCGATCGCGGCCGCCACCCTGAGCGATTCACGGCAGCACAGCCTGGAGGGCAAGATCGCCGACCAGTTCCCGGGGATCTCCGACCAGCTGGACATCAACTCCCTGGTGCAGAACGCCGGCACCGTCGGTCTCATCGCCGGTGCCGTCCTGCTGTTCACCGGCATCGGCTGGGTCGGCCAGATGCGGGACTGTCTGCGCGCCGTGTGGGAACTGCCCGACAAGGACAAGAACCCGATCGTCGCCAAGGCCAAGGACGCCGGCATCCTGATCGGCCTCGGCGGCGCGCTGCTGGTCACCCTCGCCGTCTCCACGATCGCCACGGCGGCGATCGGCTGGACGGCGGGACAGCTCGGCATCGACAGGCACAGCTGGGGCAGCCTGCTGCTACGCGTCATCGCGTTCGTCGTCGCGGTGGTCGCCGACTTCCTGGTGCTGCTCTACGCCCTCACCCTGCTGCCCGGGGTCGAACCGCCGCGCCGCCGCCTGCTGGTCGCGGCACTGATCGGCGCGGTGGGCTTCGAACTCCTCAAGCTGCTGCTCAGCGGCTATATCCAGGGCGTCGCCACGAAGAGCATGTACGGCGCGTTCGGCGTGCCGGTCGCCCTGCTGCTGTGGATCAACTTCACCTCGAAACTCGTCCTGTTCTGCGCCGCCTGGACGGCGACCGAGAGCAGCACGGAGATCACGGACGAGTCCGCCGACGTACCAGATCCGGCAGCGGCCAACGGCGGTTGACCAGGAACGCCGCGCCCAGGAGCAGCACCAGCGCCCCGCCCGCGATCCCCAGCGCGATCCCGACCCCGCTGGAGCCGTCGGCGGAGGCGGCCGCCACCGGCGTCGACCCGGCCGCCTTCCCGGAACCGGAACCGGAGCTGGCACCGGACGCGGAAGCCGAGGTGGTCGCCCCCGGCTGGGCACTGGAGTCCACGGCTCCCTTCGGCGGGACCAGCTCGCCCACCGGAGTCACCTTGCCGGCCGCCTGGAAACCCCAGTCGAACAGCTTGGCGGTCTCCTTGTAGACCTCGTTGTGGTCCTTCTTCTCCGGGTTCATCACGGTGACCAGCAGCACCTTGCCGCCCCGCTCCGCGACCCCGGTGAAGGTGGCGCCCGCATTGGTGGTGTTGCCGTTCTTCACACCCGCGATGCCCTGGTAGACCGGCACGTCGGTGTCGCCGCTCAGCAGCCGGTTGGTGTTCTGGATCTCGAAGGACTCACGGACCGACTTGCCCTTGGCGTTCTTCGTCGTCTCGCCCGGGAACGCGGCCCGCACGGTCGAGCAGTACTCCCGGAAGTCCTTCTTCTGCAGCCCGGAACGGGCGAACAGCGACAGGTCGTAGGCCGACGACACCTGCCCGGCCGCGTCGTACCCGTCCGGACTCACCACGTGCGTGTCCAGCGCCTGGAGGTCGTCGGCGTGGGACTGCATGTCCTTGACGGTCTGCTCGACACCGCCGTTCATCGCGGACAGCACGTGCACGGCGTCGTTGCCGGAGCGAAGGAAGACACCGAGCCAGAGGTCGTGGACCGTGTAGGTCTGGCCCTCCTTTATCCCCACCAGGCTGGAACCGGCGCCCATGCCCGCGAGGTCGGTCGGCACCACCTTGTGCGGGGTCGACTTCGGGAACCGCGGCAGCACGGTGTCCGCGAACAGCATCTTCAGGGTGCTCGCCGGGGGCAGCCGCCAGTGCGCGTTGTGCGCGGCGAGTACCTCGCCCGACTCGGCGTCGGAGACGATCCAGGAACGCGCCGTGATGTCCTTCGGCAGCACCGGCACTCCGGCGGCCAGATCGACCTGGGTACCGGGCTGCCCGAGCCGGGTGCCGCCGACCGTCGACATGCGCGCCGGGGGAGTGGCCGACGGACTGGTCGAGGGCGTGGGCGCGGCGAGCGCGGCCGGCGCGGTGAGCGACAGGGACAACAGGGCGGCGGAGGCGGCCAGCAGAGATCGGCCGGCCGGGGGCTTCGGTGCGGACACGGACGAGAACGTACCCGGCACGGAGGGCGAAGTCCCGCCACCGACCCCACCCCGGACACGGAACCGGACAGCCGACGGCGATACTGGACCCATGAAGCTCAGCCGCCCGGTGTCCTGGTTCCTGCTCGCGTTCGGAGTGTGGTCTTGGTTCATCTGGATCACTTTCGTCAAGAACCTTGTCAAGGACGGCAGCGGGCTCGCTTTCGACGACGGCCGTCCCACGGCGTACTTCTGGGTCCACCTGACGCTGGCCGTCGTTTCCTTCGTATTGGGGACGGTCATCGGGGGCATCGGGTTGCGCGGAGTACGCGCACTGCGCCGAACGTCATAGAAAGAGGCACGGCAGGGTGATCATCGTCTTCGCGCTCGTCGCCCTGGCGGTGGTGGCGGGCCTGGACTGGTACCTGTGGCGTCGCCTGGTGCGGGACACGACGACGGGCTGGGGCCTGGCCCGCCGGCTCGGCACGGCCGCGTTCGTCATCGGCCCGGTCCTGATGCTCGCGGCCCTCTCCACAGAGGTGGGCCACGCCCCGTTCCCGCTCCAGCGAACCCTGGCCTGGCCCGGCTTCCTGTGGATGGCCCTGTCGCTGTACCTGCTGCTGGCGGTGGTGGCGGGGGAGGTGCTCCGGCCTGTGCTGTATCGGATATGCGGCCACCGCCGCGTGGGCGGGACCGGCCCCCATGACGAGCAACCGGCACAACCTGCCGAAACCACCCCGGAAAACCCCCACCCCACCCGTCGCCTGATCGTCTCCCGAATCGTCGGCGGCGCAGCCGCAACCGCTGCGGTCACCACCGTCGGCCTGGGAACCTACGGAGTACTCCGCGGCCCCCGCGTGAAACGCGTCACCGTCCCGCTCGCCAAACTCCCCCGGGCCGCCCACGGTTACCGCATCGCCGTGGTGAGCGACGTCCACCTCGGCCCCATCCTCGGCCGCGGCTTCGCGCAGCGGGTCGTGGACACGATCAACGCCACCCAGTCCGACCTGATCGCGGTCGTCGGCGACCTCGTCGACGGCAGCGTCAAGGACCTCGGCCCCGCCGCCGCCCCCCTCGCCCGGCTGTCGGCACGACACGGCGCCTTCTTCGTCACCGGCAACCACGAGTACTTCTCCGGCGCCGGCCAGTGGGTCGAGGAGGTGCGCGGGCTGGGCCTGCGCCCGCTGGAGAACGCCCGTACCGAACTGGACCTTTTCGACCTCGCCGGCGTGAACGACATCGCCGGCGAAAGCACGGGCCAGGGTCCGGACTTCAACCGGGCGCTCGGCGACCGGGACCCGGACCGCGCCTGTGTGCTCCTCGCCCACCAGCCGGTCCAGATCCACGAGGCCGTCCGCCACCACGTCGACCTCCAGCTCTCCGGCCACACCCACGGCGGCCAGCTCTGGCCCGGCAACCTCATCGCGGCCGCGGCCAACCCGACCGTCGCGGGCCTCGACCGCTACGGCGACACCCAGCTGTACGTCTCCCGGGGAGCCGGCGCCTGGGGCCCGCCCACGCGCGTCTGGGCACCCTCCGACATCACGGTCGTCGAACTGGCGTCGAAGCAGGCCTGAGCTCCCGGCGCCTGTGCGGGAGCTGTGAAATCCGGAGGAAACAAGCGTTCGGTAAGTTCTTCCTCATCTAGTCGGATCACTCTTCCCCCACACGAAACACCTGTGGTTAGGTGAGCCGCGTCACTTAGGGGAGTGGCACTTGTGGAGGGCCTGGGTAGGGCCTGGAACGGGCCCGTGCGGGTCCTGGGGAGGGCACCAACCGTGCGATCTGTTCGCATGCGGATTCTCGTGACGCTTCTCGTCCTGGCGATCGTGGGGATCGGCGGCTGGCAGCTGTTGCCGTCGCAGGAGAACAAGAACAAGACGATCACCGTCGGTACGACCGACGCCGTCACCGCGCTCGACCCGGCAGGCGCCTATGACGCCGGTTCCTGGGCGTTGTTCAACAACGTCTTCCAGTCGCTGCTCACCTTCGAGCCCGGCGGTGTCCAGCCGGTCCCGGACGCGGCCCAGAGCTGTGACTTCACGGGCTCCGGTCTGCAGACGTACCGGTGTGTGATCCGCGACGGGATCACCTTCCCGAGCGGCCGGGCGATGACCGCCGAGGACGTGAAGTTCTCCTTCGACCGGGTCAAGAAGATCAAATCCGACGTCGGTCCGGCCTCCCTGTTCTCGACGCTCTCGTCGGTCAGCGCCTCCGGCAAGACCGTGACCTTCCATCTGTCGTCCCCGGACGCGACGTTCCCGTACAAGGTGGCCACCGGCGCCGGTTCGATCGTCGACAAGGACAAGTACCCGGCGGACGGCCTGCGCACCGACAACTCGGTGGACGGCACCGGCCCGTACCGCCTGACGTCCTACACGAAGGGCAAGCAGGCGTCCCTGCAGCCCAACGCCGACTACAAGGGCGACCTCAGCGGCTCCGGCCGCCCCATCAAGCTGGACTACTACACCGACTCGGCCAAGCTCAGCAGTGCGTACAAGGCGAAGGAGATCGACGTCGCCACCCGTACGCTGCCGCCGGCGATGGTGTCCAAGCTCTCGCCGAGCGACCCCGACCAGCGGGTCACGAAGTCCGACAGCGCCGAGACCCGCAACCTGTACTTCAACACCCGTAAGAACTCCGTCCTGCACGACGTCCTCGTGCGCCGTGCGCTGGCCTGGCTGGTCGATCGCGAGAAGCTGGCCGCCACCGTGTACGACGGGACGGTGGAGCCGCTGTACTCGCTGATCCCGACCGGTCTCACCGGCCACACCACGTCCTTCTTCGACCAGTACCCGTCGCAGAGCGTCGACAAGGCGAAGGCGCTGCTGGAGCAGGCCGGTGTCAGCACCCCGGTCGAGTTCACCTTCGGCTACGGCATCGGCCACGGCGCGGGAGCCGAGGAGGCCGCCGCGCTGAAGAAGCAACTGGAGGCGGGCGGCCTGTTCAAGGTCGACGTCAAGGGATACGAGTGGACCGACTTCCAGAAGTCGTGGGCCACGGGCAAGATGGACGCCTGGGCGGTCGGCTGGGTCGCCGACTACCCCGACCCGGACACCTTCGGCGCCTCCCTGGTCGGCAGCGACTCCGTGATGAGCACCGGCTACAGCAACAAGGCCGTCGACGGTCTCATCCAACACAGCCAGCAGTTCGCCGACCGTGCCCGCGTCGACGCGGACTTCCGCAACATCCAGACGGACGTGGCGAACGACGTGCCGCTGATCCCGCTCTGGCAGCGCACGGACTACGTCGTCAGCAGCGAGGACGTGGGCGGCACCCAGTACCTCACGGACAGCACGGGCCTGTTCCGCCTGTGGAGTCTGGACTGGATCTGACGGGGGCGGACACCCGACGCGCCACCATGTGACGGAGGTGTGCGTGGGGTGAGGAGCAGACGTGCTGAGACGCAACTCCTTCCGGCTGCCCCGGCATCCGGCGTCCGTGGGCCTGGCCCGGCACCGGGTCCGGGACCATCTGGGCGACTGGGGGCACGGTCCGGGCGACCCGGCGGTCTGCGACGCCATGCTTCTGGTGTCCGAGCTGGCCACCAACGTCGTACGCCACGGCCCGCTGCTGGAGCGGGAGTTCGAGGTGGCGGTGACGGCGCTGGCGGACGGCTCGTGCCTGATCGAGGTCTCCGACGAGGGCCGGATGGAGCCCCGGCTCCGGATCGTCCGTGAGAGAGACGAGACGGGCCGGGGCCTGCACCTGGTGGAGACGCTCGCGGCGGCGTGGGGGGTGTGGAGCAGAGGAGCCCACGGCAAGACCGTGTGGGCGCTGATCACAGCGCCCCTTTAGGGGCTGGCGGTAGGAAGTGCGTGACCAGCCACAACACCCACCCGCACCCGAAACTCAGCCACAACGCAACGTAACAGTCACCGCCAGCCCCTCCCCAGGCGCCGTCCGCACACAGACCTCACCCCCGTGCGCGTCCACCACCCCCTGCACGATCGCCATCCCCAGCCCGCTCCCCTCCGCGCTCCCCACCCGGAAGAACCGGTCGAAGATCCGCGCGGCGTCCTCCTCCGCCAGCCCCGGACCCTCGTCGGCGACACACACCCGCACCACCCCGTCCGACCGCTCCACCCCCAGCCGCACCGCAGCGCCGACCGGCGTATGGGTACGGACGTTGGCCACCAGGTTCCCCAGCACCTGCCGCAGCCCCGACTCGTCGGCCCGCACCAGCACCGCGCCCTCGGCGCTCACCGCCACCCGCCGCCCCGGCTGCTGGGCCCGCAGGTCCTCCGCCGCGTCCCGCACCAGCCGGCTCACGTCGACGTTCCGGAACCGGATCTCGGGCCGTTGGTCGAGCCGTGCCAGCAGCAGCAGTTCGTCGACGAGCCGGCCCATCCGGTCCACCTCGCCGTGCATCCGGTCCCAGGCCCGCCGCCGTTCCCCGGGCTCGCTCAGCATCCCCTTCTCGTAGAGCTGGAGATAGCCGCGGATGGCGGCGAGCGGCGTCCGCAGCTCGTGCGACGCGTCGGCGACGAACCGGCGCAGCTGGGCCGCGCTGCGCTCGCGCGTCCGGTACGCCGTCTCCACCTGGTGCAGCATGGAGTTGAGGGCCAGCCGCAGTTGCTCGACCTCCTCCGTCGGATGCTGGCTCGACGGCACCCGCCGGGTCAGGTCGCCCTCGGCGATCGCCGACGACGTCTCCACCATGTCCTCCAGCGGCAGCATCCGGCGGCGCACGCTGAACATGGTCAGACAGGCCAGCAGCGCCAGCAGCAGCGCGCCGACGGCGAAGTCGAGCCGGAGCGCCTTGGCTATGCCCTCGTGCAGCAGCTCGGTCGAGGAGGCCAGCAGGATGTAGGGGCCGTCGGCGAGCCGGGTCGCCGTCACCCGGTACTTCGCGCCGTGCACGGTGACGTCGCCCGGGTCGGGGGCGGCGGCGAGCGCGCGCGGGTCGTGCACGGCGGCCGCCAGTGCGCGCTGGGCCTCGGTCGGCGCCATGTCGAAGACCTCGACGGCGCCGCCCTTGGCGTCGACCACGGCGAAGATCGAGCCCGGCGCCGGGTCGGACTCCGCCGGCACCATCCGGTCGCGGATGACGCCGAGCGCGCCCAGCGAGTCGACCTGCCGCAGGGTGAGCCCCGAACTCCCCAGCGAGGTGCGCATCTTGAGCAGCGAGGAGTCCACCTGGTCGAGGAGGTACAGCCGCATGCCCATGATGCTGATCGTGGCCGCGGCCACGATGCCGACGGCGAGGAGGCCGACGTTGGCCAGGGTCAGCTTGCCGCGCAGCGAGTGCATGCCGTGCCGGTGCCGGCGTCGCTTCCCGACGTTCATGCCAGGCCGTATCCGACGCCCCGCCGGGTGGTGATCACCGGCGCGCCCAGGGCGTCCAGCTTGCGCCGCAGATAGCTGATGTAGGTCTCCACGACGGTCGACTCGGACGGCGCGTGCTCGTACTGCCAGACGTGCCTGAGCAGTTGCTCCTTGGGGACGATCCGGCCGCCGTTGCGCACCAGGAAGCGCAGCAGCGCGTACTCGGTCGGGGTCAGCTCGACGGTGCGGCCGGCCCGGTGCACCGAGTACGTCGTCTCGTCCAGCTCCAGGTCGCCGTAGCGCAGCGGCGGGTGCTGCTGGATGACGTCGGCCGGGCGGGTGCGGCGCAGTACCGCGCCGATGCGGGCGACGACCTCGTCGATGTTGAACGGCTTGGTGATGTAGTCGTCGCCGTAGCCGAGCGCGCCGACTATCTCCGCCGGCGCGTCCCGCGCGGTGAGGAAGACCAGGGCCAGGTCCGGCTGCCGGGCGCGCAGTTCGCGGGCCAGGGCCCGGCCGTCGCCGTCCGGCAGCATCACGTCCAGCAGGGCGGCGTCGGGGCGGGTGCGCTCGGCCAGCGTGAGGGCGTCCCGGACCGTACCGGCCGTCATCACCTCGAACCGGTGGTAGCGCAGGGCGATGGCGAGGACGTCCGCGATGCTCGGCTCGTCCTCCACGATCAGCACGGTGCTGCCTGGAGCCGTCATGCCCCCAGTATCGGCGCGACCACCGACAGCCGGGGGGCTCACAGCTTTGGAGTTCCTTGAGAGTCATGCGCGCCGCGTGTCCCGGCGCCCGTCCCGCCGCCAATCCTGTTGCCCAGGACCTGGGGGACCGACCGACCGAACCTACTTGATTCAAGGAGCTGTTGAGCGTGACGGCATTGGCACGGTGGTGCTATCGGCACCGGCTGGTGGTCCTGTTGCTGTGGGTGGGGGCGCTGTTCGGCGTGGGGTTCTCGGCCTCGACGGCCGGCACGGACTACGCGAACGTCTTCTCCCTCCCCGACACGGACTCCAAGAGCGCGTACGACCTGATGCAGAAGGCCTTCCCGAACACCTCGGGCGACACGGACACCGTGGTCTGGAAGGTCACCGACGGCTCGGTCAAGGACCCGGCGGTCCAGAGCCGCATCCAGCCGGCCCTCGACACGATCGCGAAGCTGACAGGCGTCGGCGCGGTCACCAGCCCCTACGCCGGCGCCCAGGGGGCCGGGCAGATCAGCCAGGACGGCAAGATCGCCTACGCCCAGCTGACCTTCGCCCAGCGGGCGAACGAGATCCCCAAGGACATCGTCCAGAAGGTCGTCGACACCGCCCAGGACGCCGAACGCGGCGGTCTCCAGGTCGAGTTGGGCGGCCAGGCCATCCAGCGCGTCCAGGAGCCCCCGCAGGGCCTCTCCGAGATGGTCGGCATCGTCGCGGCGGCGGTCGTCCTCTTCCTCGCCTTCGGCTCCTTCTTCGCCATGACCCTCCCCATCGCGATCGCGGTCTTCGGCGTCGGCATGGGCCTGTTCTCCACCCAGCTCCTCAGCCACACCACGAACATCCCCGACATCGCCCCGCTGCTCGCCTCCCTGATCGGCCTCGGCGTCGGCATCGACTACGCCCTGTTCATCGTCACCCGGCACCGCAAGGGCATCCTGCGCGGCATGGACCCGGAGGAGTCGGCGGTCACCGCCCTCAACACCTCGGGCCGGGCGGTGCTGTTCGCGGGCGGCACGGTCTGCATCGCGCTGGCCGGCATGCTGGTCACCCGGCTCCGCTTCCTGGACGGCGTGGTCATCGGCACCTCCCTGACGGTGGTGCTCAGCGTCCTGGCCGCCACCACCCTCCTGCCCGCCCTGCTCGGCTTCCTCGGCCCGCGCGTCCTCAGCCGCCGCCAGCGCCGCCGGCTGGCCGCCGAGGGCCCCGAACCGGAGAAGGCGAGCGGCCTCGCGGCCCGCTGGTCGGTGAACGTCGAGAAGCGCCCGAGGCGTATCGCCGTGCTCGCGGTGGTCGTCATGGCGGTCCTCGCCATCCCGGTCCTCTCCCTGCGCCTCGGCGCCACCGACCAGGGCAACGACGACGCGTCGACGACCACCAGGAAGGCCTACGACCTGCTCGCCGAGGGCTTCGGCCCCGGCTTCAACGGCCCGCTCCAGGTGGTCAGCGCGGGCGGTGACACGGCGAAGCTGGTCCAGGGCATCGAGGCGACCTCCGGGGTCGCCCGGGCCGCCGCGCTGCCGCCCGCGCAGGGCGTCACCGTCATCCAGGTGATCCCGACCACCTCACCCCAGTCCAAGGAGACCGACGACCTGATCGACACGCTCCGGGACCAGGTGATCCCGAAGGCGGGCGCGGAGGCGCACGTGGGCGGCGTGACTGCGGTCTCCAAGGACTTCGCCTCGGTCACCGGCGACCGGCTGCCGCTCTTCATCGCCACGATCATCGGCCTGGGCTTCCTGCTCCTCCTGGTCGCCTTCCGCTCCCTGGTGGTCCCGCTGACGGCGGCGGTGATGAACCTGATCGCGGCGGCGGCCTCCTTCGGTGTCCTGGTCGCGGTCTTCCAGTGGGGCTGGGGCCTGGACCTGCTGGGCCTCGGCAAGGAGGGCCCGATCAACGCGTTCCTCCCCGTCATCATGCTGTCCCTCCTCTTCGGCCTCTCGATGGACTACCAGGTGTTCCTGGTGAGCCGGATGCACGAGGAGTGGGTGCACACGAGGGACAACGCGCGGGCGGTCCGGGTCGGCCTCGCGGAGACCAGCCGCGTCATCAATTCAGCGGCCCTGATCATGGTCTGTGTCTTCCTGGCCTTCGTCCTGAGCGGCGACTCGGGCGCGGCGATGGCGGGCGTCGGCCTGGCGGCGGCGGTGGCGCTGGACGCGTTCATTCTCCGTACGGCGCTGGTGCCGGCGGCGATGCATCTGCTGGGCAACTCCAACTGGTGGCTGCCGGCCTGGCTCGACAAGCGGCTCCCGCACCTGGCGGTGGAACCCCAGGAGACGGCGGCGGCTCCGGAGCCGACCGAGCCCACCGGCCCGGCCACGGCGATCCACGGCTTCGTCCGTACGGCGGACGGCGACCCGGTGGAGGACGCGTCGGTGACCCTGATGTCCAAGGGCGGGCGCCAACTCGACCGCGTGACGTCGCTGGCGGACGGCTCCTACATCGTGTCGGTCCCGGCGCCGGGTTCCTACCTGCTGGCGGTGACGTCTTCGGCGTACGGCTCCCGCGCCCGGCACGTGACGGTGGCGGAGGGACCGGTGGTCTACGACGTGGAGCTGACCGAGGACGAGGTGGACGCGGTCAACTGACCTTCGGCTGCCCGGCCTTGAGGATCTCGTCGACGTCGAGGCTGACCTTGGCGCCGATGGAGTCGGGCAGGGTGACGATCTCGCCGGGGGAGTACGGGCGGTGGTACTCGTACTCGTCCCCGGCCGGATCGGCGAGGACGTGCAGACGCTGGTGCTTGCGGTCGACGACGACATAGACCGGGACCTTTGCGCTGGCGTACGCCTTGACCTTGGTCTTCAGATCGTCCTTCCAGTTGCTGGACGTGACCTCCAGGACGAGGCGGAAGCAGACCGGTTCGTACGCGTTGTTCTCGACATAGTGATCGTCGATGTCGGCGTCCACCACCACGAGGTCGGGGATGGCGTAGTCCTCGGCACCAGTGGGCAGCCAGAGGCCGACGTTCTGGAGGACCTCGGTTTCCCCGCCGTGCAGGCCGGCGGCAATGAAAGGGATCATGAGGCCGGTCAGGGTACGGGCGTGAGGGGCATCCGGTGATGGGGTCACGAGGAGGTGGCCTCCGATGATCTCGACTCGGTAGCCCTGATGGCGCTCCATGATCTCGTCGGCGATGGCCGTGAGTGAGAACGGCTCGTCGTCGAAGGGGTGCTCGATGGCTGCGGCGGACATCGCGTGCCTCCCAGGGGCTGGTGTCGAGGTCATCATCGTAGGCAGGCAGGCCCCCCGCTGTCCCGTTCGACCCCCTTCACCCGAAAGTGATCACTTACCCTTCGCCTTGACCGCGGGGTCGGGCAGCACCCGCGTCATCCCCGGCAGGAAGTCCGTGAACAGTTCGTGGACCTCCAGCACGAGCGGCCGTAGCACCCGGAACCGTGCGAGGGAGACGCCGCGCGCGGTCAGCCGGGCCCCCCGCTCGGCCAGCCGATAACTCCGCTCCCGCCCCCCGGTCCGGTCGAAGATCCAGTACAGGACGAGCCCCATCTGCGAGAGCCACATCAACTCCGGCAGGACGTCCCGCAGTTCCGGCGCGACCTTGGTCTTCGCCCCGGCCAGCACCTCCCGGTGCACGCTGATCGCCTCCACGCGCGCGTGCTCGCTCTCCGGGGAGAACGGGCTGAGCGGGCTGTCGGGGTCGGCGGCGTTCTTGAAGAAGTGGACCGCGAACTCGTGGTACGGCAGCGCGATGTCCAGCCACACCTTGAGGACTCCCGCGAGCCGTGCCTCCAGGTCGGTCTCCCGGTCCAGGACCTCGCGGACCGCCAGCCGGTGCTCGGCGGCGATCTGGTCGTAGAAGCCCTGGATCAGGTGTTCCTTGCCGGCGAAGTAGTAGTACGCGTTGCCCACGGAGACCCCGGCCTCCGTGGCGATGGCCCGCATGGTGGTCTTCTCGTAGCCGCGCTCCCGGAACAGCCGCATCGCCGTCTCCAGGATCAGCGCGCGGGTCTGCTCGGACTTGCTGGGCGTATCGGCCTCGACAGGACCGTCGTTCTTCGCGGACACGGACAGAGCCTAACGAGTGGCGCAGATGTCGCCGGCACAGCCCGGAGGGTCGTAGACCCACCCGAGCCCGGGGTCGTACGCCCACCCGTCGCCCGACCACCGCCCCTCAACGAGGCGCTGCGCGCCGCCCCTATTGATTGCCTCGCGCCGGTAGACCTTCCCGCCCCACTGGGCGCCCCGCCACCGGGCGGCGGCCAGTACCGCGCCCCGGGCCAGCCGGGCTCCGGCCGGGGTGCTCAGCTTGTGCGCCAGCGGCCGGAGCTCCCGGAGCGCCCACAGGACGACGATCCAGGCGGCCGTGTCCCGGTAGACCTGCCCGGAGTCGCCGACGACGGTGACCTCGTCGAGGGTGGCGGAGTGGTCGAGTCCGGGGAAGCGGGCGCGGGCCTCGTCCGATGCCGCCGGGACCAGGGTGAGCGGCACCAGCTGCGGCTGCCGCCCGAGCCAGTCGCGCAGGTGGGTGCAGAGGGTGCACTCGGCGTCGTAGAGAACGGTGAGCCCGCGGACCGGGACGCGCGCGGCGCCCCGGTCGTCGGTGGCCGGCACGGTGCTCACGCCCCGGCCGCCGGCGCGGTCCAGCCCTGCGGCGGGACGGGCGGGAGCTGTTCCTTCTCCATGATCCCGCGCCGCCGTATCCGGTTGAGGACGTACACGTTGCCGAGGTGCATCACGCCGAGCACCAGCAGCACGACGCCGAGCTTGGCCGACAGGGCCTCGAAGATCTCCCGGGTGTCGTCGACGGTGTCGCTGGTGTGCAGGTACAGCGCGACGAAGCCGAGGTTGACGAGGTAGAAGCCGACGACCAGAAGGTGGTTGACGGCGTCGGCGAGCTGCTCGTTCCCGTGCAGTACGTCGGAGAGGAAGATCCGCCCGTTGCGGCTGAGCGTGCGGGCCACCCAGATGGTCAGTCCGATGCTGACGAGCAGGTAGATGACGTAGGCGATGACCGTGCGGTCCATGCCCCACCCCTTCTTGAACGCGTTCAAAACGCTGACAGGGATGACTGTAGCCCTGCTTTTGAACGTGTTCAACTCAACTGCGGAGTGACCCCGTTCACGCCCGCCGCGCCAGCTCCGGCCGCTTGCTGTAGTCGGTGAACCCGAGGACGTTCCCCCAGGGGTCGGCGATCTCGACGGTCCATCCGGTGGCGACGGAGAACGGCGCGTCGAGCACGGCGATCCCGGCCTCGGCCAGCTGCCCCGCCGCCGCCCGCGCGTCCGGCACCTCCAGCCACAGCCGCGGCGCGGCCCACACCGGCGTCCGCCGCCCCAGTCCCGCCTCGGCCCGCAGCAGGATCCCGGGCGTCTCGCCCCCGACCTTCAGCAGGGCGATCCCGCCCTCGTCGAACCGGAACCCGACCGTGAACCCGGCCCGCTCGTAGAAGGCGACGGCATCGGCGAGATCCCCGACGGGAAACAGCACGTTGTCGAACCCGAGCAGTTCGTACGACTCGTCATCTGACATACCGTCAGGTTAGAACCGCGCACCCGCACCGGCCGCAGACACGCGGAAGGGCCCCGCTCCTTCCGAGGAGCGGGGCCCTTGTGGTCCTGGCGGAGCCGGGATCAGAAGCGGCGCGTGATCAGGGCGCGCTTGACTTCCTGGATCGCCTTGGTGACCTCGATGCCGCGCGGGCAGGCGTCCGTGCAGTTGAAGGTCGTGCGGCAGCGCCAGACGCCGTCGCGGTCGTTCAGGATCTCCAGGCGCTGCTCGGCCGCCTCGTCACGCGAGTCGAAGATGAAGCGGTGCGCGTTGACGATCGCGGCCGGGCCGAAGTACTGGCCGTCGTTCCAGAAGACCGGGCAGGACGACGTGCACGCGGCGCACAGGATGCACTTGGTGGTGTCGTCGAAGCGCTCGCGGTCCGCGGCGGACTGCAGACGCTCGCGCGTCGGCTCGTTGGTGTCGTTCGTGATGAGGAACGGCATCACGTCCCGGTACGCCTGGAAGAACGGCTCCATGTCGACGACCAGGTCCTTCAGGACCGTCAGGCCCTTTATGGGCTCGACCGTGATCGGCTTCTCGGGGTTGATGTCCTTGATCAGCGTCTTGCAGGCGAGGCGGTTCTTGCCGTTGATCCGCATCGCGTCCGAGCCGCAGATGCCGTGCGCGCAGGAGCGGCGGAAGGTCAGCGTGCCGTCGACGTCCCACTTGATCTTGTGGAGGCCGTCGAGGACGCGCTCCTTCGGGTCGATCTCCAGCTGGAAGTCTTCCCAGACGGCGTCCGCGGAGACCTCCGGGTTGAAGCGGCGGATCCGGAAGGTGACCGTGATGTACGGGGAGTCGGCGAAGCCGGGCTCGGGCTGGCCGGCCGCGTCCGCCTTGTCCAGAACAGGGGTTGCCATCAGTACTTACGCTCCATCGGCTGGTAGCGGGTCTGGACGACCGGCTTGTAATCGAGACGGATGGACTCGGCGCCGTCGTCGCCCACCTCGCGGTACGCCATGGTGTGGCGCATGAAGTTGACGTCGTCGCGGTTGGGGTAGTCCTCGCGGTAGTGACCGCCGCGCGACTCCTTGCGGGCCAGGGCGGAGACCGCCATGACCTCGGCCAGGTCCAGCAGGTTGCCGAGCTCGATGGCCTCCAGCAGGTCGGTGTTGAACCGCTTGCCCTTGTCCTGGATCGAGACGTTCAGGTAGCGCTCGCGGAGCTCCGCGATCTTCTCCACGGCCGTCTTGATCGTCTGCTCGGTGCGGAACACCATGACGTTGGCGTCCATGGTCTCCTGGAGCTCCCTGCGGAGCGTGGCGACCCGCTCGTTGCCCGTCGAGGTGCGCAGCTTCTCGATCTGCGAGACGACGAACTCGGCGGGGTTCTCCGGCAGTTCCACGTAGTCCGAGGTGTGGCTGTACTCCGCGGCGGCGATGCCCGCCCGGCGGCCGAACACGTTGATGTCCAGCAGGGAGTTCGTGCCCAGCCGGTTGGCGCCGTGCACCGACACACAGGCGACCTCGCCGGCCGCGTACAGGCCCGGCACGACCGTGGTGTTGTCGATCAGGACCTCACCCTCGACGTTCGTCGGGATGCCGCCCATCGCGTAGTGCGCGGTGGGCTGGATCGGGATCGGGTCCGTGTACGGCTCGATACCGAGGTAGGTGCGCGCGAACTCGGTGATGTCCGGGAGCTTGGCGTCCAGCTGCTCCGGCGGGAGGTGGGTGAGGTCGAGGTAGACGTGGTCGCCCTCGGGACCGCAGCCGCGGCCCTCCCGGATCTCCGTGTAGATGGACCGGGAGACGACGTCACGGGACGCGAGGTCCTTCATGACCGGCGCGTACTTCTCCATGAAGCGCTCGCCGTCCTTGTTGCGGAGGATGCCGCCCTCACCACGGGCGCCCTCCGTCAGCAGGATGCCCATGCGCCAGATGCCGGTCGGGTGGAACTGGAAGAACTCCATGTCCTCCAGCGGCAGCCCCCGGCGGTAGACGGCGGCCTGGCCGTCACCCGTCAGCGTGTGCGCGTTGGACGTCACCTTGAAGAACTTGCCGGTGCCGCCGGACGCGTAGATGACCGCCTTCGCCTGGAAGACGTGGATCTCGCCGGTGGCCAGCTCGTACGCGACGACACCGGCCGACTTCCTGACGCCGTCGACCTCGGTGATCAGCTGGTCCAGGACGTAGAACTCGTTGAAGAACTCCACGCCCTCCTTGACGCAGTTCTGGTACAGCGTCTGGAGGATCATGTGGCCGGTGCGGTCGGCCGCGTAGCAGGACCGGCGGACCGGCGCCTCGCCGTGGTTGCGGGAGTGACCGCCGAACCGGCGCTGGTCGATCGTCCCGTTGGGCGTCCGGTTGAACGGCAGGCCCATCTTCTCCAGGTCGAGGACGGCGTCGATGGCCTCCTTCGCCAGGATCTCGGCGGCGTCCTGGTCGACCAGGTAGTCACCGCCCTTGACCGTGTCGAAGGTGTGCCACTCCCAGTTGTCCTCCTCCACGTTGGCGAGCGCGGCGGCCATACCGCCCTGCGCGGCGCCCGTGTGGGAGCGGGTGGGGTAGAGCTTGGTCAGGACCGCGGTGCGGCTGCGCTTCGTCGACTCGATGGCCGCGCGCATGCCCGCGCCGCCGGCGCCGACGATGACGGTGTCGTACTTGTGGATCTTCATGATTCTCGCAGCCCCGTGCCTAGCGGATGTTCGGGTCGAAGGTGAAGATCACCAGTGAACCCAGCAGGATGGTGAACACCGTGGCCGTGTAGAGCAGGCCCTTGAGCCACAGCCGGGTGTTCGCGCGCTCCGCGTAGTCGTTGATGATCGTGCGCAGGCCGTTGGCGCCGTGCAGCATCGCCAGCCACAGCATCAGCAGGTCCCAGACCTGCCAGAACGGCGATGCCCAGCGGCCGGCCACGAACGCGAAGCCGATCTTCGACACGCCGCCGTCGAGCACCAGCTGGATCAGCAGGTGGCCGAGGACCAGGACGACCAGCACGACGCCGGACAGGCGCATGAACAGCCAGGCGGCCATCTCGAAGTTGCCCCGGGTGGACTTCGGGGACTTCTTGGTGCGTTTGCGCGGGGCCTCGATCAGGGGGGCCGGGTTGTCGACGTTGAAGAGGGGGGCGCCCTCGACGGGGCCGACGCCGGCTGCGGTGGTTTCAGTGGTCGACATCTGCGTCAGCTCCCGAACAGGACACGAGCGGCGTGGCCGAGAACGGGGTAAATGGCCCCGGCCATCAGGACGACCCAGACACCGACGACCGTCCAGAGCATCTGCTTCTGGTAGCGCGGGCCCTTCGACCAGAAGTCGACGGCGATGACGCGCAGGCCGTTGAGGGCGTGGAAGAGGATGGCGGCCACGAGGCCGTACTCCAGCAGCGCGACGATCGGCGTCTTGTACGTGGCTACGACCTTGTCGTAGTCCTCGGGGGAGACGCGGACGAGAGCGGTGTCCAGCACGTGAACGAACAGGAAGAAGAAAATGAGGACGCCGGTGACTCGGTGAGCCACCCAGGACCACATTCCTTCCCGGCCGCGGTACAGCGTTCCAGCCGGCACGGAAGTCCCTCCGGGAGCGGGGATTGGGGCCGCGCCGGCTTGGTGTCGGTCGGGCCCGGCCGGGTACGGTCCACCGGCCCCCAGCATCGTAGCGATGCGCTGCCGCTGGGCTTACGCCGGGCCTACCGGTGTGATCAAAGTGGCACGCGTATGGCTTAGCCGGGCGGCATCCGGGGTGGGCGGTGCGGTTATTTGCCGGGTGCGGGTTGTTTGTGGCTGGTCGCGCCCCGCGGCGGAGCCGCTGATGAGCACTGCCCCGCGCCCCTGAGTAGGGCCAGGAGCCGTCCGCTTGCCAGGCGCCGGAGTTCCTCGGCCGCGATGACCCTTTCTTCCTCCGGATCGTTTGTCAAACGTGATCGGATGCCTTCGAGAACTCGGTCCAGGGATTCCTCGGGGGGTGTGTCGCCCAGATAGATGACGAACACGTGTCCGAACCGAGCTTCATATGCCGCGTTCGCCGCACTCAGGGCGGTGTGGGCCGCAGAGTAAGTATCGTCCGGCACCGGCGGGAGGGACTCGCCCGCCAGGGCCTCCGCCAGGTCCGCCGGGGACAGGTCGTAGGCCGCCTCGTCCGCCGCCGCCAGCAGGGACTCCACGTCCGGGTAGGGGCGGTGGTCGGCGAGCCGACGGGACCAGCGCAGGCTGCGCAGGCAGTGCAGGAGAAGGGCACCGACCTCGTCGTCGGGCGCGGTGTTGAAGGCGTCCAGCGGGGTGGGGAGGTGGGGCGGGCGGTGGGCGGGCAGCGTGGGTCCTCGCGTCACATGCGGTGTGGCAGGGGATGCTGTGAGATATGTGTCGTCGACGTTATCGAGGACGTTCACGGTGTGTCGGTTGGTTGCCTCAATTTCACCCGAAGGAGAGAGTTTCGGAGCGGTTGGATGACGCCTGAGCGGTGGACGCGTCATAGGTTGGACCGGTGAGCCAGCACAAGCGCAGGCCCTCGGCACGGCAGGTGACACGGAGACGGGCGGTGATCGCCGCGGCCTTCGTGGCAACCGTCGCGCTCGGCACCGGCATCGGCGTATGGGCCGCCACCTCGGGCGACGGCGGCGGGACCCCGGCCGGATCGGCCGCCCGGCAGTCGTCCGGCGGCGGCACGGCCGCCTCGTCCGCCGATCGGGCCACGACCCCCACCCCCACGCCGACCCGCAGTTACCCGCTCTCCCAGGCCCCGCGCACCATCCCCGCCGTGCGCTCCCACACCGCCGCCCGCGGACCCGGCTGGCGCCCCCGGAAGGGCGGGCGGGTCGTGGTGAGCGACCCGGCGCTCATCGACGAGGGGCGGCTGACGGCGGGTGAGCTGGGGCTGTCGTACGCCGGCCAGAAGGCGGCGAACGAGGACGTCAAGGCGGGCGACCTGCGGCTCGACCTCGGCGGGACCGGGGACCCGGAGTCGTACACGATGACCGTGCGCGGCGGGTCGGTGCGGATCAGCGGGCCCGGGGACGCGGGTGTCTTCTACGGCACCCGCACCCTCAAGCAGGAGGTACGGGGCGGCGGCAGCGCCCCGGAGGGGGTCGTCAAGGACCAGCCGGCCAAGCCGCAGCGCGGGTTCATGCTGGACATCGCGCGCAAGCCGTTCACGGCGGCCTGGATCGAAAGCCGGATAAAGGAACTGGGCGACCTGAAGTTCAACGAGTTCGGGCTGCACTTCTCCGACGACCAGGGGTTCCGGATCGAGTCCGACACCCACCCCGAGATCGTCTCCCCGGACCACCTGACCAAGGCGCAGGTCAAGGAGATCGTCGACCTCGCCGCCGGCCGGCACATCCAGGTGGTGCCCGAGATCGACTCGCCCGGACACCTCGGCGCCGTCCTCGCCGCCCACCCGGACCTGCGGCTGCGCAACGCGCAGGGCGTCGCCACCAAGGGCGCCGTCGACATCTCCCAGGACGACTCGGCGAAGATCGTCGACGACCTGCTCGACGAGTACGCCGACCTGTTCCCGGGCTCCTCCTGGAACCTCGGCGGCGACGAGTACCAGGCGCTCGTCGTCACCGACCCGCAGGCCTCCTACCCGCAGCTGGCAGCCGCCGCCCGGGAGGCGTACGGCGCCTCGGGCACCGTCGCCGACCTCACCACCGGCTGGCTCGACGACCGCGCCGACACCGTCCGCGCCCACGACCGGACCATGCGGGTCTGGAACGACGGCTTCTTCCGGGGCACCTCCGTGCAGCCCGCCGAGGACCTCCAGGTCGCCTACTGGACCGGCAAGGAGAACGGCGCCCGGCAGCCGGTGGAGTACCTGAGGGCGGGGCGCAAGGTCCTCAACTACAACGACGAGTTCCTCTACTACGTCCTCGGGGAGCCCAACACCTTCGTCTATCCGACCGGACAGCGGATCTACCAGCAGTGGACCCCGCGCGTGCTGCGCGGCACCGGCGCCGTGGCCACGCGCTACGACCCGCAGATCCTCGGCGGCTCCTTCGCCGTCTGGTGCGACCTCGCCAACTCCCAGACGCAGGACCAGGTCGCCGCCGGCATCCGGCTGCCTCTGCGGGCCACCATCCAGAAGCTCTGGGACCCGGGCACCCCGGCGATGTCCTGGACCGACTTCAAGACGCTGGCGGGCAAGCTGGGCTGACGGGCGCCGAGAGGTGGACGTACGGCGGTGACGGGCCGTATGTTCCGCTTCCGCGCGCGGACCAGGGGAGGGTTCCGTGCCCTATCCCGGGGGAACCGTCTTGATCTGCGCCCGCTGTCACCATTTCGCCGCCGCGCCCGGCGCCACCCTGTGCCACCGCTGCCTGGGCGCCTCGCCCGAGCCCGCCCCGGTCTTCGGCAGCGCGCCGGGGCTGTGGCTACGCTCACCCGTGGGCCTCGGCTGGGCCGCCGCCGTGCTGCTCGGCGCGGTCGTCGCCGCCGACCTGTTCGCCGTCTGCGCGGACCTCCTCCAGTACGACGCCACGGGCGCCCTGGCCGACGGGGAGACCGGTGCCGCCGCGTTCCGCCGGGCCGACCGTGCCGACGCGCTCTCCGGCCTCGCCGCCGGCGCCCAGGCCGTCTCCCTGGTCAGCTGCGCGGTGGTGTACCTGTGCTGGTTCCAGCGGGTACGGGCCAACGCCCAGGTGTTCAACCCGTTCGGGCACCGCAAGTCGCCGGGCTGGGCGATCGGCGGCTGGTTCGTGCCGGTCGTGAACCTCTGGTACCCGCGCCGGATCACCCTCGACATCTGGGACGCCAGCAGCCCGTGGGGGACGACCCGTTCGCACGCGCTGGTCAACGCCTGGTGGACGCTCTGGCTGGCCTCGCTGTTCGCCGGCCGTGCCGTGAGCGGCGGCAACGGCGACACCGAGGGCGCGGCCCAGGCCCGTGACGACGCCCTCGGGATGCTGGTCTCGGACGCCCTCGACATCGCCGCCGCCGTCCTCGCGATCCTCGTCGTGGTGCGGCTGACCCGGATGCAGCACGAGAAGGCGCTGGCGGGCGCCGCCCCGGCAGCACTCTGATTCACGGCCGCACGCGTCTGGCGGACTCCCGCGCCCCTGTGGTGTATTCGGCCCGGGACGAGTGGGGGGGCAGAGATGGGCCACTGGGGGTATTTCGTCGTCGGCCGGGGCGAATCGCCGCCCGACGGGGGCACCGTGCGGACCCTGGCGCCGGACGGCTGGCGGGTCTGGGCGTACGACAGCCCCGATGCCGACGTCGGCAGCATGAACGCCCTCGCCGCGCGCACCGGTGCGCCCGCGCTGTTCGGCTATGTGATGGACGGCGCCTGTGTGGTTGTCGAGGCGGCGGCGCCGGAGAGCGGCGGCTGGACCACCTGCCTGGGCCGGCAGGCCGCGGCCCGCCTGCTGGGGCTCGACGAGCGGGGGCTGTCCCTGGAGGACTACTTCCTGGACCCCTTCGACGCCGCCGGCCGCGCCGTCGCCTGGGCCGCCGAGGCCGGGCACCCCACGGACCCGGACGCGCTCCTCGCCGTACTGACCGCCGACCCCGACCCGTCGGCGCCGTTGGCCGAAAACCCTTTCTTCCGGCTCCTTGATCTGCTGGGCGTCGTACCGCTGTGACACTCCCGGGCCCTTGCACGCAGTAAGGGGAAGTGCGGGCTCCGTACAGGTCGGCGCCTTGGTGCATACCGTTGTGGGAGGCGTGGGATGAGCCTGGTGGAGCTGATCGCGCAGGCCGATGAACGCGGACTGGCCGCCAGCGGGCTGGCTTGTTTGGATCGGTGTGTGCCGCTGCTCGGCGGTGACGACCTGGTGCTGCGGCCGCTGTGGACGAGCCTCGCCGACGACACCGGATGGGGTGCGGGCCTGGAGCAGGCCCGGGACGCCCTCGACACCGGCGAGGCCGAGGCCGGGCTGCTCGCCCGCCGCATGCTCGACGCCGCCCCCGCGGACCGCGCCCCCGACGAGGTACGGCGGTGGGCCGACGCCTGTTCCGTGGCCTCGCTGCGCATCCACCGGCTCCTCGACCCCGTCGAGGACCCGGCACCCTCCGTCGACACCCGCCGGGAGGGCGGCACCGAGGACATGTCCCCGCTGGTCGCCGCCGAACTGCGCCGCCAGGTCACCGTCCTCGAACTGCTCGCCGGCCATGGCGCGGCCGGGCTGCGCCGCGCGCTGGACGTCTCCACCGAGGGCCGCCGGGTGCTGCGCGCGGTGGTGTCACGCCGGGCCCGCGGGCGCGTCTGAACCTGGCCGGCGGGCCCGCCTGAGAGGTTCCTGTGAGTGTCGTGCGGCGGAGCTGCGGCGGAGTTGCGGGGGTCCTGCACCGGTTGCCGGAACACCCCGAACGGGAGTGACGAAACCGTCGCTGACCTCGCTTTTCCCTGTGTGACAGTTCACCACGTGACAGCACAGCAGCAGACCAGGCCGCACGCCGCCACGAAACCGGCGCGCTGGGCGGCGGACGCGGTGGCCATGATGCGCGAGGGCGCGCGGGTCCGGCTCGACTACTCGGCACAGAGTCTGTGGCGGGTCGACCGGGTCATCGAGGAGATACGCCGGGAGGGCGCGCCGTACGACGCGGTACGGGAGATGCTGCGCGGCCTCGGGTGCTACGCCGGCGAGGTGATCGCCCGTCAGACCGGCGCCGAGTGGTGGTCGTCCGGCGGCGACCACTGGGTCCGCACCCCCGACGGCAGGCTCTGGGACCCCGTCGACGAGGCCCGGCGGTGTTACGGCGGCCATGGTTCGCTGCGGCTGCTGTGCCGGGACGCCATGGGGTAGCCGTGGGGCAGCCCTGGACGCCCGGGGGGTTGGCAAAAACCCCGCAATAAGAGACGCGGGCGTTCCCAAGTGGCTTGGGTGGGAGCACGATTGGCCCATGGCCGACAACCGACGCTGGTGGGCCCTGGTCGTCATCGCGCTGGCCCAGCTGATGGTCGTACTCGACATGACCATCGTCAATATCGCGCTGCCCTCCGCCCAGGCCGCTCTGCACATGTCGGACGGCAACAGGCAGTGGGTCATTACCTCGTACACCCTCGCCTTCGGCGGACTGCTGCTGCTCGGAGGCCGGATCGCCGACCTGGCCGGGCGCCGGAACACGTTCACGATCGGACTCCTCGGGTTCGCCGCCGCCTCCGCGCTCGGCGGGGCCGCAGCAAACTCCGGGATGCTGTTCGGGGCGCGGGCCCTGCAGGGCGTGTTCGCCGCGCTGCTCGCGCCGTCCGCGCTGTCCCTGCTCACCACGACGTTCACCGACCCGAAGGACCGGGGCAAGGCCTTCGGCATCTTCGGCGCGATCATCGGCGCGGGCGCCGCGGTCGGGCTGCTCGCCGGCGGCTTCCTCACCCAGTACCTGGACTGGCGCTGGTGCCTGTACGTCAACGTGCCCATCGCCCTGATCGCCTTCTTCGGCGCGCTGGCCCTGCTCGCGCCCGGGGAACGCCACCCCGACGCCCGCCTCGACGTACCGGGCGCGCTGCTGGGGTCGGCCGGGATGCTCTCCCTCGTGTACGGCTTCTCCGAGGCGGAGTCCCGGAGCTGGAGCGACGGCCTGGTGCTGGCCCTGCTCGCCGCCGGGGTCGTCCTGCTCGGGTTGTTCGGGCTGTGGCAGACGCGGGCGCGAGTGCCGCTGCTGCCGATGTCGGTGGTGAAGGACCGTCAGCGGGTGGGCGCCTTCCTGACCGTGCTGCTCGTCACGATCGGCATGTTCGGCGTCTTCCTGTTCCTCACCTACTACATGCAGGGCGTCCTCGGGTACTCGCCGGTCAAGACGGGCGTCGCCTATCTGCCCATCACGGTCGGCATGGTCACCGGCTCCACGCAGGTCGCGGCCCGGCTGCTGAACAGGGTGCCGCCGCGGGTGCTGATGGTCCCGGGGCTGCTCATCGCGGCCGGCGCGCTGGCGATCATCGCGCAGGTGGGCACCGAACCCGCGTACGCCTCGCACATCCTGCCCGCGATGCTGATGCTCGGCCTCGGCATGGGTACGGCCATGATGACGTCGGTGTCGCTGGCCACGGGTGGTGTCGCGCCGCGTGACTCGGGGGCGGCGTCGGCGACCTTCAACACCGCCCAGCAGGTGGGCGGCTCGATCGGTACGGCGCTGCTGAACACCATCGCCGCGAGCGTGACCGCGCGCTATCTCACGGCGCACGCGGGGCCGGGCGTGAACCGGCGACAGCTCCAGGCGACGGCGCTGGTGCACGGCTTCAACGTCGCCACGTGGTGGGCGATGGGCGCGCTGCTGCTGGGCGCGCTGATCGCCGGAGTGGTCGTGAACGCGGACCGGGCGCCCACTCCGCAAGCCGCGCAGGAGCGGACGCCCGAACCGGTGGACTCGGCTACTTGAGCCCGGTCACTTGATGTACACCAGACCGTCCGTCGTGATCGTCGGACGGCCGCTGGTGCCGACCACCACGATCTTCACGGTGTGCTTGGCGCTGGAGGACCAGGTCTTCGTCCAGATCGCCTGGCGGTAGGCGGTGGCCGACGACTTCAGGTCGACGGTCGCGACCTTGGTGCCGTCCACGTAGACGTACGCCTGCCCGGAGGTCGAGGCCCGCGAGACCACCCAGGACGCGGACCGTCCGGTGAAGGTCCAGGTCAGGCTCGCGCCCTTGGACGTGCTGGAGTACGACTTGCCGCCCAGGTAGTTGGTGGACGAACGAGCCGTCCAGGTACCGGACTTGGCGGCCGAGGTCTCCTGCAGGATCACCGGGGTGAAGGCGGGGGACGAGGTGCGGGTGTTGCCCGCGTAGTCGGACGCCTTCATCGACCAGGTGGACGCCGAGCCGGACTTGGCGGTGCGGCTGGAGCTGGTCGTGGTCGGGCCGAAGGCGGCCGTCGTCGGGGTCAGCAGGCTCACCGACTTCAGGGCCGCGTTGTCGGTGGCCTTCCAGCCGAGGGTGACCGGGACGGCGGTGGTGCTGACCGTGCCGGTGCGCAGGGAGAGCTTCGGCGCGGTCGCGAACGTGGGCGCGGTGGTGTCGGTGACGACGGTCACCGTGGCCGTGGTCGTGGTCTTGCCCGACTGGTGCACGGCCCGTACGGCGACGGCGTGGCTGCCCGCACCGAGCGTGGCGCTCACCGAGGTGGCCGTGCCGGAGGCGGTGGCGGCGGCCTTGCCGTCCACCAGCAGCTCGAACTTCGAGATCAGCGAACCCGGCGTGGTGGTCGACCACTTCGCAGTGATCGCGCCCTTCGTGTAGTACGTCGAGCCGGACAGGGCCGCGCCGGACAGCGAGGTGAGCTTCAGGCCCTGCACCGGGCCGGCCGCCCAGGCGCGGATCGTCGGCAGTTGGGGATAGAGGGAGTTGCCGGGGCACTGGGTGTTGTAGCCGTCGCGGTGACCGGAGATCCGGTTGAAGGTGTACGCGGTACCCGCGGTGAAGCTGGTGCCGAAGAAGTTCGTCTGGGTCGCGCCCGCCGTGAGCTTGACGGTGCCGGCGGGGTCGGCGCCGTACTGGCCGAGCTTCCAGGCCGCGATCCGGGCGACCGACGCGAGGGCCGCGTCGGTGGCGCCGGTGGAGGTGTAGTCACCGAGTACCGCGATACCGGCCGACTCCCGGTTCCAGCCGTAGGTGTGCGCGCCGAGCACCGGCCGGTCGACACCGCCCTTGCGGCCCTCGAAGATCGTGCCGCACTTGTCGACCAGGAAGTTGTAGCCGATGTCGTTCCAGCCGCTGGTCTGCGTGTGGTACGCGTAGATGGCCCGCACGATCGCCGCGGAGTCGGAGCAGGAGTAGTCGTTCGTCCCGTCCGTGTGGTGGACGAAGACGGCCTTCACGTCGGCGTTGTACTCCGACGGGTCGGGGCTCAGCGACTCGTCGGCGCCCCAGCCGGCGCGCGAGACGATCGGCGGCTCCGGGACGGTGGACGGCGGCGCGCTGGGCGTGGTGGTGGCTGACGGGCTCGCGGACGCGCTCTGCGAAGCCGACGCCGAGGGAGATGCGGACGCGGAGGCCGAGTCGCTCGGTGACACCGACGCGCTGTCGCTCGGGGAAGCCGGGTCGGAGGCCGTCGCGGACTCGCTGGGCGAGACGGAGTCGGCGGGCGAGGCGCTGTCGGTGTCGGCGGGCGACGCGCTGTCGCTCGGGGTGCCCTCCGCCACGTACGCGGCCGGTTCGGCCTTCGTCTCCGCGGCGGTCGCCACCCCGGGGTCGACCAGGTTCACCTGGAGCCCCTTGGGCAGACCGGAGCTGGTGGAGCCGTCCTGGTGGACGACCTGGACCTGGACACCGTCGGAGGGGCCGACCCACAGCGGCTCGGACGCGCCGCGCGCGTCGGACCCGGCCTCCGGGTCCTCCAGCGGGTCGGCCGCCTCCAGGTCCTGCCAGGCGGTCCACTCCCCGGTGCCGACGCTCCGGGTGCGTACCTGGGCCGTGCCGTGCAGCCGCTTCGTCGCCCCGGTCCAGGAGACGCCGAGCATCGAGAACTGCTCGGTGTTCGTACGCGGCAGCTCCCGCTCGCCGCTCGAGCTGCCCTTCAGCGCCAGGTCGAAGACCTTCACCGGCCGCTTGGCCCGTCCCTCGGCGCCGTGGCCGCCGGACGGGCTGGCGGCGGCGTACGTCACCACACCCCCGCCGCCCAGGACCACCGCGCCGAGCGTCAGCCACGCCCGTCGCTTCATGCTCAACGCTCTGTACGCACGCGTCCCGCGTGGGCTCACTTGTTCCCCCCTGGAGAAAGACCATGGCTGTCCCACCTGTCACACAGGTGGCGCTTAGTCACAGCGTTCGGCGCTGCCCAAACGTCACTCGTCGACGGCAACCGGCCGGCTGCGACATTTCTGTGACGACGGGCGCCGGTGACCGTGAGGACGTCACGCGACCGGGCGGGTCACCCGGCGCGGGTTCGGCTCCGGCAAGGCCGAGGGCGCCAACGGAACCGACTCCCCGCATCGGGAACCGCGGCGGGTAACTGGCCTTGTGTGCTTCGGTGTTGGCCGACACGGCAGTACCGAAGCAACGGCCGGGGCCGCCACCCCCCACAGGAGAGGCCCCGGCCGTCGCGCGGCACGGACCGCGCGGCGGCCCGTACTCAGTTCAGCGCCATGAGTGCGTTTTCTGTCACACCCCAGGGCGTCACGAGTTAGTTGCACTTTGTACGGACGTGGACGGCGAGCGGTTTCAGGTCGTAACGTGCCTTTCGCGTCGAGCGCGAATACTTGATCACTGCAACGATCGGCGGCTGCGTCGTAGCCGCGACCGACCACTTACTGGGGAACGACGGGTGCTGGGGGACGACGCGGAGTTGACCGCCGCGGTACGTGCGGCACAGGACGGGGACGAAACCGCCTTCCGCATCGTCTACCGCGCGGTGCAGCCCCGCCTGCTCGGATACGTCCGCACACTTGTCGGCGATCCGGACGCCGAGGACGTCGCCTCCGAGGCCTGGCTGCAGATAGCCCGCGACCTCGACCGGTTCGAGGGCGACGCGGACCGGTTCCGCGGCTGGGCCGCCCGGATCGCCCGCAACCGCGCCCTCGACCACATACGGATGCGCGGCCGCCGCCCCGCGATCGGCGGCGACGAGACGGAACTGACCGGCCGGGCCGCCGATTCGGACACCGCAGGCGAGGCCATCGAGGCGCTCACCACCGACTCGACCCTCTCCCTCATCGCCCGGCTGCCCCAGGACCAGGCCGAGGCGGTCGTCCTCAGAGTCGTCATGGGCCTCGACGCCAAGACCGCCGCCGAGACGCTCGGCAAACGCGCCGGCGCCGTCCGCACGGCCGCCCACCGGGGCCTGAAGAAACTCGCGGAACTCCTCGGTGCCGACCCGGAGCAGGCGGGAGCCGTCCTCGACGCGCTTCCGCCCCAGCGAGAACCGAAGGATCGTGCGGTGACGTCCGCCACTGTGACGCATACGCGTTCGCGGACGCAGAAGGACATGTGATGGCCGACGAGCAGGACACGTGGCTGAACCGGGAGACGGCGGAACGTCTGCTGCGCGGTGAGTCGCTGGAAGCCGTCGACGACTCCGCCCGTGACCAGGCAGAACGCCTCGCCAGGGCGCTCGGCGCGCTCTCCGTGGGGGCCGTACCGGCCACCGCCGAACTCCCCGGTGAGGAAGCCGCGCTGGCTGCCTTCCGCAAAGCGCGCGAATCCGCCGGGGACGAGTGGACCTCCGTGGCGCGGCAGCCGGGCCGGTTCGGGCGGGGCTCCGACGCGGGCCTCATCCGCATCGGCGCCGGTCCCCGGCTGTCCCGTGTCCCGGCCTGGGCCCGCCCCGCGCGGTTCGCCCTGGCCGCCGCCCTGACCGCCGGCATGCTCGGCGGGGTCGCGGTGGCCGCGGGCACCGGGGTGCTGCCGACGCCGTTCGACGGCCACCGCCCCGCGCCGGGAGCCTCCGTCTCGGCCGCCGGCACCCCCGTACGCCCGCAGGGCTCGCCCTCGACCGAGTCCCTGCTCGGCGGCGAGACCGGCGCGCCCTCCACCGGTGCCACCTCCCGCGGCCCCGTACCGCCCTCGCCCGACCCGTCCGGCAAGCCGAAGGACCGGGGCACCGGTACGCGCGGCACCTCCGGGAAGGGATGGAGCCGTGCGCTGGCGTTCTGCCGTGACATCCAGGACGGCAAGTCCCTGAGCACCGACCGCAGACGTGCCCTGGAGGGCCTGGCGGGCGGCGCGGGACGGGTGAACAAGTTCTGCAAGACCCTCGTCGGCACCGGCGCGGCCGGCCAGAACGGCGTCTCCGACGACGGCAAGGGCGACGGCAACGGCCAGGGCGGCCAGAACAACGGCCCGGGCGGCAGCGGCAGCGGCAGTGGCAGCGGCCAGGGCGGTGACGACGACGGTCAGCCCGGCCGAAGCGGAGGCGAAGGCGGCGGCCGGGGCCACCACCACCGTCAGAACGGTGTGGCCGCGCCCTCCCCGACGGCGTTCGCACCCCTGCTGCCGAACCGGGCCGACCCCTCGCCCGACCCCACGTACAGCGCACTTTGACCTTTACGCACCGGTGTGACCTGCGGTTTTGAAAGGCGCTGAACTTTTTCCCGGCAGGGTGTGACGTTTTCGGCGGCGCCGGCGCAGTACAGAGTGAGCCGACTGGTCATCGGCCGTCGCACAGAGCCGGGGTTCCCCCCGTACCCGTGGCTCGTGCAATCGGCGCGGGCGGGACACGTTCCCCCGGTCCCGCCCGCGCCCCACACACCTTCCGGCACCCTCACCAGTAGACGACGACCTTGTCGCCGTCGCGCACCTGGGCGAAGAGAGCCGAGATCGCCGCCTCGTCCCGGACATTGACGCAGCCGTGCGAGCCGCCCGCGTAACCCCGGGCCGCGAAGTCGTAGGAGTAGTGCACCGCCTGGCCGCCGCTGAAGAACATCGCGTACGGCATCGGCGAGTGGTAGAGCGTCGACACATGGTGGAGTGACTTCCAGTAGATGTGGAACACGCCCTCACGGGTCGGGGTGTACTGGGCCCCGAACCGCACCGACATCGTCGACACCGTGCGCCCGTCGACCATCCAGCGCAGCGTCCGGCTGGTCTTGCTGATGCACAGCACCCGCCCGGTCAGGCACCGCGGATCAGGCGCGGCGGCCGGCTGACCGCCCATCAGATACAGCTCCCACTTCCCCGGCGCGTGCGTCATCCGCCACAGCCGCTGCCAGGTCACGGCGTCGGTCTCGCCCGTCTGCGGCAGCCCGCGCTTGCCCTGGAAGCCGCTGACGGCCTGGGCGGTCAGGTCGTCGTACGTCCCCGTCGGCCCGTCGGACAGCCAGGCGACCTGGCGCAGCCGGGCCTGGAGTTCACGCACGCCGGTACCGGTGTCGCCGCGGGTGAAGACGATGTGCGGCGGGACGGTCTCGACGGCGGATGGCGTCGAGGCGGGAGCCGCACCGGGCGACCGGCCCGACGCCTTGCCGGGCGCCGGGCCGCCTGCTCCGCCGGGTGTCCTGCTGTGCGGGAGCTCGATATGGATGGGCGAGTTCCCCTTGCCGTCCGTGCCGTCCGTGCCGTCCGGTGGCTGCACCGTGCAGCCGCAGAGTGCGGTGAGTGCCGCGAGTACGGCGGCCGAGGCGAGCGCGCCGGCGGGCCGCCCCACGATCCCTGAGTACCCCGAGACCTTCATGCCGAGGATGCTTCCCCGCGTGACCGCCGCCGAACAACGGGGCATGGTGGGAAGTGAGCGTCGCACCGGCGTACCTGCGCACCACGGAGGTCGGCCACCATGGTCCGTGAGTCGGAGTCCGGACTGCCCGTCGAGCCGGTCTACGGCCCGTCGGCGCTCGCGGGCTGGGACCCGGCCGAGAAACTCGGCGACCCGGGGTCGTACCCCTTCACCAGGGGCGTCTACCCGACGATGTACACCGGCCGCCCCTGGACCATGCGCCAGTACGCCGGCTTCGGCACGGCGGCCGAGTCCAACGCCCGCTACCGGCGGCTGATCGCCCACGGCACCACGGGCCTGTCCGTCGCCTTCGACCTGCCCACCCAGATGGGCCACGACTCCGACGCCCTCCTGGCCCACGGCGAGGTCGGCAGGGTGGGCGTGGCGATCGACTCGATCGACGACATGCGGGTGCTGTTCGGCGGGATCCCGCTGGACGAGGTGTCGACGTCGATGACGATCAACGCCCCGGCCGCCGTGCTGCTGCTGCTCTACCAGCTGGTGGCCGAGGAGCAGGGGGTGCGCGCCGACCGGCTGACCGGCACGATCCAGAACGACATCCTCAAGGAGTACATCGCGCGGGGCACGTACATCTACCCGCCCGGACCGTCCCTGCGGCTGATCGCGGACACCTTCCGGTACTGCCGGGCCGAGATCCCGAGATGGAACACGATCTCGATCTCCGGCTACCACATGGCCGAAGCCGGAGCCTCCCCCGCGCAGGAGATCGCCTTCACGCTCACCGACGGCATCGAGTACGTGCGGACCGCGGTCGCGGCCGGCCTGGACGTCGACGACTTCGCACCCCGCCTGTCCTTCTTCTTCGTGGCCCGTACGACGCTCCTGGAGGAGGTGGCCAAGTTCCGTGCGGCGCGCCGGATCTGGGCGCGGGTGATGCGGGAGGAGTTCGGGGCACGCAACCCCAGGTCGCTGATGCTCCGCTTCCACACCCAGACGGCGGGCGTCCAGCTGACGGCCCAGCAGCCGGAGGTGAACCTGGTCCGGGTCGCCGTCCAGGCCCTGGCCGCGGTCCTCGGCGGCACCCAGTCGCTGCACACCAACTCCTTCGACGAGGCGATCGCCCTGCCGACCGACAAGAGCGCCCGGCTCGCCCTGCGCACCCAGCAGGTCCTGGCCCACGAGACCGACGTCACGGCGACGGTGGACCCCTTCGCCGGTTCCTACGCGGTGGAGCGGATGACCGACGACGTGGAGGGCGCGGCCGTCGGCCTGATGCGGGCGGTCGAGGAACTGGGCGGGGCGGTGGCGGCGATCGAGGCCGGTTTCCAGAAGGGCGAGATCGAACGCAACGCCTACCGCATCGCGCGGGAGACGGAGGCGGGGGAGCGGGTGGTGGTCGGCGTCAACCGCTTCCGGCTCGACGAGGAGGAGCCGTACGAGCCGCTCCGCGTCGACCCCGCCATCGAGGCCCGGCAGGCGGAGCGGCTGGCGCGGCTGCGCGCCGAACGGGACCGGCCGGCCGTCGACTCGGCTTTGGCCGCCCTCAAGGAGGCCGCCCAGGGCGACGACAACGTCCTCCCCCCGATGAAGGCGGCCCTGCGGGCCCGGGCGACGGTAGGGGAGGTGTGCGACGCACTGCGGGAGGTGTGGGGCACCTACGTCCCGGCGGACGCCTTCTGACCCGTGGGGAAGGGCTGAGGAGAAGGGCCGTGGGAAGGGGGGTGTCAGACCCGCGTGCGAGACTTCTTCGCATGTTCGGTGTCATCGATCTCCCCACCTATCTGGCAGGCCTCGTCCTGATCGTCCTGCTGCCCGGCCCCAACTCGCTGTACGTGCTCTCGGTCGCCGCCCGGCAGGGCGTACGGGCCGGGTACACGGCCGCCGCGGGGGTGTGGTGCGGCGACACCGTGCTGATGACGCTGTCCGCGGCCGGGGTGGCCTCCCTGCTCCAGGCCAACGCCGTGCTCTTCGGGATCGTGAAGTACGCGGGCGCCGGCTATCTGACCTGGCTGGCGGTCGGCATGCTGCGGGCGGCCCGGTCGATGTGGCTCGCGCGCCGGGAGCGGACGGTGACCGAGGACACGGCCCCGGGCGCCGCCGGCCCGCAGGAACGGCCGTATCGCCGCGCCCTGGTGATCAGCCTCTTCAACCCGAAGGCGATCCTGTTCTTCGTCGCTTTCCAACCCGCTCGTGGGCTTCGTGACTCTAGGCGTACTCGCGCAGGTAGCAAGCGTGTTGTACCTGTCTGCGCTCATCTTCGGCGGGTCTCGTCTAGCTGCTGCGTTCCGTCGTCGGAGGACGCTCAGCGCAGGGGCCACCTCGGCGGCCGGGGCGCTCTTCCTGGGGTTCGCCGTCAAGCTGTCTCTGGCAAGCGTGTAGGGGGTTGGCGTGTCCCACCTTGACGATGCTGCGGCCCTGTTTGCCCGCATGAGCCTCCAGGAGCAGCATGAGGCACTGGGAGCCCTCGGCCTGCCTAAGAGGCCCCCGAAGGAGTCCCAGGAGCCCCCCAAGGTCACCCCGTTCTCTGCTTTGGTCAGCACGCCCAGCAGGCGGAAGCGGCGGCCACTCACCGTGAAGCCCTGACACGTCCTGAGAGACTCAGGGACTTTGCCAACCCTCTAGGTCCCGGCCCTGCGCGCCCCCAACGGCCCTGGCTGGCGGGGGCGTTGCGATACCCCCTGACGGTCTCTGGCGGCCTCTGCGGCGGCCTCCCGAGACAGTGTGCCGCTCGCTACCCTGGCCCGTAGTACCCGACCGATGCGAAGGGAGGGTGGCATGACTGCGCGAGTACCGGCGGATGCCCCCGAACAGAACACCGGCCCGACCCTGACTTTCGCCGAGGCGGAACAAGGATTGGGCTACGCCCCTGGAACGTTCAGGAAAGCCGCCGACGAGGCGGGATGGACTGAGATGCACACGCTCACTCCTGAGACGCTGTGCGCCGTTCTGTGCCTTCTCTGGCCCTACCCGGAGGAGTAGGCGAAAGAGCGTTCCCAGACGCCCCCGTGGGGGCGCGGGGGGTCGGTCGGGTACTGCAACCGATCGGCCCCTTTCGCTTTTGGAGAGACTGACAGTGCCCGAGGAAGTCGAGACGCGCGTATGCCCGCGCTGCAAGCGGACATTGCCCGTATCGATGTTCCGGAAAGACCCGCGCCGCAAAGGCGGACACGCAGGGAACTGTCAGGATTGCCGTTGGGAGCAGCGCACCGGAGAGTGCGCGCCCTGGCGGACAGAAACCGAACAAGGCCAGTAAACCCACAGGGGTCCCGTTGCTCGGGGCCTCTTGGTTCTGGCTAGTCTGCGACGTGCTTTCGGCCCCAGCGTTGAACACGCATGTGATCGCGGTTCACGCAACGCTTCCAATCCCCGCATTCACGGGTGTTGAAGTAAACCGGGTAAGCCTCCAGTAGGCCGCCCTCGGCCGCCGCTATCGGTGCCGGCCGATCAGTTTCGAAAGGCTTCCACAACCATCGGCGCACATTGATCGCCCCGCGCCGACCCGCAAACCAAGTCGGGTAGCCGCTGCGCCCCAAACTCCCGTCCCAAACCCAACAACCCGTTTCCTCGTCGAGATGACACATGTCCTCGATCAGGAAACGTCGAAATTCTTCGTCGGTCACAGCTTCACCGCTATCGGAGTGTTGTTCTTCTCGGCCGCCAGGCGGGCGGCCCGCGCCTTCAATCCCTCGGCCTTAAGTCAGGCCCTACGGCAATGTTTCTTCTCTTCCTCGAAACGTTTCCGGGAAAGCCAGGAAAGGAGCGCGTTCACGTTCACTGGTTCGCCGCCGCGGGCTCGATCACGGAACCGCCCAGCTTCCGAACAACGTTCAATGCGGACTGGTGCTCTTTCAGGAAGCGAGCCCAACGCTTGTTTCGGGCGCGCCGAACGTTTTCCTCGTTGGTGACCACTTCGAGATGGTCGGCGTTCCAACACGCTTCGTTGCCGCAGACAACGTGATCAATCGTCCAGCCATTCGGTATGTAGCCACCGGAGGCGATGAATCCTTCCCGGTGCACATAGCGTTGCTTTCCACTCGCCGTGAAACGGCCGTAGCCGTCCGGGGTGCGGTACTGCATCCACTCGAAACACCCGCCCTCGGCCTCGGGCCAGATCAGGGAACGGGAACGCAGATAAGCAAGAACGGCGGCCTTATCGGTTATGTCGAGGATGGGTTTCATCGGGTTTCCTTCGAGAAATGGCAGGGTTTGAGCTTGGGTTTAAAGCGGAAGAGTTTCGGTCACTTCCCGCAGCACTGAAGAAGGCAAATGAAAGACGGCCCGGGCGAAGAAGCCCGGGCCGTCAGCTAGGGGGGCTACGAAGCGGAAGCCTTGATCACCTGGAGGGCCGCCGGAGCATCGACCGCAAGACCAGCAACGCGGTAAGTCGCGCGGAAAGCGGTGACGTCCTTGTCGAAGCCGTAATCCTCAGAAACGGCAAGGCGAACATCCGAGCGCAGGCCAACGTGGATTCTGTCCGGAGCCGCGACGATCACCGTCTTACTGGGGAGATTCGCCGATACGTAGACAGGAAGGCCGAGACCCTTTTCCGCCATCGGGTCGGCAACCTGGCCAGCGAGGTAACCGCCATTCGCGCCATTCTCGCGCTCCTTGCGGAGAGCCTTACCCATGTCAGGCGAAGCCCAGATGACAGCCGGAGTCGCACCGGCTGCCTCAATATCCGAGAACGCGTCGATGATGTGGTCCCACTTAACGACCGTGTTTCCCGTAGTCAGGTTTACGGCAGTGCCCATGCCAGCCTTCGTGAGGCCGGAGAGGGAAGCCGTGCCCGTCCCCTGGAAAGCATCCTTATCAACCTGGGTCGCGATGTTTCGCAGCATCACCCCGGCGATCAGGTCACGCAGCGAGAATGCGGCGTCTTCGAGAATCTCGTTGCTCGCGCGGTAGAGGTCTGCGTACTTCACGGGGTTGAAGGTGAGTCCCGTAAAGGTCGGGGTAGCTTCAGGGATTGCCGCCCCCTCAGCAACCACGGTCGGAGTCGTGGCTCCCGTAAGGCTCGGCAGGACGAACGATCCACCTTCGAAGCGGTGAATGTTAATCCCCGGAACGCGCATGAAAACGGACTGCGCACGGAGGAACTCGACGGCACGATCGGCAACGCTGGTCGGAACGGCATATCCACCAGCACCGGGGGTTCCCTCGGCCACCAGGGCGCGGTATTCGCTGGCGGACGGCAGGATAGAGCGCCACTCTTCGGACTCGCCAGGCAGGCCAGGAGCGCCGCCCGGCGTCACGATGCCGCCAACGTTCTCGACCAGGGCGCGAACCTCCGCCTCACGGTCAAGCCGCGCCCGATCCTCGCGGGCGTCAACGGCCCGCAGCTCCATGTACTTCAGCGTCTCCGCAATGGAGTTTCGAGTCTCCGGGGAATTGGCCCCGTTCGGGCCGTTCACCGCGGCCAGAATCTCGGTACGAGCCATACGCTCTTCAGCCGGAACAGAGTTGATGACTGCCGCCACTTCGCGGGCAGTCAGGCCGCGCTCTTCTGCCTCTGCGGCATCAAAAATCTTGCGAAGCTCAGGCTTCATATTCTGGTTTCCTCTTCGGTAAGGGGGCCGGGTTCGGCCATGAAAGAGGCGCCCAACACCCGGATATGGGTGGGGCGCCTGGACTTAAGGGCGGTCTAGTTACCGTTCCTGGAACGGCGGCATACGAGACATGCGTCGAAGCTCGGCCTGTTCCACGTAGCGCACTCTGCGCGCGACCTTGCGCGCCAGGCTCTTACAGGAAGGGCCGCAATACCGAGGCGGCCTCCCGGGGCCTACCTCGACAGTGAAAGGCTCTTCGCACGCCCAGCACTTCAGCTCGACTGTCCTACTCATCTCTTGTTCCTCCGAATCGGTAACCGGGGCTGTACGCCCGGCAGGGGATATGCGAAACGGCCCAGACTCCACGCGCATTGGAAACGTGGAATCCGGGCCGTTCGCTGCCGCACCCGCCCAGTGCCTTACCCGCCCTCGATTGCCCGAAGGAAACCGAAGCTTTCACTAGAGGTAGACCTGTTATTCGCCCCGAAACTCAACACGAAACCCGAGATGTGACACCTATCACCTAGGGAGGTACGCGTCCCTGGCCATTAGCTGAGCAGACCCCCGAAGGTGTCATCACTGTTGCTGTCAGGCCGCGGCACAGAAAGCCGCTGCCTGTCCAAAGGGTTCAGGCCAAAGCGAGCGCCAAACGTCAGCATCAGCGCGGCAGCATCCCGCGCTATCTGATGAGCCGGACTCTTCTTCACCTGGCCCCGATACCCTTCGGCCATAAGGCCGTTGGTAGCCAGCTCGACCACGGCGGCCGTGTAAACGGCCCACGCCGTGCAATAGACGACCATGAAGGCTCGGTCTAGGGCGGGATCGAAGACGCCCCGCGCGTTCAGCTCAGGGACGACACGGGACCACTCGGCCCGGGCCTCGGCCGGAAGGCCGTCAGGGGGCGGCGGAGCGTCCTCCCTCGGCCTGGTGCCGGCCTCGGCCTCACGCTTGCTCGCTTGCCCCCGCAGGATACGCAGGGCGGGAGTAGTAGGAATGTTGCCCCTCGGCATGGTGTGATCTCCAATCCGTTGTGATTCGTTACTGTCCGCGCCTATCCGACGCGATCCGTAGCCGTGTGCCTTTTCCAGCGTTCACGACGCGCACTCCGAAACAAGGAAGGCTGCGGGTGCCGGAGCGGCGAGCGAAAAAGTTTCAACTTCCCCCGCGGGCTCACCTGAGCCTAGGAGGCTGTGTATACGCGCTACAGCACGACGAACGCCTCCCGGCAGTCGGAAGGGTGCGAAGGGGCGACGCGAGGACCCCCGAAGCCCTAGGCTGTCGCCCTGGCCGCAGTGTGAGTCTTGGGGACGAGAATGATCATCGCTGAAGGAATTCTAGAGTCGGGTACCTTTTGGAGTGTTGCAATCGGCCTTCTGGGAACGCTTGTTGGCGCCGTCCTCGGCGCCTATCTCCCAGGTAAGTTCGCAAGGTCAAAGAAAAAGGAGATTGAGTTCCGGTGGGTGAGAACTACACCCCTCCTGAAGCCGTCCGCTTCACTGAGGGTTACCCATGAAAGTACTGTCCTCGAAAAACCTCGGCTTGTTGATGTGAGTATCCGTAATGGAATGGACGAGCCAGTTACCAGAGAGTCATTCCATGACGGCCAGTCGATCACGATCGAGCTGGATGCAAAGATTATCGATATCTTGGAGCGGGAAACCAAACCCGATACGTCGGTGATGCCGACAGTAAGCATCGCGGATCAACAGCGAATCGAAATTGCACCCTGCCTTTTGGCTCCAGGTCAAGTAGTTGAAATTGCTGTACTTGTTGATGGTCGAGGGCAAGCCGGTAAGTTTAAGTTCCAGTCCCCATTGATTGGCATTGAACCCAAAAAGATGCCGAGCGTGGGTGAGGCGATGAAGAATCTATTGGAGGTGATGCATCGATCTCGGATCAGATCGCTTAGGCGCGTCCTATGGGCCTCGGCTGCCGGGATGGTTCTCGGGGTGATTGCTATTTTCACCCTCCTCGCTGCGCATTCAGCTGAGGAGAAATATGACCGGCTCAAGCACTGCGTTGTGGCCAATCAGAATAATGTGAAGGAATGTCAAAAGCTCTAACAGAGAACGGCCGCCCCCGTGCCATCGAAGAGCTCGGGGGCATCGCCTATCCCGTTGCCGGGTTGAGGCGCGAAGGGAGGAGGCGACTGATCAGGGCATCATTGTCAGCCTCGGCGCACGGTTCACTCTGTTCGACCACGGCCCTATCGTCCTCGACCAAGGGTGAAAGAGAACGCTCGGGCCATTGTGAGCCGGAGCGAGCTAGCTACAGATACTGAGTTGAACCGCCCTGGCTCGATCGCCAGGGTGTTGCGTTGCTGCTGCTGTCCTGGCCTCCCTCGATCGGCCAGGCGGTAGCTGCGAAGCGAGCGGAGTAGCTAACGGACCCGAAGGGGTCCTTACTAAGGCCATAAGTTCCCGGAGGCCGTTCAGGCCGCCTCGGCGAACCAATCCTCGTCATCAACCCAGGCCAGCCGTTCCGCGGACCGCTCACCAGACAGTAGGCGGAACGTCGTCTTCGCACCGCGCTTACTCCCGACCGTCTCGACTTCGAGCCACCCGGCATCGATGAGGGTCTTCGCTCCGCGCTCGGTGTAACGGCGAAGGTTCCCCGCTCGGTCACGGGTGCCGACAGCATCAGCAAGCGAGCGCCACGGAACGGTCACTTCGGAGTCGTCTCCGCATAGTCGCGCTATCTGCCTGGCCACAGCTTGCCCGCTGCGCGGCACGCACTGAATCACGTCTCCGTACCACAGAGCGGCTTGGCCGGCCGGGGCTACCGTTTCGGCCGCGAGCGCGAACCCGCGCTTCCGTAGTTTCACCCTGCGTACGTCGATAGCGTCCGCGTGCAGGTCGAGAAAGGCCACTGACAGTTCCCCTTTCGATGCAGGCATAGAAAAGGCCCCGGAATGTCGGGGCCTTGATCGGGTCGGATATTCATCTGTCACGCCTCTTCGAGTAGGCGTAGCTTCTCGCCTTCCCGTATGAACATCTCCCGAGCTATGAAGCGCGTGACGCCGTCGCGTATGCCGTACACGTCCGCGAGGCAGCCGAGTTCATTCTGAACAGTCGGACGAACGAAGAACGCGTGATCCTCATCCGTGAAGCCGGTCCAAAGGTAGTAAGAGCCGAGCTGGTGCACGGGGGACACCTCGAAGCTGGGAAGCTTCTCCGCTTCGGCCCGGGTCATCGCGTCCAAGGTCATGCGACGGTTTTAACCCGAAAGGGGTGACAGAATCAAGGAAGAGCGTTTAAACGGTCCGAGCGGTCCAGCCTTGAAACTGTCACCCCTACCGCTGCACCTTTGACTTCGCCAGGGGGTAGCACTGCAAGGTTTCTTCGCTACTAGCACCCAGCGCACGGCCTCGGCGCCGATGACCACAACAACAGGGGGAGTATGCGTGTTGTAACCGTGATCCAGGATCAGGACGGTAACCGGCGAGTCGTTGCTGATGTGGTCTACCCTTCCGAGAGTTGACATGAGAAATGCCCCCTCCTTCCGGAGGGGGCATTTTGGTTTCGTGGAGTGCGCCGGGAAACTAACTCCAGTTGTTGTCCATTCTGATCAGTCGCTTCCTGACATCGTGCGGAATGATCAACTTCCCCACTAGCTCCCCATTGTCCTCTTTTCTAAGTTCGAAAGTTATTCCGGCACTCAGTAGGTCCCTTTCCATGGCCTCTACGCCACCAGCCTCCCAATGCTGCCGGTACGTCATGCCGGTACTTTCGTAGATCCACCTATCTTTTGTGGAGTCCGGGTCGATCTTCGTCAAGTCGTTCATGAGAGCGTCTAGCGTGCTCTCCGCCTTTTCTCGAATGAACCCGGCCTTATCGAACCTTCCGCCGGGCTCCAGTCCAGACATGTAGTAGGCAATGGACTCTTCCAGTCGCTTGCGCTCACGCCTGTTTTCGTCGCCTCTGGCGTACTCGCGGCGGATCACCTCGTAATCCCCCAGGGCCTCAAAGACGGCCTGCGCCAAAGAAGAATACACATGCTCGGGATCCGGTGTCACGAATCCGGGCTTCCGGCAGTCGGGGCACCGCAAGTAGCGGTACTCCTTCACTTCGCCGGTAGAGAGCGTCTTGTAGTTATTCGTTTCGTTTACGTTCCTGCCGCAATCGTGTTTCATGACGCCGAGGAACCGGGTCGGACGACGGTTCTTCTCATGATGACGTTTGTTCTTCGAGCGAGTGGCGAGTGCCGCTTGCACGCTCTCAAATTCTTCGCCAGTCAGGATCGGCTCATCCGTAACCCTGATCTCCTGGCCCTGCTTATCCAGTACCGGCGTTGATTTGTAGGTAGTCGCCTTCGTCCCTCCCTCGGTACGAATCCCTCTAACAGCAGGGTTCCTAAGAATCCTGAGAACTTGCTGATTGTTCCACGTCCGATCGCTGTAGGTCGGAACCTTGGCCCGGTCCAGAACCTTCGCAATGCGGTTTGCCGGAACCCCCCGCATTGCAGCCTGAAACATGTAGCGCACTGCCCGCGCCTGGTCAAGGTCCTGTACTAGGCGGAGCTTGCCGCCCACCCTGGAAGTCTTGTAGCCAAACGATGGCTTACCGATACGCCATTGATCCTGTTGCTTGGTGTATTCCCAGTGAGATGAAACACGAGTCTTGGTGTTGGCGGCCTCAATCTCCGCCACGGCTGCAATGAAAGTCACCATTGCTTGTGCCATGGGGGACGACAAGTCCAGGGTGTCATTGAGAGAAATGAGATTCTTGCCGAACTTCTCACACCACTTAATGACCTCGTGCAGATCGGAAATGCGCCTGATGAACCGGTCCAGCTTCCAGAACAGGATCAAGTCAAACTCGGGTATACGGTTGTTGAGCCAGTCTCCGAGTTCCTTCCGCTCCCAAGGTGCTTTCTTGGTTGCGGACACTCCGAGGTCCCTAGCAACCCCAACAACCCGCACGCCCTCTCGGATGGCATGGCGGCGGAGGTCAAGTTCCTGCCGTGCCGGTGAGGTTGTGTCTTCCGTGAGGATCGACAGGCGTACCGACAGGAGGCCACGGGGCGCGTCCTCCGCCAACGCATCGTTCCGGGCCTGTAGGTCGGCCAGCTCTGCCAGTTCCTCAGCGGTCCACTCGGGAGCGGTCTTGGTAGCGGTCATGAGCGCGAGAGTAACGCGGTTTGATTCTGACACGTTCTTCGTGCAGTTCGTGGACCCGGGATACGCCTACCCGGCGCTGTCCTTCGTCGTCCTCGGCGCCTTCGCCCAGCTGGCGAGCTTCCTGTACCTGACCGCCCTGATATTCAGCGGCACCAAGCTGGCCGCCGCCTTCCGCCGCCGCAAGCGGCTGGCTGCGACGGCCACCTCGGCGGCGGGTGCGCTGTTCCTGGGCTTCGCGGTGAAGCTGACGCTGGCCAGCGCCTGAGGTAGCGCCCGCACCCCTTACCGCGCGCTCCAGGCCCCGGTACGCCCGGCGTACTTCGCCAGGCCCCGGGCCGTGTCGCCGGCCCACGCCACATAGCCGTCCGGCCGGACGAGGAACACACCGGAGCCGTACGACTCCGGGGCCCGCACCCGGCGTACCGACTCCGGGACGGTGTGGACCGGGTCCGGGGCCAGCAGGGTCCAGTGGGGTCCCCGGAAGGCGTCGAACATCCGCACCCCGTCCGCGTTCCGTCCGTCCGGTGCGCGGTCGCCCGCCCGCACCGGCCCCGGGTCCGCCCGGGTCTCCTCCGTCAGCGAGGACTCCCGGTAGCCGATCCCGAGCTGGACCGTCGCCTCGCCGCGCCGTACCTCGCCGCGGTGGACGTCCGTCGAGAGGTTCAGCATGGCGGCGGCGTTCGCGCGGCGCTCCTCCTCGTAGGTGTCGAGGAGCGTGTCCGGGGCGTCGCCGGCGAGCACGGCGGCCAGCTTCCAGCCCAGGTTGTAGGCGTCCTGGACGCTGGTGTTCAGACCCTGGCCGCCGGCCGGGGAGTGGACGTGGGCCGCGTCTCCGGCCAGGAAGACCCGCCCCACCTGGAAGCGGTCGGCCAGGGCGGCGCGGGGGCGGAAGTCGGAGGCCCAGCGCAGCTCGGTGACGTCCGCCGCGTCCAGGTGGCTGTACGCCGACACCAGCCGCCGTACGCCCGCCAGCGACAGGTCGGCCGCCGTGCCCTCGGGCAGCTTCGCGGCCAGCTGGAAGTCGTCGGTGCCGGCCAGCGGGCACAGCGCCACGCCGTTGCCGTCGTCGCCGACGAAGACGTGCCAGTGGTCGCGGTCGAGGCCCCGCACCCGCAGGTCGGCCACCAGGAAGGGGTTCGGGTCGACCGACTCGCCGGTCATCCCGACGCCCACCGCCCGCCGTACGGCCGAGCGGCCCCCGTCCGCCGCCACCACATACCGGGCCCGGGCGGTCGTACCGTCGGCGAAGTGGGCGGTCACCCCCTCCGCGTCCTGCTCCAGGCCCGTCAGCGCCTGCCCGAACCCGACCCGGCCGCCCAGCTCCAGCAGCCGCGCGTACAGCACCTCCTGCGTCCGCCACTGCGCGACCATCAGCGGATCGGTGTACGGCGCGCCCTCGTCCGCCGTCACCTCGTCGAACATCGGCTGCGACGCCAGCCGCTCGCCGTTCTTCCAGAACAGCTGGGGCGGATAGGGACCGCCGGCCGCGCGAATCGCGTCGCGTACCCCGAGGTCGTCGAAGACCTCCTGGGTGCGGGGCTGGATCCCCTTGCCGCGCGAGCCGGGGAACAGCTTCTCGCCCGCCTCCACGACCAGCGCGTCCACTCCGCGCCGGGCGAGGTCGATACCGAGGGTGAGTCCGGTGGGACCCGCGCCCACGATCAGAACATCCATCACATATCTCCTTAACGTTGTTAAGTGCCGTCGGTGACAAGGCTGCCCTTAACGCTGTTAAGCTGTCAAGCGTGAGTACGGAACGACGCAGGCCCCTCGACCGCCGCCGGGTCGCCGACACGGCCCTGCGCCTGCTGAACGAGGCCGGCCTGGACGGACTGACGCTGCGGGCCATCGCCAAGGAGCTGGACGTCAAGGCGCCGGCCCTGTACTGGCACTTCAAGGACAAACAGGCGCTGCTCGACGAGATGGCGACGGAGATGTACCGCCGGATGGTCGCGGGCACGCCGTTCGACCCCTCCGGCACCTGGCAGGACGTGCTGCGCACGGTGAGCGGCGGGCTGCGCGCGGCCCTGCTCGGCTACCGCGACGGCGCCAAGGTCTACAGCGGCTCACGCTTCACGGGCATCGACCACGCCCCTGAGCAGGAGGCGTACCTGCACGTCATGACGGAGGCCGGTTTCACCCTCGCCCAGGCGGCCCAGGCGGGCATGACGGCGAACGCCTACACCATCGGCTTCGTCACCGAGGAACAGGGCGTCGAACCCCTCCCGGGCCAACGCCGGGAGGGCTACGACGTGGCCGAACGAGCCCGCATCCTGGCCGACTTCCCCTTGTCGGCGGCGGCAGGCCTGGAACTCTTCACCGACTACGACCGCCGGTTCGAGGAGGGGCTGGAGCTGGTCATCGCCGGAATCGGCGCCCGCTACAAGATCGCCTGAGGGCGAGGCGCCGCCGCGTCGCGGGGTGCCGCGGGAGGTTGGCAGGCGGGTGCGGGTGCGGGTGCGGGTGGGGTGTGGCTGGTCGCTCAGTTCCCCGCGCCCCTTCGGGCGCTACCGCATCCTCCTCCGAAGGGCCCGCGTGAGCACGGGCGGCAGCAGATCCACCGCGACCCTCCGCACTCGGCTCCGCCGACGCGGCACCGGCGGCGCCGCGGCCGCAGGAACCGGCTCGGGGGCCTCCGGCACCTCCGCGTACCGGGACGGCGGGAACTCCGGCCCCGGCATCCCCTTCGACTTCAGCCGTATGATCCGGTGCCCCGCGGCCTCCTGCATGCTCAGATGGCAGTCGCTGCGCCCCCGCACCATCTCGATCAGTTCCTCCTGCACCGGCCCGGGGTCGCCCCACGTCCCGTACAGCTTCTGCGTGCTGATGCAGACCGGGCTCAGCCCGCGGTTGAGGACCGCCTCCCACGCCGCTATGGAGACACCGGGCGTGTGCTCGGAGCGGAAGTCGTCGAGGACCACGATCCCGTCCGGCACCAGCAGATCGCGGGCGGCTCCTATGTCGCCGTGCACATGCTCGTAGAGATGCGACGCGTCGACGTGCACGAACCGGCAGGTGCCGGACGCGACTTCGGCGGGCACCACGGAGCTGGGCCCCTGGAGCACGCGCGGCAGCTCGTCGTGGAAGGCGAGGTAGTTCTCCTCGAAGAGGCGCCGGGTCAGCCTGCCGTACGACTTCGTCGACTCGGCCCGGTTCGCGTGGTCGGGTGCGTCGCCCTCGAAGAGGTCGCACACCGTGAACGACTCGGCGGGCCGCAGGTGCCGGCCGGTGAAGATCGCGCTCTTGCCCATGTAGACCCCGACCTCAAGGAGGTCGCCCCGCATTCCGGAGTCCTCCTGGAGGCCGAGGAACCAGTCGAAGAGGACCTGGTCGAGCACGGGGAACCAGCCGGGCACGTCGTCGAGACGGCGGGGCGGTCGGGTCGTTTCCTGGGTGGTGGCCATGTGGAGGAGGCACTCCCTCGGTACGCGATCGGCAAGCCTGTGGAAACCCTGCGTGGTGGCTGTGCGATGTCAGGGCTCTCCGGCGCCTGCCCGCCGTTCGGCTCCGAAATCGACGGAGAGGTGAACGGCGGGCCAAGACATTCCTAAGTGAACGAAAGATGAATTCGGATCGAATCAGGAGTTCTTCAGGGCTCTTTTCAATCTCGGACCGAACGGTGTCTCCGCAAAGCGGTGGATCAGCTGGGCGAGCCCGAGCATCGCGAGCACCGTCACCGCCAGCGTGGGCCACGGCGGCAGCCCCCAGCCCCGGTGCAGCACCCTGATCACGAACCAGCCCAGGTGCTCGTGCACCAGGTAGAACGGGTACGTCAGCGCCCCGGCCGTGGTCAGCCAGGGCCAGGCCGCCCACCGCGTCCAGCCCGCCGCCACCGCCGCCACGGCGGCGTAGGCCAGCGTGACGACGAGCAGCACCACGTACGGGTTCCGGGGCGAGCCGGCGTGCCACAGCCCCTCGGTGGCCATGCGCAGTCCGAGGATCCAGGAGAGCGCCACGATGCCCCAGGGCAGCGCCTGGTTGCCGAAGCGGTGGACGAGGTAGAGGGCCAGGCCGCCGATGAAGTACGGGGCGTATTCGGGCATGACGACCAGCTCGGTCCAGGGGCCGCCGGCCGAGGTGCTCAGCACGGCGGCCAGGGTCCACACCGAGCAGAACAGCACCACCCTGCTATAGGTGACGCCCGGCAGGACCACGAGCAGCGCGAACAGGGCGTAGAAGCGCACCTCCACCCAGAGCGTCCAGCAGACGCCGAGGACGCGGGGTGCGCCCATCGGCTGTTGCAGCATCGTCAGGTTGACCAGGAACTCGTCGAGCCGGACGGCGGGCACGACGGCCGGCAGGACCAGGGACGCGCCGGTGATCAGCACCAGGGCGACCCAGTAGGCGGGGTAGAGGCGGGCGACGCGGGAGCGGAAGAAGTCGCCGAGGGAGCGGCCCCAGCTGCTCATGCAGATCACGAAGCCGCTGATGACGAAGAAGAACTCGACGCCGAGGCAGCCGTAGACGGCCGCCCGGGAGAGGGTCGGGAAGACGTGGGCGGGGTTCTGGTGCCAGGACGCGGAGACGACTCCGCCGCGGCCTGTGTAGTGGTAGAGGCAGACCATCAGGGCGGCCACGAGCCGCAGTCCGTCGAGGGCCGGAAGTCGGGTGCGCGGTCGTCCGGGTGGGGCCGGGGCGACGGCAATCTTCGCAGGCGGGAGCGCCGTTGTGGGGGTTGCGAGAGACATGGTCCGAGACGCCTACCCGGCACCGGGCCGTTAATCATCCGATCTGTTCACAGAGTCCCCGGGACGTGGACGTCCAATACCGTCACCTGGGGGAATCATAGAAAGTGTGCGGTGAACCTGCTAACCATTCTCTTACCCGTAGGGATTCGTTAACCATATAGTCGTTTTGGCTTTCTAGTTTCTCCATCCATCCCCCGATGCGGGTCACCCCACCACACACAGCGGTTGCACAAGCTTTGCTTGGCAAAATCAGGAGAGCTATGACGAGGGTCCAGAACAGGCGGGCACCTGCGCGCGGAGGGGAGCTGGACGACTGCCTGCACGCCTGCGCTGTGCACAGCGGCAAAGTGGTCGGCAGCCTCGACCGCCGTCGCGCGGAGCTGGCCGAGCAGCTGCGCAAGCTGCTGGTGGTGGTCGCCACCGAAGGCACCACCACCCCCGCACCGGCCCCGGCCGGCGGCGCGACCGCCCTGCTCAAGCGGGCCGTCAAGGGCGCCGCGACCCCTTCCGGCGGGATCAACAACGACCTTCTCGACGCTCTGCTCGCGGTGGCCAACAAGGCCCTGGAGTGCGGTTACAACGACGAGCTGAACCTCGCCCTCGTCATCAGCGACACCGTGCTGGCGCAGCGCAAGAACTCCCGCGCCGGCTGGCGGCTGCGGGCCCGCATCCTGGAGGGCCTCGGCGAGGAGCGCGAGGCCGTCGAGGCCTACGAGCGCTACCTCGAACTCACCAAGGACGACGGTTTCGGCGTCGCCAACCGGATATCCGGCATGCGCCGCGCCGGTGAGCGCGAACGCGAGCTCCTGGACCTCCTCAAGCGCCAGGTCCCCGCCGCCGCGGACCACGTCCGCGAGGCCGCCACCGCCACCTGGGCCGAGGGCCTCGCCCTGCACGCCGTCGGTGACTGGAAGGCCGCCGAGCCCCGCCTGGTGGGCGCCCTGCTCGCCCTGGCCGCGGACGAGGCGCCGGTGAACGACCGGCAGGAGCTGCTCAGCCAGTACCTCGACCTGCGCCTCGCCGAGGGCGGTGACGGCGGTCTCGGCGAGGCCGTCGCGCTCTACGCCGAGCAGCGCCGGATCCGGATGCGCGGCCCGGTCGGCAACCCGACCTTCGACGGCGTGCAGTGGATCACCCTCGGGGAGTTCCGCAACCAGATCGCCGGCAAGTCGATCTGCCTGATCGCCAACTCGGGCCGGGTGGGCGCCAGCGGCATGGGCAAGGAGATCGACGACTACGACCTGGTCGTGCGCTTCAACTCGTACAAGATCGACCCGAAGCACACCGGTGAGCGCACCGACATCCACGTCAGCATCCACAAGCACGCCTTCAACTGGGAGAAGCCGGTGACCACCCGGCTGATCTTCGGCGGCGTCTCCGGTGACTGGAAGCACTCGCTGCGCAACAAGCTGGTGCCCGGTGCCCAGAAGTACCTCGCCGACGAGTCGCTGCGCTGGCCGATGCGGAACATCGGGCAGATCGGCGCCGACGCCTGGTCGGGCATCCCGACCTCCGGGTTCAACATGCTCTGGCTGCTGGACTTCCTGGACGTCAGCCCCACCCTCGACCTGATCGGCTTCGACTTCTACGAGAGCGGCGCCTACCGCGTGCAGGAGGCCATGAAGCTGGCCATCACCTCCGTGCACGAATACACCAGCGAGAAGGATTGGGTCATGCAGCGGGCCCAGAGCGTGACGGACATGAGGATCTCCCTGCGATGACGACCACCTTCACCCCGGCGATACCGAACACCAACGCCAGCGCTCTCACCAAGAAGCGCCGCATCGCGTTCGCGTCCTACGTGGACGAGAACTACCTGCCCGGCTTCCTGGTCCTGCTGCGCAGCCTCGCCCTGTCCAACCCGGGCGTCTGCGAGGACTTCGTCGTGCTCTACGACGACCTGCGCCCGGCCTCCATCGCGAAGATCCGCGCCCTGCACCCGCGCATCGTGCTCCAGCGGGTCAACGACACGCACTACGACTCGTACGTCAAGGGCGACCAGGACAACTACCTGGTCCGCAAGGCGTACTTCATCCTCGACATCTTCCGGCTGCGCGACTACGACACGATCATCACCCTGGACACCGACATGGTCGTCCTCGGTGGTCTCGGCGAGCTCCTGGAGCTGCGCGAGGGCCTCGCGGCCGTGCCGCAGTTCTTCTACGGCCAGCACAAGCTGAACTCCGGCCTTCTGGTGATCCAGAAGGAGTACCTGTCCGACGAGTTCTGCGCGAAGATCGACAAGACCGGCCGCAGCGGCGAGTACGAGCTGGACAAGCACGACCAGGGCATCCTGAACGCCGTCCTGGACGGCGACTTCGTCCGCCTCGACGCCAAGTACAACTTCGTCAAGCGGCGGCTCTCCGGCGACCTCCCGGTCCCCGAGGAGACGAAGATCCTGCACTTCACCGGGCGGCACAAGCCCTGGCAGGGCGGCGAGTCCGGCTACGCGCAGGCCGAGGACCGCTGGCGCGAGTTCGAGATGAGCGACGCCGAGTTCCACGCGGCCTACTTCGCCTCCTCCGGCGGTCTCCACCACGACCTGGTCGTCCACTTCGGCGCCCCGCACGTCAAGCGCACCGGTGACGTCGAGATCGCCCGCAAGGTGGCCGCCGCGCACATCGCGTCCGGCGACTACCAGGACGCCGTCGACGTCCTCAGCAGCGTCCGCATCCCGCTGGACGAGGCCTGGCCGCACGAGGTGCTCGGCCACGCCCTCATGAGCGTCTCCCGCTACGACGAGGCCAAGACCCAGCTGCTGCTCGCCAGCGCCGCCCCCAACCGGGCCGCGACCGCCTTCTCCCGGCTCGCCCAGATGGCCTGGGTGCACGGCGACAACACCGAGGCCCTCCGGTACGCCACCGCCGGCCTCACCGTGGACCCCACGCACCGCTCCAGCCGCCTGTGGGCGCAGCGCGCGGCCGCCGTCCCCTCCCAGGAGCAGGGCAGCGCCGAGGACCAGCTGGCGCACGTGGCGTTCTACATGGACCGGCAGGGCAACGCGGGCGACAAGCTGCTCCCGGAGACCGTCCGGCTCGGCTTCGGCCCGGACACCTCCTCCAGGCGCTGGCACTCGGTGCACGCCCACCGCTACTTCGACCAGGCCGCCCTGGAGCGGGTCAACGCCCGCCGGGGTCTGGTCATCGGCGGCGGCGGCCTGTTCATCCCGGACACCATGCCCAACGGCAACAGCGCCTGGCAGTGGAACGTCCCGGACGAGCACCTGCGCGCCATCGACGTCCCGATCATGGTCTACGCGGTCGGCTTCAACGCCTTCGACGGCCAGTCCTACCGGGCCACCCGGTTCAACGAGAGCCTGCGGCTGCTGGTCGAGAAGTCGTCCTTCTTCGGCCTGCGCAACCACGGCTCCATCGCCAAGGTCCGCGGCATGCTCCCGCCGGAGCTCCAGGACAAGGTCGTCTTCCAGCCCTGCCCGACCACGGTCATGCGCCAGCTGGTGGCCGGCTGGAGCGACCCGCTGTACCGCGAGGACACGGTCATGCTCAACGCGGCGTACGACCGCGCGGGGCTGCGCTTCGGCCACGACTACGCGCACTTCCTCGCCGAGATGGCCAAGGCCGTCCGCAAGATCGGCGAGCACACCGAGGTCAAGTGCGTCGCCCACTCGCTGGACGACGAGAAGATCGCCTTCGACCTGCGCCGCGAGCACGGCATCTCGCTGCCGGTGATCCCGATGTACGACTTCTCCAACGACGAGATCCGTGAGACGTACGCCAAGACCCGCCTGGTCATCGGCATGCGCGGGCACGCCGGCATGATCCCGTTCGGTGTCGGCACGCCCATCATCTCCCTCATCTCGCACCCGAAGATGGCGTACTTCCTGGGCGACATCGAGCGGCCCGAGTGGGGCGTCTCGGTCCACGAGCGCGACCTCGGCGAGATCCTCACCGAGCGCGCGATCGACATCCTCGACAACCACAGCCGTACGGTCGCCGACGTGCACGACCGGCAGCAGCAGCTGTGGAAGGTCACCGAGGAGAACCGCGCCACGATCAAGAAGATCCTGGGCAGGTGACACCGAAGGGGCGGGCCCGGACCCGGACCCGCCCCTTAGCGCCCCGAAGGGGCGCGGGGCTGTATTGGATGTGCGGCTACCGCCGCGTGGGCGCGACCAGCCCCCACGGCGCCGCAGCCGACAGGACACGGCGCTTCCAGCGGAGCTACCGGCGCACGACCCGGCGCAGGTTGCGCGCCTTGCGGGCCATCCGGCGCACCGTCGCGTTGCGCGGCAGGAAGCCCAGCTGGGCCGGTACTCCGCCGGGCAGCGCGAGCGAGGTCAGGCGCTTGCGCTTGAAGTAGCGGACGGTCGTGTCGTTGAGGTGCTTGGTGAGATAGCGCTCGGTCTCCTGGCGCAGCTGCGGGTGGATCTTCGGCTGCATCGCGAAGCCCACCGCGCGGAGCAGCTCGGTGAGTTCACCGACGGTCAGCAGCGCGCGCTGCTCCTCGACGGCCTTGCGGTCGGTGAGCGGGGGCAGCAGCGCGTCGACGACGGTGACCGGGACGCGGTTGCTGTTCTCGTACGGGGTGAGCTTGTCCAGGAGCGTGTCGGTGCCGATCCGGGCGGTCGGCAGGCCGTACAGCGCGGACGCGGTGAGCAGCGCGGTGGAGAAGCAGCCGACGACCAGCGCGGGGCGCATCCTCTGGTACAGCACCTCGGCGAGGACCGTGGTGTCCAGGACGGTGAGGTCGACCTTGAGCTTCTCGGCCTCCTGCTCCAGGGTCCGCACGAAGCGGGCCGGGGCGGAGGGGTGCGGCTTGAACACGACCTTGGTGTGGCCGAGTTCGACGGCGCCCTGCAACATCCGGACGTGCAGGTTCTCCTCCTGCTCGGCGGAGAGGATGCCGAGCGCGGACAGGTACTGGCCGAGCAGCAGGGCCGGTTCCTCGATCGCCGGCAACTCGTCGCCGCTGGGCGCCAGTTCGGCCAGCACCTTGGTGAAGGCCGGGGTCGGCACGACCTCGCCGGGGACACCGAACTCGGTGAGCAGCATCGGCTTCAGGCCCGGCACCAGGTCGAGGTGGAGGACCCGGTCCACCCGGGTGCCGATCAGCGGGTCGATCTTGTTGCGGGTCGGGCCGTAGCTCATCAGGCCGTCGGCGTAGACCGTGACCGGGGCGCCGGTGAACATCTGGGTGAGGCTGAGCGAGGGGTTGACCTGGATGGACTCGACGGCGAGCTCCACGTCGTCGTCGCCGAGCCGCCACTCGTGGCGCAGGAAGCGTTCCCACAGGGGGAGGTCCTCGGGGCGCGGGGCCCAGCCGCCGGGGTGGAACGGGAAGATCGTCTCGTTGTACGAGATCACCTCGTCGAAGCGGTCCCGCAGCCGCTCGAAGCCGGGCGCCACGTCCAGGCCCGGGGTGGTCTCCGGGGTGGCCGCGTTGTTGCAGACCAGCAGGATGCGCCGGTCGGCCGGGCGGAAGACGCCGGAGTCCAGGGCGGCGGCGAGGGTGGCCGTGCCGTAGAGGGTGGACGCCTGGAAGATCTGGGTGGTCACGCGGCGGCCCCCGCGGGAGCGGGACGGCGGCGCAGCCGGCGCAGCTTGGTGGCGCGCTGGAGGTCCATGGAGTCCAGGGCCTCGTCGAGCACGTCCTGCGGCATGCGCCGCAGTGCGGCGGCACTCATGGATTTCAGCTTCTTCGCCACCGCGGGCTCGAACCTTTCGATGGATCCCAGGTGATGGGAAATGATGGCGCAGTAGGTGCGGACGGCCTTCGGCAGGAGTTCCTTCGCTTCCGCGTCCTGTGCGGTTTCCTCGATCACCTGGTCGAACGCGCGAATGAAGTCGAGCTGACGGACATCTCCGATCTGCGTGAGTGACGAGGCTACGCCACGCCGATAGAAGACGCCGAGCAGGTTCACCGCCGCGAAGGACTCGGCCTCCCGGTGCAGCTTCCAGATCCACGGCCGGTCCTCGGCCGTCCGCAGCCCGTCCGTGAAATGCACCAGCCCCTTGTCCACCAGACGGCGGTGGTAGACACCCGCCCACGCGTACGCGTAGTCGACGGAGGTCGTCCGGTCGGTCGGCAGGATCGCGTCCCGCGGGCTGAGCACCACGTTCCGGCGGCCGACCGGCACCCGGTGCACGGTGCGGGCCCGGGCGGTGCACTGCACATGATCGGTGCGGACGAAGTCGCAGCCCAGGGCCTCGACGGCGTCCACCAGCTGCGGGTAGTAGCCCGGCGCGAGCCAGTCGTCGCCGTCCAGGAAGGTCACGTACTCACCGCGCGCTTTGTCGATGCCGGTGTTGCGCGCGGTGGCCAGTCCTCCGTTCTGTTCGTGTCTGACATGGACCGCGCCGGGCAGCTCGCGCTCGGCGCGCGCGAGAATCTCTGGTGTCCCGTCGGTCGAGCAGTCGTCGACGAGAATGAATTCGAAGTCCTCACGCGCGTTCGCGCGCAGGCTCCTCAGGGTGTCGGGCGCGTATTGCTGCACGTTGTAGAACGGCACGATGACGGAGAGCTTGACCACGTGGTGGACGTTAGAGGGGCGCCCGTCATCCGTCCTGACTGCTGTCTTGACACCAGGTGAACGCCATGTGTCGAAGCTATGAATCAGGGCTTTTTCAAGGCTTATCCTGGGCTGATTCGCCATTCGGCGATGTGTTGTTAACCCTTTGTTGGATTCGGGTTCGGGAGATCCTCTCCATCGCTTCCTAGCGTCTTGGCTGTGCCAGCAAGTGCAACGAAGTCCCTGCGGGTGGCCGTCCTGGCGGATTCCGATACTCGGTGGAAGTGGGGGGCGCTCACCGCGAAGCGCCTGATCCCCAACGAAAGCGACAACTCGGACGTTCGGCTCGACGGTTACCTCCTGCGCGGCCGTGCCACCCCCACCGCCCGCCAGCTCCAGGAAGTCGGCGTCCACGCGGACTCGCTCCGCGAAGTGACGGCCGTCGAGTTCCTGCGTGCCATGGAAGCGGGCCCCGAGGGCCCCGAGGGCACGGAGTCGTACGACATCCTCGTCCTCTCCCTCGTCGGCGGCGGGGTGCAGGCGATGCTGCACGGGCTGCGCAGCGCCTTCGCCGGCCGCGAGAAGCGGCCCGTCGTCGTCACCGGCTATGTCGGCGTCGTCTACGAGAAGCTCGCCGACGGCCTGCTGCTGCGGCACGGCGCGGATCTGGTCCTCGCCAACTCCCGCCAGGACGCGGACCGTTTCCGGGCCGTGTACGACGGGGTCGGCGCCGACTCCTCCTCGGTCACCGAGGTCGCGCTGCCGTTCCTCGGCGGGGAGCCCTACGAGGGCGAACACGAGCCCTACACCGTGGTGTTCGCGGCCCAGCCCTCGGTCCCCGAGAGCCGCAAGGACCGTACGTACCTGCTCAACCGCCTCATCCGGCACGCCCGTCAGCATCCCGAGCGGGAGGTGCTGCTCAAGCTGCGCTCCAAGCCCGGCGAGCACACCACCCACATCGAGGAACTGCCGTACCAGAAGCTGGTCCAGGGCAAGGACGTGCCCGCCAACTTCCGCCTCGTGTACGGGCACATGGGCGAGGTGCTCGACCGCACGGACCTCATGGTCACCGTCAGCTCGACGGCCGCTCTGGAAGCCCTGCACCGGCGGATCCCCACCGTGGTCCTCACCGACCTCGGGGTCCGCGAGACGCTCGGCAACCACCACTTCGTCGGCTCCGGCTGCCTCGCCTCCTGGGACCAGCTCGACGCCGGACACCGCCCGGTGCCCGACGCCGAGTGGGTCTCGCGGCAGGGCGTCGCCGCCGACGGCTCCTACGCGACCGCGTTCGACGCGGGCCGCCAGCGGATCGCCAAGCTGCTCGGCCGGCCCGGCGGTCTGCCGCCCCTGAACCCGTACTACACACCCGAGACCGCGCCCGGTTACCTGCCCGGCATCCTGGCCCGCCACCACCTCGGCCCCGACGGTGTGCCGCTGCCCGGCGCGCCCGCCGCCGACAAGGCACCGGGCCCCGTCCGCCAGATCGTGCGCCGGGCCGCTCGCGGCGCCTACCGCCACGGCGTCCAGCGGGTGGCCCCCGTGATCCGACGAATGGGAGAGCTGTGAGCGACCGGATCCCGCGCCAAGGAGCCCAGCTCCACGCATCCGAAGGAACAGAGCCGATGTCCCACCCCGAAACGGTCGTACCCCGGGTACTCGCCGTGATCCCCGCGCGCGGCGGCTCCAAGGGCGTGCCCGCGAAGAACCTCCTCCCGGTCGGCGGCGTCCCGCTGGTCGCCCGCGCCGTCCGCGAGTGCCGCGCCTCCCGCCTGGTGACCGACGTCGTCGTCTCGACCGACGACCAGGCGATCGCCGCGGCCGCCCGGTCGGCCGGCGCCGAGGTGGTGCTGCGCCCCGCCGCCATCGCCGGTGACACCGCCACCTCCGAGGCCGCCGTCCTGCACGCCATGGACGCCCACGAGGCGCTGCACGGCGCCCCGGTGGACGTGGTGCTGCTCGTGCAGTGCACCAGCCCGTTCATCATCCGCGAGGACATCGACGGGGTGGCCGGCGCGATCGTCGAGAACGGCGCCGACACGGCCCTGACCGTGGCGGCCTTCCACGGCTTCGTCTGGCGCGACGAGGTGGACGCCCCGGTGCCGGTCGGTACCGACGCGGCCTCGGCGAGCGGCGGCTTCGGCGTCAACCACGACAAGTCCTTCCGCCCCCGCCGCCAGGACCGCCCCCAGGACTTCCTGGAGACCGGCGCCGCCTACGCGATGCGCGCCGACGGCTTCCGCGAGCACCGGCACCGTTTCTTCGGCCACACCGAGCTCGTGCGCACCGACCCGGCCCGCGTCCTGGAGATCGACGACCCGCACGACCTGGCCCGCGCCCGCGCGCTGGCCACCCTCTTCGACGCGGACCGTCCCGGTTCGCTGCCGACCGCCGACGACATCGACGCGGTCGTACTGGACTTCGACGGCACCCAGACCGACGACCGGGTGCTGATCGACGCCGATGGAAAGGAGTTCGTCTCCGTGCACCGCGGCGACGGACTCGGCATCGCCGCCCTGCGAAAGAGCGGGCTCAGGATGCTGATCCTCTCCACGGAGCAGAACCCGGTGGTCGCCGCCCGGGCCCGGAAGCTACAGATCCCGGTCCTGCACGGCATCGACCGCAAGGACCTCGCACTCAAGCAGTGGTGCGAGGAGCAGGGCATCGCTCCCGAGCGCGTGCTCTACGTCGGAAACGACGTCAATGACCTCCCGTGCTTCGCCCTCGTGGGCTGGCCCGTGGCGGTCGCGAGCGCCCACGACGTCGTACGCGGCGCCGCACGCGCGGTCACCACCGTCCCGGGTGGCGACGGCGCGATCCGAGAGATCGCCAGCTGGATCCTCGGCCCCTCTCTCGATTCCCTCCCGAAGTAAGGACACCCCACAGTCATGAGCAACTCCCGTCTGCGCACGTTCGGTTCCCGTGAGGTCGGCCCCGGCAAGCCCGTCTACATCTGCGGCGAGATCGGCATCAACCACAACGGTGAGCTGGAGAACGCCTTCAAGCTGATCGACGTCGCCGCCGAGGCCGGCTGTGACGCCGTCAAGTTCCAGAAGCGCACCCCGGAGATCTGCACCCCGCGCGACCAGTGGGACATCGAGCGTGACACCCCCTGGGGTCGCATGACCTACATCGACTACCGCCACCGCGTGGAGTTCGGTGAGGACGAGTACCGCCAGATCGACGAGTACTGCAAGAGCAGGAACATCGCCTGGTTCGCCTCCCCGTGGGACACCGAGGCAGTCGCCTTCCTGGAGAAGTTCGACGTCCCGGCCCACAAGGTCGCCTCCGCGTCCCTGACGGACGACGAGCTGCTGAAGGCGCTGCGCGCCACCGGCCGCTCGGTCATCCTGTCCACCGGCATGTCCACCCCGAAGCAGATCCGCCACGCGGTCGAGGTCCTGGGCAGCGACAACATCCTGCTCTGCCACGCCACCTCCACCTACCCGGCGAAGGCCGAGGAGCTCAACCTCCGCGTGATCAACACGCTGGAGAAGGAGTACCCGAACGTCCCGATCGGCTACTCCGGCCACGAGACGGGCCTGCAGACCACGCTCGCCGCGGTCGCCCTCGGCGCCACCTTCGTCGAGCGCCACATCACCCTGGACCGTGCCATGTGGGGCTCCGACCAGGCCGCCTCCGTCGAGCCGCAGGGCCTCACCCGCCTGGTCCGCGACATCCGCACCATCTCGGCCTCCCTCGGTGACGGCGTCAAGAAGGTCTACGACTCCGAGCTCGGCCCGATGAAGAAGCTGCGCCGCGTCACCGGTGTCGTCGCCGAGGCGGAGATCGCCGCGGCGGCCGGCGAGCCGGTCCAGGTCTGACACCGCTGAAATCCTGAAGTTACGTCTGTTGTGTTACGACGACGGGACGGTCGTACGTCGATGAGCCCCCGCGCCGGGAACCCCGGCCCCCCCACACTCGCGTTCGTCGAGAGCCCGGTGCAACTGCTGAACGTGCTGGAGTGGGCGCATGTCCACGCCCTGCGCGGGGCGGTGGAGCCGGTGCCGACGGTGCCCCCGCAGGCCCGCCGCGCATCGGTCGCCATATCGGCGGCGGCACCCGGCGCGGAACTCACGATCGTCGTCCTGTCCCCGACGGACCCCATGACCCGGGGCCAGCTGCGCCGCATGGCGGACCTGGCCCGTGACGAGGGCTACCGGGTCCGCTGGGAGGAAGCCCGGGGCGGCACCACCGCCCCCTTCCACACGATCGGCGGCCTGGCGGCTTCCCTCCGCCGGGCCGACCGGATCGTGATGGGGGATCCTTTCTCCCGTTACGTACAGCTCCTGCTGACGATCACCCGCGCCCGTGACCTGGTCGTCGTCGACGACGGCACGGCGACGATGGAGTTCGTGGCCCAGCTGGCGCGCGGCGAACGCCTGGTCCGCTGGCACCGCAAGGGCGGCCGCCCGGGCGCCCGGGACCTGCTCTTCGCCCCCGTCTCCTCCTCGGCCCGGCGCCGCCTCACGCCCAGCGACCGCCGCCGGGTGGAGGTCTTCTCCTCCATGCCGGTGACGGAGACCCCGGCGGGCGTGACGGTCACCGCGAACGACTTCGGCTGGACCAGAGCGCGCTTCGGCCCGCCGCGCATCACCAAGGGCGCCGACATGGTCGGCACGTCCCTGGTGGAGACCGGGGTGGTGGACGGCGACCGCTATCTGGAGGCCGTCCAGAGCCTGGCGAAGGCACACGGCGCGACGCGCTACTTCGCGCACCGCAGGGAGAGCACGGAGAAGCTGCACCGCCTCGCGGGGGAGACGGGACTGGAGATAGTCCGCCCGGACCTCCCGCTGGAACTGATCGCCCGCCGCGGCCCGATCGGCCGTACGATCCTGAGCTTCCCCTCGACCGTCGTCCACACGCTTCCCCTTGCCCTGGCCGGCACGGGCGTTCGCGTCGCGGTCTGCGACATCGACCCGGCGTGGCTGACCGACAGCGCCTCACCTCGCGCGCAGGGCTTCCTGTCGGGCGTCACGGGCACGGCGAAGGACGTGCACCGGCTGACGGCGGTCACCAGCCTGGCGTAGCCGGCCGGTCGGCCGGGTCGGCCGGCCGGCGGTGGTCAGTCGGCCGGCGGCGGGTCCTTGCGCGGGCCGAAGCCCGCGTCCGGCGGGGTCATGCGCTCGCCGAAGCCGCCGCCGGGCAGCGGTTCCGTGTGCTCGGGGCGCGCGCGCAGGCCGTCCAGCAGCAGCCGCAGATAGCGCCGCCACAGCTCCGGTTCACCGCTGCGGTCGGTGACCGCCCCCAGCATCTGCTGGATCATCACCAGGTCCCAGGGCTCGGCGTCGGCGCGCAGCACGCCCTGCTCCCTGGCCCGCTCGACCACGCGATCGACGTGGCCCTTGATCCGCTCCCCGAACTCCGACCCCCGCGGCGCCGTCCGGTCGGTGCCGAGCAGCACCTCGCGCAGGCCGCGGTCGAGGGCGTGCAGTTCCGCCACCCGCTCCAGGCTGGTCGCCAGTCCCCGCCAGGCGTCGGGGTCCTCGGCACCCTCCCTCGTGGCCTCCTCGACGCGGCCGAGCATGTCGTCGAAGACCGCGTCGATCAGCGCCTCCTTGTTGGGGAAGCGCCGATACGCCGTACCCACCCCGACCCCGGCGTGACGCGCGACGTCGTCCAGGGTCGCGCTCAGCCCGCGCTCACGGAACACCTCGCGGGCGGCGGCGATGAGCCGGAGCCGGTTGAGCTCGGCGTCGCGTCGCAGCCGGGGCGCGCCGGATCCGCCCGGCTCACCCGATGCGCGGGGCGGCGCCATACAGGGGTCTCGCTTCCGAAAGGCGTGTGATCGTCGGCCCACATCGTACTCACCTCGGCAGACACGAACCGGAGATGGGATCTCCGGTTCGTGTTACGGTGGCGGCCCAGTGAATCCGGAGATGCCATCTCCGCTTAACGTCGTCACGTGCTGCCCTCGGGAGACTCTGCGATGCCTCGACCTGTCACACCCGGAACACCGCCCCGCCGCCGGACGGGCGCCGCCCTGGCCACGGCCGCGCTCCTGGCCGCGATCGGCCTGACCGCCTGTGGATCCGACGACTCGACGGACACGGCGTCCTCGGCGTCCTCGGCGTCCGGATCCGCCTCCCCTGCCGCCTCCGCCTGCCCGGCGGACACGGCGGGGATACCGCAGGGCCGGGGCAGCGGCATGCCGTCCGGGGGCGCGGGAACGGGCGCGCAGAGCCTCGGCCAGGCCAAGACGATCAAGAAGACCGACAACAGCACCAGCACCGTCATCGACCCCGAGGGCGCGGCGATCACCTGCGACACGTCGGCGCTCACGACGACCGACGACATCACCTACTCGTCGCCGACCACCAAGGGCACCACGACCGACCTGAAGCTCGACATCCAGGTGCCCAGGACCTCGGGGAAGAAGCCGCTGGTGGTGTATGTGACGGGCGGCGGCTGGCAGTTGGCCGACCGCACCGGCAACCTCGCCCAGCGCACCTACATCGCCGACCAGGGTTATGCGGTGGCCAGCATCCAGTACCGCACCGTGGCCGACGGTGCCACCTACAAGGACGCCCTCGCCGACGTGAAGTCCGCGATCCGCTATCTGCGCGCGCACGCCGGCACCTACGGCATCGACACGGACCACGTCTTCGTGTGGGGCCAGTCGGCGGGCGGCTACCTCGCGGCCATGACCGGTGTCACCAACGGCGACAAGACGTACGACACCGGCGGCGACCTCGGCCAGAGCAGCGAAGTCCAGGGCGTGGTGGACGAGTTCGGCCCGGCCGACCTGTCGCAGCTGGCCGCGGACTACGACCGGGCCGCCAAGGACAGCAACTACGCGGCGGGCAACGCCTCCGCGCAGTGGGTCTACGGTCCCGGCACCGACAGGTCGGTGAAGCAGTACACCGCCCAGGTGGCCGCCGCCGACCCCGCCACCCACATCTCCTCCGCCACGCCGCCGTTCCTGCTGATGCACGGCACCGCCGACCCGCTGGTCTCGCCCAGCCAGACGCTGAACCTCTTCACCGCGCTGAAGGGCAAGGGCGTCGACGCCGAACGCGTGGTGCTCACGGGCGCGGGCCACGGCGACGTGAGCTTCGGCGCGGCGATCTCCAGCGCCGCCCCGGGCGCCTCGGCCTCGGGCGCCTCGACTTCGGGCGGCTCGTCCGCGGCGGCGGACGCGAAGCCCTGGTCGACCAAGGAGACGATGGGCTACATCAAGGACTTCCTGGCGAGCCACTCCCGGTCGTAGCGCTCACCGTGATCACGGTCTTGCCGCGGGCGTGCCCCCCTTCCACATGGCGCACGCCCGCGGCGGTGTCGGCCAGCGGATACGTCCGGTCGACCACCGGGGTCAGCCGGCCGGCCGCCACGAGCGCGGTCACGGCGAGCAGGTCCTGGTGGACCGGCCCGTCCGGGACCGCGGGGAGGATCGGCCGGAGCCGCTGCCGTACGACGGCGTCGACCGCGACGATCCGCAGCATCGAGCCGACCGCGCCGAAGAGCCGGCCGGGCGAACCGCCGCCGTTGGCCACCAGGATCCCGTGCGGGGCGAGCGCCCGGCGCAGCCGGCCCGGCGGGCGGTTGCCGACGTTGTCGAGGATGACGTCGTAGCGCTCGCCCCGGTCGGTGAAGTCCTCGCGGGTGTGGTCGACGACGTGCGCGGCGCCGAGGGAACGCACCAGGTCGACATTGCGGGTGCCGCACACCCCGGTCACCTCCGCGTCCAGGGCCGCCGCGATCTGCACGGCGAAGGTGCCGACGCCACCCCCGGCCCCGTTCACCAGCACCCGCCGCCCGGCCTCGACCCGGCCGACGGTCCGGATGCCGCGCAGCGCGGTCACCGCCGCCATCGGCACCGCCGCGGCCTCCTCGAAGGTGAGGCCGGCGGGCTTGGGTACCAGCAGGTCTGTTCATGGCGACGAGCATCGCGCCGCCCACCGCGGAACACTGGCGCAAAACGGACCTCGTGGTCGGCGCCGGCCTACTGGGGGAGTCGCGCCGTTCTCAGACTCCGGAGGAAGGCGGCGAAGGCTTCGGCCGGAAAGCTCAGGACGGCCCTGGCCGGGACCTTGGAGTCGCGGACGGATATGTGGGTGGGGGAGTTCGCTATCTCCACGCAGGAGTCGCCGTCGCCGGGGCCGGAATGGGACGACTTCCGCCAGGTGTCCATCGGGTTCCTCATAGCTCTTTCGACAGTTTGTGGATGAAGTCGCGTGAGCGCCCGGGGTCGAGCGATGCGGCCTCCACCTTATGAAAGAGCGTTCGAAAGACGCCCAGCTGTGCCTCGGAGTCGATGAAGGCCGCTCCCTGCGGGCCGTCGCGTACGACGGTGTCCAGCTTCGGTACCGCGCCTCCCGCGTACGTCATGGCGCTCGCGGCTCTGGTGAACCCCTCCAGGTGGAAGGGGATGACGCGGACGGTGACATGTCCCGCCTCCGACGCCTCCAGGACGTGGGTGAGCTGGGTCCGTGAGGTGTTGCGGTCGCCGACCATGATGCGCAGCGCCGCCTCGTGGACGACTGCCTCGTAGGGGGTCTCGCCGGCGGTTGCCGCGCGTCGCATCCGATGGCGAACGCGCAACTCGACTTCCTCGGCTGGGAGTTCCGGAACCCGGTCGGAGAAGACGGCGCGAGCGTAGTCCTCCGTCTGAAGAGGTCCGGGAATGAACAGGAACTGGACCTCCTGCAGGAAGGTCGCGTGGTGCTCGAGCTCGGCGAGATCGAGAAACGGCGTCGGCAGCAGCTCCCGGTACTCCTCCCACCAGCCTTTGGTCCGGTCGCTCGCCATGGCCGCGAGGGCGTCGACCAACCCATGGTCCGTGCAGGCATAGTTCGAGGTGAGACGGCGCAGCCGCTTCTCGCTCACGCCCGAGATTCCCGACTCGATCTGGCTGATGGCCGGAGCGGTGACCCCGAGTAGGGCTGCTGCCTCCCGTGCCGTGAGGCCGGCCGCATCACGGAGCCTGCGCAGCTCGACCGCTAAGCGCAACTGACGCGCTGTCGGCTCGCTCCTCAGTGCCATCGACTGCCCTCCCAAAGCGCCTGAGCACGTGGCTCGTTCGGTGTCACTTTACGGGACCGGCTTGCGATGTATAAACACTTACACCTACCGTCGGTGACGCAACGCACACGCTACGGAAGCGCACCGCACCGTCATGCGGCGATGCCACCGTGCGTTAAATCCCCTTCACCTGACCGGAGTTGATGACGCATGCCCGAAACCTGGGAGTACACGCTCTCCATCCCCAACGACCTCAGAGCGGTCACGATCTGCCGCCGCACCCTCCGCCTGATCCTGACGATGCACGGCCTGATCGGTCTCGCCGACACGGCGGAGCTGCTGGCGGCGGAGCTGGTGTCCAATGCCGTACGGCACACGAAGGGGCCCGCCGCGCTGAGGGTCCGGCGTTCCCCGGAGGGCGTCGTGTGGATCGGGGCGTGGGATGCGGATCCCGTGCCTCCGGAGCCGCCGGGGTCGTTGGAGGCGGTGACGGGCCTCGAAGAGGCGGGGCGGGGGCTGGGGCTGGTGGTGGCGTGCGCCGACTGCTGGGGCTGGCAGCCGTCCGCACGGTTCGGGGACCGGGGCAAATACGTGTGGTGCGAGTTGGGGGTGGCGTGATGGTGGGGTCGACGCATGAGGCGTTGCACCGGATCTTCCAGAAGGATCCGGGGTTGCTGACGCATGCGTTACAGCGGGTGCTGGGGGTGCGGTTTCCCGAGACGCGGGAGATCGCGGCGATGAACGTGGATCTGACGGAGATTGAGCCGGTCGAGCGTCGGGTGGACACGTTGTTGCGGGCGGAGACGGACGAGGGGACGTATCTCCTCGTGGTCGAGTCGCAGGGGGAGGTGGACCAGCGGAAGCGGGGGAGTTGGCCGTACTACCTGTCGTATCTCTACGAGAAGTACCGGTGTGAGCCGGTGCTGATCGTGATCACGCAGAGCAGTGCGACGGCGCGGTGGGCGGCGCAGCCGATTCAGCTGGGGCTGCGGGGGTGGGAGTCGCTGACGGTGCGTCCGCTGGTGCTGGGGCCGGACAACGTGCCGGTGATCGCGGATGTGCGGGAGGCCGAGGACGATGTCCCCCTTGCGGTGCTCTCGGCGATGACACACGGGCGGGGCCGGCAGGCCCCGGCCATACTGGAGTCGCTGGCAGCCGCCCTGAAAACCATCGACCGCGACAGCGCCGCGGTCTTCGTGCAGTTCGTCGACTCGTGCCTGGTTGATCCTCAGGCGAAGCAGATGTGGAGGGACCTGATGACGGCGATCCAGTACTTCTGGCGACACCCGCTGGCGGAGCAGGTGCGCGAGGAAGGCCGGGAAGAAGGCCGGGAAGAAGGGCGTGTGCAGGAACGGGCTGAGATGGTTCTGCGGCTCCTGGAGTGGCGTGGGCTCGCGGTGACCGGCGCCGTGCGCGAGCAAGTGCACGCCTGCACCGACCTGGACCGGCTTGAGACCTGGGCCCAGCGCGCCATGCACGTCACGGACGCCGCGGAGCTGTTCGCCGAGGAGTGAGCGTCGGGGCCGCCCGCTTCCCGGCAGTGTCGTGCTTCCGCGAGACGAGTCAAGGGCGCTGCGCGTCGCCTTCGGCGATGACCCTTCGGGTCACCCTTGACACGGCTCGCTCCAGCACGGGGGAGAAGCGAGCGGGCGGCCCGGAGATGCGGGGACCCGGCCGGGGTTTTCGGAGGCCGTGGGTTGGGGGCTCGCCGTCGGCCGGCGGGTGCGGTCCCGGCTCGGGGCACGCCGGGTGGCTGGGGTGGGTTTGGTGGATGTGTGCCAGCCGGGTACGGGGAGAGGCCCGGGGGCAGGGTGGGCGGTGTGGGAATGGGTGGCACGGATCCCCCCTTAGTTGCCGGCGCCTGGCGCCTGGCGCCTGGCGCCTGGCGCCTGGCGGCTGGGGCGACCCGTGTCGGGCGGGTCCGGGAGGTGTCCCCCCGGCCGGTGGGGGAAGTCGGGGGGTGCGGAGGCTGCCGCGTTCAGTGGTGGCGCGGATGGAGGGCGGGATCGCGTGCGTACCGTCGGAGTGGAGGAGGAGCTTCTGCTCGTCGACCCGGAGTCGGGGGAGCCCAAGGCGTCGGCGGCCGCGGTGCTGGCCCGGGCCGCGTTGGCGGATCCGGGGCAGGACGTGTTCGAGAAGGAGCTCTACGGGCAGATGCTGGAGTTCGCCACCCAGCCGCAGTCGGACATGACGGACCTGGGAGAGGAGATCGTGCGGTGCCGTAAAGAGGCCGCGCGGCTCGCCGGGGAGCTCGGGTGCGCCGTTGCCGCGCTCGCCAGCTCGCCGCTGCCGGTCAGCCCCTCCGTCAGTGTGAACCGGCGCTACCAGTGGATGGCCGAGCAGTACGGGATCTCGACCCGTGAGCAACTGGTCTGCGGGTGCCATGTGCATGTTGCCGTGGAGTCGGACGAGGAGGGGGTGGGCGTTCTGGACCGGGTGCGGGCCTGGCTGCCCGTGCTCGTCGCCGTCAGCGCCAATTCCCCTTTCTGGCAGGGCCGGGACTCCGGGTACGCCAGTTACCGCAGCCGGGTGTGGGCACGCTGGCCGTCCGCCGGACCGGCGGAACTGTTCCGGTCCGCGGCGCGGTACCACCGCCTGGTCACGGACATGGTGGCCACCGGCGTCATCCTGGACGAGGGGATGGTCTACTTCGACGCCCGGCTCGCCCGGCGCTTTCCGACCGTGGAGATCCGGGTCGCCGACGTGTGCCTGCGCGCCGGGACCGCCGTGCTCGTGGCCGCGCTGGCCCGTGCCCTGGTGGAGACCGCGGGGCGGGAGTGGCGGGCCGGACAGGAGCCCGTCGACCACGGCGTGGCGCTGGCGCGGATGGCCGGCTGGCGCGCCGCCCGCTCGGGACTGGGCGGGGAACTGCTCGATCCCGTCACCCTGCGGCCCCGGCCGGCGAAGGCGGTCCTGGACGCCCTGCTGGCGCACACCCGGGACGCCCTCGCGGACAGCGGCGACCTGGCGATGGTGGAAGAGGCCGTCCAGCGGCTGCTGCGGGACGGCAACGGCGCCGACGAACAGCGGCGGCTGCTGGCGGACACCGGCAGCCTGCGGGACGTCGTCACCGAGTGTGCGCGCCGTACCCAGGTAGCTCAGCTCTGATGCCCCCGGCCGCCGCGCCCCTCCGTACGGTCAGGGCTTGCGGGCCAGTACGAACGCCCGCGGCCACTTCTCCTCGTCCAGCGGCTCGCGGATCAGGGTGGCCGCCACCTCCAGGCCCGCCTTGGCGAGCATGTCGCCCACCGCGTACGCGGGGCGCCAGTAGTAGTGGAGGTCGATCTCGTGGCCGAAGCGTTCGGTGACGTGGAGGCCGGCCTGTTCGCCCTTCTGGAAGGCCAGCAGGACGTGGCCGCCGGGGACCAGGGCGCGGTGGAAGCCGGCGAAGGTCGCCGGAAGGCGGTCGTCGGGGATGTGGATGATCGAGTAGAGGGCGAGGATGCCGCCCAGGGTCGCGTCGGGCAGGTCCAGGGACGTCATCGAACCCCGGTGGAAGCGCAGCGCGGGGTGGGCCTCGCGGGCCAGGGTGACCATGGCGGGGGAGAGGTCGATGCCGAAGGCCGGGACCCCCAGCTCGTTCAGGTGCGCGGTGATGTGACCGGGGCCGCTGCCCAGGTCGGCCACGGGGGCGGTGCCGTTCGCCTTCACCAGCTGGGCGAAGGCGGCGATCAGGGACAGGTCCACCGGCCGGTCGGGGAGGCCGGGGTAGGCGGCGGAGTAGTCCTTCGCGATCGCGTCGTAGGACGTACGGGTGGTTTCTATGAAGTCGGTCGTCTCCGGATCCGTCACGGTCGCGCACGCTACCGGGCGGGCGTGCCGCGCGTGGCGAAGTCGCCGTTCCGGCCAGGTTCCGTTTCGGTACGTGGACAGAAACGGCGTGATTGCCGTGCAGCGTGGTATCCGTGGAAGAGGAAACATAGGTTTTACCCAGCCACGTCCGAGGTCATGCCATCGCGGTCAGATTTTCTTCCCCTAACGGGCTGAACTTTTGTTGATCTCGGGGCAGTTGACCCCCCGGGCGTCCTACCCTTCAGAGGGTGAACCAATTGATGTCCCTAGAGTCCGAGGCCGACCTCCCAGGGGATGTGCTCCCCGGCGTGCTCAGCGAGGAGCTGCACGCCGAACTCGTAGCCTTCCGGCGCGACCTGCACATGCACCCCGAGCTAGGCAACCAGGAGTTCCGCACCACGGCCGCGATCAAGGAACGGCTGGAGAAGGCCGGTCTGAGGCCGCGGGTGCTCTCCATGGGAACCGGGCTCATCTGTGACATCGGGCCCGAGGCCGGCGGGCTGCCCGTGCTCGCCCTGCGCGCCGACATCGACGCCCTGCCGATCCCGGACATGAAGACCGAGTGCGCCTACCGGTCCACCGTGCCGGACCGGGCGCACGCGTGCGGGCACGACGTGCACACGGCCGTGGTGCTGGGTGCCGGGCTGGTCCTCGCGGAGCTGCACGAGCGGGGGCTGCTGCCGCGGCCCGTACGGCTGCTCTTCCAGCCCGCCGAGGAGGTGCTGCCCGGCGGCGCCGCCGACGCCATCGGGTCCGGGGCGCTGGACGGGGTGGGGCAGATCATCGCCGTGCACTGCGACCCCAGGGTGGACGCGGGGCGGATCGGGCTCAGGAACGGCGCCATCACCAGCGCCTGCGACCGCATCGAGGTGGCGCTGGACGGGCCCGGCGGGCACACCGCCCGGCCGCATCTGACCACCGACATGGTCACCGCCGCCGCCCGGGTCGCCGTCGACGTGCCTGCGCTCATCGCGCGGCGCGTGGACAGCCGCAGCGGGCTCGCCGTGACCTGGGGGCGGATCGAGTCCGGGCACGCGCCCAACGTCATCCCGCAGCACGCCGAGCTCTCCGGGACCGTGCGGTGCCTGGACCTGGCCGCCTGGCGGCAGGCTCCCGACGTGGTGCACGCGGCGATCGACGAGGTCGCGACCCTGCACCGGGCCAAGTCCGAGATCAACTACGTACGCGGGGTGCCGCCGGTCGTCAACGACCCGGTGGTCACCGAACTGCTGCGGGACGCGATGACCGCCCGGCGCGGCACCGACTCCATCGAGACCACCGAGCAGAGCCTCGGCGGCGAGGACTTCTCCTGGTACCTGGAGCACGTGCCGGGCGCGCTGGCGCGGCTCGGGGTGCGGACGCCGGGCGAGCGGACCGTGCGTGACCTGCACCAGGGTGACTTCGACGCCGACGAGCGGGCCATCACGGTCGGGGTGGAGCTGTTCACGGCCGCCGCCCTCATCGACGCGACCCGCTAGCGGGACGGCGGCAGTCGTATCGAAAGGCTGGAGAAACGGTCACCTGGCCCCAGGGGACGAAGGCGCCCGATCGGCGCCTCTTCGTCCCCTTGTGTCACCCCGGCGTAACCCGCGACCTCTCCTTGTAACCCGGGGGCGGCACGGTTCGATAACGGCAATGAGAAACCCCGTTCCCCTCCCCGTCTACGCGCGTTACTGTGCGCCGAAATCGCCACCGCAGGTGGCCGATTGGGGAAGCGGGCCGGTGACGGTGCCGTGGGGACGAAGGGGTGCTTGCTGTGCGTTTTGTCTCTAGGGGAATCTCTCGCAGAACGAGGGCCTCCCAAGCCGCGGTGACCGTCGCCGTCATCGCCCTCGCCGCCGCCGGATGCGGTAAGTCCAGCCAGGACAGTGGTGACACGGCCACGAACTCGTCCGGCAAGTACAACGGCAAGGGCATAGGCCTTGCCTACGACATCGGCGGCAAGGGCGACCAGTCCTTCAACGACGCCGCCTACGCCGGCTTCCAGAAGGCCGAGAAGGACTTCGGCATCGGCGGCTCGGACATCGAGCCGCAGGACGGCGAGTCCGACGCCGACAAGGTGCAGCGCCTCAACACGCTCGCCAAGGCCGGCTACAACCCGATCATCGGGGTCGGCTACTCCTACGCGCCCGCCGTCAAGGAGGTCGCCGCCAAGTACCCGAACATCACCTTCGGCATGATCGACGACTCGACGATCAACGAGAAGAACGTCGTCGACATGGTCTTCGCGGCCGAGCAGTCGTCGTACCTCGCGGGTGTCGCCGCCGCCTCGGCCACCAAGAAGGACCACATCGGCTTCATCGGCGGCGTGGACATCCCGCTGATCCACACCTTCGAGGCCGGGTTCGACCAGGGCGCCAAGTCGGTCAACCCGAAGATCAAGATCGAGTCGCAGTACCTGACCCAGACCGCGGCCGAGGGCGGCTTCTCCAGCCCGGACAAGGGCAAGACCGCGGCCCAGGGGCAGATCGACTCCGGTGCCGACGTCATCTACCACGCGGCCGGTCTCTCCGGTCAGGGCGTGATCGAAGCCGCCGCCACCGCCAAGGTGTGGGCGATCGGCGTCGACTCCGACCAGTACGCGCAGGACGCGCTCGCCAAGTACAAGGACTACATCCTCGGCTCCGCGCTGAAGAACGTCGGCGGCGCGGTGTACGACCTGGTGAAGTCCGTCTACGAGGGCAAGCCGGAGAGCGGTGTCGTCAACGGCACCCTGAAGACCGGCGGGGTCGGCTTCGCGGACACCAACCCGAAGTACAAGGCCCTCACCAAGGTCGTCGCGGCCGTCGACAAGGCCAAGCAGGACATCATCGACGGCAAGGTCACCGTCAACACCAAGTGATCCGGCATATATGCGCGGCCGGGTGAGCCGGTCGTACGCGCGTGCGGCCGGCTGAGCGCCGCCGTTGCAGTCCCTGCGCCCCTTGCCTCCTGCAAGGGGCGCACTGCTGTGCGTAGCCTTGGACGGTGACTGTGGCCACAGCTAGATAACGGACCGGACATTGGGGGTTTTCCGGTTCGTCTACGCGCGTTACGCTGCCGCGGAACCAGCGCCTGGTTTGGGCGCTTGCACAAAGGAGTCAAGTTCCATGCGCCGGGTGTCCCGTATCGCGGTTGCAGGCGTTGCAACCGCAGCTCTCGCCGTCACAGTCTCCGCCTGTGGCAGCTCCTCCACCTCGTCCTCCGCGAGCAAGGGCAAGGACCTCGGTCTGGCTCTCGCCTACGACGTCGGCGGCAAGGGCGACCAGTCCTTCAACGACGCCGCGACCGCCGGCATGGACAAGGCCGACCAGCAGTACGGCTACAAGTCCACCGCCGTCGAGCCGCAGGACGGCGAGTCGGACGCGGACAAGGCGCAGCGCCTGGAGACCCTGGCCAAGGCCGGCTACAACCCGGTGATCGGCGTCGGCTACTCCTACGCGCCGGCCGTCAAGGAGGTCGCGGCGAAGTTCCCGAAGGTCACCTTCGGCATCATCGACGACAACACCATCAAGGCCGACAACGTCGCCGACCTCGTCTTCCACGAGGAGCAGGCGTCCTACCTGGCCGGTGTCGCCGCCGCCAAGGCCACCAAGACCAACACCGTGGGCTTCGTCGGCGGTGTGGACGTGCCGCTGATCCACAAGTTCGAGGCCGGCTTCGAGCAGGGCGTCGCGGACACCAAGAAGGGCGTCAAGGTCAAGTCGCAGTACCTGACCGAGACCGCCGCCGAGGGCGGCTTCTCCAGCCCCGACAAGGGCGAGAACGCGGCCGACGGCCAGATCGACGCCGGTGCGGACGTCGTCTACGCCGCCGCCGGCCTCTCCGGCCAGGGCGTCATCAAGTCCGCCGCCGCGCACAAGGTGTGGGCGATCGGCGTCGACTCGGACCAGTACAAGCAGGACGCGCTGGCCCAGTACAAGGACTCCATCCTCACCTCGGCCATGAAGGACGTCGCGGGCGCGGTCTACAACCTGGCCAAGTCCGTCCACGACGGCAAGCCGGAGACCGGCGAGATCCGCGCCAGCCTGGCCACCGGCGGCGTGAGCCTGTCCGACTCCAACCCGACCTTCAAGAACAACGCCGCCATGCAGGCCGCGATCAAGAAGGCCGAGGACGGCATCAAGAACGGTTCGATCACGGTCAAGACCTCCTGACCCAGGGGTCATGATCTTGTCGTAGACATGGTCAAAGGCGCGCCGTAATGGCAGCGTTACGGCCACGGAACGGGGTGCGGGCAGGATTTTCCTCCCGCGCCCCTGCCGTAGACCCGGATCCCGACGGGCTACGGCGGGGACCCACCCCGTTCGCGCGGCAGAATGCTCGGAACGGATCGAGAGTCAAAAAAGCTCGGTCAGGTCCGGGCACTATTTAAAGCAGGGGCGCTACGCGCGTAGATGGCCCCGTTCCCGAGGAGAGTGCGCCATCGACGCGTCCAGCAGCCCTCCGCTCACCGCAGAGACGACAGCCGCGGTCGAGCTGGCGGGGATCACCAAGCGATTCCCGGGTGTCGTAGCCAACCACGACATCCACCTGTCGGTCCGCAAGGGCACCGTCCATGCCCTCGTCGGTGAGAACGGCGCCGGCAAGTCGACCCTGATGAAGATCCTCTACGGCATGCAGAAGCCGGACGAGGGCACCATCGCGATCGGCGGCGAGCAGGTCACCTTCGCGTCCCCGGCCGACGCCATCGCGCGCGGCATCGGCATGGTCCACCAGCACTTCATGCTGGCCGACAACCTGACCGTCCTCGAGAACGTCGTGCTCGGCAGCGAGAAGCTGTACGGCATCGGCGGCAACGCCCGGAAGAAGATCCGCGAGATCTCCGACCGGTACGGCCTCGGCATCCGCCCCGACGCCCTGGTCGAGGACCTCGGTGTCGCCGACCGGCAGCGCGTGGAGATCCTCAAGGTCCTCTACCGCGGCGCCAAGACCCTGATCCTCGACGAGCCCACCGCCGTCCTCGTCCCGCAGGAGGTCGACGCACTCTTCGACAACCTGCGGGAGCTGAAGTCCGAGGGCCTGTCGGTCATCTTCATCTCGCACAAGCTCGGCGAGGTGCTGTCGGTGGCCGACGACATCACCGTCATCCGCCGCGGTACGACCGTCGGGACCGCGATCCCCTCCGAGACCACCCCGCGCCAGCTCGCCGAGCTGATGGTCGGCAGCGAGCTGCCCACCCCGGAGACCGCCGAGTCCACGGTCACCGACAAGCCGGTCATCACCGTCCGCAACCTCACCGTCTACGCCAGCGGCGGCGCCTCCCTCGGCGAGCTCGGCGCGCAGCCCGAGACCGCGACCCCCGGCTCGGCCGGTGCCACGGCCGGCGCCGACGTCCTCACCGAGGCCACCACCCCCGGCGCGGCCAAGCGCGTCCTCGACGACGTCACCTTCACCATCCACGCCGGCGAGGTCATGGGCATCGCCGGCGTCGAGGGCAACGGCCAGACCGAGCTGATCGACGCCCTGATCGGCACCCGCAACGCCGACTCCGGCATCGTCGAGTTCCTCGGCGAGGACGTCACCCCCTGGGCGACCCGCAAGCGCCGTGAGTCCGGTATCGGCTACATCCCCGAGGACCGGCACCGCCAGGGCCTGCTCCTGGAGTCGCCGCTCTGGGAGAACCGCATCCTCGGCCATGTCACCGAGAAGCCCAACGCGAAGGGCTTCTGGCTGGACATCAAGGGCGCCCAGGCCGACACCCGCCGGATCGTCGAGGAGTACGACGTCCGCACCCCCGGGATCGACGTCACCGCCGCCTCCCTCTCCGGCGGCAACCAGCAGAAGCTGATCGTCGGCCGCGAGATGAGCCACAGCCCGAAGTTCCTGATCGCCGCCCACCCCACCCGCGGTGTGGACGTCGGCGCCCAGGCGCAGATCTGGGACCGCATCCGGGAAGCCCGCCGGGAGGGCCTGGCCGTGCTGCTGATCTCCGCCGACCTCGACGAGCTGATCGGCCTGTCGGACACGCTCCGCGTGATCTTCGACGGAAAGCTGGTCGCGGACGCCGACCCGGCCACCATCACCCCGGAGGAGCTGGGCTCCGCCATGACGGGTGCCGCGTCCGGCCACCTGGAACACGTAGACACCGCCCCAGAAGCACACGATGGCGCCGCTGGTCCGGAGGACGAGGCCCGATGAAGAAGTTCGACAAGGAGCGGGTGCTCCTCGCGCTGGCCGGCCCGGTCATCGCGCTCGTCCTCGCGATCGCACTGACGTCGATCGTGCTGCTCGCCTCGAACCGCAACCCGTTCGAGCCGTACTCCCTGATGCTCCAGCAGCTGCCGTACTCGGACATCCAGGTGCTGATCATCAACCAGGCGGCGATGTACTACATCGCGGCCATCGCGGTCGCCCTCGGCTTCCGGATGAACCTGTTCAACATCGGCGTCGACGGCCAGTACCGCCTCGCCGCCGTGATGACGGCCGTGGTCGGCGCCAACATCGGCCTGCCCGCCTTCCTGCAGATCCCGATGCTGCTCCTGGTCGCCATGTTCACCGGCGCCTTCTGGGCCGGCATCGCGGGCGTCCTCAAGGTCACCCGAGGGGTCAGCGAGGTCGTCTCCACGATCATGCTGAACGCCATCGCCACCAGCGTCATCGGCTATGTCACCCTCGCCAACATCTGGGGTGTCCAGGTCGGCAACAACATGACGACCGGCGACATGAAGAAGTCCGGCTGGTTCCCGGGCATCAACCTGGGCTCGGACGTCGGCGAGATCTACGGCATGGTGTTCGTCGCCATCGCCCTCGGCATCGCCTACTGGGTGGTCCTCAACCGCACCCGCTTCGGCTTCGACCTGCGCGCCACCGGCGCCTCCGAGTCCGCCGCGGCCGCCTCCGGCGTCGACGCCAAGCGCATGGTCCTCATCTCCATGCTGATCTCCGGCGCGGTCTCCGGTCTCGCGGGCCTGCCGCTGCTGCTCGGCGACACCCACACCTACAGCCTGAGCTTCCCGGCCGGCCTCGGCTTCACCGCCATCGGCATCGCCCTGCTCGGCCGCAACAACCCCGGCGGCATCGCCTTCGCCGCCCTGCTCTGGGCCTTCCTCGACAAGGCCTCGCCCGCCCTCGACTACGCGACCCCGGTGGCGTACGAGAAGGAGATCGCCACGATCATGCAGGGCCTGATCGTCTTCTCCGTGGTCATCTCCTACGAAGCCGTACGCCAGTGGGGCCTGCGCCGCCAGCAGCGCCAGGTCGGCGCGGAGCTCGCCGCGGCCGCCGCCCAGAACACCAAGAAGGAGGTGGCGGCCTGATGTCCACCGCGACCATCGCCAAGCCGCAGGCGAAGCAGCCCGGCAAGGGCGGCCGCCGAATGTCGCTCCCGGTACTCCTGCTGGTCATCGCCGGCGTACTGATCCTGACCTCGGCCGTCCGCCTGATCACCGGCGCCGACGGCATCACCTCCACCGGCCAGATGTCCACCGCGCTGCGCCTCGCCGTGCCGATCGGCCTCGCCGGTCTGGGCGGTCTGTGGGCCGAGCGCGCGGGCGTCGTCAACATCGGCCTCGAAGGCATGATGATCCTCGGCACCTGGTTCGGCGCCTGGGCCGGCTACCAGTGGGGCCCCTGGGTCGGCGTGATCTTCGGCATCATCGGCGGCGCGCTCGGCGCCCTGCTGCACGCTGTCGCGACCGTCACCTTCAACGTCAACCACATCGTCTCCGGTGTGGCCCTGAACATCCTCGCCCTGGGCGCCACCCGCTACCTCTCGAAGTTCACCTTCGAGGACGCCGCCGGCGGCTCCTCCAAGCAGTCCCCGCCGATCGACTCGCTCGGCACCTTCAGCGTGCCAGGCCTGTCCGACTGGCTGAACACGCTCAACGAGAAGCACTGGTTCCTGATCTCCGACCTCGGCGGCCTGGTCGGCGGTCTGCTCACCGACCTCTCGCCGCTGACGGTGATCGCGGTGGCCCTCGTACCGATCACCTGGTGGGTCCTGTGGCGCACCGCCTTCGGCCTGCGCCTGCGCTCCTGTGGTGAGAACCCGGTCGCGGCCGAGTCCCTCGGCGTCAACGTCTACAAGTACAAGTACATCGCGGTGATCATCAGCGGTGGCTTCGCCGGCCTCGGCGGCGCGTTCCTCTCGATCGTGGCCTCGAACGTCTACCTGGACGGCCAGACGGCCGGCCGCGGTTACATCGGTCTCGCCGCGATGATCTTCGGCAACTGGATGCCGGGCGGACTGGCGCTCGGCGCGGGCCTGTTCGGCTACACCGACAGCCTCAACCTGCGCGGCGGCACCGTCAACGTGCACGCGCTGATCCTGCTGCTCGCGATCCTGCTGGTCTTCGGCGCGGTCTACCTGGCCTGGCGCAAGAAGTACGTCCCGGCCGTCATCACGATCGTCATCTCGGTCCTGATGTTCATCTGGTACGCCTCCACCAACGAGGTCCCGCGTCAGCTCGTGACCGCGACCCCGTACCTCGTCACCCTGCTGGTGCTCTCGCTGTCCGCGCAGTCCCTGCGGATGCCGAAGGCGGACGGCCTGCCGTACCGGAAGGGGCAGGGCAAGTGACCACCGCGGCCGCCGGCTTCGACTGGGAGACCCTGCGGGCCGAGGCCCGCGAGGCGATGTCCCACGCGTACGCCCCCTACTCCGGCTTCCCGGTCGGGGTCGCGGCCCTGGTGGACGACGGCCGCACGGTCACCGGCTGCAACGTGGAGAACGCGTCGTACGGCCTGGGCCTGTGCGCCGAGTGCGGTCTTGTCTCCCAGCTCCAGCGCACGGGCGGCGGCCGGCTGACCCACTTCACCTGCGTGGACGGCACGGGCGGCCTGCTCGTCCCGTGCGGCCGCTGCCGCCAGCTGCTCTACGAGTTCGGCGGCCCGGACCTCCTCCTGGACACTCCGGAGGGCGTCCTGCCCCTCTCCGAGATGCTGCCCCAGGCCTTCGGCCCGGCCCATCTCACCAAGTAACTCCCGTACGGCCCCTCCTCGCCGGGAGGGGCCGTACGCTTCGCAATGCTTCGAAGGGAACGTCATGGCCATGGACGCCATCTCCGTCATCCGCACCAAGCGGGACCGCGGTGAGCTCAGCGACGAGCAGATCGACTGGGTCATCGACGCGTACACCCGCGGCCAGGTCGCCGACGAGCAGATGTCGTCGCTCGCGATGGCCATCCTCCTCAACGGCATGAACCGCCGCGAGATCGCCCGCTGGACGGCGGCGATGATCGCCTCCGGCGAGCGCATGGAGTTCTCGTCCCTGTCCCGCCCGACCGCCGACAAGCACTCCACGGGCGGTGTCGGCGACAAGATCACCCTCCCGCTGGCCCCCCTGGTCGCGGCCTGCGGTGCCGCCGTCCCCCAGCTCTCCGGCCGGGGCCTCGGCCACACCGGCGGCACCCTGGACAAGCTGGAGTCGATCCCCGGCTGGCGCGCCCTGCTCTCCAACGAGGAGATGCTGAACGTGCTGGACACCACCGGCGCGGTGATCTGCGCGGCCGGCGACGGCCTGGCCCCCGCCGACAAGAAGCTGTACGCGCTCCGGGACGTGACCGGCACGGTCGAGGCGATCCCGCTGATCGCCTCCTCGATCATGTCCAAGAAGATCGCCGAGGGCACCGGCTCCCTGGTCCTGGACGTGAAGGTCGGCACCGGCGCCTTCATGAAGACGCTCGCCGACGCCCGCGAACTGGCCTCGACCATGGTCGGCCTCGGCACCGACCACGGCGTGAAGACGGTCGCGCTCCTCACCGACATGTCCACCCCCCTCGGCCTCACCGCGGGCAACGCCCTGGAGGTCCGCGAGTCGGTCGAGGTCCTGGCCGGCGGCGGTCCTTCCGACGTCGTCGAACTGACCCTCGCCCTGGCCCGCGAGATGCTCGACGCGGCCGGCCTGAGGGACGCCGACCCGGCGAAGGCGCTGGCCGACGGCTCGGCGATGGACGTCTGGCGCCGGATGATCGCGGCCCAGGGCGGCGACCCGGACGCGGCGCTCCCGGTGGCCAAGGAGCAGCACGTGATCAAGGCGCCGGCCTCCGGTGTCCTCACCCGCCTGGACGCCTACGGCATCGGCGTCGCCGCCTGGCGCCTGGGCGCGGGCCGTGCCCGCAAGGAGGACCCGGTGCAGGCGGGCGCGGGCGTCGAGCTGCACGCCAAGCCCGGCGACACGGTCACCGCGGGCCAGCCCCTGCTGACCCTGCACACCGACACCCCGGAGCGCTTCGAGTACGCGCTCCAGTCAGTGGAGGGCTCGTACGACATCGCGGCGGCGGGCACGGAGTTCACCGCCGCGCCGGTGGTGCTGGAACGTATCGCCTGACCAGGCGTTTCCTCATACGGGTGAACGGGACCGGTGGACCTGCACCGGTCCCGTTCGGCATGCTGGGATCGGTGACGCAACCGAAGGAGACCGCCATGAGCGCACTCACCGTGGGCCAGGACCCCGACCAGAACTGGGACGAACTCGTCCGGTACTGGGAGGAGATGGAATGGCCCGAGGGCAGCAAGGTGGAGATCATCGAGGGGATCATCACCGTGTCACCTGCTCCCGCCTCCCGCCACAACATGATTGCCGAACGCGTCCACCGTCGCCTCTACAGCGTGATCCCCGAGGATTGGGGGGTTTACCAGACGTTGGCCATTGCTGTGCCGTCGCGCCTCGGCATGCTGATTCCTGACCTGGTGGTGGCACCTGTGCAGGAGTGTGTGGAGGGGGAATCCCACATTCCGGCGGCTGCCGCCGAACTCGTCGTCGAGGTCACCTCCAAGTCCAACGCCCGCCACGACCGCGTCAGCAAGCCCGCCGCCTACGCCACCGCGGGCATCCCGTTGTACCTGCTCATCGACCGCTGGGCGCCGGGCGGCCCCACCGCGACGCTCTACGGCGAACCCAAGGGAGACGTCTACCGGGTCCTCAGCGCCGTCAAGTTCGGCGATTCCGTCAAGCTGCCGGAGCCGTTCGACCTCACGATCGACACCGCCGAGTTCCCCGTCGACTGACCTGCCGTCACCCCAGCATCGCCGCCACCACGACCAGTACCGGTACCGCCAGCACCGTGGACAGCAGGATCGAGTCGCGGGCCAGCTCCTCGCCCACGCGGTAGGTGCTGGCGTAGGTGTACAGGTTCTGCGCGGCCGGGAGCGCCGAGGTCACCGTCACGTCGAGCAGGGGTGCTCCGTGCAGGTCGAAGACGGCCGACGCCAGGGACCAGGCGACCAGGGGCTGGCCCACCGACTTCAGGGCGACGGACAGGAACACCGGGTGCCGGTCGCGGCCCCGGCCGGGCGGGGTGCTGCCGTGCAGGGAGATGCCGAAGGCGAGCAGCACCGCCGGGACCGACATGTTGCCGATCAGGGTCAGGGGGTCCATCACCGGGCCGGGGAGGCGTAGGCCGAGCGCCGAGACCAGGACCCCGGTGAGGGAGCCGACGGCTATCGGGTTGCGGAGCGGGGCGAGGAGCCGGCGCCACCAGGGGCCCTTCTCGCCCATGCCCGACAGGTCCAGCACCGTGAGGGCGACCGGGGTGAGGACGACCACCTGGAAGAGCAGGACCGGCGCCACCAGGGACGCGTCGCCCAGCACGTACACCGCGATCGGGATGCCCAGGTTGCCCGAGTTGACGTAGCTGGAGCACAGCGCGCCGATCGTCGTACGGCCCACGCCCCAGTGGCGCCCGGCGCCCACCGCCACGAACGCGCCCGCGGCCGCCGCCGTGCTCAGGGCCGTCACCAGGAGGCGGCTGGAGAAGATCACCGCCAGGTCGGCCCTCGCGAGCGTGGTGAAGAGCAGGGCGGGGGAGGCGACGTGGAAGGCCAGTTTGGTCAGGACCTCGCGGCCGTTGATCCCGAGGTGGCCGCCGCGGCCGAGGACGTATCCCACTCCGATGACGATCGCGATGACCGCGAAGCCGCTCAGCACCCCCTGCACGGGACCCCCTCGCGGGGGAGGAGGCCGTCGGGTGGGCAGGGCTTCGCTGATCGGTGGGACATACAGCTAACCCTCGGGGTCGGTCAGGTGCAGGTCAACGTTGCGATCCTTGTGATCTGCGCGACGACCGCGGGGGAGCCCGGCACCCTACCGATGAGTTGTCGAGCCGACGGCGGTCTACCGGTTCGTGGATGCCATGCCCCCCGTCGTGCTCGTACTGCCCGGCCCCGTCGCCAAGGACGCGGTGGCCGGGCTGTGTACCGAGGTGCGGTCGCTGCTGGCGGCCGGCGCGGCCGGGATCGTCGTCTGCGATGTCGCCGGGATCGGGCCGCCAGGACTGGCGGCCGTCGATCTGCTGGCCCGGCTGGAGCTGACCGCCCGCCGGGCCGGGGGGCGGATACGGCTGCGGGACCCCGACCCCGCCCTACGCTCCCTCCTCCGCTTCGTCGGGCTTCGCCTCCAGGTGGAGGGGGAGGTCGAAGAGCGGGAACCAGCGCTTGGTGTCGAGGAAGAAGTGGAACCCGGTCAGCCGGCCGTCTGAGATCTCCAGGACCTGGATCGACCAGGGGCTCCAGCCGCCGGTGTCCGGGTCGGGCTTGTACTGGGCGAACCCGGGCAGGCCGTTGACCTGGACCGGGAACAGCCGCGAGCCCTCGCAGGCGGAGCCGATGGTGGTCATGAAGCCGGCGATGTCCTCGTGGCCGACCAGCCACAGGTCGAACGGCGGCATCGTCATGATGGCGTCCTCGTGGAGGAGCGCCGTCAGCGCCGTCATGTCGTAGCCCTCGAAGGCCGCGACATAGCGCTCCAGGAGCTTCTGCTGTTCCTCGTCGAGCGGGTCGGAGACGTCGGCGGCGGCGCCCGACTGCTGCTGCTCGGCCAGTGTGGCCCGGGCCCGCTGCAGGGCGCTGTTGACCGAGGCGACGGTGGTGCCGAGCAGTTCGGCCACCTCGTTGGCCTTCCAGGCCAGCACCTCGCGCAGGATCAGCACCGCCCGCTGCTTGGGCGGCAGCTGTTGCAGCGCGGCCATGAAGGCGAGGCGGACGGACTCCTTGGCCACGGCCGCCTCCGCCGGGTCGTCCACGGTCGGCAGCACCCGTGCGTCCGGCACCGGCTCCAGCCAGGTGTTGTCGGGCCGGGGCGACAGCGCCGCCCGGGCCAGCGGGGTCGACTCGGAGAGGTCCATCGGACGGGCCCGCTTGTTGCCCGCGGACAGCATGTCCAGGCAGACGTTGGTCGCGATCCGGTACAGCCACGACCGCAGACTGGAGCGGCCCTCGAACTTGTCGTAGCTCCGCCAGGCCCGCACCAGGGTGTCCTGCACGGCGTCCTCGGCCTCGAACGACGAGCCGAGCATCCGGTAGCAGTACCCGGTCAGCTCGGTCCGGTGCTTCTCCAGTGCGACGTCGAGCTCCGCCGTCGCCGTGCTGTTGCTCATTTCCGTCCACCCACCCCTGTGGCCGTTCCTGTTCGCGCGCCGTTGCGCTCCAGCACTTGGAAGCTACCGCAGCCCACTGACAATGACCCCCGGAGTGCGGAAAAGCCCAGGTCAGACCAGTTGCCTCACGGACATGAGCAGATGCTGGTGGGCCCTGCCGCAGGACAGCAGCGCCCGCTGCCCCGCGCCCAGCAGCTCCAGCCGCAGCTCGGCCCCCTCGAAGGAGTTCAGGGCGTCCAGCAGATACGCGGGGTTGAAGGCCACGCCCGCCTCCTCGGCACCGCTCAGCCGGGCCGGCAGCCGCTGTACGGCCATGTCGTCGCCGTATCCGGCACGTACCCGCGCCGACCCGTCGCCGGCGGTGAAGTCCAGCCGCACCGGGCTGTTCGCCTCCGCCACCACCGCCACCCGCCGCACTGCCTCCGCCAGCTCCGCGCGCCCCACCTCGGCGACGGCGGCCCCCGCCATGTCGAACAGGGTCCGGTACCCGGGCAGCCGCCCTTCGAGCCGCCGCAGGACCGTCTCCGTCCGCCCGCCCTCGAAGCTCACCAGCGAGGCGTCGAGCCCGATGCGCAGGGTGCCGCTCCGGCCGGTCGGCCGGGCCGCGTCCAGCAGCCGCCGGGCCGGGACCAGCACCTCCACCGGCTCGCCGTCGGCGGCCGGCCGCCACTCCAGCCGTCGTACGGCATAGCGGTAGCGGTCGGACGCGGACAGGGTCATCTCATCGCCGTCCAGCCGGAGTTGGACACCGGTGAGCACCGGCAGCGTCTCGTCCCGGCCCGCCGCCACCGCGACCTGCCCGACGGCGGCGGCGAAGGCGGCCGCGTCGACCTCGCCGTACGGCGGCGGGGGTGCCGGAGCCGCCGGGTACTCCTCGCGCGGCAGCGTCGACAGGCCGAAACCGGTGCCGCCCGCCTGCATGGTGAACCGCGTGCCCTCCAGCGCACAGCTCACCGGGCCGTCCGGCAGCACCCGGCAGATGTCCAGCAGCCTGCGCCCCAGGACCAGCACCTGTCCGCCGGCGGCCGTCTCGGCGTCGGCCTCCACGCGCGCGTGCGTCTCGAAGTCGGAGCCGGAGATCGTCAGCCGGCCCATGTCCGCCGACAGCAGCAGCCCGCCCAGCACCGGCACCGGTGTCCGGGCCGGCAACGTGCGGGCGGCCCGGGCCACGGCCTCGGTGAGACTCCCGCGTTCGATCCGGAACTCCATAGGTCCAACCCCCTGCGCATGCCGGTCAGTCATGTCCGGCGGACGCTATCGGCGGCCACTGACAACGGGTTCCGAGCAGGGCGGACGGTGGTGGGGCGCCCGGCTGCCGGCCGCTAGTTCTTCTGCAGGGTGCGGGTGACACCCGTGATGAGGGCGGTCGTCAGTACCCAGCCGAGGGCGATCAGGAGGTAGGCCAGCCACTGGAGGCCGCCGTTCGGAAAGTACCAGGCCGTGCGCTGGCCCAGACCACCGAAGGGGATCAGGAGGTCGAGTGTGTAGACGAGGGGCTGGAACGGGGTGCCGTCGCCTCGCTGGACCGGTCTGGGGGAGTGGGTGCCGAACGCGAGCGTGCCCAGCATGGCCAGGGCGAAGAGCCAGCAGTCCTCGATCCAGAGGGACTGACCGATCTGCGCGCCGGCCAGATCGAGGCGCCCGCTTATCCTCGCTCCGGCGAGCCTCAGACACGCTACGGCGCCCGGTCGCGCGGTATTCGCGCCCAGGAGGAGCGCCACGATCACGGTGGCCCGCACCGTCCGCCCGGGGCCCCACCGCCCACCCTCGGCGACCTGGTCGTCCTCGGGCACACCCGTGCGCAGATCCACGCGGCGTCCCTCGGGGAACGCGTCCCACAGCTCACGCTCCGGAGAGGTCAACTCATCGTATGAGAGCACTCATGCAGAGTGGTGATCTTCCTTCGCACTCGCCCTGCTTCCCCGCGCACGGACCGAAGAGCCTCCGCGCTGTGGGGCCGGTTCAGTGGGCGGTGGCCACGACCTGCCGTCGGGCCGCCACCGAGCCCAGCACCGTGATGGCCACCACGCCCGCGATCGCCAGCAGGGCCACCCCCACCGTTCCCGACCAGCCGCTCGCGTGGAAGGCCAGCGCGCCCACCGTGCTGCCCGCGCTGGAGCCGATGTAGTACGCGGACTGGTAGATGGCGGAGGCCTGGGCCCGGCCGTGGGTGGCCGTCTTGCTGACCGCCGAGGAGGCCACCGCGTGGCCCGCGAAGAAGCCCGCGGTGATCAGGACGAGGCCCAGCAGGACCAGCGGGAGCGAGTCGGACAGGGAGAGCAGCAGGCCCGCGGCCGTCGTGCCGCCGCCCAGGTAGAGGGCGCCCCGGCGGCCGAGCCGGCCGACCAGACGGCCCGCCGTGGACGCCGACACCGTACCGACCAGGTAGACGAGGAAGATCGAGCCGACGATGCCCTGGGGGAGCGAGAACGGTGCCTCGGTCAGGCGGTAGCCGATCACCGTGTACACGCCGCCGAAGACGGTCATGAACAGCGCGCCGATCGCGTACAGGCGGCGCAGCAGCGGGTTGGCCAGATGGTCGCGGACCGTGCCGAGCAGCCGACGCGGGTGCAGCGAGCCCGCCCTGAAGTGCCGCGGGGCCGGGAGGAGCAGCCGGAAGGCCACCGCGCAGCCGACCGCGATCACGCCGATGACGCCCACCGCGACCCGCCAGCCCCACTCCTGCGCGACCCAGCCGGTGATGACCCGGCCGCTCATCCCGCCGACGCTGTTGCCCGCGACGAACAGGCCTATCGCCGTGACCAGCGCCCTCGGGCGGACCTCCTCCGCCAGGTAGGCCTGCGCCGAGGCCGGCAGCCCGGCCAGCGCGGCGCCCTGGATGCCGCGCAGCACCACCAGCACGCCCAGCGACGGCGCGAAGGGGACCAGCAGACCCACGGTCACCGCCACCGCCAGCGACGCGGTCATGACCGTACGACGCCCGAAACGCTCGGACAGGGCGCTCATCGGGATGACGAACAGCGCCAGACCGCCGGTCGCCGCCGCCACCGTCCAGCTCGCGTCGCTCGCGCTCACCCCGAAGCCGTCCGAGATCAGCGGCAGCAGCGCCTGCGTGGAGTAGAGGAGGGCGAAGGTCGCGACACCGGCGAGGAAGAGGGCGAAGCTCATCCGGCGGTAGCCGGGGCCGCCCGGGGCCATACGGGAGTCGGAGGTGTCGGAGACGGGGACGGTCGCTGCGGCGTCCATGGCGGTGGACGCCCCGGTACTGGCGGGAGACATACCTCGAACGTACGGACCCCTTTTTGATCCGTCCAATGCATGGAATCGCCATAATCGTTCCCATGGAGCATCAGCAGAGGTCAGCGAAGCGCCTGTCACCGGACAGTGACACAGGAGACATGACGATGTTGCTGGCTCCACGCCTCGCGTACTTCGCCGGCGTGGCCCGCACGGAGCATGTCACCGGGGCCGCGCAGGAGCTCAACGTGCCGCAGTCCACCCTCTCCCGCGCGATGGCCCGCCTGGAGCAGGACCTCGGCGTCGGCCTCTTCACCCGGCACGGCCGCACGGTCTCCCTCACCCCCGCCGGCCGCACCTTCCTCACCTCGGTCGAACGCGCCCTCGCCGAGGTCCGGCGCGCCGCCGACGAGGTACGCGCCGACGCCGACCCCACCACCGGCAAGGTCGCCTTCGGGTTCCTGCACACGATGGGCGCGGAGACCGTCCCCGGCCTCCTCCAGGCCTTCCGCGCCGACCACCCCCGGGTCCGCTTCAGCCTCGTCCAGAACTACGGCGAGGCGATGATCGAGAAGCTCCGGGCGGGCGAGCTGGACCTGTGCCTCACCTCGCCGGTCCCGGACGCTCCCGACCTGGTCGCCCGTCGCCTGGACGAACAGAAGCTGCGCCTGGTGGTTCCCGCCGACCACCCACTGGCCGCCCGCAAGCGCATCCGCCTCGCCGAAGCGGCCGACGAGACGTTCGTGACCCTGGAACCGGGCTACGGTCTGCGCCGCATCACCGACGACCTGTGCAAGGAGGCCGGCTTCCGCCCGCGGATCGCCTTCGAGGGGGAGGAGGCGGAGACCTTGAGGGGCTTGGTGGCGGCCGGGCTGGGGGTCGCGTTGCTCCCCCCACCCGCGTTTCCCCGCCCGGGAGTCGTGGAACTGACGGTCACGGCCCCGAGGGCGGCGAGGGAAATCGGCGTGGCGTGGCTCCAGGGCCATCCGGACACGCCCCCGGTGGCGGCCTTCAAGCGTTTCCTGCTATCGAGAAGGGGCAACTTGCTCCCCGCCTAGGGCACAGCGCGCCCCTTCAGGGGCGCGGGGCTCTGTCCATATGCGGCTCCGCCGCGTGGGCGCGACCAGCCACCACGCACCCGTACGCCGAAACTGAACATCACCCCCTACGGAGCGACCGCCCGAACCCCGCCGCAAGCGGCATCCGCAACCCGATCGGCGGCGGCGCAGCCAGCGCATCCTCCACCGGCCGCGAAACCGCGTACCCGAACAACGCCCCCAGCACGAAGTCCGAAGCCAGCGCCAGCACTTCGTCCCGGTGCTGATGCAGCCCGTGCCCGTCCGAGTGCACCTCGAACCGGCACACCTCCCGGTTCGCCTTCTTCGCCCGCGCCGCCAGCCGGAACGACTGCTCCGGATCGGTCCGTTCGTCGTTCGTGCCATGCACGATCAGCACCCGGCGCCCCACCAGCTGCCGTACCGGTTCCTCGGACGCGGTCTCGTCCGCCTCCGGCAGCCAGGGGGCGATGGAGACGACGGAGTTGACGGCCTCGTGGCCGCCCGCGCGCAGCGCGGCCCGGCCTCCCATGCCCAGACCCAGCAGGCACACCGGGACATCGCCGTACCGCCGTACCACCTCGTCGGCCGCCCAGTTCGCGTCCCCCGCGAGATGCGCCTCACCGCCGTTCCAGCCGCGGTAGCGGTAGTGGACGATGTGCGCGGCCAGTCCCTCGTCCCGGCCGTCCCGGGCGAGCCGGCGTCCGAGTGCGCGGACGAAGGGCGTCGCCCAAACGAGGGACGGCTTGCGGGCGGAGACCTCCTCACCGCCCGGGAGCAGCAGGACCGCTCCGCTCACCGTCGTCGGCTCCTGGCCGACTGCCCTGCCCAGCCTGGCCGTTCGGACCGGCGTCGATTGCTGTGCCATGACAGAACAGTGTCAGAAGAAGCGGTGTACGCGACCCGTCCGTGCGGTCACCGTTGCGTATCGACGGGCATCGACGGGAAACGGAATTCGCCGAGTACCGAGCGATCTACGCGCGTAGGAGTTACAGTGCGGAAATGACGAGCCAGAGCATCGCGAACACCCCGACGCCGGAGCAGATCCGCCGGGCACCGAAGGTTCTGCTGCACGACCATCTGGACGGCGGTCTGCGCCCCGGTACCGTCGCCGACCTCGCCCGGGAGACCGGGTACGCCGGGCTTCCCGAGTCCGATCCGGACAAGCTCGGTGTCTGGTTCCGGGAGGCCGCCGACTCCGGTTCGCTGGAGCGGTACCTGGAGACCTTCTCGCACACCGTCGGAGTCATGCAGACCCGGGACGCCCTGGTGCGGGTCGCGCGCGAGTGCGCGGAGGACCTCGCCGAGGACGGCGTCGTATACGCCGAGGTGCGGTATGCGCCCGAGCAGCACCTCGAGAGGGGGCTGTCCCTCGAAGAGGTCGTCGAGGCCGTCAACGAGGGCTTCCGGCAGGGCGAGACGCTCGCCAGGGAGGCTGGCCGGCGGATCCGGGTCGGCGCCCTGCTCACCGCCATGCGGCACGCGGCCCGCTCCCTGGAGATCGCCGAGCTGGCCAACCGCTACCGGGACCTGGGCGTCGTCGGCTTCGACATCGCCGGCGCCGAGGCCGGCTACCCGCCCACCCGGCACCTCGACGCCTTCGAGTACCTCAAGCGCGAGAACAACCACTTCACCATCCACGCCGGCGAGGCCTTCGGGCTGCCGTCCATCTGGCAGGCCCTCCAGTGGTGCGGCGCCGACCGGCTCGGGCACGGCGTGCGGATCATCGACGACATCCAGGTCCACGAGGACGGCACGGTCAAACTCGGCCGCCTCGCCTCCTATGTCCGTGACAAGCGGATCCCGCTGGAGCTGTGTCCGAGCTCCAACCTCCAGACCGGGGCCGCCGACTCCTATGCCGAGCACCCGATCGGGCTGCTGCGCCGGCTGCACTTCCGGGCCACCGTGAACACCGACAACCGGCTGATGTCCGGGACCGGCATGAGCCGGGAATTCGAGCACCTCGTCGAGGCATTCGGTTACACGCTCGATGATCTGCAGTGGTTCTCCGTCAATGCGATGAAATCAGCGTTCATTCCTTTCGATGAACGACTCGCCATGATCAATGACGTCGTCAAGCCGGGTTATGCGGAGCTGAAATCCGAATGGCTGTTCCAGCAGACCGCCTCCACCAGCGGTTCTGTCGATCCACAGGGCTGATCGGGTGACCTGACGGGGTACGGAAAGCGGACGGGATCCGGCCGGCCGTCCGCATTTCGGTGTTTGCGGTGGGTGGTTCGGCATGTTTACGGTCGTGGACCGCTCAGCACGTTTTTAAAGATCCCCGTCACCGTATTCCAAGGACGCAATCAACGATGAAGCAGTCTGCTGCCAAGACCCTCGGTGTCGCCGCTCTCGGTGCCGCCTTCGCCGCTGTCGGCGCGGGTGCGGCCAGTGCGGCCCCGGCCGTCCCGGACTCCTCGCAGGCCCTGGACACCGTCACCAAGACGCTGCCGGCCGAGAACGTCTCCAAGGCCCTGCCGGGGGCCGGTGAGGCCCTGGCGCAGGGGCGGACCGCCCTCGCCGCCGGTCTTGCCACCGCCCAGCCGGCCGCCGAGCAGCTGCTCGCCGGCGGCCCGACCAAGCCCGTCGCCGGCCTCCTCGGTGGACTGCCGGTCCAGGGCATGCCCACCCACGGCCTGCCGGTGAACGGGATTCCGCTCGGCTGACCTCTCCCCGGCCGGTCGGCAACGCCGTTGGGGCGCACCGGATTCCTCCGGCGCGCCCCAACGGCGTTGTCCTGCCCGGGTGTTACCAGGCGGTGGCCTTCTCCTCCGAGGGGAGGAGGATCCACAGCGCGATGTAGAGCAGGAACTGCGGCCCCGGCAGCAGGCAGGACAGCAGGAAGATCACCCGCATCGTGGTCGCGGAGGTGCCGAAGCGCCGGGCCAGCGCGGCGCACACTCCGCCGATCATGCGGCCATGGGTGGGGCGGGCGAGCCTGGACATCCGCGTCTCCTTCATGAGTGTCCGGCGCTGTGAGCGTCCGGTTCGAGGCGGCCCGTGCGGCCCCTCATCTGCCCTCCACGGTACGGAGACGAACCGGGTCGAAGCGTCGCTCTACGGGGCGATCCCGACCCTGGGAATCGTCGGGGTACGACCCTGAGCCGTGTCCTCCTGGGGGAGGGCCGCGGGCCGCCGCCGCGCACGCCGCCCGCGGAGCCGGGCGCGGGCCGCCGGGACCACCGCCAGATGCGCGACGATCACGCCGACCGTGTTGAGGACGACCGAGTCGACGTCCACCACCCGTCCCGGCACCCCGGTCTGCAACAGCGCTATGCCGAGCGAGATCAGGGCGCCCGCGGCGGCGGTACGGATCAGGGAGGCGAGCGGGGAGACGCGGAGCCGGCCGTGCACCATCGGGAGCAGCACGCCCAGCGGGGCGAGCAGTGCGAGGCCCTCACCGATCCGGTGGGCCGCCTCGCGCGGGCCCAGCGCCAGGTCGGCGCGGATACCGGCGAACGGGTGCAGGTTGGCGGGCATCACCCACGGCACGTCCAGCGGCCGCAGCATCAGCCAGGCGACGAACGCGAGATGTGCGACAAGGAGGACACCCCCTGTCACACGGACGCGGATCGCGGCGCTGCCGCCGATGGAGCCTTGACGCTGCACGCCCCCGTAGACGCGCCCGCGCACACGAACGGTTCCGGATGCGAGGGGGTGAGGCTTTCCACACACGGTACGTGGAGCGCGCCGTCGGGCGCCGAGACGCCCCTCACCCGGAAGAAACCTCGGTGGCCGGCGGCCGGTTCCCGCTCGGCGAGTTCCGGACCGCGTCCGTGCACTCGTACCGCAGCAGCGGCTGCCGCCCCGGCCCGCCCAGGATCACCGACCCGTCGCCCTCGGCCGCCGCCGAGTCGGAGAGCGTGCACACGATCTGGCCCAGCGCGTACGCCGTCAGCTGCGCCGGCGAGGTGCTCAGCCGCAGCGTGTCCTCGGGGTCCCCGGGCCGGGGCCCGACGACCGACATCCCGCCGCGCACGTACGTCGTGTAGCCCGCCGCCTTCTCGGCGGCCGTGGGTGTCTCCGCGAGCTCGTCGAGGAGCCCCTGGGCGACGATCACCCGCCGCTGCGCGTCCGCCGTACCCTCCGGGACCCGCACCTCCCGGTCCACGGTCACCAGCGAGGAGCCGCACAGCAGGAACACCTGCACCGGCACCCCGCGCGCGGACTGCGCCGACAGGTCCGGCTGGGTCATCGAGCACGGCACCCGCGAGGGCGCCCCGCCGAAGTCGGTGGGCACCTCGGTGGCCCGGATCCCGCACCCGGAGAGCGCGAGCGCCAGTCCGGCGACGGCCAGGAGTCTTCGTACGTGCATCAGGCGTCCTTCTCCCCGGCGTCCTGGCTCTCCTCGGTCAGCGTCGAGGCGTCCCGGGGCAGCCGCAGGGTGAACACCGCGCCGCCCTCGGGGGAGTTGGCGGCCGTGATGGTGCCGCCGTGGATACGGGCGTTCTCCGTGGCGATGGACAGGCCCAGGCCGCTGCCCTCGGAGCGCGGCCGGGAGGCGCTCGCCTTGTAGAACCGGTCGAAGACGTGCGGCAGGACGTCCTCGGGGATACCCGGACCGTGGTCGCGTACGGCGATCACCAGATCCTCGCCTTCTTCCTGGTCGATGCGCACCGACACCCGTACCGGCGAACCGCCGTGCTTGAGGGCGTTGCCGATCAGGTTGGCGAGGATGACGTCGAGGCGGCGCGGGTCGAGGCGGGCGTGGATGCCGCGCTCGGCATCCAGGTCCACCGCGTCCAGCCAGGCACGGGCGTCGATGCAGGCGGTGATCTGGTCGGCGATGTCGACGTCGTCGAGGACCAGCCGGGCCGTACCGGCGTCGAAGCGGGTGACCTCCATCAGGTTCTCGACGAGGTCGTTGAGGCGGCGCGTCTCGCTGACGACCAGCCGGACGGCGGGCTCGATCATCGGGTCCATCGACCCCGACTCCGCCTCCAGTTCCTCCTCCAGGATCTCGGTCACGGCGGTGATCGCGGTCAGCGGCGTCCGGAGTTCATGGCTCATGTCGGCGACGAAGCGGCGCGAGGCGTCGTCCCGCGCGGCCATGTCGTCGACCCGTTTCTCCAGCGCCTCGGCCGCGTCGTTGAACGTCCTGGAGAGATCGGCGAGTTCGTCCGTCCCCGACACCCGCAGCCGGGTGTCCAGCTTGCCCTCGCCGAGCCGCCGCGCGGCGACGCCCAGCCGGTGCACGGGCTTCAGCACGGTGGTGGCGGCGGCCTGCGCGAGCAGCGCCGAGCCGATGAGCGCGAGCCCGGTGGCGATCCCCAGCGACCACGCCAGCGAGTTGAGGTCCTTCGCCTCCGGCTCCAGTGACTTCATCATGTAGCCGGTCGGCCCGCCGCCGATCAGCCGGGTCCCGGCGACCAGGTACGGCGTGCCGTGGTCGACGACCCGCTGCCAGTACAGGTGGTACGCCGACTTGTTGGAGTCGGCCGGCTTCTGCTGCTTGTCGACGGCCGTGCGCAGCGACCGGGGCACGTCGTCGAGCGCGAACGCGCTCAGCCCGTCCGAACTGCCGTACACCGTCTTGCCGTCCGGGTCCTGGCCGACCAGTAACACGCTGAAGCGCTGGCTGCTGTTGGCCATCTGCCCGGCCGTGCGCTGGAGTTCGTCCTGGCTGGGATGGATGGGCAGCACGCCGGCCCGGTTCTGCATCTCCTGCTGGAAGTCGCGCAGCACCGCGTCCTGGGTACGGGTGAGCACGGCCTCGCGGTTCAGCCAGTACGCGATGCCGGACGCGGACACGGCCGCGGTCAGCGCGACGAGCCCGAAGACCACGACGAGCCGCAGCCGCAGGCTGGTGAAGCGCAGCCGGGACACGGCTCCCTTGCGATCCGCGGCCCAGCCGCGGAAACCCCCTTGCCGGTCCGTCACTGAGGAGCGTCCAGGCGGTAGCCGACACCACGGACGGTACGGATCAGGGTCGGGGAGGAGGGCACGTCCTCCACCTTGGCGCGCAGCCGCTGCACACAGGCGTCCACGAGCCGCGAGTCACCGAGGTAGTCGTGCTCCCAGACCAGCCGCAGCAACTGCTGCCGGGACAGCGCCTGCCCGGGCCGCCGGCTCAGTTCGAGCAGCAGCCGCAGCTCGGTCGGCGTCAGCTGGAGATCCTCGCCGTTCTTCGTCACGGTCATCGCGGACCGGTCGATGACGACGTTGCCGTAGGTCGCCGAGTCGCTGGACTCCCGCTCCCCGCGGCGCAGCACGGCCCGGATCCGGGCGTCGAGCACCCGGCCCTGGACGGGTTTGACGACGTAGTCGTCGGCGCCGGACTCCAGTCCGACCACCACGTCGATGTCGTCGCTGCGCGCGGTCAGCAGAATGATCGGCAACTGGTCCGTGCGCCGGATCCGCCGGCACACCTCGAACCCGTCGATGCCGGGCAGCATGACGTCGAGGACGATCAGATCGGGCCGCTGCTCGCGCAACAGCTTCAGACCGTCCTCACCGGTCGCAGCGGTGGCCACCCGGTGTCCCTGGCGCGTCAGTGAGAGCTCCAGGGCCGTACGGATGGCGTCGTCGTCCTCGATCAGCAACAGGGAAGGCACGGGCTCATTCTGGCCCATGCGGGGCCTGTCGTACGACCTGTGCGGCTGGTAGCTGCCGGGAAACCTCTGTAGCGCCACCATCTGTGCATCTTGTGTGGACTCTCTGTGCCGAACCCCTGTGACAGGTCTGTGACAGTCGGCGGATACGGCCGTGAAGGTGGCCCGGCAGAGTTCTCGGCACGGGCAGGGAAACCGCCTGAGCAAGCCGAACTACCGGAAGTCCACGACGGGGGGCGCGAGATGAACACGCTGATCAGCCACAGCACCAGCGCAGTGATCACGCGTCTGCACGACGTGAACCGGGGTTCCGAGAAGTCCGGTGCCGTGAGCGGGCGGGGGTGCGCTCGCGGCACCGGACGTCAGCACACCGGCTACATGACGGTGGTTGACAGCTTCACGGGGGAAGCACACGGGGGATCCGCATACGGGGAGGACACGGGGGAGCGTCGCTCGCTGACCGAGGCGGAGTTCACCGCCTACGTCCAGGAGCGCCGCGCCTCCCTGTACGCGACCGCCTACCACCTGACCGGTGACCGCTTCGAGGCCGAGGACCTGCTGCAGAGCGCGCTGTTCTCGACGTACAAGGCGTGGGACCGGATCAGCGACAAGGCGGCCGTGGGCGGTTACCTGCGGCGGACGATGACCAACCTGCACATCAGCGCCTGGCGGCGCCGCAAGCTCAACGAGTACCCGACCGAGGAACTGCCGGAGACGCCCGGCGACACGGACGCGATGAGCGGCACCGAGCTGCGCGCGGTCCTGTGGCAGGCGCTGGCCCGGCTCCCCGAACTCCAGCGCACCATGCTGGTCCTGCGCTACTACGAGGGCCGCACGGACCCGGAGATCGCGGAGATCCTCGACATCAGTGTCGGCACGGTGAAGTCCAGCATCTGGCGGTCGCTCCGCCGGCTGCGTGAGGACGAGGTCCTCAGCTTCGGCCGTGACGAGGAGAGCGCCTTCGGGGAGCTTGTCGCCTGAAGGTAAGGGGATCCGGGGGGATCCCGACGGGGAGGGCCTGGGGGGACTCACGGGGGACGCGAGTCAGGGCCCACGGGGGGAAGCGAGTCCGGGGGACTCGCGGGGGAAAGCACGGGGGAGCTCCGCCACGGGGGACACGGGGGTGTTCGGCGGAGCGACGGGGGAGCGGGACTGGAGGGCCGGGGGGTCCATCCAGTCCCGCTTCTTTTGTCACGTCCGCGCGTACGGCGGTCAGGCCGGCGTCCGGTCCCGGGTTCCCCGGCCCACCGCGGCCGTCGCCAGCCGGCCCAGCGCCTCGTCCCGGTCGCACGGGTGCGCGCCCAGCGACACCTGGCGGGCCACGATCGCCCGCTCCGCGCGCATCAGCCGCCAGCCGCGGCGCAGCAGGAACGGCACCGACTTGCGGCCCTCCTTGAGATCGCGCAGGAAGCGCCGCCGGAAGGTCCGCATCGGGCCCCGGTTCAGACAGAGCGCGTCGGCCAGCAGCCCCAGCTCCCGGCAGCGCTCCACGATCTCGGCGGCGAAGATGCCCTCCGCGATGAACAGCGGGGTACGGCCGATGTGCACCGTCTCCTCGCCGGTACGGGCGCTCAGCGCGATGTCGTACACCGGCACCGGCGTCGACCCCGTGGCGCAGAGCCGGGCGATGGCCTCGACCGCGACCTCCGCGTCCCAGGACTCCGGGTGGTCCCAGTCGATGTCCGAACTCCCCGCCACCAGCGGCAGGGTCGGGTCGTCGCCCTCCTTGTAGAAGTCGTCGAGGCGCAGCACGGGCAGCCCGGAACGGGCGGCGACGAGTGACTTGCCCGAGCCGGAGGGGCCGCACAGCAGCACGACACGGGCGGGGGACGGGAGATGAAGGCTCACGGAACACCAGTTTGACGCATGGGGGGCCTCCTGCCGACCCCGCGGGTCGGCTTTGGAGCGTGAGTCACACCTCAACTACCCTGAGTGTCGACCTGATTACCCTGCGCATCCGAAGGTGGCATCAGCAATGGCCCGAACCGCGTCCTCCCCGACTCCGACCGCCCAACGCGCCCTGGTCGCACTCGCCACGGCAGGGGTCGCGCTCGGCGCGGGCGCCGCGACGGCCGCCGCGGACACCCAGCACGTCATGGACCCCTTGGTGCGGACCCGGCCCACCTCGCTCGGGCACGTCGACCCGAAGGCGGGCCTGCGGGCGCTGGGGGCTGTACTGCCGTACGTCACGGGGCCGGTGGCCGGGCTCAAGCCCAACCCGCTGGCGGGCACGGGTGTCGACCCCCTGGACAACGGGGTGGGGACGCAGGTGGCGGACTTCCAGCCGCTGACGTCGAAGATGCTGACGGGGCCGGTGGCGCAGGCCCCGTCGGTCGGGGCGATCCCGGTGCTGGGGCAGACGCTGGACAACGCGGGGAGTTGAGCGCCCCGTGACGGGCGTGGGGAACTGCGCGACCGGCCACGGCCGGCCCGCAGTTCCCCCCACACGGACACGGATCAGTAGGAAGACCCGGACGCGCCCAGCGCTCCCGTCGGGTGCCAGACCGTCTTCGTCTCCAGGAACGCCGTCAGGCGCTCGGTTCCCGGGGTCTCGACATAGTCCACAGGCTGTGGACGAAGCACGCGCTTGAGGTTGTCGGCCGCCGCGATCTCCAGCTCCTTCGCCAGCGCCTCGTCGGCGCCCGCGAGGTCGATCGCGTTGACGTCCTGGTGGGCGGCGAGCGGCACCGCGATCTCCGCCGTACGGCCGGAGAGGACGTTGACGACTCCACCGGGGACGTCGGAGGTGGCGAGCACCTCGGCCAGGGAGAGGGCCGGGAGCGGGGACTTCTCACTGGCGACGACGACCGCCGTGTTGCCGGTCGCGATCACGGGCGCGACCACGGACACCAGGCCCAGGAACGACGACTCCTGCGGGGCCAGGACCGCCACCACGCCGGTCGGCTCGGGGGAGGAGAGGTTGAAGAACGGGCCCGCGACCGGGTTGCCGCCCCCGATCACCTGGGCGATCTTGTCGGTCCAGCCCGCGTACCAGACCCAGCGGTCGATGGCCGCGTCCACCACCGCGGCGGCCTTGGACCTGCCGAGACCCTCCGCGTCCGCGACCTCGCGCGTGAACTGGTCCCGCCGGCCCTCCAGCATCTCCGCGACGCGGTAGAGGACCTGACCGCGGTTGTAGGCCGTGGCCCCGGACCAGCCGCCGAACGCCTTGCGCGCGGCCACGACCGCGTCCCGGGCGTCCTTGCGGGAGGACTGCGGTGCGTTGGCCAGCCAGTTGCCCTTCGAGTCGGTCACCTCGTACACCCGGCCGCTCTCGCTGCGGGGGAACTTGCCCCCGACGTACAGCTTGTAGGTCTTGAAGACGCTCAGACGCTGCTGCTCAGTGTTCTTGGGCTTCTCAGACATCGAGGTACGCCTCCAGACCGTGGCGGCCGCCCTCGCGGCCGAAGCCCGACTCCTTGTATCCGCCGAACGGCGAGGTGGGGTCGAACTTGTTGAACGTGTTGGACCAGATCACGCCCGCGCGCAGCTTGTTCGCGACGGCGAGGATCCGCGAGCCCTTCTCGGTCCAGATGCCGGCGGACAGGCCGTAGGGCGTGTTGTTGGCCTTCGCCACGGCCTCGTCGGGCGTGCGGAAGGTCAGGACCGACAGGACCGGGCCGAAGATCTCGTCGCGGGCGACGGTGTGCGCCTGGGTGACGTTCGTGAAGAGCGTCGGGGCGAACCAGTAGCCGGCGGACGGGATCTCGCAGGCCGGGGACCAGCGCTCGGCGCCCTCCGCCTCGCCCTGCTCGACGAGGGAGGTGATGCGCGCGAGCTGCTCCGCGGAGTTGATCGCGCCGATGTCGGTGTTCTTGTCCAGCGGGTCGCCGAGGCGAAGTGTGGACAGGCGGCGCTTCAGGGAGTCCAGCAGCTCGTCGTGGATCGACTCCTGGACGAGGAGCCGGGAGCCCGCGCAGCAGACCTGGCCCTGGTTGAAGAAGATGCCGGTGACGATGCCCTCGACGGCCTGGTCGATCGGGGCGTCGTCGAAGACGATGTTCGCGCCCTTGCCGCCCAGTTCGAGGGTGAGCTTCTTGCGGCTGCCGGCGACCGTGCGCGCGATCTCCTTGCCGACGGCGGTGGAGCCGGTGAAGGCGACCTTGTTCACGTCCGGGTGGGCGACGAGCGCGGCGCCCGCGTCGCCGTAGCCGGGGAGGATGTTGACGACGCCCCTGGGCAGGCCCGCCTGACGGCAGATGTCCGCGAAGAAGAGAGCCGAAAGGGGCGTGGTCTCCGCCGGCTTGAGGACGACCGTGTTGCCGGTGGCCAGCGCCGGGGCGATCTTCCACGCCAGCATCAGGAGCGGGAAGTTCCAGGGGATGACCTGGCCGGCCACACCGAGCGGCCGCGGGTCCGCGCCGAAGCCGGCGTGGTCGAGCTTGTCGGCCCAGCCCGCGTAGTAGAAGAAGTGCGCGGCGACCAGGGGGAGGTCGGCGTCGCGGGTCTCCTTGATGGGCTTGCCGTTGTCCAGCGTCTCCAGGACGGCCAGCTCACGGCTGCGTTCCTGGATGATGCGGGCGATGCGGAAGAGGTACTTGGCGCGCTCGGAGCCCGGCAGCGCGGACCACTTCACGAAGGCCTTGCGGGCGGCCGCGACGGCCCGGTCGACGTCCTCGGCACCCGCTCGGGCGACCTCGGAGAGGACCTCCTCGGTGCTGGGGCTGACGGTCTTGAAGACCTGGCCGTCGGCCGCGTCGGTGAACTCGCCGTCGATGAAGAGGCCGTAGGCGGGCGCGATGTCGACGACGGAGCGGGACTCGGGCGCCGGTGCGTACTCGAATGCGGTGGTCATCTTTTCCTTGGCCATGGTCGATCAGTCCACCGTCACGTAGTCGGGGCCGGAGTAGCGGCCGGTGGCCAGCTTCTGACGCTGCATCAGCAGGTCGTTCAGGAGCGAGGAGGCGCCGAAGCGGAACCAGTGGTTGTCCAGCCAGTCCGTGCCCGCGGTCTCGTTCACCAGGACGAGGAACTTGATCGCGTCCTTGCTGGTCCGGATGCCGCCGGCGGGCTTGACGCCGACCTGGACGCCGGTCTGCGCGCGGAAGTCGCGCACGGCCTCCAGCATGAGCAGGGTGTTCGCCGGGGTCGCGTTCACCGCCACCTTGCCGGTGGAGGTCTTGATGAAGTCGGCGCCGGCGAGCATGCCCAGCCAGGAGGCCCGGCGGATGTTGTCGTACGTCGACAGCTCGCCGGTCTCGAAGATGACCTTGAGCCGGGCGGCGCCCGAGGCCTCCTTCACGGCGACGATCTCGTCGAACACCTTGCGGTAGTTCCCCGCGAGGAACGCGCCGCGGTCGATGACCATGTCGATCTCGTCGGCACCCGCGGCCACCGCGTCCCGCACGTCGGCGAGCTTGACCGGCAGCGCCGCGCGGCCCGCCGGGAAGGCGGTGGCGACCGAGGCGACCTTGACACCGGAGCCGGCGACGGCCTCCTTGGCGGCGGTCACCATGTCGGGATAGACACAGACGGCGGCCGTGGCGGGGGTCGTACGGTCCGTCGGGTCCGGGTGGACCGCCTTGGCGCCGAGCGCCCGGACCTTGCCCGGGGTGTCCGCGCCTTCCAGCGTCGTCAGGTCGACCATCGAGATGGCGAGGTCGATGGCGTACGCCTTCGCGGTGGTCTTGATGGAACGGGTGCCGAGGGAGGCGGCACGCGCCTCCAGGCCGACCGCGTCGACGCCGGGCAGCCCGTGGAGGAAGCGGCGCAGCGTGCTGTCGGACGCGGTGACGTCAGCAAGTGCGTGGGGTGCGGTGGTGGGCATGGTCACCACCCGAGCATATCTACGCGCGTAGCGGCTGTACACCCCGAGGGAACGGTTCTTCTTGAGGCCGGGTGGCTGACCTACCTGGAAGGGGCGCGGGGCTGTATCGACCTGCGGCTACCGCCGCGTGGGCGCGACCAGCCGCGGACGGCCCGCACCCGTGCACGACGGCGTCGCCCCCACCGGCGCCCCGGCGCACACCTGAGGCACAATCGGCGGCATGACCACGCCCCTCGTCAAGGACCGCATCTACCGCTCGCCCCAGGCGCTGATCGGCGGCGTACTCCTGCTCGCCATCGTCGGCTGGCTGGGCGTCGACGCGCTGCTCCGGGGCCACGGCCGCACCCCCTGGCTCGCCCTGGCCGCGCTGATCCTGCTCGTGCCGCTGGTGGTGGCCTTCACCCTGCGCCCGGCGGTGTTCGCGGGCGAGGACCGGCTGCGGGTACGCAACCCGTTCCGGGTGATCACGCTGCCGTGGGGGGAGATCGCCGCCCTGCGCTCCGGCTACTCGAACGAGGTGATCGTCGAGTCGGGCGCGAAGTACCAGCTGTGGGCGATCCCCGTCTCCCTGCGGAGCCGCAAGAAGGCGGCGCGCAGGCAGACGAAGGCGGAGTCGGACGCGCGGGGCGGACGGACCGCGTCCGCCGGGCGCGTGTTCGGGGGTCTGCGGGAGTCGGACGGCGCGTCCGGGCCGTTGCGCGCGGAGACCGACAAGATCATGGACGAGCTGCGGCAGCTGCTGGAGCAGCGGGGCAAGGCCGAGTCCGCACAGGGCGAGATCACGGTCCGCTGGGCGTACGAGGTGGTGGCGCCGGCCGTGGCGGGAGCGGTGCTGCTGGCGATCCTGCTGGCGGTGGGCTGACCGGAACCGAGCCGGCACCGGCCCGCATCGCGTGCGGCCGGGTTGTCGGGGGTTTGCGGGGGTTCCGGCCGGGGGCTCTCGGGTCGGGGCCGGAGCTGGGTCGGATGTGGTCCGCATCGCGTGCGGCCGGGTCGTCGGGGGTCTGCGGTGGTTCCGGCGGGGGTCCTCGGATCGGGCCGGGGCTGGGTCGGCTGCGGCGGGCGTCGCGTGTGGCCGGGTTGTCGGGGGTTTGCGGGGGTTCCGGCCGGGGGCCTCGGGCTGGGGTCGGGGCTGGGTTGGCTGCGGCCTGCACCGTGTACGGCCGGGGCGTCGGGGGTCTGCGGTGGTTCCGGCGGGGGTCCTCGGATCGGGCCGGGGCTGGGTTGGCTGCGGCGGGCGTCGCGTGCGGCCGGGTCGTCGGGGGTCTGCGGGGGTTCCGGCCGGGGGCCTCGGGCTGGGGCGGGGGCTGGGTTGGCTGCGGCGGGCGTCGCGTGTGGCCGGGTTGTCGGGGGTTTGCGGGGGTTCTCGGGTCGGGCTTCTGGGCCGGCCTGTGGCGCTGCTGGCTCCCCCTCGTGGGACCGAGGTCGCCTGCGCCGCAGCGCGCGTGCCGACGGCAGTGCTGTCCCGAGCGTGCGGTGCCGGGCCCCCGTCGCGGGTGGCCCGGCCCCGTGGTTCAGAGACCATCCACGAGCTGACCGACGAGGTCACCATCGTGATCGTCGAACACGGCCCCACCGACGACACGTTCGACAACCCCCAGGACCCCCGCACCACGGACTACGTGAACGGCCGCTTCGGATAGGCCGCGGCGGCTCCGCCGCCTGCCGCGCGTCGAGGGGACCCGGCACCGGGTCCGGCCGACTCAAGGGACCGGACCCCGTGCCGGGCTCGTACGCGGCAACCGGCGCTCCGCCAGAGAGCCGGGGCGGCGGAACGCCTGGGGGCGGATGCCTCCAAGGGGGGCCGGGAGCGCATCCCTGCCGCAGTCACAGCGTGCAGCTCGCCCCCTCGGCCGTAGGCGTCCGAGAAGCAAAGCAAGGCCCAACTCCCCATGAATCACGGTGCGCTCGGCCACACCAGCAGCATGTACGCACCGCAGTACGCCGACCCCGCCACCGCGGCCGTCAGCGCGAGCACCCGCAACCGCCGTGACGCGCGGGCGAGATACCCGGCGACGGGCAGCAGCAGCGGGAAGCCGGGCAGCAGGAAGCGGGCCCGCGGGAAGTAGACGCCCCCGCTGACCACCACGATCACCAGCAGGACCGCGCCGAACACCAGCAGCGGCACCGGCTGCCGGTCCGCCACCGCGAGCCCGAACAGCACGACCGACGCGAGCATCGTCAGGCTCACCACCACCAGGAACAGCTCCGGCCGCGGGACCTGCCCGAACAGGTGCCGCAGCCAGCGCAGGGTCTCCGCCCCGCCGTCCAGCTCGTTGTGCCACATCCGCTGTACGGCGAAGTAGCCGTCCCAGCGGCCCAGTCTGAGGCCCACCCAGCCGACGTACGCGCACCAGCCGAGGGGGGCCGCCAGGGCCGCGGTCAGGGCGCGGGCCGAGAAGCGGGTGCGCAGGGAGAGCAGCGCGGTGACCGTCACCGCGGCCGCCACCGCGATCCCGGTCGGCCTCGTCAGCCCCGCCAGCACCGAGCCCGTCGCCGCCCACAGCCAGCGCTCGGCGAGCACCGCGTACAGCGTCCACGCGGCGAACGCCGTGAACAGCGACTCGGTGTAGCCCATCCACTGCACCAGACCCACCGGGTACGCCGCCCACAACACGGTGAGCAGCACCCCGACCCGCCGCCCGCCCAGCCGGTCGCCCACCGCGAACACGCCCCAGGCCGCGACCAGCGACGCCAGCAAGGCGAGCCCGAGCCCGGTACTGGCCCGGGTGCCCGGGGTCAGCACGGCCACGGCCTTGACCAGCAGCGGGTACAGCGGGAAGAACGCCAGGTTGTTGTGGTCGTAGGCGATGCCGAGTGTGTGCGTGTACCCGTGGTCGGCGATCCCGAGATACCACCGGGAGTCCCACTGCGTCGCCAGCATCGGCCACACCCCGTGGTGCCGCCGGTGCGCCCACACGGCGAGGAACACCAGCCCGGTGAGCCGTACGGCGAGATACGCGGCGAGGGCGGGTGCCGCCCGGCGCAGCGCGTGGCGGGGGACGGCCACGGTGGGGAGGTGGGGCCGTCGGGAGCCCGGGATGTGTCCGCTGGGGGCGGTGTCGGGGGCGGTCGAGGACACGGCGGCGGCTCCAGACTCCGGTACGGCGGCGGTGGCGGGCGTTACCCGACCACCGTTTCCCGGCCGCCGGGGCACGGCGTGGAACCCGGGTCAACTACCGCCGGGAAATCACCCGATGGGGTGCTACGGGCCCGTACATGGGCCAACGAAGGGGTCCAGTCCGCTCGACTCGGTGGGCCGGGGGGCGCCCGGGGGCGCCCCCCGGTTCAGATGCCTGCTGCTGTCGACAGGTCCCGCTTGATCGCGTCCAGGGTCTCGGTCGCCTTGACGCGGGCCGCCGGGAGGTCGGCGTGCGTGGCCACCGGGACGACCACTTCCAGGTAGCACTTCAGCTTGGGTTCGGTGCCGCTGGGGCGGACGACGACCCGGGCGCCCGTGAGGGTGTAGCGCAGGCCGTCGGTGGGCGGGAGCCGGTCCGTGCCCCGGTTCAGGTCCTCCGCCTTGGTGACGGGGAGGCCGGCGAGCGCGGTCGGGGGCTGCTCGCGGAGCGTCCGCATGGCGTCCGCGATGACGGAGAGGTCCTCGACGCGGACCGAGAGCTGGTCGGTGGCGTGCAGGCCGTGCTCGACGGCGAGGTCGTCGAGCAGGTCGAGGAGGCTGCGGCCCTCCTCCTTGAGGACCGAGGCCAGCTCGGTGATCAGGAGCGCGGCGGTGATGCCGTCCTTGTCGCGGACGCCGTCGGGGTCGACGCAGTAGCCGAGGGCCTCCTCGTAGCCGTAGCGCAGGCCGTCGACGCGGGCGATCCACTTGAAGCCGGTGAGGGTCTCCTCGTACGGCAGTCCGGCCTTCTCGGCGATCCGGCCGAGGAGGGAGGAGGAGACGATCGACTCGGCGAACACGCCGGTGGCGCCGCGCCGGACCAGGTGGGCGGCGAGGAGGGCGCCGACCTCGTCGCCGCGCAGCATGCGCCAGGTGCCGTTGTCCTTGACGGCCGCGGCGCAGCGGTCGGCGTCCGGGTCGTTGGCGATGATCAGGTCGGGGTCCGTCTCGCGGGCCTTCGCGAAGGAGAGGTCCATCGCGCCGGGCTCTTCCGGGTTGGGGAAGGCGACGGTCGGGAAGTCCGGGTCCGGGTCGGCCTGTTCGGTGACGAGGGTGGGGGTGGGGAAGCCGGCGCGGGCGAAGGCGGCGAGGAGGGTGTCCTTGCCGACGCCGTGCATGGCCGTGTACACGGTCCGGGCGGTGCGGGGGGAATCGGGGGCCAGGACGGCGTCCGTACGGGCCAGGTAGGCCTCCAGGACGGCGTCGTCGAGGGTCTCCCAGCCGGTGTCGGGGCGGGGGATGTCGTGGAGGCTCGCGATCGCGTCGATCTCGGCGGCGATCTCCGCGTCGGCGGGCGGGACGATCTGGGAGCCGTCGCCGAGGTACACCTTGTAGCCGTTGTCGCGGGGCGGGTTGTGGCTGGCGGTGACCTCGACGCCGGCGATCGCGCCGAGGTGCCGTATGGCGAACGCCAGGACGGGGGTGGGGAGGGGGCGGGGGAGTACGACGGCCTGGAGGCCCGCACCGGTCATGACCGCGGCGGTGTCGCGGGCGAAGTCGGCGGACTTGTGGCGGGCGTCGTAGCCGATGACGACGACTCCGGTGGTGTGGCCGTGCCGCTTGAGGTAGGCGGCGAGGCCGGCGGCGGCGCGGATGACGACGGTGCGGTTCATGCGCATGGGGCCGGCGCCGAGTTCGCCGCGCAGGCCGGCGGTGCCGAACTGGAGGGTGCCGCTGAAGCGGGCCGACAGTTCGGTGATGTCACCGGCGTCGATCAGCTTGGCCAGCTCGTCGCGGGTGTCCGGGTCCGGGTCCTCGGCGAGCCAGGTCCTGGCCCGGGCGATGAGATCGTCTTGCACGGTCGTCGTCCAACCTCTCGTGGTGTGCCTGCGGCGCCGGTGCTGCTTCGGTGGGGGTGCGCGTAGCGCCTACGGGTGGTGGTGGGTCGGGGCCGGGGCGGGGAGTCTCCGTCCTCGGACCGGCGGTGCTGTCTCTCGTCCTGTACCGGACGACGGGCGCCGGCCGCTGCGGGCGGAAACTCCCCACCCCGTCCCCTTCCCGCCGCGTGCGACCAACGACCGACGGCCGACGACCAACGGCCGAGGACCATGGTGGACCGCTCATCCGACCAACGGTCCGTCGTGGCTCGGCCGTGCGACCAACGATGCGTTGTGGGCTGCCCGTGTGGCCGACGGTCCGTTGTGGACCGCTCATGCGACCAACGGTCCGTCGTGGCTCGGCCGTGCGACCAACGATCCGTTGTGGGCTGCCCGTGTGGCCGACGGTCCGTTGTGGGTCGGCCGTATGGCCGACGGTCCGTCGTGCGCTGCCCGTGCGGCCAACGGCCCGTTGTGGGCCGCTCATCTTGCCGACGGTCCGTTGTGGGTGGTGATGCGTTGTTGGTCGTGGGGGCGCTGCGATCGGCGTGGGGTGCGGATCGTCGTCGTGTCGGGTCGGCGGTCTGTTGTGGCGCCGGGTGCGTGTGCCCACTCAGGGGCGCGGGGAACTGCGCGACCAGCCGCCGGCGGTCCCGCAGTCGCTCTACGACCCTTCGTGGCACCCTCTGCCGCGTTTCTCAGATCCGGCCCAGTACCTGCGCGAGCAGCTCGCCCATCCGCGCCGCCGAGTCGCGGCCCGCCTGGAGGACCTCCTCGTGGTTGAGGGGCTCGCCGGTCATGCCCGCCGCGAGGTTGGTCACCAGGGAGATGCCCAGGACCTCGGCGCCCGCCTCGCGCGCAGCGATCGCCTCGAGGACCGTCGACATGCCCACCAGGTCCGCACCGATGACGCGGGCCATCCGGATCTCGGCCGGCGTCTCGTAGTGCGGGCCGGGGAACTGCGCGTAGACGCCCTCTTCGAGGGTGGCGTCGATCTCCTTGCACAGGGCGCGCAGGCGGGGGGAGTAGAGGTCCGTCAGGTCCACGAAGTTCGCGCCGACGATCGGGGACGTCGCCGTGAGGTTGATGTGGTCGCTGATGAGGACCGGCTGCCCGGGGCGCATGCCCTCGCGCAGGCCGCCGCAGCCGTTGGTGAGGACGATGGTCTTGCAGCCGGCGGCGACGGCGGTGCGGACGCCGTGCGCGACGGCGGCGACACCGCGGCCCTCGTAGTAGTGCGTGCGGCCCAGGAAGACCAGCGCGCGCTTGTCACCGAAGGAGTACGAGCGGATCTTGCCCCCGTGCCCCTCGACGGCCGGCGGCGGGAAGCCGGGCAGCTCGGTGACCTGGAACTCGGCGTCGGGAGCGCCCAGGGCGTCGACGGCCGGAGCCCAGCCGGAGCCCATCACGAGGGCGACGTCGTGGGTCTCGGCGCCCGTGAGCTCGCGCAGGCGCGCGGCGGCCGCCCCGGCAGCGGCATGGGGGTCGCCCTGGATGTCGTCCGGAAGAAGAGATGCGTTCACGCGGATGAGAGTAGCTGGTCTGGGCCTACGCGCGTAGATGACTGAGCTCACGGGATGGCGATCGTTGTCTTGTCGTTTCCAACGAGCCGTGTGGCGCAGGCAACTTTTGGGCCGGCTGTGTGTGGTCTGTGCGTTTTGCGGGCTCAGCAGGGGCGCTTGCGGAGCTCCATGACGTAGTCGTGCGGGGCGCCCGCCGACTCCGCCGCGTCGGCGATCTCGCCGAGGTAGCGGGCCGAGGGGAGGCCGCCCTCGTAGCCGTTGAGGACGTAGAGCCAGGCGGTCTCCTCGCCCTCCAGCGTGTGCACGCGCACGCGTGCCCGGCGGTAGATGCCCATGCCGACGCCCTCCCAGCGGTCCATGGACTCCTCGTCCATCGCGGCGAGGTCGTAGAGGCCGACGAAGACCTGGGAGAAGGGGTCCTCGACGATCGTCGCCAGCGCGCCCTCCCAGCCCAGCTGCTCGCCGCCGAAGGTCAGCCGCCATCCGTTCAGCCAGCCGGTGGCGCGGAGGGGGGAGTGCGGGGCGCGGCGGGACATCAGCCGTGCGTCGAGATTGCCGGCGTACGCGGCGTAGAGCGACGACATGGGGAGAGGGTACGGCAGCCGTCCCAGGTACCTCTCCAGCCCCGGGGAGCGCCGGGTGGCGCCCCCCGGGCAGTAGCACCTTGAGGAGTGCGGGACAATGGAGTACGTGACTCGGATCGTGATCATCGGTGGCGGACCCGGCGGCTATGAAGCGGCGCTGGTGGCAGCGCAGCTCGGCGCGGAGGTGACCGTCGTCGACTGCGACGGTCTGGGCGGAGCGTCGGTGCTGACCGACTGCGTGCCGTCGAAGACCCTTATCGCTACGGCCGAGGTGATGACCAACTTCGACTCCTCGTACGAGGAGCTGGGGATCATCGTCGCCGACGACACCCCGCCGCTGGAGCAGGCGGCCCGGGTGGTCGGGGTCGATCTGGGCAAGGTCAACCGGCGTGTGAAGCGGCTTGCGCTCGCTCAGTCGCACGACATCACCGCCTCGGTGACGCGTGCCGGTGCCCGCGTCATGCGGGGGCGGGGGCGGCTGGAGGGCATGCAGGCCCTGGACGGGTCGCGGAAGGTCGTGGTCGCGGCTGCCGACGGGAGCGAGGAGACCCTGGCGGCGGATGCGGTGCTGATCGCGACCGGTGGTCATCCCCGGGAGCTGCCCGACGCCCAGCCCGACGGCGAGCGCATCCTGAACTGGACCCAGGTCTACGACCTCGACGAGCTGCCCGAGGAGCTCATCGTGGTCGGGTCGGGTGTGACCGGTGCCGAGTTCGCCGGCGCCTACCAGGCGCTGGGGTCGAGGGTCACGCTGGTGTCGTCGCGGGACCGGGTGCTGCCGGGCGAGGACCCGGACGCGGCCGCCGTCCTGGAGGACGTCTTCCGGCGCCGTGGCATGAACGTCATGGCGCGGTCGCGGGCCGCCGCCGCCAAGCGGGTCGGGGACCGGGTCGAGGTGACGCTCGCGGACGGCCGGGTCATCAGCGGTTCGCACTGTCTGATGGCCGTCGGTGCGATTCCGAACAGTGCCGGTCTCGGGCTGGAGGGCGCGGGCGTCAAGCTGCGCGACTCCGGGCACATCTGGACCGACAAGGTGTCGCGGACGACCGCGCCCGGTGTGTACGCGGCCGGTGACGTGACGGGTGTGTTCGCGCTGGCGTCGGTGGCCGCCATGCAGGGGCGGATCGCGATGTACCACTTCCTGGGTGACGCGGTGGCTCCGCTGAACCTGAAGACCGTGTCGTCGAACGTGTTCACCGATCCGGAGATCGCGACGGTGGGGTACACGCAGGCGGACGTGGACGCGGGGAAGATCGACGCCCGGGTCGTGAAGCTGCCGCTGCTGCGCAACCCGCGCGCGAAGATGCAGGGCATCCGGGACGGCTTCGTGAAGCTGTTCTGCCGGCCGGGGACCGGGATCGTGGTGGGCGGTGTGGTGGTTTCGCCGCGGGCTTCGGAGCTGATCCATCCGATCTCGATCGCCGTCGACAACAATCTGACGGTCGAACAGATCGCGAACGCGTTCACCGTGTACCCGTCTCTTTCGGGGTCGATCGCGGAGGTCGCGAGGCAGCTGCACACGCGGAAGACCGGCAGCGAACTCTGACGGCCGGAACCGACTCCCCGCTGGTCACGGGGAGTTGTCGAGCATGCGTGCGGCATAGTCGGGTGGGGAAGCTCCTATACCACTTCCGACCCTGCTGTGCGAACAACTTCTGCTATTCGGCGCAAACTGCTGAAACCAGACGGTCGTTGGGGTTACTGTCAGTTTCGTGTTCGCTGCAGAACGTCGCCAATTGATCCTCGAAATGGTGCGCGCGAACGGGGCCGTATCGCTCCGTGAGCTCGCCCGCGTCGTCCAGACCTCAGAAGTGACCGTACGGCGGGACGTGCGCGCACTGGAGGCAGAAGGACTCCTCGACCGCCGGCATGGCGGTGCGGTACTGCCGGGCGGGCTCACGCGGGAGTCCGGCTTTCCGCAGAAGTCACATCTCGCGACCGCCGAGAAGACGGCCATCGCCGATCTCGCCGCGGGTCTCGTCGAAGAGGGCGAGGCCATCGTGGTCGGAGCGGGTACCACCACCCAGGAACTCGCCCGCCGGCTGGCGCGGGTGCCCGGACTCACCGTCGTCACCAACTCGCTGCTGGTGGCGCAGGCGTTGGCCCATGCCAACCGGGTCGAGGTCGTGATGACCGGCGGCACCCTGCGCGGCTCCAACTACGCCCTGGTCGGCTCCGGCGCGGAGCAGTCCCTGCAGGGGCTGCGGGTGTCGAAGGCCTTCCTGTCGGGCAGTGGCCTGACGGCCGAGCGGGGGCTGTCCACGTCCAACATGCTGTCGGCGTCCGTCGACCGGGCGCTGGTGCAGGCCGCCGCGGAGGTGGTCGTCCTCGCCGACCACACCAAGCTCGGTACGGACACCATGTTCCAGACCGTGCCGACGGACGTCATCACCCGGCTGGTCACGGACGAGCCGCCGGCTCATGACGACCGTGCCGCCACGGAGCTCCAGGCCCTCGCCGACCAGGGGGTGCAGATCGCTGTGGCCGGAGCGTCGGGAAACCCGGGGGGTGATCAGGTCCCGGCGCGGCAGCAACAGCATCAGCAGCGTCGGGACGTGTCCCTTCCGGGGCCCCGGCGGAGTCAGGTGCCTGGGTCGGGCTTACGGTCGGCTTCGATGCTGAACGGGGAGCAGCCGACGGGGACCGAACGGGGGCGGGTCGCCGACATGCGGCGGCGGTGAGGCTGCCTGGTCGCCGTAGGGGTGCATGGGCGGGCGCGGGCCGGGTGCGGTTGCCCGCGCCCTCGCGGCGGCAGCCGCATGTCGATACCGGCCCGCGCCCCTAGGTGAGTCCGCGCAACGTCAGTTCCAGCAGTCTGTCCGCCAGATCCGGGTCCCCTGGTGACTCCTCCACTGCCAGGGCGATGGCGTGGGTGAGTTGCAGCAGGTCAGTGATCTGTACGTCGGCCCGTACCGTCCCCGCTTCCTGAGCGCGGGTGAGCAGGGCCGCGCCGGCCTCCCGCATCGGAGTGCCGCAACGGGCCAGGGCCGAGGCCGGGTCGGTCGATGACGCCGACATCAGGGCCCGGGACAGGCCCCGGTACGTCGCCGTGCTGGTGACCACCTCTTGGAGCCACGTCAGCAGGGCCCTGCACGGCTCGGGAGCCGTCAGCAACTCACGGGCCCTGGCGAGGAGTTCGTTCACCGCGTCCTCGAAGACCGCGCTCATCAGGGCGTGCCGGTTCGGGAAGTGCCGGTACAGGGTGCCGATGCCCACGCCCGCCCGCCGGGCCACGTCCTCCAGCGAGGCGTCGGTGCCGTGCTCGGCGAACACGGCGCGGGCCTCGGCGAGCAGCCGGTCGTGGTTGCGGCGGGCGTCGGCGCGCATGGGCCGTTCCAGAAAGTCGGGTGCCCGGCGAACGGGCGGGTGCCGTTCGCCGGGCGATGCGGTTCGGGGTCTCGTCAGTCCTTGATCTCGCAGATCACGGCGCCGGAGGTGAGGGACGCGCCGACCTCGGCGGCGAGGCCCTTGATGGTGCCGGCCTTGTGGGCGTTGAGCGGCTGCTCCATCTTCATGGCCTCCAGGACGACGATCAGGTCGCCCTCCTTGACCTCCTGGCCCTCCTCGACCGCGATCTTGACGATCGTGCCCTGCATCGGCGAGGCGAGGGTGTCACCGGAGGCGACCGGGCCGGACTTCTTGGCGGCCCGGCGCTTCGGCTTGGCGCCGGCGGCGAGGCCGGTGCGGGCCAGGGTCATGCCCAGGGACGCCGGGAGGGAGACCTCCAGACGCTTGCCGCCGACCTCGACGACGACCGTCTCACGGCCGGCGTCCTCCTCCGCCTCGGCGTCGGCCGGGGCGGCGAAGGGCTTGATCTCGTTGACGAACTCGGTCTCGATCCAGCGGGTGTGGACCGTGAACGGGTCCTCGGAGCCGGTGAGCTCGGGCGCGAACGCCGGGTCGCGGACGACGACACGGTGGAAGGGGATGGCCGTGGCCATCCCCTCGACCTGGAACTCGTCCAGGGCGCGGGCGGCCCGCTGCAGGGCCTCCTCGCGGGTCCGGCCGGTCACGATCAGCTTGGCCAGCAGGGAGTCCCACGCCGGGCCGATGACCGAGCCGGCCTCCACGCCCGCGTCCAGGCGGACACCGGGGCCGGAGGGCGCGTCGAAGGTGGTGACCGTGCCCGGGGCGGGCAGGAACCCGCGGCCCGGGTCCTCGCCGTTGATCCGGAACTCGAACGAATGACCGCGCAGCTCCGGGTCGCCGTAGCCGAGTTCCTCGCCGTCGGCGATCCGGAACATCTCGCGGACCAGGTCGATGCCGGCGACCTCCTCGGTCACCGGGTGCTCGACCTGGAGGCGGGTGTTGACCTCCAGGAAGGAGATCGTGCCGTCCTGGCCGACCAGGAACTCACAGGTGCCGGCGCCCTCGTAGGCGGCCTCCTTGAGGATGGCCTTGGAGGCGCGGTACAGCTCGGCGACCTGCGCGTCGGACAGGAAGGGGGCCGGGGCCTCCTCGACGAGCTTCTGGTGGCGGCGCTGCAGCGAGCAGTCACGGGTCGACACGACGACCACGTTGCCGTGCTTGTCGGCCAGGCACTGGGTCTCCACGTGCCGTGGCCGGTCCAGGTAGCGCTCCACGAAGCACTCCCCGCGGCCGAAGGCGGCCACCGCCTCACGGACGGCGGAGTCGTACAGCTCCGGGACCTCTTCGAGGGTGCGGGCGACCTTCAGGCCGCGCCCGCCACCGCCGAAGGCGGCCTTGATGGCGATCGGCAGGCCGTGTTCCTCGGCGAACGCCACCACCTCGTCGGCGCCCGAGACCGGGTCCGGGGTACCGGCGACCAGCGGGGCGCCGGCCCGCTGGGCGATGTGCCGGGCGGCCACCTTGTCTCCGAGGTCGCGGATGGCCTGCGGCGGCGGACCGATCCAGGTCAGGCCCGCGTCCAGAACGGCCTGGGCGAACTCCGCGTTCTCGGAGAGAAAGCCGTAGCCCGGATGGACGGCGTCGGCCCCCGCCTCGCGTGCCGCGTTCAGGACCTTGTCGATGTCCAGGTAGCTGGTGGCCGGGGTGTCACCGCCCAGGGCGAACGCCTCATCCGCGGCGCGGACATGCAGAGCGTCCCGGTCCGGATCCGCGTAGACGGCCACGCTCGCGATCCCTGCGTCCCGGCAGGCCCGGGCCACGCGGACAGCGATTTCGCCACGGTTGGCGATGAGCACCTTGCGCACGATTGAGGCTCCCTCCTTGAAACAAGCCGAGTTTAGGGAAGGCCGACACGGCACTTCGACCCGTCCCCAATGGTGAGCTTGCCCACACGGAGCGTGATGCGAGGCTCGCCCGACCCGCGAAAGCCCTTGTCGCACCAAGGTACGCAGGACTCCTTCGGAAAACCCTAGCCCCGCGATGTGCTCAAGGTCTCTGTGAGAGCGTGCCGCGCCCCACAACGTTTCTTTGTGGAGTCCCTACGAATGGCCCAACGAATCTTTGCCGATGCCCGGCCCCTTGTCCCCGGGTTTACCCGTTAGTAGCGTTCGCGATGTCTTGAACGTACTTCAAGTAACAGCGGCTCTTCCGGGGCCGTGACCGAAAGTGGGTGGGGGCCGGTGGTGCGCAGACCGGTGGCTTGGGTCGTGGCGGTCATACTCCTCGCGGAGGCACTCGGCGTCGCCGCGCTCAACTGGTTCATGGGAGTGGTCGTCGACCGTCAGGACATGTCCCTGGCCGGGCTCGACCCCGACAACATGTCGATCACCGCGAAGATCGGCGCCGTGGTCTTCGGCCTCTACTTCGCGCTGTGCGCCCTGGTGGCCCTGCTGGTGGCGATACGCAACCGGGCGCCCGCCGGCCTCGGCCGCATCCTGCTGATCAGCGTCGCGGTCGTACACGGCCTGCTGGGCGCCGTGGCGTGGGGCCTGATCGGCTGGACCGCGTTCCTGTCCATGGTGGTGGTCCTCGCCCTCGTCGTACTGCTGTTGATGACGTACGACCGTACGGAGGGCGTCGGTGCCGGCGCGGACGCCGACGATTCCGGTCCGGGTTCGGCGGGCGGTGACCCGGAACCGGAACCGCGGAAGGACAGGCCGGCCGCCGGGCCGGTCACTCCGCCGGCGCCCACAACTCCGTGATGCCGATGCCCAGCTCCGCGAGCAGCCGGCGGACCAGGGGCAGGCTGATGCCGATCACGTTGCCGTGGTCGCCCTCGATGCCGTCGATGAACGGCGCGCTGCGGCCGTCCAGGGTGAACGCGCCCGCCACGTAGAGGGGTTCGCGGGAGGCGACGTACGCGGCGACCTCCGCGTCGGTGGGCTCGCCGAACCGGACGACGGTGGACGCGGTCGCCGACACGTGCCGGTTGTTCGCCGTGTCCCAGACGCAGTGCCCGGTCTGCAGGGTGCCGGCCCGGCCGCGCATCGACTTCCAGCGGGCGGTCGCCTCCTCGGCGTCCGCCGGCTTGCCGAGCGCCTGGCCGTCGAGGTCCAGCACCGAGTCGCAGCCGATCACGATCGCGCCCCGCACGTCGGGGCGGGCGGCGACGACGGAAGCCTTGGCCTCCGCGAGGGCGAGGGCCAGTTCGGCCGGGGTGGGGGCGGTGACGGCGTCCTCGTCGACGCCGCTGACGATCACCTCGGGGGCGAGACCCGCCTGGCGCAGGAGGTTCAGCCGGGCGGGGGACTGGGAGGCGAGGACGAGTCTGCGCATGGATCCAGCCTAGTGGCTGCCTATCTCACGCCCAGCACGATCATCAGCAGCAGCATGACCAGGGCCAGGAGGATGCCGAGCCGCCGGAGGGCGTTCTGCACGTCTTGCAGGTCCTTCGGCGGCTCGTCGTCAGGGTCCGACCAGAGCATGGCACCAGCGTGCGGCTTGGCCGGGTTGGGGCGCCTGAGTAGCCGTACTCAAATTGGAGCCGTGCGTTTCTCTTAGGTGCGCGGTTCCCCGCGCCCCTGCTCTTTTGCCGCTAGCTCGGCCAGTAGGTGCGGGTCCATGCGCTCGGGCTCGGCTGGGGGAGCCGCTGCTGGGCGATGCGGGACGGGTCGGACCAGGCGGCCCGTGCCGTCGGGGCGCCGGACGGGGCGGCTGCCATGGCCGCCGCCCTCGCCCTCATCACCGCCAGTGCGGCGGCCAGTTCCTCCGGGGTCGGGTTGCCCCGTATGACCTTGATAGTCACAGCGGCTCCTTAGAGGGGGATGTTGCCGTGCTTCTTCGGCGGCAGGGACTCGCGCTTGGTGCGGAGCTGGCGCAGGCCCCGTACGACGTGGCGGCGGGTGTCCGAGGGCATGATCACCGCGTCGATGTAGCCGCGTTCGGCGGCGGTGTAGGGGTTGAGGAGGTGGTCCTCGTACTCCTGGATCAGGCGGGCGCGCACGGCCTCAGTGCTTTCGGCGTCCCCGCCGCCGGCCTCCGCCTCGGCGATCGTGCGGCGGTGCAGGATGTTGACGGCACCCTGGGCGCCCATGACGGCGATCTGGGCGGTCGGCCAGGCGAGGTTGAGGTCGGCACCCAGGTGCTTGGAGCCCATGACGTCGTAGGCGCCGCCGAAGGCCTTGCGGGTGATGACGGTGATCAGGGGGACCGTCGCCTCGGCGTAGGCGTAGATCAGCTTGGCGCCGCGGCGGATGATGCCGTCGTGCTCCTGGTCGACGCCGGGGAGGAAGCCCGGGACGTCGACGAAGGTGAGCACCGGGACGTTGAAGGCGTCGCAGGTGCGGACGAAGCGGGCCGCCTTCTCGCTCGCCTTGATGTCCAGACAGCCGGCGAACTGCATCGGCTGGTTGGCGACGATGCCGACGGGGTGGCCCTCGACCCGGCCGAAGCCGGTGACGATGTTCGGCGCGAACAGGGCCTGCGTCTCGAAGAACTCGCCGTCGTCCAGGAGGTGTTCGAGCACCGTGTGGATGTCGTACGGCTGGTTCGCGCTGTCCGGGACCAGGGTGTCCAGCTCGCGGTCCTCGTCGGTGACGGCCAGGTCGGCCTCCTCCGGGAAGACCGGGGCCTCGGAGAGGTTGTTGGACGGCAGGTACGACAGCAGCTGCTTGATGTACTCGACGGCGTCCTTCTCGTCGCCGGCCATGTGATGGGCCACGCCGGAGACCGAGTTGTGGGTGCGGGCGCCGCCCAGCTCCTCGAAGCCGACGTCCTCGCCGGTGACCGTCTTGATGACGTCCGGGCCGGTGATGAACATGTGGGACGTCTGGTCGACCATGACCGTGAAGTCGGTGATGGCCGGGGAGTACACGGCGCCGCCGGCGCAGGGCCCGACGACCAGGCTGATCTGCGGGATCACACCGCTCGCGTGCGTGTTGCGGCGGAAGATCTCGCCGTAGGCGCCGAGGGAGGCGACGCCCTCCTGGATCCGCGCGCCGCCGGAGTCGTTGATGCCGATGACCGGGCAGCCGGTCTTCAGGGCGAAGTCCATCACCTTGACGATCTTCTGGCCGTAGACCTCGCCGAGGGCGCCGCCGAAGACGGTGAAGTCCTGGGAGAAGACGGCGATCGGGCGGCCGTCCACCGTGCCGTACCCGGTGACGACGCCGTCGCCGTACGGGCGGTTCTTCTCCAGGCCGAAGTCGGTGGAGCGGTGGCGGGTGAACTCGTCCAGTTCGACGAAGGAGCCCTCGTCGAGGAGCAGCTCGATCCGCTCACGGGCCGTCAACTTGCCCTTGGCGTGCTGCTTTTCGACCGCGCGCTCCGAACCGGCGTGTGTCGCTTCGTGGACACGGCGCTGGAGATCCGCGAGCTTCCCCGCGGTCGTGTGAATGTCGATCTCTTCCGGCTCGGACATCGGGATGCGGCTCCCTGCCTGCTCAAAAGGGGGGACGGTTACTCATCCGTAGCGTAGTGGGGCACCTACCAAACGGCAGTGCGGCGTACACCACATCTAGGGTGGCTTGCATGACGCCGCGAGATGCAGCAGACGAGAACAACAATCGCTGGTCCGACCTGGACCGTCCACCGCTCGGGGCGGCGGGCCTGCGCAGGGCCCTGGTGCGGGACGGCGGTCATGGCGGCCTCTACTGCGACCTCGAGATCGTGCAGCGCACCGGCTCCACCAACTCGGACCTGGTGGCGCGGGCCCTTTCGGGGGGCGCGGACGAGGGCGCCGTCCTCGTCGCCGAGGAGCAGACGGCCGGGCGGGGGCGCCTGGACCGCCAGTGGACGGCACCGGCCCGCTCGGGCCTGTTCTTCTCGGTGCTGCTGAAGCCGGCCGAGGTGCCGGTGGCCCGCTGGGGCTGGCTGCCGCTGCTGACCGGGGTGGCGGTGGCGACGGCGCTGGCCCGGGTGGCCGGTGTCGACACGGCACTCAAGTGGCCGAACGACCTGCTGCTCACCGTCGGTGACGAGGAGCGCAAGGCCGGCGGCATCCTGGCGGAGCGGGCCGGCGAGGACGCCGTCGTGGTCGGCGTCGGCATCAACGTCACGCTCCGTGCGGAGGAGCTGCCGGTGCCGCAGGCGGGGTCGCTGGCGCTGGCCGGCGCGGTGACCACGGACCGGGATCCGCTGCTGCGGGCGGTGCTGCGGTCGCTGGAGGACTGGTACGGGCGCTGGCGCGCGGCGGAGGGCGATCCGGCGCGCAGCGGGCTCCAGGAGGCGTATGCGGCGGGGTGCGCGACGTTGGGGCGGACGGTCCGGGCCGAGCTGCCGGGAGGCCGGTCGCTGGTGGGGGAGGCGGTGGCCGTGGACGGGGACGGACGACTGGTGATCGCCACGGAGGCGGGGGTGCAGGAGCCGGTGGGTGCGGGCGACATCGTGCACCTGCGACCGGCGTGAGGGCGGGGCGGCAGCCGCCAGGAGGTGCCGGCCGTGGCGACCGGCCTCTTTCACCACCCCGTGAACCCTGATGCCGGCCCACCTCACGAAGTGAGCTACCGCACAGCTGCCGTAGAGTTGAGGCCGGTCAGTATGCGACCGCGGCAGATCGGAAGGGCAGCAGGCGTGACCGTCGACGACACGGGCTCCGGCGAGGGCGCGGACGCCGCCGACTCCGGCGAGGACCCGCTCGCCCTGCGCCTCGAAGGCCTGATCCTCGGTGCCGAGCGCCGCTACACCCCGTTCCAGGCGGCCCGCAGCGCCGGCGTCTCCATGGAACTGGCGTCGAGGTTCTGGCGGGCCATGGGCTTCGCGGACATCGGGCAGGCCAAGGCGCTCACCGAGGCCGACGTGCTGGCCCTGCGCCGGCTCGCCGGTCTCGTCGAGGCGGGCCTGCTCAGCGAGGCCATGGCGGTGCAGGTGGCCCGGTCGACCGGGCAGACCACCGCCCGTCTGGCCGAATGGCAGATGGATTCCTTCCTGGAGGGCCTGACCGAGCCCCCCGAGCCGGGCATGACCCGCACCGAGGTCACGTACCCGATCGTCGAGCTGCTCCTGCCCGAGCTGGAGGAGTTCCTCGTCTACGTCTGGCGCCGCCAGCTCGCCGCCTCGGCCGGCCGCGTCGTGCAGTCGGCCGACGACGAGGAGATGGTCGACCGGCGGCTGGCCGTCGGCTTCGCCGACCTCGTCGGGTTCACCCGGCTGACCCGCCGGATGGAGGAGGAGGAGCTCGGCGAGCTGGTCGAGGCGTTCGAGACCACCGCCGCCGACCTGGTGGCGGCCCGCGGCGGCCGGCTCATCAAGACCCTCGGTGACGAGGTCCTGTACGCCGCCGACGACGCCGGCACGGCCGCCGACATCGCCCTGCGCCTGGTCGAGACGATGGCGCACGACGAGACGATGCCGGAGCTGCGGGTCGGCATGGCCTTCGGCACGGTGACCACCCGAATGGGCGATGTCTTCGGTACGACCGTGAACCTGGCCTCCCGGCTGACCTCCATAGCCCCCCGGGACGCCGTGCTCGTCGACTCGGCGTTCGCCGAGGAACTGATCCGCTCCGGCGAGGCCCCCGCCTCGGAGGCGGAGGCCGCCGAGGCCGCGGCCACCGCCGAGAAGGAGGGCGAGGAACCCCCGACGTACCGCTTCGCCCTCCAGCCGATGTGGCAGCGCCCGGTGCGTGGCCTGGGCGTCGTGGAGCCGTGGCTGCTCACGCGCCGGGAGGCTCCGCCGGCCGCCCCGTGACCTCCGCGTGGTCGTGTGGGTGGGGGAGGGGCGAGGGCTAGCCGACGGGCGTTCCCGGCAGGTCGACGCACAGGCCGATGAGCGGGGCGCAGAGGCCGGGGCGGGCGGGGGCGGAGGGCTGGGGTGTGGCGGGGGGTGTGGTTCCCGGTGGTGTCGAGGTCGGCCGTGGGGTGGCCGAGGGGGCCGGTGTGTTGGGGGACTCGGGGATGGTGGTCGTACCCGGGGCGGCTTGTGCGGTGGCCGGGGGCGTGGCCGGCAGGGGTACGCGGGTGGAGGCCGTCGTCGGTGTCGTGTCCACCCCGCCCGTCACCGAGGCCGACGAGGGGCTGACCCGGGGGATGGTGGTGGCGGTGGCGACCGTGGCGGCGGCGGGGGTCGACCGGTCCGGCCCGGTGCCCGGATCCAGCCGGGGTTCGGCCTCGGCGGCGCCGGGGCCGCCGGCGCCCGGATCGACGCCCACTCGGACGAGGCTCAGGGCCCCGGCGGCCAGCGCGATACCGCCTGCGACGAGGAGGACCCTGCGGGGGCGGGGGCGGCGATGCCGGCCTCGGGGCCGGGGGGTGAAGCGGAGCGGGCCGGCTGGGGTGGTGTCCGTGCGGGGCCGGGCCGTGGGCGCCGGGCCGGTCCGTGCCGTCGGCTGCGCGGTGTGGGTGGCCGGCGGCTCCGGTTTCGGCTGTGCCGGCTCCGCGGCCGTGAGGTTGGTGTCTCGCGCCGGCTGCGTCGACGTCTCGGTCATCACGATCCCTCCCCGATGCGCTCGCGCCCCCGATGCGCCGTGGCGAGCGCACGTTATGCGCTCCCCTGGGCGGTGCGGTGGGAGTTGGGCGGGATGTCACTCGAACGGGTTGCCGGGCGTCGGTGCGGGAACCGGACGGCTGCCCTTTCCCGTTCACGACTCGACTGCGATGATCGGGTCCAGGCTGTTAACCCACGTTAACCGGAGGGCGTGTCGTGAGCGAGGAGCGGTTCGGGGAGTTCGTGCTGGTACGGCGGCACGGCCAGGTCGCGGAGCTGGTGCTGGACCGGCCCAAGGCCATGAACGCGGTGTCGGCGGAGATGGCGCGTTCGATCGTGGCCGCGTGCGCCGCGCTGAGCGCCGACCGGGAGGCCCGGGTGGTGGTGCTGACCTCCTCGCACGAACGGGCGTTCTGCGTCGGCGCCGACCTCAAGGAGCGCAACTCCATGACCGACGCGGAGCTGGTCCGGGCGCGGCCGCTGTCGCGCGGGGCGTACACCGGCGTCCTGGAGCTGCCGATGCCGACGATCGCCGCCGTGCACGGCTACGCGCTCGGCGGGGGCTTCGAGCTGGCGCTGTCCTGCGATGTGATCGTGGCCGACGGTACGGCCGTGGTGGGGTTGCCGGAGGTGTCGGTGGGGGTGATTCCGGGCGGCGGCGGTACGCAGCTGCTGCCCCGCCGGGTCGGGGCGGCCCGTGCGGCCGAGCTGATCTTCACGGCGCGCCGGGTGGAGGCGGCGGAGGCGCATGAGCTGGGCCTCGTCGACCAGCTGGTGGAGACGGGACAGGACCGGGACGCGGCGCTGGCGCTGGCGGCGCGGATGGCGGGGAACTCGCCGGTGGGGCTGCGGGCGGCGAAGCGGGCGCTGCGGCTCGGGCACGGGCTGGACCTGCGGGCGGGACTGGAGGTCGAGGACGCGGCATGGCGGACGGTGGCCTTCTCGGGGGACCGCGCGGAGGGCGTCGCGGCGTTCAACGAGAAGCGCAAGCCGGAGTGGCCGGGGGAGTGAGGTGGGGGCGGGCGCGATCGGCCCCCACCGGGCCGCGGTCCGCGACGAAACGGATTGTCGCAACACCTGTTCGCCGCACTCATGTCCCGAATGAACCCAATCCTCCCTAACCTGGAGTAATGGGTGAGGACATCCGGCTCGCCGCCGTCGTGGCGCTGGCTCAGGGCATGGCCGCGGCTCACACCCCACGTGAGTGCTGGCACGCCGCCGCGGCCGGCGCCTGCCGTGCCCTGGACGGCAGCTTCGCCGCGCTCTCCGTCTGGGAGCGCGACCTCGGTCGGCTGCGGGTCCTCGTGAACGTCGGAGAGCGCGCCCCGGACGAGGAGGAGTTCCCGGAGGCCGAGGCCTACCCGGTGCACCAGTTCCCGGAGATCACCGAGTTCCTGCACGAGCGCTGGGCGGGCGGCGGCGGCCCCAACGCCTGGGTGGAGACGGCCGAGGGTCCCGCGGCCGGCCGCCCCGGCTACTCGCACCAGCGGGTCGACGCCCTGCGCCGCAGGGGCCGCGGCTGCTGCCTGGTCGCACCGATCCTGCTGCACGGCAGGGCCTGGGGCGAGCTGTATGTCGCCCGCGCCGTCCGCGCCCCCGTCTTCGGCGGCGGCGACGCCGACTTCGCCACCGTCCTGGCCTCCGTCGTCGCCGCCGGGATCGCCCAGACCGAGCGGCTCGAGGAGGCCCGCCGGCTGGCGTACACCGACGCGCTCACCGGGCTCGCCAACCGCCGTGCCGTCGACGTACGCCTGGACGAGGCGATCGACCTGCACCGCGCGGACGGCGCCGTGGTCAGTCTCGTCGTCTGCGACCTCAACGGGCTCAAGCGGGTCAACGACAGCCAGGGGCATGCCGTCGGCGACCGTCTCCTCGAACGTTTCGGCTCGGTCCTCTCCCTGTGCGGGGCGATGCTCCCGGGCGCCCTGGCCGCGCGGCTCGGCGGGGACGAGTTCTGTCTGCTCGCGGTCGGGCCGCCGGCCGACGACGTGGTCAAGGCCGCCGAGGAACTCTGCCGCCGGGCCGGGGAGTTGGAGCTGGGGGAGGGGGTCGCGTGCGGGCTGGCCTCGACCGCGGACCCGATAGGGCCGGTGCGCTCGGCCCGCCGCCTGTTCCGGCTCGCCGACGCCGCGCAGTACCGTGCCAAGGCGCTGCGCGCGGACCGGCCGGTGGTGGCCGGACGGGAGGGGCCGGACGATCCCGTCGTACGACTGGCCGACGCGCCCCCGCCGGAGCGGGCCGAGCGGCGCAGCTTCCGGGGCCGGCGGTCATGACCCGTACGGCTGTGACGTACGAGTAAGGGGCAACCCTGCGCCCCACTAGTGACAGCAGCCGCATTCACTGCGTACGCTCCTGAATATGGATATGCACACTGTGGTGGTGGGGACGTCCGGGGTCACCGCGTCCGACGTCCTCGCCGTGGCGCGCGGCGGCGCCCGCGTCGAACTGTCGGCGGAGGCGGTCGCGGCGCTCGCGGCGGCCCGGGAGATCGTGGACGCGCTGGCGGCCAAGCCGGAGCCGGTCTACGGCGTCAGCACCGGCTTCGGCGCCCTCGCGACCCGGCACATCAGCCCGGAGCTGCGGGCCCAGTTGCAGCGCAACATCGTGCGCTCGCACGCGGCCGGCATGGGGCCGCGGGTGGAGCGCGAGGTCGTACGGGCCCTGATGTTCCTGCGGCTGAAGACCGTCTGCTCCGGACACACCGGTGTGCGCCCCGAGGTCGCCCAGACCATGGCCGACGTGCTGAACGCCGGTATCACCCCGGTCGTGCACGAGTACGGCTCCCTCGGCTGCTCCGGTGACCTGGCCCCGCTCTCCCACTGCGCCCTGACGTTGATGGGCGAGGGGGATGCGGAGGGACCGGACGGCGTCGTCCGTCCCGCCGGCGAGCTGCTCGCCGAGCACGGCATCGCGCCCGTCGAACTCCGCGAGAAGGAGGGGCTCGCGCTCCTCAACGGCACCGACGGCATGCTCGGCATGCTGGTCATGGCCCTCGCCGACCTGGACATGCTCTACAAGTCCGCCGATGTCACCGCCGCGTTGAGCCTGGAGGCGCTCCTCGGCACGGACAGGGTGCTCGCGCCCGAGCTGCACGCGATCCGCCCGCACCCCGGGCAGGGCGACAGCGCCGCCAACATGCTCGCCGTGCTCCAGGGCTCCGAGCTCACCGGGCACCACCAGGACGACGCGCCGCGCGTCCAGGACGCGTACTCGGTGCGGTGTGCTCCGCAGGTCGCCGGGGCCGGGCGGGACACGCTCGCGCACGCGCGCCTCGTCGCCGAGCGGGAGCTGGCCTCCGCCGTCGACAACCCCGTGGTCCTGCCTGGGGGCACCTCCCAGGCTTTTGGCTCTGGGGGAGGGCGGGTCGAGTCCAACGGCAACTTCCATGGCGCGCCGGTCGCCTACGTCCTCGACTTCCTCGCCATCGCGGTGGCCGACCTCGGGTCCATCGCCGAGCGGCGGACCGACCGGCTGCTGGACAAGAACCGCAGCCACGGGCTGCCGCCGTTCCTGGCGGACGACGCGGGCGTCGACTCGGGCCTGATGATCGCCCAGTACACCCAGGCGGCGCTGGTGAGCGAGCTGAAGCGGCTCGCCGTGCCGGCGTCGGCCGACTCGATCCCCTCCTCGGCGATGCAGGAGGACCATGTGTCCATGGGGTGGTCGGCGGCGCGCAAGTTGCGGACGGCCGTGGGCAATCTGGCGCGGATCATCGCCGTCGAGCTGTATGCGGCGACCCGGGCGATCGAGCTGCGGGAGGGCCTGATGGCGGCGCCGGCCTCGCTGGCGGTGATCGAGGCGGCGCGCTCCGCGGGGGTGCGGGGGGTTGGCCCCGACCGGTACCTCGCGCCCGACCTTGCGGCGGCGGAGGAGTTCGTGCGGACCGGAGCGCTGGTAGAGGCCGCCGAGAAGGTGACCGGGGCGCTGCGGTAGCTCGTCGGGTGCGGGTGCGGGTGCGTGGGGGCTGGTCGCGCCCACGCGGCGGTAGCCGCATGTCGATTCAGCCCCGCGCCCCCAAGATGCGGAGTTCCCCGCGCCCCTTGGGTTTCTCCCCGCGGCCCTTCTCAAGGGGCCGCGGGGAGTTGTGGGTTACTTCAGCTTCGCCGACTGGGCCTTGATCACCGGGGTCGGTACCGTGTACGTCTTTCCGGACATCATCGCGCCGATGTTCATCGTGTAGTACGTCGCGAGCGTGTTGCCGTGGCGTACGACCTCCGCGTGCAGCGGGCCCTTGTCGCCGTCCATCTCCGTGACCGCCGTGAAGGCCACCGACTCGTCGCCGGTGCCCGAGGGCTTGGTCGCGGTGACCTTCGTGACCTTCTGCTCGTCGCCGGCCGCGCCGCCCGTGAAGCCGGTCGCGCAGTCCTCGACCGCCGCCGAGAGGGCCTTCAGCGCCTGCTGTGCGCCGTTCCCGTCGTACGACGACAGGTCGAGGGACGTGACGTTCAGGTTCAGGGAGTCCTTGAGCGCGTCCTCGAACTTTCCGTCGGCCATGTCGTCGAGGGAGGTCGCGTCGTCGGTCGGGTCCTTCTTGTCCTCGCGGACCGTGCGGCCGATCTCCGCGGGCGCGTCGGCCGGCGCGAGGCCGGTGAGGACGTAGGCCAGCGGGCGGCACTTCTCGTCGCTCGACTTGATCTTGCTCCGGACCGGCGCGGCCGCGCCGATCGCGTTGACCTTGTAGCCGTCCACCTCGCCCTGCGCGAGAATCCGCTGCTTCAACTGCGCGGTGCTCAGCGCCTTGACGGTGGAGGCGGAGTCCGTGGTGGCGGCCGCGTCCGTGGAACTCCCGTCGGAGCAGCCCGTGATGAGGGCGAGGGACAGTGCGCCGCCGGCGGCGAGGGTGCACATCCGCACGCCCGATGATCTCTTCATGAGAGGACTCTGAGTCCTCGGTCAAGGATCGGTCAAGTTATTTAAAATTCCAGCCGTTCCCGGCGTACCGAATACACCACGAACCCCGCGCCGACGGCGAGGAAAAGGGTGCCGCCGATGACGTACGGCGTGGTGTCCGGGCTTCCGGTGTCGGCGAGTTGGGTGGTGTCCCCGGTGGCCTCGGAGGTGGCCTCGGACAGCGCCTTGGCCTGCTGGGTGACCTGCGTCGCCGTACTCTCCGACGTGCCGGTTCTCGCCGGGGCGTCCTGTGACGCGTTGGCGGACGGGACGAACCACAGCGCACACAGGAGCGTGCCTGCGGCGGTGGCGGTCAGCAGCGGGCGGCGAACGGATGACACGGAATATCGATCCCCTTGTGACGCTGGCGAATTGGCCGTGTGGGGCGATGTTAGTGAAAATCGCGGGTCACGGGAAAGTCACGGGAGGTTTCGGTCGTACGCTCCGGGCATGAGCACTCCAGAGACATCACGTTTTGTACGGCTTCGGGTGGAGCTGGTCCTCGAAGTCGAGGACGCCGGCGAGGTCACCAAGGCCGCGCTGCAGCGGATCGCCGAGGATCCCGAGCTGCCCGGCGAGGAGCGTGCGCACGCCGAGACCGCTGTGACGGAAGACACCGCCGAGGCCCTCGCCTATCTGGTCGACCCGTTCGACCTGGTCAGTGAGGTGCCCGGGGTCGAACTCCAGCAGGCCTCCTGGTCCAGCGAGCACGTTTCCTACGATCCGGATTCGCCGGAGTGGGATCTCGACGAGGATGATGGCGAAGGCGACGAAGAAGAGGACGGCATCGGCTGAACGATCCGGGGAACCAGTGACCCCGGACGGCAACCGCCGTCCGGGGTTTCGTCGTCTCGGACAGCGCACGGACCGACCTCTGCCGCCCTTGCCGCACCGGCCGCCCCGGCGGACGTGGTGTGCCCCACACCTCCCTGGAATGTGGAACGGGACGCGGCGGCCGTAGCGTTGAAGGTTCTTGACGGGGGCTCTCGGTGTGTTCGCGGACTCGGCAACGATGGAGAAGCGTGTGATGACGGACAGTAAGCGGCGCAAGGGCCTGGTGGCCGCGTCCGCACTGCTCGGCGGTGTGCTGGTGCTCACGGCGTGTTCCGGAAGCGACGACAAGGCGTCCGGCAGCGGTGAGAGCTCGCAGGCCCAGTCGGACCAGGCGGCGGCGAAGAAGTCGTCCCAGGCCGACATCGTGATCACGCCCAAGGACGGCTCCAGCAACGCCTCCATCAACAACTCCGCCGCCGTCACCGTCAGCAAGGGCACGCTCACCAGCGTGACCATGACCACCGCCGACGGCACCGCGGTCACCGGCGCCCTGTCCGCCGACAAGACGACCTGGAAGCCCTCCGCCCAGCTGGAACGGTCCACCACCTACAAGGTCGCCGCCGAGGCCAAGGACTCCGCCGGCCTGGTCGCCCACGAGAACGCGTCCTTCACCACGGTCTCCCCGGCCAACAGCTTCATAGGCACCTTCACGCCGGAGGACGGCTCGACCGTCGGCGTCGGCATGCCCGTGTCGATCAACTTCGACAAGCAGATCACCGACAAGGCCGCCGTCCAGAAGGGCATCACGGTCACCTCCAGCAGCGGGCAGGAGGTCGCCTGCCACTGGTTCTCCACCCAGCGCATGGACTGCCGTCCCGAGGACTACTGGAAGGAGAACTCCACCGTCACGCTGAAGCTGGCGCTCGACGGTGTGCAGGGCGCCTCCGGTGTCTACGGCGTCCAGCAGAAGACGGTCACCTTCCACATCGGCCGCAACCAGGTCTCCTACGTCGACGCCAAGACGAAGGAAATGAAGATCACCCAGGACGGGAAGACCGTCAAGACCATCCCGATCTCGGCGGGTTCGCCCGAGAACAAGACGTACAACGGCATCATGGTGATGTCCGAGAAGTTCAAGGAGACGCGCATGAACGGCGCGACCGTGGGCTTCACCGACAGCGACGGCAAGGGCGAGTACGACATCAAGGACGTGCCGCACGCCATCCGCCTCACCAGTTCCGGCACCTTCCTGCACGGCAACTACTGGGGCGCCAAGTCCATCTTCGGTGCCGTGAACACCAGCCACGGCTGTGTCGGCCTGTCCGACACCAAGGGCGCCAACGACACCAGCACGCCCGCCTACTGGATGTACAGCCACTCCATCGTCGGTGACGTGGTGGTCATCTCCAACACCGGTGACAAGACCGTGGCCCCCGACAACGGCCTCAACGGCTGGAACCTGAACTGGGCCGACTGGAAGGCCGGTTCGGCCGTCTGACCCGATTCCGGTCTGCTGTGAAGGCGGTCGCTCGCTCGGGCGGCCGCCTTCGCTATGCCCCCTTGCGGATCCTCTCGCGCAGCGACGCGCCGATGGCAGGGGTGACACGGCCGTCGGACAACGGGACGCCGAGGTGCTCGGCGAGCAAGGGGGAGTACACGTCCATGCTCGACTCCACCAGATCCGCGAGGTTCCCCACCGCACGGCGGGCCCGCGTCCACGCCAGGAAGCCGGCGGTCAGTCCGCCCAGCGCCACCGGGTAGCACCAGACGCATCCGACGACGACATAGAGCACACCCCACGAGGCCAGCCCGCACGCCTGGGCGAGCCGGTCGCGCGCGGCCCGGACCTCGGTACGCGCCGGTTCGGGCAGCAACAGCCACATGCGGGGCCAGACCATGTCCACGTCGAGCCCGTACTGCCCCATGACCCGCAAACCGCAGCTGTTCAGCCGGTCGGCCATCCAGCCGGCGTGGCACGGACGCGTGAGGGCGATCCGGTTGCGGCGCGCGGCCTGCCGGACCGCCCCGCGGGCATGCGCCGCTGCCGTCTGCGTGAGCCCGGCGAGCTCCGCCTGCTCCCGCTGTTGGCCGGCCCCCAGGTAACGCCAGTGCGCGCGTGCCCACCGGCGCCGCCGGTTGCGCAGCAGTGGGCCGGCGGGCCACAGCTGCCACGGGGTGAGCCAGAACTCCTCGATCGCGACGGACGACCAGTGCACCAGCAATCCAGCGAAGGTGGCTACGGCCAGCACGACAAGAGCCGCGAGGACGAGGGCGGCCGGGGGTTCGCCATGATCCGGGGTGAGGTGACGCAGCCGGTCCGCGGCACGCGAGAAGTCCATGGTGTGCCCAAGGCTCCGGGCGACCGCCGCCGTGACGAGGAAGAGCAGGCCGGGGACGGTGAGTAGAGCCACCCACCGCCCGGCGAGCTGTTTGCCTATCTCGTCGAGGAACCCCTTCAAGGTTGTCCTTCGAACGTGAGTGGTTCGTTGTCGTGCAGAGCGCACAGGGGCAACGGCCCGCCGGGGGACCGCTTTTCCGCGCGGCCGCAATGCCCTCGGGGGCAGACGTACAGGCCCGTGACCGGCGCGGCCGCCTGCCGGCCGGGCAGCTGGGTCTCGGGGCGCCAGGAGCGGGGCGCGACCGGCAGCCCGTAGGCCCGCCAGATCCGCGTGACGGCCTCGTCGAGGGCCACCGTCCGGTCGGCCGGGTCCGCCTGGTCGAGGATGTCGTGCAAGGACTGCAGGAACTGCCGTAGTTGTGCGTGCCGGCCATGGCGTGCGGCAGTCCGCTTCAGCTGCGGCAGTTCGGTGCACAGGTCCGCCAGCCTCGGCGGCGAGGGCTCGGTCATGCTCACCTTCCTTCCCTTCCAACTATGGTCTACGGTCGATGGGTTGGTGTACTGCTCGGCTGACGTGCCGGTCCGGGCAGAAAACGGGGGAACGCAGTGCCGGACGGAAGCGGGGTGCAGGCCCTCCTGCACCGGTTGGAGCCTCGGCTCGCCGCGTGGCGCGTCGACGGGGACGCCGAAGCGTTATGGGCGGACGCGGCCTTCAAGGACGCGGAACGGTTGCACTGTGCCCTCGCCCGGGCCGAGGAGGACGCCGGGACGGACCCGGCCGACCTCGTGCCCGCATGGTCCGCGCTGGCCCAGTTCCATGAGGCGCGCAAGGACCCCCCTGACGGCGCCGACACTCACCTCGACTTCTACAGAGCCGTCTACTACCACTGCCTCCTCTACCGCCAGCGGCCCGACCTGGTGCCGCAGCAGCACCGCCGGGCGATGGACGACCATCCGGAGATGGTCGACGTCATGGGGGCCGCGCCATGGACATGCGTGGAGCGCGTGACGCTGATGGCCCAGGCGTTCATGGCCGAGGAAGGCCGACAGCACCCGGACGACAGCCCTCTGGGGACGACGCTGGGACAGCTGGTGGCGCAGGCGCTGGCCCTCATCCCGCCGGCGCATCCGCTGCAACTGGACCTCCAGGCCGCCCTCGGGTTCGTCGCGTTCAGCTACTTCTGCCGCACCAACGACGACAACTGGCTCTCCCAGGCGGTCGACCTGACGGAACAGGCGCTGAACGCCATGTCCGTCGGCCATCCGCTGCGCGACACCGCGCTCAACGACCTGAGCATCTACCTTCGACGCGCGGCACACCGCCGTGGCGACGCGGACCTCCTCGCCCGGGCCGCGGCAGCCGTCCGCGAGTCGCTCGAGACGACCCCGGTCGGCACCTCCGAGTACGCCATGACCCAGATCACGTACGCGAACGTGCTGCAGGAGCAGCACGCCATGGTGCGTTCGGCGGATCACGCGCTGCTCGATGAGGCCGAGTCGATGACGCGTGCGGCCGTCGACTCGGGATGCCTGTCTCCCCGGGACCAGGCGAAGGCACTCTCCAACCTGGGCAGCCTGCTGGAGACGCAGTACGAGCGCACGGGACGGGTGGCACTCCTGGAGGAATCCCTCGAGGTCTCCCGGCGGGCCCTGGACATCAGCGACGAGCGGGACGAGCAGTACCCGACGTGCCGCGTGAATCTCGGCATCGCGCTGTTGGCACTCGCGCATGTCCGGAGGAACGCCCCCGACCTGCTGCGCGAGGCCGAGGAGCAGCTGGCCGGGGGGCTGGAGGCACTGGTCGGGGACGAGCACCGGGCCTATGCCCTCTCCGCCCTGGGGGCCGTCCGGCAGCTGCGGGGGGCGCGGCCGTCCGGCGCGAGCACCGGGCGCCAGGACCCCGTCGACCTTCACCGGGAGGCCGTGGACGCGCTCCCCGAGGATCACCCCGACCGGGCCTCGGGTCTGCTGAACCTCGCGGGCGCCGTGGTCGGCCGGCATCTCGAACTCGGCGACGCGGCCAGCTGGCGGCAGCACGTCGAACTGCTGCGCCGCATGGCACGTGTCCCCGGCCGGGACCGTGCCACCGGGATGGTCGCGCTGGCCCAGGCGCTCACCTGGCAGGACCCGGTGGACGACGACGCGTGGTCCGAGGCCGAGGAACTGCTCCGGGACGTCGTCGAGGGAGGGTGGGCGCTCCTGAGCGACGTTCGGTCGGCGACCGTCATCCTGGCGCGGCTGCTGCGCGGCAGGTTCGAGGCCGTACGGGACGACGAAATGCGGACTCTGCAGGCCGCGGCGATCGGGGCGGCGCTTCAGGCGGTGGAGGACGGCTATCCCCTGCGCGACCGTCCGGTACCACCGCCTCCGGCGTCCGACGGCCGTCCGCTCATGCTGGGCATGGGCGACGCCGGAGAACTGGACCGGGCGATAGCCCTGCTGCGCGCCACCCGGCCCCCCGAAGGCGACACGGGGGAGTGGCAGTCGGGGCATCTCCACGAGCTGTCCTCGGCGTTGCACCGCCGATATCTCCACGACGACGACATCGGTCTGCTGCACGAGTCGGTCAGCCTGTGCAGGGAAGCGCGCCGGCTCGCCGACGAGGGGACGGAGGAAGCGGCCCTCGTCGAGACCACGCTCGCGTCGCACCTGCGCGACCTGCACCGGGACACGTCCGGCCGCGGCGCCCTCGCCGAGGCCGCCGACCTGTTCCGAAGCGCGGCCACCACACCGACGGCGGGAATCCGGGTGCGCCTCAACGCCGCCTGCAACTGGGCGGAGTCCGCAGAGGCGCTGGGCTACTCCGAGCAGGCACCGCGGGCGTATGACACCGCCCTGGACCTGTTGGAGCTCGCCTCCTGGTCCGGGATCGACCAGGAGGGGCAGGAGGCTCTCCTGCGCAGGGCCGACGGGCTGGCCCGGGACGCCGCGGCCCAGGCCGTCGGCAGACGCGAGTACGAACGTGCCGTCGAAGTACTCGAACACGGTCGCGGCGTCCTGCTCGGCCGAGCCCTCGGCGGTCAGGCGGCCGTCCACCGCGTCGCCCGGGTCTCCCCGGAGCTGGCGGAGCGGTTCGCGAACGCCCATGCCCAGGCCGAGGCTCTCCCCGTACCGGACGAAGACGGTTACGGGGGCGTCCTCTCCACCGGCGAGCGGCTCGCCGCCGCCCGGCGCAGAAGCGAACTCATCGAGGAGATCAGGAAGCAGGAGGGACTGGCCGACTTCCTGCGCAGGCCGTCGTACCCCGCGCTGCGCGAAGCCGCCGCGGACGGGCCCGTCGTCATCGTCAACGCGAGCCGCTCCCGATGTGACGCCCTGATCGTGCGGGCGGACCGGGATGTGCGCTGCGTTCCGCTGGACGACGTCTCCGACGATCTCGTACGGTCCTACGCCCGCCGCTTCTCCCTGGGTCTGGGCATTCTGGAGGGCGACGCCCCCGCCCGGTCGCAGCTGGCGAGCGGACGTCACCTGGTGATGACCACCCTGGAGTGGCTGTGGCACCAGGTCTGCGCGCCGATCCTCACCGAACTGGGGCACACGCAGGCGAAGTCCGCGGACGAGGCCGAGCGGGTGTGGTGGTGCCCCACCGGCGCCTTCGCCGCCCTGCCGCTGCACGCCGCCGGCCTCCATGACCGGCAGCGCGGTGACGCCCAGTCGGTGCTGGACCGGGTGATCTCCTCGTACACACCGACCCTGCGTCAGCTGATCGAGGTCAGATCGGCGCCGGCCGCATCACCGGGCCGCCCTCTGCTGGTCGCCGTACCGGAGACCCAAGTCAGTGGCGGACAGCACCTGTTGCGCACCGCTGAGGACGAGGCACAGGTCTTTCTGCGCTCCTTCCCCACCGCGCACGCGCTGATCGGACCGGACGCCACCGGGGCGGCCGTCCGCGGCCACCTGCCGACGGCCGGGTGGGTGCACTTCGCCTGCCACGGATCCGTGCGCGGCGCATCGGACGACGAGGCGCGGCTGCTGCTGTACGACGAAGAGCTGCGGATGGCGGCGGTGTCCCGTACCTCTCCTGCCAGGAACGCCGAGCTCGCCTTTCTGTCCGCGTGCAGCACCGCCCGGACCGTGCGCGGGCTGAGCGACGAGTCCCTGAACCTCGCCACGATGATGCAACTGGCCGGCTACCGCCATGTCATCGGGACCCTGTGGGCCATCGACGACCCCATGGCACCCGCGGTCGCCGACACCGTGTACACCGCGCTGGCCCGGCCGACGGGGGAGATGGACGCCGCGGATGCCGCCCGGTCCCTGCACCGGGCCGTCCTCGAGCAGCGGCGCCTGTTTCCCATGGCGTCCGTCAACTGGTGCTCGTACGTCCATCTGGGGCCCTGATGACCGACCTCACCGATGAGCGCGACGACGTTCTGCGCCGTATGCACGACAGGCTGGACGCGTTCGTGCTGTACGCGCAGCCCCGGCTGCTCCTCGACCCGGCGGCGTCGGCGGACGCCTCGCTGCTCCTCGAACTCGCCTCGCGCGCGCACGTGGACACCGGAAGGTCCGTGGCGGACCGCGAGTTCCGTCATTCGGCCGTGCTGCTGGTGGCGTGGTTCCACCGGATGCGCGCCTGGCTGCTGCCCGAGGAAGAAGCCGACGAGGCCATTCGGACGGCGAAGGCACTGTTCACCTCGGGACGCCTGCCCGAGGATTCGGGCTCCCGGCCGCAGGAAGCCGCCGACGGCTCTGACGAAGCGGACGGCGACGGAGCGACCGGCAACGCGCGGCCGAGCCGTGCGGACGCCTTCAGCGGAGTGGCCCACGCGTCGTACCAGGTCTGGGAGGAGTCCGGACGGCTCGACGTCCTCGACCGGGCCATCGTGGCGGGCCGCAGGGCGGTCGAGGAGGGCGAACCGGGAACCGTGTCCTACGCCAGGGACCTCGACTTCCTCAGCGCCACGCTGCGGACCCGATCCGAGGCCACGGGCTCGGAGGCCGATGCGGGGGAGGCGGTCGAGCTCGGGACGCGCGCCCGAAGCGCCGCCGAGGAAGCGGACGATCACCTCTTCTCCTGCCTGCACCACCTGGGTCTGGCTCTCGCGCACCGCGGCTTGCTGAAAGGCGCCGCCGGCGACCTCGACGACGCCATCGCGGTCCACCACGAAGCCATCGGCGTAGGCACCGCGAAGGGCGTCGAATCGCGGCACATGGCCACCCTCTTCGAAGGGCTGGCCATCGAGTTGCTGATGCGCTATCGGGCCGGCGACGACCTGAAGGATCTCGACGCGGCCGTCGCGGCGGGCGGTCAAGCGGTGGCCCGTGCGCCGGAACCGGAACCGGGGATGCTGCACAACCTCTGCTCCATGCTCACCCACCGCACCTATCGCACCAGGAGTGCCACCGACCTCTCGGAGGCTCTCCGATTCGGCCAGGAGGCCGTGGACGCCGCGCCGGTCGGCCATCCCGAACGTCCCGCCGCCCTCAACGACCTGAGCATCGCCTGGCAGTTCCGTGATCTCGACAAGGCGATCGTCCTCGCCCGTGAGGCCGTCGCGCTCTCGCCCGACCGGGGCGTGCGAGACGTCCGGAAGGCCACCCGGATCGCCAACCTCGCCCAGATGCTGGACTCGCGCTTTCGCACAGGCCGGCGCCCCGAGGACATCGACGAGGCCGTCGCCCTGCTGGACCAGGCCCTCGAACTGGTGCCCCGGCACCATCCCAAGCGGGCCGAACTGCTCCCCCAGCTGGTCATGCACCTCGGCGTGCGCTTTCGGGCCTACCGTCGTCCGGAGGACTTCCGCAGGATGGACGACATACGGCAGGGCGTTGAAGGCCGTTGAAAAGCCGTCCGGAACCGATCAGGTGACAGCCCAGTGCGAGCCGACTCCTCGCTCGCGGACAGCCTTCTCATGCATCTCTTATATGGGCCTTATCGAGCCATCACGGTGTGTCCCTACCTTGCGGTCATGTTCTTCACCTACCTGAGGCGCGAACTGCGCCGCCGCAGAAAGGCGGCTCTCGTCGTCGCCTCCGGCCTCGCGCTGGGTATCGCACTGGTCATCGTGGTCAACTCCGTGTCCAACGGCATGGGGAAGGCGCAGGACAAGGTCCTCCAGTCGCTGTACGGCCTGGGTACGGACATGACCGTCACCAAGGCCGCGTCGGCGACCACGAGCGCCTCCCAGCGGCCCCGCTTCAACTTCGACGCGCAGAACAACGGCTCGTCGAGCACGCAGAGCAGTGACCGCGTCATGGTGCAGGGCTTCACCACCCTCGCCTCCACCACCGTCACCAAGGTCGGCGGCCAGAAGGGCGTCGCTACCGCGGTCGGCGGGCTGAACCTCAACGTGGTCAAGATCAGCGGCCAGTTCACCCGGGGTCAGTTCCAGCAGAACCAGGGCTCCGGCGGCAACCAGCAGGGCGGCCAGGGCCAGGGCAACGGCGGCGGCAACGGCGCGCCGCAGGGTGAGGTCCAGGGCGGCGGTGCCAACTTCGACGTCAACTCGTACACGGTCTACGGCACCGACGTCACCCAGACCGGGATCGGCCCGCTGACCTCGTCGAAGATCACCAGCGGCCGTACCTTCAAGACGACCGAGACGAACGCCAAGGTGCTGGTCGCCGACTCGGCGTACGCCAAGGAGAAGAAGTACAAGGTCGGTTCGACCGTGACCATCAACAAGGTCAAGTACACCATCATCGGCATCGCGACGGCCGACAGCGGTGACGCGGCGGCCAACCTGTACATGCCGCTGAAGCAGGCGCAGACGCTGGCCGACGAGAAGAACAAGGTCACCACGATCTACGTCAAGGCGACCGACTCCAAGCAGATCTCGGCCGTCAAGTCGACCATCCAGAAGAACGTCTCGGGTACGACGGTCACCACCTCCGCCGACCTCGCGGACACCGTCTCCGGCTCCCTGTCCACGGCGTCCTCGCTCGCCACCAACGTCGGCAAGTGGCTGTCCATCGCGGTGCTCGTGGCCGCGTTCCTGGTCGCCGGACTGCTGACCTCCTCGGCGGTCTCCCGCCGGGTCCGCGAGTTCGGCACGCTGAAGGCGCTGGGCTGGAAGTCCCGCCGGGTCACCGGGCAGGTCATCGGCGAGGCCATGGTCAACGGACTGGTCGGCGGCGCGCTCGGTATTGCGATCGGTCTGGCGGGCGCGTACGTCGTCACCGAGATCAGCCCGACCCTGGACGCCTCCCTCGGCAGCGGTGGCGGTGGCGGCAACGCCGCCGGTGGTCCCGGCGGCGGGGGCGGCTTCGGCGGTGGCGGCGGTGGCGGTGGCTTCGGCGGCGGCCGGCAGGCCGCGAAGACGCTGGAGGTCGCCCTGACGGCACCGGTCAGCGTGACGACGATCGCGGTGGCGGTGGGGCTGGCGGTGGCCGGCGGCCTGATCGCGGGCGCGTTCGGCGGCTGGCGCGCGTCGAGGCTGCGGCCTGCGGATGCGCTGCGGCGCGTGGAGTAGCTGACGTGGGCTGGGGTGGGCCGGGGTTTCGCTTTCCGGCGCCGGCAGGGTGCCTCCCCCACTCTCGGCTTCGCTCGAGCGGGGGGACCCCCATCGCCCACCCGTGCCGCCCCAGCGGCACGACTGCCCGCGGCTGAGTAAGCCCCGTAAGGGGCGCGGGGAACTGCGCGATCAGCCCCCACCCACCCGCAGCCAATGACGAAGCCGCACCACCCCGAACCCTCCCAGGAGTCACCATGTACGAACTCAGAAACGTCACCAAGCTCTACTCCCGCGGCAAGGACACCGTCCGCGCCCTCGACGGCATCGATCTCACCATCTCCGACGGCGACCGCCTGGTCATCCAGGGCCCCACCGGCGGCGGCAAGTCCACCCTCCTGCAGATGCTCGGCGGCCTGGACCGGCCGACCTCCGGCGAAGTCGTCCTGGACGGCACCGACCTGGCCAAGCTCTCCGAGACCAAGCTGACCCGGGTCCGCAGCGAGAACATCGGCTTCGTCTTCCAGTCCTTCAACCTCATCCCGACGCTCACCGCCCAGGAGAACGTCGAGACCGCCCTCGTCCCGCTCGGCGTCAAGGCCAAGGACCGCCGGGAGCGTGCCGCCGAGGCACTGACCTCCGTCGGTCTCGGCGAACGCCTCGGGCACCTGCCCGGCGAGATGTCCGGCGGCCAGCAGCAGCGCGTCGCCATCGCCCGGGCCCTCGTCAAGCAGCCCAAGGTGCTGCTCGCCGACGAGCCCACCGGCAACCTCGACGAGGGCATGCGCGACGAGATCATGGACGTACTGGAGCGCATGTGGAAGGAGCACGGGCTGACCTTCATCATGGTCACCCACGACTCCGCGATCGCGAAGAAGGCCCCCCGGCTGGCGACCATCCGCAAGGGCAAAATCACCGTCAAGGAGAACGCGGGCGCGTGAGGTGCGTCACGGGCTGACGGCACCTAGCACCGAACTCCCGCGCACAACCGCGCAGTTGGGTAACAGTGTCTGCCCCGGCGCGTAACAGTTCTCCTGTACATCTCTTACCGGTCTCTCATCTATTGAGCCCGCTGATCACCCCCCGGCATACTCCGTATTCCGGGGGGTTGACGTATATGCGTACGGGACTGCCCCCGGCCGGGTGAATGGGGAATTCGCCCGGTACACCGTCTCCCAGGGGGAGTCTTGCGCAGACAAGTGAAAAGAGCTGCCGCGGCCACGGTGGCCACGGTGGCAGCCGTCGCCCTCGCCGCAGGCATGACCAGCCCGGCGTCGGCGAAGCCGGAGCAGCGCACCGTCGCGGCCGCCGCGGCCGCTTCATCGGTCGCCGGCCGGAACCACGTCACCCTGATCACCGGTGACCGGGTCGCCCTCGACGCCAAGGGCCGGGTCGTCGGCCTGGAGCGGGCCGCGGGACGCGAGCACATACCCTTCCAGATCCGCAAGGTCGACGGGCACACCCTCGTCGTCCCCGGTGACGCCGTCCGGCTGGTCTCCTCCGGCAAGCTGGACCAACGGCTCTTCGACGTCACCGAGTTGAACAAGGCCGCGACCCGCAAGGCCCAGAAGAACGGCCTGAAGGTCATCGTCGGGTACCAGGGTGCCGCCGGCGCCGCCAAGGCCGACGTCCGTGACGCGGGCACCCTGCGGCACAGCCTCAAGACGCTCAACGCCGACGCCGTGCAGACCCCGGTCAAGGACACGCCGGAGCTGTGGGACGCGGTCACCAACGGGGACAAGGCCGCCGCCGGCATCGCGCACGTCTGGCTCGACGGCGTCCGCAAGGCCAGCCTCGACAAGTCCGTGCCGCAGATCGGCGCCCCCAAGGCGTGGGCGGCCGGCTACAACGGCAAGGGCGTCAAGATCGCCGTCCTGGACACCGGTGTCGACGCGACCCACCCGGACCTCAAGGACCAGGTGGTCGAGTCCAAGAACTTCACCACGGCCGCCGACGCCTCGGACCACTTCGGCCACGGCACGCACGTCGCGTCCATCGCGGCGGGCACCGGCGCCAAGTCGCACGGCAAGTACACCGGTGTCGCGCCCGGTGCGAAGATCCTCAACGGCAAGGTCCTGGACGACACCGGCTCCGGTGACGACTCCGGCATCCTGGCCGGCATGGAGTGGGCGGCGGCCGAGGGCGCCGATGTCGTCAACCTCAGCCTGGGCGGCTACGACACCCCGGAGATCGACCCGCTCGAAGCCGAGGTCAACAAGCTCTCCAACGAGAAGGGCATCCTGTTCGCGATCGCCGCGGGCAACGAGGGTCCCGAGTCCATCGGCTCGCCGGGCAGCGCGGACGCCGCGCTCACCGTCGGCGCCGTCGACGGCAACGACAAGCTCGCCGACTTCTCCTCCACCGGCCCCAGCGCCGAGGGCACCATCAAGCCGGACGTCACCGCGCCCGGCGTCGACATCACCGCGGCGGCGGCCAAGGGCAGTCTCATCGACCAGGAGGTCGGCGAGAACCCGCCCGGCTACCTGACCATCTCGGGTACGTCGATGGCGACCCCGCATGTCGCCGGCGCCGCCGCGATCCTCAAGCAGGAGCACCCCGACTGGGGCTACCAGCAGCTGAAGGCCGCGCTGACCGGCTCCGCCAAGGGCGGCAAGTACACGCCGTTCGAGCAGGGTTCGGGCCGGATCGCCGTCGACAAGGCCATCAAGCAGACCGTGGTCGCCGACCCGGTGTCGGTGAGCTTCGGTGTGCAGCAGTGGCCGCACACCGACGACACCCCGGTCACCAAGCAGCTCACCTACCGCAACCTCGGCACCAAGGACGTCACCCTCAGCCTCTCGGCGAGCGGCACCGACCCCAAGGGCGCGGCGGCCCCGGCCGGCTTCTTCAAGCTGGGCGCGACCAAGGTGACCGTCCCGGCGGGCGGCACGGCCGCCGTCGACGTCACCGTGAACACCAAGCTGGGCGGCACCCTGGACGGCGCCTACTCGGCGTACGTCACGGCGACCGGCGACGGCCAGACCGTCCGTACGGCGGCCGCGGTGCAGCGTGAGGTGCAGTCGTACAGCGTCACCGTCAAGCACATCGGGCGCGACGGCAATCCGACCGGTGTCCACGACACCGCCCTGGTGGGCTACTCGGGCCTCGGCGACGGCCGCGCCTACGCGGTGCCGGCCGACTCCGGGACCACCACGATCCGGGTGCCGAAGGGCACGTACCTGCTCGACGCCTGGATCGCGAAGGACTTCACCACCTTCGACGGGGGTCTCGACTGGCTGGTCCAGCCCAAGCTGAGCGTCACCCATGACCTCACGGTCACCGTCGACGCCCGCACCACCAAGGCGGCCGACATCACCGTGCCGGACGCGCAGGCGAAGCCGGGCTTCGCGACCATCGACTACATGTACGACCCGGCGGGCATCGGGTTCGGGGTCGGCTTCGACACCTTCGACAAGATCCGGATGGCCCCGCTGGGCGGCGAGGTCGCGAGCGGTCTGACCCAGACCTGGAGCGGCCAGTTCACCAAGGGCGCGGGCGAGGAGTACGACGTCGCCACCAGCGCCCAGGTCAAGAAGATCCAGGGCGACAAGGTCCGGCACTTCAAGACCGGCGAGTTCGCCACGGTCAAGAACAGCCTCGGCGGCTCCGCTCCCGGCAAGACCGGCTCGGTCAGCCCGTGGGGCATCGTCGGCGAGGACATGGTGATGGGCGGTGCCGTGGAGCAGAAGCTGCCCAGCAGCCGCACCGTCCACGTCTCCACCGTGGACGGCGCCCTGTGGGGCTTCGACTTCACCCAGTTCAGCGGCCATGACGCCCAGGGCCTGCCGATCGCCGACGCCTTCTACACGAGCGACCCGCAGTCCTACAAGGCGGGCAAGAGCTATCAGAACACCTTCAACAGGGCGGTCTTCGGCCCGCATCTGACCAGCGACTTCGGTCTGTACCGCGAGGCCAACCAGATCTCCGGCTTCGTCCCGCTGTTCTCCGACAGCGCCAAGCACGCCGGGTCCTCCGACTTCCGGTCGGTGAACACCACCCTGTACCGCAACGGCACCAAGGTGGGCTCCAACACGGACCCGCTGTTCGGCGGCGAAGCCTTCACCGTGCCGTCCGCCGACGCCGAGTACAAGCTGACCACCTCGGTCATCCGCTCGGTCAAGGTCGCCGCCGCCTCCACGCGGATCGACGCGAGCTGGACCTTCCGCTCGAAGAAGCCGACCGGTGGCGTCCCGGTCAAGCTCCCGGCCTCCACCGTCCACTTCGGCGCCAACACCGGGTCGGACAGCCGCGTCGAGGCGGGCAAGAAGGTCACCTTCCCGGTCACCGTCGAGGGCTCGGCCGCCGGCCGCAACCTGAAGTCCCTCTCGGTCTACGTGTCGTACGACTACGGCAAGACCTGGAAGAAGCTGACGGTCAGCCACGGCAAGATCACCGTCAAGAACCCGGCCAAGGGCAAGGCCATCTCGTTCCACGCCAAGATCGCCGACAAGAAGGGCAACAAGTCGACGGTCTCGATCTACAACGCGTACTACGCCAAGTGAGCCGTAGCCGCTGAGTGGATCCACAGCGAGCGGCCCGTCGGAAGCGCGGCTTCCGGCGGGCCGTTCCCCATGCCCGGGGTCGGATCAGGGGGCGGCGACCCGGGTCGCGTCCGTGCCCCAGCTGGCCAGCAGCCGCAGCGCCTCCGCCGACGCCGAGCCCGGCTCCGCGTGATACGTGACCAGGGACTGGTCCGGGTCGTCCGGCATCCGGAACGACTCGTAGCTGAGGTACAGCTCGCCCACCAGAGGGTGGTGCAGCCGCTTCACCCCGTGGCTCTTCTCCTTGACGTCGTGCGTCGCCCACAGTCGGCGGAACTCCTCGCTCTTCACCGAGAGCTCGCCGACCAGCGCGGACAGCCGGGTGTCGTCGGGAAAGCAGCCCGCGTCCATGCGCAACAGGCAGACGATGTCGATCGCCTTCTGCTCCCACTCGACGAAGAGGTCGCGGTACTCGGGCCGCAGGAACACCAGCCGCGCCCAGTTGCGCTCCGTGACCGGCAGCTCCGACCAGTCACCGAAGACCGCCGCCGCCATCCCGTTCCACGCCAGGATGTCCGAGCGGCGCCCCCCGATGTACGCGGGCACCCCGTCCATCGCCTCCAGCAGCTGACCCAGCGCCGGACGCACCTGCTGCGGCCGCGCCGACGCCTTCTTCTTGTGCTGCTTGCCCTTGGCGAGGTGCATGAGATGCGCGTGCTCGGCGTCGGAGAGCCGCAGCGCACGGGCGATCGCGTCCAGCACCTCCGCCGACACGTTCCGCCCGTTGCCCTGTTCGAGGCGCGTGTAGTACGCCACCGACACCCCGGCCAGCTGGGCCAGCTCCTCGCGCCGCAGCCCCGGCACCCTGCGGTGCCGCCCGAAGTCCGGCAGCCCCACGTCGCCGGGGAGCAGCCGGGCCCGCCGGGTGCGCAGGAACTCGCTGAGTTCGGCACGCCGGTCCAGGGGCGGGGAGGGGGAGGTCGGGGGCTGCTCTTCCATGCCTCCAGTATTCCCGGTCGTACGCACGGGAAGCTGACCCCGCCAGTGGTAGGCACGCCAGACGTACGCAGAGGCGAGGGCTGGGTGGCGGACGTAGCGTGGAGGAGCCTGGACGGGTACCCGGGAGAAGGCGACCGGGCACGCATACACCCCTAGGAGAACCCCCCTCATGACCACTGTTGCTGCTTACGCCGCGCCCGCCGCGAAGGCCCCGCTGGAGCGGACCACGATCGAGCGGCGCGCGGTCGGCGAATTCGACGTCCTCATCGACATCGAGTTCGCCGGTATCTGTCACTCCGACATCCACCAGGCCCGCGAGGGCTGGGGTACGGCGATCTTCCCGATGGTGCCCGGTCACGAGATCGCGGGCGTCGTCTCCGAGGTCGGCCCGGGTGTCACCAAGTACGCGGTGGGGGACCGGGTGGGCGTCGGCTGCATGGTCGACTCCTGCCGCGAGTGCGACAACTGCAAGGCCGGTCTCCAGCAGTACTGCACCGGCGGCGGTCCCACCTGGACGTACAACGCCGTCGGCAAGGACGGGCAGCCGACCTACGGCGGCTACTCGCAGAAGATCGTCGTCGACGAGAACTACGTCGTCCGCATCCCCGACGGCCTCTCCCTCGACGTCGCCGCCCCGCTGCTGTGCGCCGGCATCACCACGTACTCGCCCCTGAAGCACTGGAACGCGGGTCCCGGCAAGAAGGTCGCCGTGGTCGGGCTGGGCGGCCTGGGGCACATGGGCGTCAAGATCGCCGCCGCCCTCGGCGCGGAGGTCACCGTCCTGTCCCAGTCGCTCCGCAAGAAGGACGACGGCCTGAAGCTGGGCGCCACGGACTACCGGGCGACCAGCGACCCGAAGACCTTCGAGGACCTCAAGGGCACGTTCGACATCATCCTCAACACGGTGTCGGCGCCGCTCGACTTCGACGCGTACCTGTCGCTGCTGCGCACCGACGGCGCGATGGTGAACGTCGGCATCCCGGAGGAGCCGGTGCACATCCTGCTCTCCTCCGTCTTCGGCAACCGTCGCACCCTCAGCAGCTCCGGCATCGGCGGTATCCAGGAGACCCAGGAGATGCTGGACTTCTGCGCCGAGCACAGCCTGGGCGCCGAGATCGAACTGATCAACGCGGACCAGGTCAACGAGGCATACGAGCGGGTCGTCAACAGCGACGTCCGCTACCGCTTCGTGATCGACACGGCGACGATCTGACTCCTGCGGGTCACTTCCGTCTGCCGAGGAGATAGAGCAGGTAGGGACCGCCGACCAGGGAGGTGAGCGCCCCCACCGGGATCTCCAGCGGAGGTACCAGGGTGCGGGCCACCAGGTCGGCGGTCACCAGCACCAGGCCGCCCGTCAGCGCCGAGCAGACCAGCGGCAGCTGAGGTGTGCGGGTGAGCCGCCGGGCCAGCTGCGGCGCGGTCAGCGCGACGAACCCGATCGGCCCGGCGGCCCCGGTGGCGGTGGCGGCGAGCACCACGCCGAGGAGCGTGAGGCCGAGGCGGGCCCGGTCGACGGGCAGGCCGAGGGCGGCGGCGGTGTCGGGGTCGAGACCGAGGGGCCGCGCGGCCCGCGCCGCCCACACCAGCCCCGGCAGGGCGAGGACGAGTACGACGGCGAGTGGGCCGGCCTGGTCCCACCCGCGCCCGTTCAGACTGCCCGTCAGCCACAGCTTGACCTGCTCGGCCGCGTCCAGCTCGCTGTCGGTGAGATACAGCTGGACGACGGCGGACAGCGCGACGCCGATGCCCACACCGGTGAGCACGAAGCGGCTGGGCTGCATGCCGTGCCGCCAGGCGAGGGCGTACACGAGAGCGGCGGCGGCCAGTCCGCCGCCGACGGCCACGAGCGGCATCGCGCCGGGCGCGGCGACGGCTCCGGTGGCCAGCGCGAGCACGGTCGCGGCGGCGGCGCCGTGCCCGACGCCGATGACGTCCGGGCTGGCGAGCGGGTTCCGGGTGACGGTCTGCACGAGCGCCCCGGCGAGCCCAAGGCAGACACCGACGAGGGCGCCGAGCACGATCCGGGGGACCCGCAGCTCGCCTACGACCAGGTCGTAGGGGGTCCGGTCACCGCGGATGGTGTGCCAGACGTCGGCCGGGGGGATGTAGGTCCGGCCGAGGGAGGCGGAGGCGGCCATGGCGAGGAGGAGGCCCAGGAGCAGGGCGAGGGCGACGATCATTGACCGCCGATGGAAGAGAAGGGAAAAACGGGGGTCCGGCCGTAGCACCATGACCGCGGGCCGGTGGGGGCTCGTCGCGCCCCGCGGCGGAGCCGCAATTCGGCACAGCCCCGCGCCCCTTACGGGGCCCGTCATAGCCGCGGGCGGCACCCTGCCAGCGCCGGTAAGCGAAACCCCCCGCCCCCGGGCCCACTTCACGCCACGGCCCCTTTCCTCCGTACCAGCCCCACCAGCACCGGCACCCCCACCAGCGCCGTCATCACCCCGGCCGGCACCTCCGCCGGAGCACGGACCACCCGGCCCAGGACGTCCGCGGCGAGCAACAACCCCGCCCCCAGCAGCCCCGACAGCGGCAGCACGCGCGCATAACCCCCGGACCGCACCACCCGCCGTGCCAGATGCGGCACCACCAGCCCCACGAACGCGATCGGCCCGGCCGCCGCCACCGCGGAGGCGGTCAGCAGCGTGGCCCCCAGCGCCGCACACCCCCGTACGACATGCACCCGATGCCCCAGCGCCCGAGCCGTCTCGTCGCCCAGCGCCAGCGCGTCGAGCCCCCTGGCACAGGCCAGCACCAGCCCCGCCCCCACCGCCAGGAACGGCAGCATCCGTACGACCGACCCCGGGTCCCGCCCGCTGAGCGCCCCCACCTGCCAGAACCGGAACTCGTCCAGCGTGGCGGAGCTGGAGGTGAGGACGACCGTCGTGGCCCCCGCGGTCATCGCGGACAGCGCCGTACCGGCCAGCGCCAGCTTCACCGGCGACGCCCCGCCCCGCCCGCGCGAGGCGATCCCGTACACCAGGCACGCGGCGAGGACGGCGCCGGTGAAGGCGTACCAGACGTACGCCCCGAAGCCGTACGCGGAGCCGCCGAGGACGATGGCGAGCACGACCCCCGCCGCCGCGCCCTGGCTCAGCCCGAGGATCCCGGGGTCGGCGAGCGGGTTGCGGGTGACCGCCTGGAGCGCGGCGCCGGCGAGACCGAGCGCGGCGCCCGCGGTGAGGCCGATCTCGGTGCGGGGCAGCCGGAGGGAGCGCACCACGAGCGCGTCGGGTGAGTTCCCGCCGTGCAGCAGGGCGTCGAACACCGTCGCCGGCGGTACCGCACGGGTGCCGACGGCGAGGCTGAGTACGGCGACGACGGCCACCACGAGGGCGGCCGTCGGCCAGACGAGGGCGCGGCGCACTTACCGGAGGCGTTCGGCGAGCTGTCGTACGACCAGACGCGCGGCCGTGGGACCGGCGTTGAGGTACCAGGGGTCGTCGTCGACCTGCACGGTGTGACCGGCCTTGACCGCCTTCATGGACTTCCACAGCGGCCCGGCCAGCGTTCCCCCAGAGGGGGTGCCCCCACCCGCGTCGGTCCTGGCGGCGTCGCCCTGCACGGAGTAGAAGATCCAGTCACCGTCGGCGACATCGACCTTCTCGGCGCTGATGTCCTGCGAAATGGCGTTGAACTGCTGGGACTTGGGGCGGGAGAGCCCCATGTCGACGGCTATCGAGCCGGTGAAGGAGGAGACGCCGAACATCCGGGTGCGGTCGGGCGTGAAGCGGACCATGGACACGGTGGTGGACGGGTCGAGAGCGGTGCCGCTCTTCTTCGCGTTGCCGACGATGTCGTCGAGGAGTTCCCGCGCCTCCTGTCCCTTGCCGACGGCGTCCCCGACCAGCAGCAGGTCGCGCTTCCAGTTGACGCCCTGGCCCGCGGTGACCACGGTGGGCGCGATCTTCGACAGCTGGGGGTAGAAGTCGCCGAGCGAGTCGTTGACCAGGATCAGGTCGGGCTTGGCGGCCGCCAGCGACTCCAGGTTGGGCGCGTTGCGGGTGCCCACGTCGGTCATCGCGGCGAGCTTCTTCTTGTCCTGCGGGAAGGCGTCGGCCAGGTAGTCGGGGACGAGCCCGGCGTTCTCGGCGCGGGTGCCGGCGGTCGGGACGATGCCGAGGGTGAGCAGGTCGTCGAGCTGCCCGGTGGAGAGCACGGCGATCCGCTGCGGCCGCGCCTTGATGGTGGTCCGGCCCTCGAAGTGCGTGACCGTGCGCGGGAAGAGGCCGTCGGTCTCGGTGTCCGAGCCCATGCCGTCGGCGAGGGCGCTCGGCGCGGCGGAGGGGCCTTCGGAGGCACCGGCGACCTTGTTGACGGTTCCGTCGGCATGCGACGTACCGGCATCGTTGTCAGTGGCGGAGGAGCCGCAGCCGGCCAGCAGGCCGCCCACCACGGACACGGCGGACACGGCCAGGACGGCCTTCATTCTCGACGCACGCACAACCAGGTCTCCCGATCGGTGGCTAAGGCAAGCCTTACCTTAACTGGTGCCGGGAGTACGTTGGACAGGAGGAGGTCCCACGATGACCGTGAACCTGAACCACACCATCGTCGCCGCACACGACAAGCACGCGTCGGCAAGGTTCCTCGCCGACATCCTCGGACTTGAAGTCAGCCCGGAATACGGCCCGTTCGTCCCGGTCGCCCTGCCGAACGGCGTCACCCTCGACTACCTGGAGAGCCCCGGGAACATCCCGCCGCAGCACTACGCGTTCCTGGTCTCCGAGGACGACTTCGACGAGATCTTCACCCGCGTCCGGGCCACCGGCCTCACCTACTGGGCCGACCCGTCCCACAGCCGCCCCGGCGAGATCAACACCAACGACGGCGGCCGCGGCACCTACTTCGACGACCCCAACGGCCACCGCCTGGAAATCCTCACCCGGCCCTACGGCAGCGGCGGCTGACCCAGCGGCACGGACTCCCCGGGCGCGTACGACCGTACGACCGCACCCGCCCCGTCACCACCGGACGGCCGTACGACATGCACGCGCCCACGCCCGCCGACCAGGCCCCGCTCGTCCGTCACCGTCAGCACGGTGTTCTCGTCGATCGCGACGCCGTACGGCACCCAGCCGTGCGACACGGCCGCGACCAGCCTGGCCAGCGTCCCCCACTGTGCCGCGTGCACGTCCACCGCGAAGGGCACCAGGCCGAGGCCCGGCCGGACCTCGACCCCGTCCAGGTCCTCGGCGGTGTCCGGCGGACAGACCGGCACGCCGTCCACCAGCCAGCCGCCGACCACGGCCCGCCGGGCGGCGAGAGCGGCGCCCGCGGAGAATCCGGCGTAGGGGATGCCGTGCTCGGCGAGCACGTCGGGCAGCAGTTCCAGACAGCCCGCGAACGCGTCCTGATAGGCGGGCGTGAGCCCACCGCACACCAGCACCCCGTCCAGCCCGTCCTTCAACGACCCGGGTTCGAATCGCCCACCGACCGGCACGAGCATCGGCACCGGAACGCACCGCCCGGCGGCCCGCAACGCCCCCGCGTACCGCGCGAACTGCTCCTCGCCGTCCCCCTCGTCGACGATCAGGCACCCGATACGACGGCCGCCCGCACCCGCGGCCCGCAGCAGCGGTTCGTACACCTCGGGCGCGTCCCAGCCCCCACCGACGAGAAAGACCCCGCCGGTCAGGGCCCGGGGTTCGCCGTGACGGCGGTGCGACGCGGTCATCCGCGCAGGCCCTTCAGCCCGTCCTGCGCGGCCATGACCAGCTCGATGGCCCGGTTGTCGGTCGCCGGTTCGCGCATCTGGTTCGTCACGTAGGCGATCGCCATCCGCTCGTCCGGGTCGACCCAGACCAGTGCGCCGCCCCAGCCGCCCCAGCCGAGGGCGCTCCCGAAGAGGCCGTAGCCCAGGCCGTACCGGGAGGGCATGCCCAGGACCCGGTCGTCACCGTCGAACTGCACCTCCCGGGCCCGTTCGCACCCCGCCGGCGACAGCACCCGCACCCCGCCGACGGTTCCGCCGCAGGCGAGCAGGGACTGCACGAGGGCGATGGCTCGGGCGTTGCCGAAGCCGCTGGCCGCGGGGATCTGGGCGCGCCGCCAGGCGATGCTGTTGCCGTCCCGGACGCGCAGGGTGGCGACGCCGGCGCGTTTCGCGTCGCTGTCCCGTGCGGCGGCCGCGTAGTCCTCGTCCTTGCCCGGCGGCGGCACGGTGAGCGCCACCCGCCGGTCGTGCTCGGCACCCAGCCCGATATGGAAGTCGGCACCCAGCGGCCCGGCCACCTCGGCGGCGAAGAACTCGCCCAGGCTCCGCCCGGTGATCCGGCGCACCACCTCACCCACGAGGAACCCCTGGGTGAGCGAGTGATACCCGGCCGCCGTACCCGGCTCCCACTGCGGAGCCGTCCCGGCGAGCCGGGCCGTGGCCGACGTCCAGTCGTACAACTCCTCTGTCGGCCCCTCCCAGTCGGGCAGCCCGGCGGTGTGCGAGAGCAGATGCCGTACGAGCACGCGCTCCTTCCCCGCCGCGGCGAACTCCGGCCAGTACCGGGCGACCGGCGCGTCGGGATCCAGCTCACCCCGGTCGATCAGGACGAGCGCGCACAGCGCGGTCATCGTCTTGGTCACGGAGAACACGTTGACGATCGTGTCCCGCTCCCACGGCACAATCCGGCCCGCGTCGGCGAACCCGCCCCACACGTCGACCACGGCCTCCCCGTCCACGAAGACGGCGACGGCACCTCCCGCATCCCCCTCGTCCAGCAGTCCGGAGAGCATGGTGGGCACAGCGGCGAACAGCTCGTCGTAGGAGCCATGAATGTCGGCCATACGGGCCATTCAGCCCGCCGGCACAGGCGGACGCAACCCAATTCCCGGCGCGGCGAGAACACGGCCCGCACCCCCGCCCTCGCCTTGCCGCACGGGCAGAGCGGCCCGAACCCGTCACGCAGGGCATCAGCGCTGGGGTAGTCGGTCCGGACGGCCGATCGGCCCCCGGCGGCCCACAGGGCGTCGAACGGCGGCACGACACGGACGACGATGATCAAAGGGGCACGGGGGGGAGGGGGGCGGCCGGAAAGCAGAACCAGCTTCCGCGGAGGAGGCGGTCATGACTGCTCCCATGGGCACGATTCTGATCCCGTGCGTCGGCACCCGCCGGGCCGGATGCCCCTGGTCCGTCCCGAACGCGTCAAGCGGACGGAGCCCGCGAGGCCGGTCGGGCGGGTGCGGAATCGCCCGGGGCCCTCGCGCGTTGTGGGGAGTGGGCGCGGGACGCCGGTGATGTGCGAGCCGAACAGCCCGAGTGACCGAGCTGACAGAAATTGGAGGGTCCGTAATGGCTGCGCAGACGCAGAGGGCCGTGCTGGCGGGCGGATGCTTCTGGGGGATGCAGGACCTGATCCGCCGGCTCCCGGGCGTGACGGGGACCCGGGTCGGATACACCGGGGGTGACGTGCCGAACGCGACATACCGCAACCACGGCACGCACGCGGAGGCCATAGAGATCCTCTTCGACCCCGAGAAGACCGACTACCGCGCGATCCTGGAGTTCTTCTTCCAGATCCACGACCCGAGCACCAAGAACCGCCAGGGCAACGACATCGGCGTCAGCTACCGCTCGGCGATCTACTACGTGGACGACGAGCAGAAGCGGATCGCCGAGGACACCATCGCGGACGTGGACGCCTCCGGACTCTGGCCGGGCAAGGTCGTCACCGAGGTGGAGCCGGTCGGCCCCTTCTGGGAGGCCGAGCCCGAGCACCAGGACTACCTGGAGCGCTACCCGGACGGCTACACCTGCCACTTCCCGCGCCCGGGCTGGCGACTCCCGGCCCGCACGGAGAGCTGACCACGAGACGGCCCGGCGCGCGGGGCGGAGGCCGACCGGCCGACGCTCGGCACGCCGGGCCTATGTGCGTGAACGCATCCGGCTGCGGTGAGGTGCCGGGCTGATCAAGTAGCAGTTGGCCCGGCATCCGGGGCCGCTGTTCCCGCGGGCGGCGAGCGGGTACTCCCAGCGCGTACGCCGAGGTCGTGTCGGTCCCGGCGTTTCACCTGGCACGCACGTCGCCCAGGGGCGAAGCTGCCGGGCTCAGCGTGGCCGCTAGGCCGGATGCCGTGTCCGGGATGCGTGCCGGGGCCATCCCGCCACAGGATCCTGGTCATGCGGACATCTACTGTCATACGACCCCGTCCTCTGCCGGCGCGGCGCGGCGGCGCACGCCATGCCATATCCGCGGCTCTTGCCTGCGGTGTCCTGCTGGCCGGTACCGCGGCGTGCGCCGGAGCAGGCGGGCACAGGAGTCGCGTCGGTGCCCCGGGCGTCAACAACCCGGCTGCGTCCGGCTCCCCCGGCCCGGAAGCGGGCCCGCGCGTTCCGGGTGTCGGAAACCGCATGTGGAAGCGCGTGCCGGCCGACGCCCACCAGGCCGTGGTCGTCTACGGCGACGGCCCGGACTCCGCCGAGAGCACCGTCGTGCTCTACGAGAAACAGGGCACCGCCTGGAAACGCAAGGGAAGTTGGCCCGCGCACAACGGCAGGCTGGGCTGGACGACCGACCATCACATGGACGACGAGCGCAGTCCCGTCGGCGCGTTCTCCCTGACGGATGCGGGCGGGTCCCTCGAGGATCCGGGCAGCCGCTTGCGCTACTGGTACGACGACAACGCCTTCGCGTCCATGATCGAGGACGGCGAAGACCACGCCCACGACTTCGACTACGTCATCGCCATCGACTACAACCGGTTCACGGGTGTCCCGCCGTTCGACTGGAACCGTCCCCAGGGAGTGGAGAAGGGCGGCGGCATATGGCTGCACCTGGACCACGGCGACGGCACGTCTGCCTGTGTCACCGTTCCCGAGTCCGGCATGAAGACCCTGCTGCACACCCTCGATCCCCGCCTGCACCCCGTCGTGGTGATGGGGGACCGGGAGCGGCTGAGAGCCTGACGACCGGCCTGAACCCCGGTCCGCGCGCGGCGTCCGGCGTCACCGCCGGGCTCGCCCGGGCCCCAGTGCCACAGGCGCACCAGCGCCCGGCGGCTGTCCTCGCGTCGTCCAGCGACGAAGATCTACACGGCAGCACGGGCTCGCCGGAACCCGGGCCGACCTGCCGAAAACCAGTGGCCACCCGAACGGGCCGTCGGTCACCGTCACCGAGTCCACGATCACCGTCTACCAGGCGTACTCCCCGGAGATCGGCCTGTCCGCTGTCCGCGAGGACCGTTTTCCCCGGCGCATGGAAGCGGGACGGCATGACGTGGGTCATCAAGCCGCGTTCCTGGTCCAGTTCTGTGCTCAGGCCCGCGCCACCGAGGCGGACGTACCTGAGGCCATCGCGCGCTCGGGCATACGGCCGACGTACACGCCGGCTGTGATGCTGACGCGGTCGCGGCTGAACATGGCCCGAACTTCCCTCGTACGACCTTCAGACGGTGTTTCGATGGCACAACTGGGCTGCTCGCCCGGATGCCGGACCGGCCACTTCTTGATCAGCCTCGGGTCGGGGCAATGCCAATCGGGCACGACACCCCGGTGCCGGCGGCCCTGTGCTGCCGTGTGACCCATCGGCCGCGGTCGGCTGCCGGGCGAGCCGGCCCGTCATTCCAGGAGGTGGGCGAGAGACGCGTCTTCAGCGGGATAAGGGCGTTCCTGTGGCAGCAGCCGGGTCGCGGAGGTCAGGTCACCAGCACTGACGAGGGCGTGGATCTCGTGGGCGAGTGGGGTCACGTCGCGCATGGCGACCGTCCACTCGTCCGCGTAGCGTCGCACGGCTTCACCGGAGAGACCCAGCTGCAGGGACCGGTAGGGCAGGGGCTGGAGGCGCAGGTCCCGTTCGGGGTCCCACTGCACGCGAGCAGGCGCGCGCTTCAGCTGACGTTGCCAGGCGGCTCGGCCGGGGTGCACCCCGGCGGCGTAACCCGACAGGCACGCGTAGCGCAGCGCCCACTCGAAGCCGTCACGGCTGATCTCGACAGCGAGGACGGTTTCCTGCCCCGCTTTGCCGCCCCAGCCGCAGCGGTACATCATCCACAGGAACGACGGCTTGATCCAGATCAAGCCGTGTTCACAACCCTTTCCCTCCGTCGGTGTCCAGGCTGGTCGTGGCCCGGTGTGCTGTGCGGCGTCAGCCGCGTCGCCGCCACCAGCGCTGCTTCTGCCCGGCTGTTCGCGGACCGGTTCCGGCCCCATCGGGGGCTGACGTGCTGCCCGGCGAGAAGGCCCTCAAAGCGGCACGGATACGGTCGAAGGGGGCAACGGTGTGATGGTCGTCGGCGGGGAGCGCGACTCCGACGCAGACGAGTTTGAAACTGTTCTCGCCGAGGGGCGCGCCGATGAACACCGGTGCGCCCACGCACCCTTGTGGCAGATCTCCGATCCACTGGATGCCGCCGTCGACTGCGCGGGTGATCCGGCCGACGACGACAGCCTGCTCTCGGGAACCGTCCCCGTCGTTGACGTGTCCCAGCAGATAGGCCGGGACCGGCGACTCACCGAGGCCGGCGATGTCCTGTTCCGTGGCCGCGATGCCGTCGGTTATCTCGTCGGTCGTCCAGTGCCAGCCCTTACGGGCGCCGTGCGCATGCAGCCCGGTGGAGGCCATGACCGCCACCCCCAGGTCGCCGAGATGAGTCCACCCCTCCGCGAAATCGAGCATCATCAGCTTCTCGGCACTCATCACGGGTGCGCACAGTGCAGGGCGCAGGGTGAACTCGGCCAAGTCGACTCGTGCCGGCTCACTCGCGGTCACGAGGTACTGCCGGATGACCTCGCCTTCGGAGGTCGTCTCCACGAGTTCGTTGAACCAGAAGGCCGTCGCGTGTTGCTCCTCCCGGTGAGCTCGCTGGAAGGGAAGCGTCGAGCGGCCGACGTGATCGACTATCGCGTCGATGGTCGCACTGGTGTAATCCGGCAGGTCAGACATGGATCGAGAGGCTAACGCACGGTCGGAGGCAGCTACCGGGCAGCATGGCATGGCCCGTCCGCACGCCTCCGGTCCTCGGCGACGGCGACGGGCAAGGGTCTGTCAACGCGGCTTGATGACCCACGTCAAGCCTTGCTCAGGGACCCTTGACACCAACCCACCGACCCGGCACCCGGCGCACGTCCAACGGTCGGGGGACCTCCTACGGCAGCGCGCAGCTCCTCGGCACACGGCCTTCGACTGCACCGTATGTCGAAGGCGAGCGGGAGCACCTGGTCGCCTTCGGAGTCGAGGCGGGGAGCAGGTTCGCGCCCCTGCCCCTTGCAGCGCGGTTCGCCGGGGCGGGAGGCGGGCGCAGGGTCCGTCCGGCGGCGATCTCCTTGTAGCGGGCGGTGAGGCGTTCGAGGGCGCCCTGGGCCTGTCCGGTTCGCGGCGAGTTGTCTTGCTCGCGCAGTGGGCCGTTGCTAAGCCTTGGGCACTCGACTCCATGGAGGACGCTGTGTACCAAGAGCCCCCTCTTCCCGTTCCTCCGCGTTCACGTGCCCGGGGATTCATCTGCGCCGTCGCGGCCATCGCCCTCGTGACGCTCACCGCCGCGACAAGTCCGCCCGACGCGGACACGCGGACCGCGGCGGACCCGGCAGCCGTGGTCCGCGAGTGGAACGCCGTCGCCACCGACACGATCAAGGCGAGTCTCGGCCCACGCCCATCTGGGCAGGCAGCGATCTGGGAGGGGTTCGTCTCCGTCGCCGTGTACAACGCCGTGGTGGGGATCGAAGGCGGCTACGCCCTGTACAAATGGCACGAGCGCGGTCCGGCCAGGGCATCCTCCGCGGCGGCCGCCGCCACTGCGGCCCACGACGTGCTGGTCACCTACTTCCCCACCTTCAAGGAGCGGCTCGACACCGCCTACGCGGACTCGCTCGCCGCTCTTCCGGCCGGTCAGGCCAGAGACCGGGGCGTCGACTACGGAAAGCGCGCCGCCGCCCGCATCATCGAACTCCGGGAAGGGGACGGACGGTTCGCGGACGTTCCTTTCACCGCTTCCCCGGCACCGGGGGTCTGGCGGCCCACTCCGCCCGCGTTCCAGCCCTTCGTCGACACCTGGCTCGCGAGGCTCCGCCCCCTCCTGCTCACCTCCCCGCAGCAGTTCCGCCCCGGCGGACCACCCGCCATCTCCTCGGCCGCTTACGCCGAGGATGTCCAGGAGCTGAAGACCCTGGGCGGGAAGACCGGCTCGGGCCGGAGCGCGCAGCAGACCGAGACCGCGCTCTTCTTCAGCGGCAACCTGGTCGAACAGGTCCAGACAGCCGTACGAGACCACGCCGCCCGGCACCGGTTCGGCATCGCCGAGACGGCCCGGCTGTTCGCCGCAGTGAACGCGTCGGCGAACGACGCCGTCGTCACCGCATGGGACGCCAAGCTCCACTACGGCACTTGGCGGCCGATCACCGCCATCCGCCTCGCCGACACCGACGGCAACCCCGCGACGACGGCAGACCCGGCCTGGGAGCCGCTGCTCCTCACCCCGCCACACCCGGACTACATCGCCGGCCATACGACCGTCGCCGCCGCCGTGGCACGCGCCCTGACCGGAGTTCTCGGCACCTCGCACATCGACCTCTACCTCCCCTCCGAGGTCACCGGCACCACGCGGTTCTACGGGTCCGCCGACGACCTCAACCGGGACGTCGTCGACGCCCGTGTGTGGGGCGGCGTCCACTCCCGGACGGCGGACGTGGCCGGCTGCCGGGCCGGCGCCCACGTGGCCGCCTGGGCGCTGGACCACTACTTCCAGCCGGTCGCCAAGAACGGTACCCAGCCGGTCCCGCCGGCACGACCGGCTCGGCAGGACAGGCTCTCCGAGCCGAAGCGCGGCGACGACATCGACTGAACCACAGGGCCGCAAGCGACCCGCCGTCGGGCCGGCCTTCCGATCTTGCCTTGAGTACTGGATCAGCGGGTGAACCTTGACTCGAACTGGAGCAGCGCGCCCGGCAGCTCAGCGGGGCAGTCACTCCGGGGAAAAGGCTGTGAACGCGGCTTGATGATCCACGTCATCCGGTCCCGCTTCCACCCGCCGGGGAACCGGCCCTCGCGGACGGCGGGCAGGCCGATCTCCGGGGAGTACGCCTGGTAGACGGTGATCGTGGACTCGGTGTAGGCCGCACGAATCGTGCGTAGCGGTTGTTCCATGGTGCACAGCGTGAGGTGGGCCGGTTCAGGGCGGCCACTGAATTTCGACGACCGTCCACTGGGACGAGTGCAGTCGCCGCAGCATCGTCCGTGCCGGTTACCAGCGCCAGGGCCGCTGCGGCTCGCCGAATGGCGCACCGTCGCGGGTTCCGGTGCCGTAGCCGTAGAGATACGTGACGTAACCGCCGTACGAGCCGTCCAGGCCAATGCATGTCCGGCCGTGTTCGGATGGGCTCCAAGTGCTTCCCGAAGCTGAACTCACCGATGTGGCGATCAACGAACACGGACATCGGCAAGCGATCAGTCATCCGCAGGAGTCGGCGTGAGGCCCGTCGGGCACATGAAGGACGGGCCGGAGTGGGAGGCCGCCGCTGTCGACGTCGGCCGGGCGTGGGCTCCGTGTCAGAGTCGGCGGTACTTGTCGATGTCCTCCGCGAACTCCTTGATGGCCTGTGCGGTGAGTGTCGGTCGCGTGTCGGCGATGGCGGTCATGTAGTCCTCGGTCGTGGCCGGTCGGCCTTGCCGATGGGTGACTTCGCGCTCGAATGCCGCCTGTGCGCCCTTGCGGGCGGCGAATTCGATGTCGGCCGGGGTGAACAGCTCGCTCGCCCGGACGAGTTGGGTGATATCCACCGAGTCGGCGGAGGCCCTGAGATAACGGCTCCAGATCGCCGCGCGGGCGGTCGCGTCCGGCGGGCCGATGGGGATGACGTAGTCGAACCGGCCCGGCCGCAGGAACGCCGCGTCGAGAGAGCGAACCGAGTTGGTGGCACAGGCCAGCAGCCGCGCGTCGTGCTCGCGGAAGATCGGGATGAGCTTGAGCAGCTCGTTCGTCACGCCGTGCCCGGGATCGACCGCCTTTCCGGAGCGCGCACCGGCGATCTCCTCGACCTCGTCGATGAAGAGGAGGACCGAGTCCAGTTCCGCCAGGTCCGCGAAGACCTCCCGCAGTGCCACGGCCAGGCCCTCGCTCGTGTCGGCCGCGAGCCGTGAGGGGAAGAGTTCCACGAACGGCCAGCCGAGCCGTGAGGCGACCGCTTTGGCGAAACTGGTCTTTCCGGTACCCGGCGGGCCGAACAGGATGATCGCCTTGGGCGGGACTACGCCGTAACGGTCTGCCAGCGCCGGTTCGGTCAGCGGGAGCACGACCCGGCGTTCGACGACCTGCTTCTCCTGCTCCATGCCGGCCATGGCGTTCCAGAGACCCTCGGGCAGCATGCGCCCGCCCAGCGCTGCGAGGACCTCCGCGTTGGCGGTCTCGACGGGTTCGAGTTTCTCGTAGTAGGTGAGCCCGTCGCGGAATCGATAGCCGGAGTTCTCCAGAGCCTTTGTCCCCGCCGCGTCGGCGGGCAGCAGCGCGCTGATGTGGCGCACGCCCAGTGCCCGCAGGCGCCGCTCGAGATCGGAGAGCAGGGCGCTCCCGATTCCGCGCTCGCGCCAGCGGGAGGCGAGCGCCACCAGGAGGATCCACCCCCGCTTTTCGTACGCCTGTGCCACGGCCATGCCGACCAGTTCATCGCCGACAACCGCGACGACCGCCGGCTGTCCGGCCTTGGCCGCCGTCATGACCTCGGAAACCGCGAACACCTGGTCCTCGTCGGCCCGGCGGCTCTGATCCCAGATGTCGATAGCCTGGTCAAGATCGTCTTCGCGATATTCACGCAGGTGCCAAGCAGGCATCACCATCACCTCACACGGCGCGGGGGTCCCATTGTTCTCTCCGCGGCGCCACGTGACGAACCCGGACGGCCTCCAGGCAGACCGCGGGATCCCCAGGGGTGGCATGGGTGTGACCGAAATGAGGGCCGGGAAGAGCGCTGTCGGCGCCCTGCCTCGCCGCGTCGGTCCGCCGCCCCCGTGGTGAGCGACGTGATTCCCGGTGGGCGAGACGGCCTACCTGTCCCCGTCCACCGGGGCGGGCTCGACGCCGGTGGGGCAGGACGCCCCCCAGTTCGTCCCGGACGGGTCACTCAGCTTGACCCCCGTCCCGCCCAGCCCGCAGTACCCGCCCGGGTTCCTGTCGAGGTACTGCTGGTGGTACGCCTCGGCCGGGTAGAAGGGGCGGCCTTCGGCGGGGAGGATCTCTGTGGTGATCGTGCGGTAGCCGGAGCCGGTGAGGACCTTCTGGTAGGCCTTGCGGCTCGCCTCGGCCGTCGTCGCCTGCTCGGGCGTGTGGGGGTAGATCGCCGAGCGGTACTGCGTGCCGACGTCGTTGCCCTGGCGGAAGCCCTGCGTGGGGTTGTGGGATTCCCAGAAGGTCTTCAGCAGGCGGTCGTACGAGATCAGCTTCGGGTCGTAGACCACACGCACCGCCTCGGTGTGGCCGGTGAGGCCCGAGCAGACCTCCTCGTACACGGGGTTCTCGGTGTGGCCGCCCTGGTAGCCGACGAGCGTGGTCCACACGCCCGCCGGGAGCTGCCAGAACTTTCGCTCGGCGCCCCAGAAGCAGCCGAGCCCGAAGTCGGCGACCTCCAGGCCCTCGGGGTAGGGGCCGAGGAGAGGATTGCCCAGGACGGTGTGGCGGTCGGGGACCTCGAACGCGGGCGCGGGCCGGCCCTTGAGCGCCTGCTCGGCGGTGGGCAGCTGCGGCGTGCGGCCGAAGAACATGGGATCTCCCTGTGGTCTGGGGGACAGGGCCGTCGGTCCCGGCTGTCCCGGCGGTCCGGGGCCGCATGGGCCGCATTGGCCACGCATCCACCCCGCGACGGCACCCCTCACAACATGCCGGGGTGCCGTCCGGATTCCGCTTACGCCGGCCCCGCGGCCGCCTCCGCGACCAGCTTCGCCGTCGTGTTCCGGACCCGGCAGTAGTACGCCGCCGGGTCGCCCCGATAACGCCACGGCAACGCGTTCACATACCCGTCGACCAGCCTGAACTGCTCAAGCGCCGCCTCGTCCCGGTCCTGGAGGTGGAGGTAGAAGGCAAGGAGGTGACGCAGCTCCGGCAGGCGCGGGTGGGCCGGGTCGGCCGCCGCCGCGTCGGTGAGGCCCGCGTCCACCCTCGCCACCATCTCCGGGGTGTTGTCGGCCGCGGTGTCCTCGGACTCGTCGTGCTCGAAGTGGGCTATCAGCGGCAGGGCCGTCAGCAGGCTGCCCAACGGGGCCCCGGCCGCCGCCCGCTCGGCGAAGTCGGCGGCCAGCCGCTGCGAGCCACGCCACTTCGCGCACCAGAACTGCAGGGCCGAGAAGTGCGCCTCGAAGTGGTACGGCGCCCGCGCGGTGATCTCCGTCCACAGCCTGTCCATCTCGGAGTGCGGGTAGCCCAGGCCGAGCGCGACCCATATCTCGGCGATGTACGGCGTCGGGTCGTCGGGGTTGAGGGCAGCGGCCCGCGCGATCTCCTCACGAGCCGACCGCAGTGTGCGGTGGAACGCCGCGAACTGCTCCTCCGTCGTGTGCCGAGCCCGCTTCGCACCCCGCAGTTCCCAGGCGAGGATCACCGTGCTGCGCGCCCGTACCACCGCCGCGTCCGGATCCTCGGGGCGCTCCTTCTCCCAGGCCAGCAGCCAGTCGTCCGCCTCGGCGGCGCGCTCGGCCAGCAGGTAGGCGACGGCCGACCGACGCTCCCAGTCCCGGCCGATGGCCTCCAGCAGGGCGGCGCCGGCCCGCCAGTCACCACCGGGCACGGCCGTCAGCGCCGCCGCCCACTCGGTGGGCAGCGGCCCTGAGAGCTCCGTGTTCTGCCGCTCGGCGGGCAGCAGGCCGGCCTTCTCGGCGGCCTGGGCGCCCAGGCCCTCCTCGCTGTCGGACCCGGTATCGGATCCGGACGGGTTCGAGGAGAAGAACTCCTTGAGGAACACCCCGGCCAGCCACAGCACGAAGAGCAGCGTGGGGACGGCGAGGATGCCCAGGATCCACAGCAGAACAGTCATGGAAGGTCGCTTTCGGGGTCAGGCCGGCTGCGGGGCCGGGGGGAGCAGTGCGCGCAGCGGGGCGGTGTCGGGGTGGTCGGCCAGCGCGGCGGCCACGGCGGCGGCCAGCGCGGCCTCCGTGCCCGCCTCCCCGTCGAGGTCGGACGCCGAACCGGGCAGCCGCACCGACGCCGGCCGCGACCAGGAGAACTCCCAGTGCAGCAGCGACCTCGCGCTGAACTCGGCCAGCACCATGCTCTGCAACGAGTCCCGCAGCACCGGCCGCACGAACTCCCGGAACGCCCGGCCCTTCGCGGCCGCCGCCTGGTCGGACAGCGGCAGCCGCTGGGCCAGCTGCCACAGCTGACCGTCGTCGATCACCGTGAGCAGCGCGGGCAGCGTCGGCCGGTCCTTGGTGTAGAAGGCGAGCGCCCGGTGCAGCGGGGTGTCGAGCGAGGCCAGCCCCGCGGCCATCGAGGAGCCCAGCAGCTGTTCCCACTCCCCGGCGCGCTCGAACTGCCGTACCTCGTCGGTCAGTACCGCGTCCTCCAGCGCGGTCAGGGTCCGGGCCGGGTCGGTGAGCAGCGCGAGCGCCGGGCCGCCGTCCTGGCCGAGCCCGTCGGCGGGCAGCTCCTCGATCCGCAGCACCCGGTCGGCGATCGGCGGATGCGAGTCGTACGGTGACGCCGGCTCCGTCGGCAGCTTCTCCCGCAGCCTCGCCAGCTCCGCCTCGCGCGCCGTCAGCATCCGGCCGAAGCCGCCGAAGAACTGGCCGCGCGGCGGCAGTTGGCGGGCCGTGACGCCGAGCGTGGCGTACGACTCCAGGTAGAAGTCGTGCGCCGTGGCCAGGACCGGGATCTCGCGCAGCGCCGAGGCGGTCGCGTCCCGGCCGGCGATCCGCGCGGCGGCCAGGTCGGCGGCGTACTCCTGCGCGCGGGCCGTCGACAGCGTGGCCCGCATGTAGAGCTTCGCGTACGCCGTGTAGATCGCCGCCATCAGCCGGTAGGTGACCCCGGCGCCGGCGGTGTCGATCTCCTTGGCCTTCTTGCCCTTCGCGGTCCGTTTGGCGGCGGCCCGCTGCTGCCGGGCATGCTCGGCGGCCTCCTTGCCGTCGGCCTTCGCGTGGAAGTGCCCGACGGTCCGCCCGATCTGCACCCGGCCGCGTACCACGAGGGCCGACAGCCGGGTGTCGCCGCCGGTGAAGTGGCCGTACTCATGGGCGAGTACGGCCTTGAGCTGTGCCTCGGTCAGCCCGGTCAGCAGCGGTACACCCAGGTAGAGGCTGCGCGGGCCGGGGCGCAGGCCGAGCAGCCGGGGGTCCTCGCTGACCGCCGCGTTGACGTCACCGGTGAGCACGATGGTGTCCGGCGCGCGCGTGCCCGTCGCCGCCGCGAGCTCCCTCACCAGTGCCCACAGCCGGGGCTCGGCGGCCTCCGTGACCGTGAGGCCGGCCGGGCCGTCGCCCTTGGGCGTGCGGAGCATGAACATGCCGCGGACGACCGGGATCGCCAGCACCACCGAGACCAGCACGATCTTTCCGGCGACGGCCCCGTGCGCCCAGGTGACCGTGGCCACGTCGAGCGCGGCCAGCGCCGCCAGCAGAACGAGGCCCAGCAGATAGAAACCGCAGAGCAGGACAAGGGCGCGCAGCGCCCGCAGAGTTGCGCCCATCGGGCAGATCCCCCCACAGGACCCCAGAAAAGGGAGCCGACAACGACATGAAAAACGAACGGGATCGCACAGAAGCGGACGGAAGTGGATAGGTGCTTCGTGCGGGTGGTGCAGGCGTGGGGGGATGCCGGAGTATGCCGTACCGCAGGTCAGGACGGCAATTCAAGCGCCCCGCACAGGGTGCGGAGCCCGGTCCGGCAGCGGCTGCCGCCGCCTGGGCGCGCCCAGCCCCCCACTCGCCCGCAGCCGGCACACGACGTGTATCTCGGCCGGTGCCCTCAGCTGAGCAGCGACGCCGGGCTTCCGCCGTTCGCCTCGTAGCCCGCCACCGCCAGCGCGCGGTAGAGGGCGAACTCGGCGGCCGGGTTCGAGGACAGCGTCCACGGCAGGGCCCCCACATGCCCGTCGACGCGTATCAGCTCGCCCATGGCCTCCGCCCAGCGCTCGGAGCGGACCAGGAAGAAGACCAGCAGATGCCGGACGTGCGCGAGCATCGGGTCGTCCTGGCGGGCCGAGTGCACCGCGTGCAGGGCGCCGTGGACCGCCTTGGTGACGACCTCGCTCTGGTAGAAGCTCGCCACCAGGTTCACCTCGGGGAGGTGCTCGAAGACCGCGAACAGCGGCATCGCGGCCAGCAGCGAGCCCTGCGGGGCGCGTGCGGCGGCGGCCTCGGCGAAGGAGTACGCCAGCTCGCGCGAGCCGTGCCACTTCTCGCACCAGTAGTGCAGGGCCGCGAGATGCGCCCCCATGTGCGTGGGCGCCCGGTCCAGGATCTTCAGCCACAGCTTCTCGAACTCGGGTTGCGAGTAGTTCAGCCCGCGCGCCACCGACAGCTCGACGACGTACGGCACCGGGTCCCCCGGGGACAGCAGCGCCGCCTGCCCGCAGGCGTCCCTGGCCTCCTCCATGATGATCCGGAAGTCGTCCGTGCCCGGCGTCGACGTCCGCCACGCCTGCTGGACCAGGAACTCCGCGTGCACGGCCGCGCCGCCCGCGTCCTTGGGCTGCTCGGCACGCCACACCCGCAGCCACTGCCCGCCCGGCGTCTCGCTGACCCCGCCCGGCCGCTGCTGGAGCTCCAGCGCCGCCGCGCCGGCGAAGGCCTGCACACGCTGCCAGCGCAGCTCGCCCGCGACCTCCGTGCCCGCGAGCAGCTGCGAGGCCGCGCGGTAGTCCTGGGTGCGCTGCACGACGTCGAGGACGTCGAGCAGGTCCTGGTCGGGGCCGGGCATCCGGATGTCCAGGTCCTCCTCGCGCACGAAGCCGTAGTCCGCCGGGTCGGCGGCGTCCGGGTGGCCCGGGTGCACCTGCTCGATCATGCCGCGCCGCCGCCGCAGGACGGGGAGCAGCACGAAGCTCAGCAGGAGCAGCGCCATCAGGGCCCAGAGAATCGCCATGCGTCAAGCGAACCAGACAGCGCGGACAATTGGCCAACCGGTGGTCGCGGCCTGTGGACAACGTGGGGCCGGAGCGCGGCCGCGGGCCGGTGGGGGCTTGCCGCGCCCACGCGGCGGAGCCGCACACCGATACAGCCCCGCGCTCCTCCGGGGCGCGTGAGCAGGCACGTGAGCACTAGGCTCATGACCTATGAGCGACAGGCACATCAGTCAGCACTTCGAGACGCTCGCCATCCACGCGGGCAACACGGCGGACCCCCTCACCGGTGCGGTCGTACCGCCGATCTACCAGGTCTCGACCTACAAGCAGGACGGCGTCGGCGGCCTGCGCGGCGGCTACGAGTACAGCCGTAGCGCCAACCCGACCAGGACCGCCCTGGAAGAGAACCTCGCCGCGCTGGAGGGCGGACGCCGCGGGCTCGCGTTCGCGTCCGGGCTCGCGGCCGAGGACGCCCTGCTGCGCACCCTGCTCAGCCCCGGCGACCACGTGGTCATCCCGAACGACGCCTACGGCGGCACGTTCCGGCTGTTCGCGAAGGTCGTCTCCCGGTGGGGAGTGGAGTGGTCCGTCGCCGACACCAGCGACCCGTCGGCCGTGCGTGCCGCGATCACCCCGAAGACCAAGGCGGTCTGGGTGGAGACCCCGTCCAACCCGCTGCTCGGCATCACCGACATCGCGGCCGTCGCGCAGATCGCCCACGAGGCGGGCGCCCGGCTCGTCGTCGACAACACCTTCGCCACGCCGTACCTCCAGCAGCCGCTCTCGCTCGGCGCGGACGTCGTCGTGCACTCGCTGACGAAGTACATGGGCGGTCACTCGGACGTGGTCGGCGGCGCGCTGATCGTGTCGGACCAGGCACTGGGCGAGGAGCTGGCGTACCACCAGAACGCGATGGGCGCGGTCGCCGGGCCGTTCGACTCGTGGCTGGTGCTGCGCGGCACCAAGACGCTCGCGGTGCGCATGGACCGGCACAGTGAGAACGCCACCAGGGTCGCCGACATGCTGAGCCGGCACGCGCGCGTGACGCGGGTCCTCTACCCGGGCCTGCCCGAGCACCCCGGCCACGAGACCGCCGCCAAGCAGATGAAGGCCTTCGGCGGCATGGTCTCCTTCCAGGTCACGGGTGGCGAGGACGCCGCGGTCGAGGTCTGCAACCGCGCCAAGGTGTTCACCCTCGGCGAGTCCCTGGGCGGTGTCGAGTCGCTGATCGAGCACCCGGGCCGGATGACCCACGCCTCGGCGGCCGGTTCCGCGCTGGAGGTGCCCGCCGACCTGGTGCGCCTGTCCGTGGGCATCGAGAACGTCGACGACCTGCTGGAGGACCTCCAGCAGGCGCTCGGTTAGGTCCGGCTCACCAGCCGACGATGGGCGGAGTCGTCGTGGACGGCGGCTGCGCCCACGGCCGGACCAGTGCCGCCCAGACGGTGAAGGCCACCGCCGCCGCGCACAGCAGCAGCCACAGCAGGCGGCGGGCCGCGCGTCTGCGGCGCAGCAGGCGGCCGCCCCGGCGCAGCACCTCGCCGTAGAGGTCGGGCGGCACCCGCGGCGGCCGCTGTTCCATGAGCCGCCGGGCGGCGGCCTCGCCTTCGGCGCGGTTCACGACGGTGCCACCTTCGCTCCCATCACCGTGGGCGAGGCCTTCGGGGGCGGGTGCAGCAGGGTGGTGGTCGCCCGGTCGCAGATGATGCGCACACGGTCCGTGGCCAGGCCGAGCAGCGCCGCCGTCTGCTCCTCGGCGACCCCCTCGTACAGCCGCAGCACCAGGACCAGGCGTTCCTGGGGCGTCAGGACGGCGAGGACACTGTGCGGGTGCGGGCGGGTGCGGCTCAGCGGACCGCCGTACTGGTGCCAGGCGGAGTTCGCGAAGCGCAGGGCGAGGTGCTGGCGGGCGCGGTCGTACGGATCCTCGCCGCGCAGCCGGCCCCAGCACGCGTACGTGTGCGCGAGCGCGAGGGTCAGCAGGCGCCGCGCGCGCGGGTTGGCGTCCGGGGCCTCGGCGGTCAGCAGGGTCGCGGCATGCAGCAGCCGGCCTGCCGCGCCCGCGACGAACGCCTCGAACTCCCGGGCCCGGCGGGCGTCTTGGAATGCCTGCCGATCGCGCACCGTGCCTCCCCGTCTGCGGGGCCCCACCACGTCCGGGAACCGGACGCGGATACGACGGGGCCCGGTCTCATATGAGGCCAGGGGTGCCCCCACGGTCAAGAGCCGGGCAGCACGCACGCGTGCCGGATGTTCCACGGGCCGGTGCCGACCAGGGATTCAGCACGCCGGTGGGTGCCGAACGGAGGCTCAGGACGGCGGTGTGCGGCGGCCGGAGGTGCAGGGCGGCGGTGTGCGGCGGCCGGAGGCTCAGCACGCCGGTGGGTTACGACCGGAGGTTCAGGACGCCGCTGTGCGGCGGCTGGAGGCGCAGGGCGGCGGTGTGCGCCGGTCGGCAGTTCAGGTACGCCGATGGGCACCGACCGGGGGCAGGACGCCGGTGGGGCCGGCCGGGGTCAGGACGCCGGCGGTGTGTCCGAGCCCGGCTGGATGGTCATCCGCGCGGACAGTGCGCTGTTGAAGCGCGTGAGCAGCGCGCAGAACACCTCGCGCTCCTCCGGCTCCCAGTCCTGGGTCAGCTCCGCCATCAACTGCCGCCGCGACGAACGCACTTCGTCCAGCCGCGACAGCCCGCGCGGGGACAGCTGGAGCACCACGGCCCGGCCGTCCTCGGGGTGCGAGGTGCGCTTGACGAGACCGGTGTCGACCAGCGGAGCCACCTGCCGGGTGACCGTGGAGGAGTCGATCCCCATGCTCGCGGCGAGCGCCTTGACCCCCATGGGGCCTTCCTTGTCGAGACGGTTGAGCAGCAGATACGCGGCGCGGTCCATGGAGTTGCGCACCTGCCCGACGCCGCCGAGCCGGGTCTGTTCGGCACGGCGGGCGAACACCGCCACCTCGTGCTGCAGCGTGTCGAGGAGACCGGTGTCACCGACGGTCGTCATGTCCATCGACATTTCAGGTGTTGTGGGCATGGCCGGGGGCTCACTTCATGAAGAGTGCTGGTGTGGGGGACAGAGTACGCGGACGGGGGGCGAGCCGTACCGGCGCTGCGCAAACCGGTCTCGGAGCTTGGTCACACCCGAGCCTTTGGCCTGTGAACTGCGAGACTTGAGTCATGAGCTACAGCACGGCTGACTCCTTGCGCCCCGTCACCCTCGACGACGTACGCGGCGCCCAGAAGATGCTCACGGGCGTGGCGCGGGTGACCGCGATGGAGAGCAGCAGGCACCTGTCCCAGCTGGCCGGCTCGCCGGTGCACCTCAAGTGCGAGAACCTCCAGCGGACCGGTTCGTTCAAGCTGCGCGGCGCCTATGTGCGGATCGCCGGGCTGCTGCCCGAGGAGCGCGCCGCCGGAGTCGTGGCGGCCAGCGCCGGGAACCACGCGCAGGGCGTGGCCCTGGCCTCCGCGCTGCTCGGCGTGCACGCCACGGTGTTCATGCCGAAGGGCGCCCCGCTGCCCAAGATCAGCGCGACCCGCGAGTACGGCGCGGAGGTACGGCTGCACGGCCAAGTGGTCGACGAGACGCTGGCCGCCGCCCAGGAGTACGCGGCCGAGACCGGCGCGGTGTTCATCCACCCCTTCGACCACCCCGACATCATCGCCGGTCAGGGCACGGTCGGCCTGGAGATCCTGGACCAGTGCCCCGAGGTCGGCACGATCGTCGTCGGTATCGGCGGCGGCGGGCTCGCGGCCGGGATCGCGGTCGCGGTGAAGGCGATCAGGCCGGACGTACGGATCGTCGGCGTCCAGGCGGAGGGCGCGGCCGCGTATCCGCCCTCGCTGGCGGCCGGGCGCCCGGTCTCCGTGCGGAACCCGGTGACGATGGCCGACGGCATCAAGGTCGGACGGCCCGGCGACGTGCCGTTCGGGCTCATCGAGGAGCTGGTCGACGAGGTCCGCACGGTCGGCGAGGACCAGCTCTCCGCCGCCCTGCTGCTCTGCCTGGAGCGGGCCAAGCTGGTGGTGGAACCGGCCGGCGCGGCTCCGGTCGCCGCCCTGCTCGCCGAGCCCGGCGCCTTCGCCGGGCCGGTCGTCGCCGTGCTGTCCGGCGGCAACGTCGATCCGGTGCTGATGCAGCGGGTGCTGCGGCACGGCATGTCCGCGCAGGGCCGCTACCTGGCCGTACGGCTGCGGCTGACCGACCGGCCGGGCGCCCTCGCCACGCTCCTCGGGGTGTTGTCAGTGGTCGACGCTAACGTCCTGGACGTGAGCCACGTCCGGACCGACCCTCGGCTCGGGCTCACGGAGGCGGAGGTCGAGTTGCACCTTGAAACCAAGGGACCAGCACACTGCAGCGAGGTCGGCCACGCCCTGCGCGAGGCCGGTTACACGGTCATCGACTGATCCCCGCCGAAGTTCCCGGCGGGAAACGGCCAGGTCAGGATCCGTTCATTCACTCGTTCGGGAAAATCTGTCGACGGACGCGATACATCGCGTTATGGTGTGTCGCGTGGCCGTGGTCGCGCCCGCCTGCCGTCGTGCCGGCGAGAACCATAGGCGGATCGAAGCGCGCATACCTAGCCTTTTTCGAAGCATCCCCGACGACGTGGAGACTCATATGCCAGGCGCCATCTATGCCGAAGGCCTGGTGAAGACCTTCGGTGACGTAAGGGCTTTGGACGGCGTCGACCTCGATGTCCCCGAAGGCACGGTCCTCGGACTGCTCGGGCCGAACGGTGCGGGCAAGACGACGGCCGTCCGTTGTCTGACGACCCTGCTCCGCCCCGACAGCGGCAAGGCGGTCGTCGCGGGCGTGGACGTGCTCAAACAACCGGACGCCGTACGCCGCTCCATCGGCCTGTCCGGACAGTTCGCGGCGGTCGACGAGTACCTCACCGGCCGCGAGAACCTGCAGATGGTCGGCCAGCTCTACCAGATGAAGGCCAAGCAGGCGAAGGCCCGCGCGGTCGAGCTGCTGGAGCAGTTCAACCTCGCCGACGCCGCCGACCGCCCCGCCAAGACCTACTCCGGAGGCATGCGCCGCCGCCTCGACCTCGCGGCCGCCCTGGTCGTCTCGCCGCCCGTGATGTTCATGGACGAACCGACGACCGGCCTCGACCCCCGCAACCGCCAGCAGCTGTGGGAGGTCATCAAACAGCTCGTCTCCGGCGGTACGACGCTGCTGCTCACCACCCAGTACCTGGAGGAGGCCGACCACCTCGCCCACGACATCGCGGTCGTCGACCACGGCCGGGTCATCGCCCAGGGCTCCTCCGACCAGCTCAAGGCCCGCACCGGCGGTGAGCGCGTCGAGGTCGTGGTGCACGAACGCGACCACATCCGGACCGCCGCCGAGGTGCTGCACGGCTTCGGCAAGGGCGAGACCACCGTCGAGGAGCACACCCGCAAGCTCACCGTCCCCGTGACCGGTGGCGCCAAGCTGCTCGCCGAGGTCATCCGTGAGCTGGACACCCGGGGCATCGAGATCGACGACATCGCGCTGCGCCGCCCCACTCTCGACGACGTCTTCCTGTCCCTGACCGGACACACGGCCGAGGAGAAGACCGAGGGCAGCGGCGAACAGGACCAGAAGAACACCGGCAAGGACAGCCGCAAGGAGACCGTGAAGTGAGTGCCGCCACCGACACCGTGCGGGTAGCCGCTCCCGGCAACGCCCTCAGCCAGTCCTTCCACGACTCGATGGTGGTCGCCAAACGCAACCTGATCCGGATGTCCCGGATCCCCGAGATGTTGATCTTCGGGCTCATCCAGCCCATCATGTTCGTGGTGCTGTTCACCTACGTGTTCGGCGGCTCGATCCAGGTCGGCTCGTCCACCTCCACCCAGGCCTACCGCGAGTTCCTGATGGCCGGCATCTTCGCGCAGACGGTGACCTTCGCCACCGCGGGTGCGGGTGCGGGCATCGCCGACGACATGCACAAGGGCCTCATCGACCGCTTCCGGTCGTTGCCCATGGCGCGCGGTGCGGTGCTGACCGGCCGGACCATCGCCGACCTGGTGCAGACCGCGCTCACTCTCGTCGTGCTGGCGGTCGTCGCCCTGATAGTCGGCTGGCGCACGCACGAGAACCTCGGCAAGGTGCTCGCCGGCTTCGGCCTGCTCCTGCTGCTCGGGTACGCGTTCTCGTGGATCGGCGCGCTCATCGGCCTGTCCGTGCGCACTCCTGAGGCGGCGACCTCGGGTGGTCTGATCTGGCTGTTTCCGCTGACGTTCATCTCGAACGCGTTCGTGGACGCGAACCACCTCCCGACGTTCCTGCGTCACATCGCGGAGTGGAACCCGTTCAGCGCCACCGTGCAGGCCAGCCGTGAGCTGTTCGGCAACCTGCCGCCGGGCTTCAACGCGTCGGACGCCTGGCCCATGCAGCACCCGGTCTGGGCCTCGCTGATCTGGTCGGTCGTGATCATCCTGGCCTTCCGCACGCTCGCGGTCCGCAAGTACCGCTCGGCCACGGCGTGACACGGACCATGACCGCGTGACACGCACCATGACAAGGCCCCCGGCGTCCCATGGACGCCGGGGGCGGGTGTCTGTTCGCGTCAGCCGGAGTAGGGCTCGGCCTTGAGGATCTTCACCGAGGCCTTCTTGCCGTTCGGCAGCTCGTACTCCGCGTCCTCGCCCACCTTGTGTCCGATGACACCGGTGCCGAGCGGGGACTGCGGCGAGTAGGTCTCGACGTCGGCGCTGGCGTATTCGCGCGAGGCGAGGAGGAACGTCATGGTGTCGTCCTCGTCACCGTCGAAGGCGATGGTCACCACCATGCCGGGCGCGACGGCGCCGTCCGCGGAGGTCGGAGCCTCGCCGACCTTGGCGTTCTCCAGAAGCTGGGTCAGCTGGCGCACACGGAGCTCCTGCTTGCCCTGCTCCTCCTTGGCCGCGTGGTACCCGCCGTTCTCGCGCAGGTCGCCCTCCTCGCGCGCGGCCGCGATCTTGGCGGCGATCTCCGTGCGCGCAGGACCAGACAGGTACTCCAGCTCGGCCTTGAGCTGGTTGTACGCCTCCTGGGTCAGCCAGGTGACGTTCTCGCTGGTCTGGGTCACAGGTGCTCCTCGTCGGTACTGGGAATACAAAGCATCGCCCTACCCAGAAGCATGTTCCTCCATGGAAGGGCGAAACCACGAGCCTAACAATTCAACGGCGGAAGGGGGAGGACATAAGCCATTAGAATCATGACAACGCAGGTGAGGGCCTACGTATTCATGGCTGACGTCAGTCGGCGTGGCAGCCGAGCAGCTCCGCCGTGGTGCCCCGGGCCGTCGTACGGAGCGTGAGCACCCGGTCGATCTCGGTGGCGGAACCGGTGAAGCGGAAGTCCGCCCGGCCCACCTCGGAGCCGTCCGCCGCCTGGGAGCGCAGGGTGCAGTAGCCGGAGGCGCCGGAGTCCTTGTGGACCTCCAGATGTACCTGGACCGCGCTGTCCGAGGCGTCGAAGGCGACGACCTGGGCGCTGATCTCGCTCTTCACGACATAGTGGTAGGCGAAATAGCCGACCAGGGCGAGCAGCAGGGCACCGAGGACGGCGCCGGTGATCTTGAGCCTGCGGTCGGCGACCTCGTCCGAGGAGCGGCCGTAGCGGCCCTCGGGCAGCCGCGTGGTCGCGGTACTCATGATCGTCCTCCCGGCAAGAACCACTCCGGACCGGCCAGACCCGGACCCCGGAATTATTCGTCCCCTGATTCGGTCACTATAGAAGCGCCGATCGCACCCGAAGACACCGGGGCGCCGACTTACTGAGGATTGAGTCTTGACTGACCAGCTGCGACTGATGGCCGTCCATGCCCACCCCGACGACGAGTCGAGCAAGGGCGCGGCCACCATGGCGAAGTACGTGTCCGAGGGGGTGGACGTGCTGGTCGTGACCTGCACGGGCGGGGAGCGCGGCTCCATCCTCAACCCCAAGCTGCAGGGCGACAAGTACATCGAGGAGCACATCCACGAGGTACGCAAGAAGGAGATGGACGAGGCCCGCGAGATCCTCGGCGTCAAGCAGGAGTGGCTCGGCTTCGTCGACTCCGGCCTGCCCGAGGGCGACCCGCTGCCGCCGCTCCCCGAGGGCTGCTTCGCCCTGGAGGACGTCGACAAGGCGGCCGGCGAGCTCGTCCGCAAGATCCGCGCGTTCCGCCCGCAGGTGATCACCACCTACGACGAGAACGGCGGCTACCCGCACCCCGACCACATCATGACCCACAAGATCTCGATGGTGGCCTTCGAGGGCGCGGCCGACCCCGAGAAGTACCCCGAGGGCGAGTTCGGCCCCGCCCACCAGGCGCAGAAGCTCTACTACAACCAGGGGTTCAACCGTCCCCGCACCGAGGCGCTGCACAAGGCGCTGCTGGAGCGCGGCATGGAGTCGCCGTACGGGGACTGGCTGAAGCGGTGGAACGAGTTCGAGCGCGTCGAACGCACCCTGACCACGCACATCCCGTGCGCGGACTACTTCGAGATCCGCGACAAGGCGCTGATCGCCCACGCCACGCAGATCGACCCGGACGGCGGCTGGTTCAAGGTTCCGATGGACCTCCAGAAGGAGGTCTGGCCGACCGAGGAGTACGAGCTCGCGAAGTCGCTCGTCGATACCTCCCTCCCCGAGGACGATCTCTTTGCGGGCATCCGCGACAATGCCTGACATGAGCGCAAGCGCAAGTCTGGCACTGACGCATCTCGTCCCCCTCGCCAAGGAGGTCGACGAGAACAAGGTCACCCCCGGCGTCCTCGGTTTCATCGTCTTCGCGGTGATGGCCGTGGCGGTCTGGGGCCTGATGAAGTCCATGAACAAGCACATGCAGAAGGTCGACTTCAAGGAGTCCCCGAACGCCAAGGCGGAACCGGGGACTCCCACGGCCGACCCCAAGGGCTGACCGGCGTCACGCCTCAGCCGGTACCGGCACCCCCATCACCTCACGGGCGTGCCGGCTGGGCACCATGCCCAGCCGCCAGGCCTGCCAGCCGGACTCCAGGGTCACCCCGCGGTCCAGCAGCAGGCCGTACGCCGTGAGGTACTCGGTCAGCTTCTCGTCACGCAGTGGGTGGGCGGCCCGGGAGAGCTGGGCCAGGTCCTCCTGGGCGACCGCCGTACCCACCTCCACACCGCCCGGTGCGGCGTAGGGGAGCAGGGTGCAGCGCAGGAAGCGCGCCCAGTCCTCGCCGCGGTGGTCGCCGTACGACGAGAACAGGGTGACCGCCTCGTCGCACAGGGCCAGGGCCTGCTGGGTGCGGTTGTTGCCGGCGTCCACGACGGCCAGCTCCAGACAGGTCCAGGCCTCGCCGTGGACGACACCGATGCGCTGGAAGTCGGCGCGGGCGTCGACCAGGAGCTGACGGGCGAAACCCGAGTTGCGCAGTGAGCCGGTCTGGGCCGCCCGCTGGTCGCGGGTCACCCGGGCCGAGTGGTGACGGGCACAGGCCAGGCCGTACACGTCCCGCATCCGGGAGAACATCGTCCGCGAGCGCTCCAGCTCACGGACCGCCAGATCCAGGGTGCCGGTCTCCTCCAGGGCCTGGCCCAGGTAGTAGACCGTCCAGGCCTCGCCGCGCGCGTCCTCGTTCTCCCGGTGCCGGACGGCCGCCTGCCGCAGTGCGTCCACCGCCGGGGACGCGTCACCGTCCACCAGCCGGGCCCGCGCCAGCTGGGTCAGCGCCCAGGCCTCGCCACGGGCGTCGCGGGTACGGCCGTAACGCTCCAGCGCCGCGCCCAACTCCCGCTCCGCACGCGGTACGTCACCCATCCGCAGCGCCAGCTGGCCGAGCTGGAAGTGCGCCCAGGCCTCGCCGTGCACCGAACCGCCCTCCCGGTGCAGCACCAGCGAGCGGGTGAGCAGGTCCAACGCCTCCGGCAGCCGGGCGCGGTCGCGCTGCACCGCCGCCAGCGCGTGCATCGTCCAGGCCCGGTCGGTCGCCAGCTGGGGGGCCGCCTGGAGATCCAGCGCCTCCTGGAGCCTGGCCGCCGCCTCGGTGAGGTTGCCCTGGTGGTGCAGGGTGATCCCGAGGGAGCACAGGGCACGGGCCGCACCGGCGTCGTGATGCGCCTCCATGTAGAGGTCCACGACGGAGGTGAGGGTGGTACGCGCCTTGTCCAGTTCGCCCAGCTGGCGGGCCGCGATACCGGTACGCCACTGCACCGAACGCACCAGCAGGCCCTGGTCCACCGCCTGTGCCAACTCGCTGATCTCGCCGAGCCGGTAGAGGTCGCCGCGCAGCAGGCAGTAGTCGCACAGGGCGCCCAGCAGATTCTGCACGGCCGCCTGGTCGACGCCCTCCGCATGCCGCAGCGCCGCCGTGATGAAGCTCGACTCGTCGTCCAGCCAGCGCAGCGCCTCGTCCAGGGAGGTGAAACCGTGCGGGCTGAACCGGTCCGAGCGGGTCGACATGTTGCCGTCCACCAGCCGCAGCACCGAGTCGGCCAGCTCCCCGTAGTTGACGATCAGCCGCTCCTGCGCCGCCGTGCGGTCGGCCGGCTCCTCCTCGTCGGCGAGACGGGCCTGGGCGAAGGCCCGGACCAGGTCGTGCAGCCGGTAGCGGCTGCCCCGGACATGGTCGAGCAGACCGGCCTGCGCGAGCGCGACCAGATGACGGGTCGCCTCCGCCTCGTCCGTGGCCAGCAGGGCGGCCGCGGCCGCCGCGCCGAGCGAGGCCCGGCCCGCCAGCGCCAGCCTCCTCAGCAGACGGCGCCCGGTCTCCGACTGGTCGGTGTAGCGCAGCCACAGCACCCGCTCCACCGGCTCGACCGGCCCGTACGCGCCCAGGTCCGTGGCCAGCTGGAGCGGCGAACGCGAACCCAACGACGAACCCGCCGCCCGCAGCGCCAGCGGCAGCCCGCCGCACAACTCCCGGATCCGCTCCGCGGACTGCGCGTCGTACGGCCCCGACGTGTCCTGCGCCGCCGCGTCCAGCAGCTCCTCGGCGCCCGCCGCGTCCAGCGCCGTCACCGGGAGCTGGTGCACCCAGGCCGGCAGGTCCGCGGGCAGGTCGAGCCGCTCCCGGGCGGTGACCAGGACCAGGCTGTCGGACCGCTCCGGGATCAGCGTGCGCACCTGCTCGGCATCCGAGGCGTCGTCCAGCACGATCGTCACCGGAAGACCCGTCAGGTGCTGGTGGTACAGCTCGCTGAGCCGTTTGACCTGCTGGTCCGCCGAGGAACGCTCACGGAACAGCAACTGCTCGCGCGGCGCACCCAGCCGGTTGAGCAGATGCAGCAGCGCGTCCCGGGTGGGCAACGGCGGCTCGCCCCGGCTGCCGCCGCGCAGATCCACCACGACCGCACCCCGGAAGAAGTCCTTCAGCTCGTGGGCGGCCCGGATCGCGAGCGTCGTACGCCCCGAGCCGGGCTCCCCGTGCAGGACGACTACGGTCGGACGGGTCTCCGTGGTCGCCCGCGCCGCCTGCGCCCACTGCCGGATCCGCGCCAGCTCCTGATGACGGCCGGCGAACGGGCCGTCCGGGTCGGGGAGCTGGCCGAACGACTGCTGAAGCACCATACGCCTGCGGGCCGCCGCGCTCTTGTCCGCGCCGCGCAGCCCCGGGCCCTGCTTCTTCGGTCCCGTGGAGGCGCTGAGCACCCGCTGCTGATCGAGGAACGGCCGGATGCCGCGTACCTCCAGCGCGGTCAGCCACTGCAGGCGCAGCTGCTCGGGGCCGCCGGGCTGCCCGGCCGCGCCGGCCCGGTGATGAGCGGCGGGGAGATGGGTACCGGCGACCTTGACGACCGTGGCGGCCGCGCCGATCACTCCGGCGGCCACCCCCGCGCCGAGCGCCGTACCGGCGCCGGTGCCCAGGGAGAGGTCGGCGACGGTGGCCGCGACCGCGGCGACGGCCGCTACCAGCAGGGGGGTTCCGGCGCCCTCTCTGGCATACCGCTGGCCGAAGCTCTGCCGGCCGGCCTCCGTCTCGTCGAGGGCGTGGGTGTAGGTGTCGTACTCCTCGGTGGCGCTCTGTGCCATCGCCTCCAGGCCGCCGCGGGCCCGGGACAGCAGCAGCTGTCCGTCGACGCGGCCGCCGGAGCGGCGGACCTCCTCCTCCACGGCCTGGACCAACAGCCGGTCGGCTTCCGCCCGATGGGCGTCCCGCATGTCCCGTCCCCCTCCAGCGGTAACTCCTTTGCTTATGAGTGTCCTTGGGAGAGGGCGAAGTTGCGAGAGGGCCGGATCATCGAAGAACGGGGGCTAGGGCCTGTCTGACAATTCCCGTCGTCGCCCGGAGGGCGGCCTCGCGGCGTCAGGTGCGTGCTCTCGGCGTGCCGGGCGTAGGCCCTCGTACTGGACGTACTTGGGTCTGCGCCCGGTGCGGCGAGAGTGCGTGCATGGCGTCGTGAGGCAGACGGGAATTGTCAGACAGGCCCTAGCGCCGCACGGGCTCGCTCTGCCGTCCCTTCGACAGCGCCAGGAAGACGCACGCCGCGGCCAGTCCCGCCTCCGCCACGGCGCTGCCGAGCGCCTCCAGCAGCTCCGTGCCGACCGCCGACGTCGTTATGTCGAACCACGCGTCCAGGATCGCGACCGATGCCGTCGCCGAGGCCGTCAGGCGGGCCCGGGCGTCGCCCCGCAGCCCCAGCACCGCCGTCGCCGCGCAGCCCGCCGCCATCAGGACGTCCAGCCCGATCCAGGCCAGCGACCAGTTGTGCACCTCGGTCTTGGTGGGCAGCGTCAGCGCCAGCACCACCGTCCACGGCACGAGCAGCACGGAGGACGACCCGAGAAGGATCAGTGCCCACCGCTTCAACTGCCTCGTCCGCTTCATCCTCCGCGCCTTCGTCGCCGTTAACGGCTCCAACACCTCGGCCCCCTCGCCTTGTTCCAGGCCCGCGGAACCTGTGGATCACGCGGGTCCTCCGCCATGCCCCACGCTAGACCGCAGAGAAAATTCTGCAAAGAAAAATCGGCAGACATCAGGGAAGGGTCAGGGTTCTCCCGGGGCTCTCCGGGTTACGGTGATCGCATGACCGACGGCACGCCCAGGACGGCCGCGGCGCCCGACCCCGCCGCGCACGCCGAGCTGACCAGCCTCGAACGCACCGCCCTCTACAAGTCCCTGGGCAACCCCCTGCGCCGCCGGATCCTCGACTACCTCGGCCGGCACGGCGAGGCCAACTCCACCGTGCTCGCCCGCGAACTCGGCGAGAGCTCCGGCACCACCAGCTACCACCTGCGCAAACTCGCCGAGCAGAAGCTCATCGAGGAGATCCCGGAGAAGTCCGGCGGCCGGGAACGTTGGTGGCGGAGCCTGCCCTTCAGCCACACCACACCCGACCCGGCCACGATGACGAGCGAGGAGTACGCAGCGGCGGAACATCTCGCCCTCCTCAAGATCGAGGTCGACACCAGGCTGTTCCGCCGCGCCCACGAGGAGTACCGGGGCCCGCAGGGCTGGGCCCAGGTGCAGCGCACCGGCACCTGGATGACCAAGGACGACCTGCACGCCTTCGTCCACGCCTACCGGGAACTCCTCGACCGCTACGGCCACCCGGACGACGCGGTCCCCGAGGGGGCGCGCCGCGTCAACCTGCGCTTCTACGCTGCTCCGGACAGCGTGGGAGAGTGGGAGGGTGAACCGACTGGCCCATGAGACGTCCCCGTACCTCCTCCAGCACGCCGACAACCCCGTCGACTGGTGGCCCTGGTCGGCCGAGGCCTTCGACCGGGCCCGCGAGACCAACAGACCCGTCCTGCTGAGCGTCGGGTACAGCTCGTGCCACTGGTGCCATGTGATGGCTCACGAGTCCTTCGAGGACCAGGCCACCGCCGAGTACCTCAACGAGCACTTCGTCTCCGTCAAGGTCGACCGTGAGGAGCGGCCCGACGTCGATGCCGTCTATATGGAGGCCGTGCAGGCCGCCACCGGGCAGGGCGGCTGGCCCATGACCGTGTTTCTCACGCCCGACGCCGAGCCCTTCTACTTCGGTACGTACTTCCCGCCCGCCCCCCGGCACGGCATGCCCTCCTTCCGGCAGGTCCTGGAGGGTGTCCGGGCCGCCTGGACCGACCGGCGGGACGAGGTCGCCGAGGTCGCCGGGAAGATCGTCCATGATCTCGCCGAGCGGGAGATCGGCCACCAGGGCGCCCAGCCGCCCGGTGAGCAGGAACTCGCCCAGGCCCTGCTGGGGCTCACCCGTGAATACGACGCGCAGCGCGGCGGGTTCGGCGGCGCCCCCAAGTTCCCGCCGTCCATGGTCATCGAGTTCCTGCTGCGCCACCACGCCCGGACCGGTTCCGAAGGCGCCCTGCAGATGGCCGCCGACACCTGCGAGCGGATGGCCCGCGGCGGCCTCTACGACCAGCTCGGCGGTGGCTTCGCCCGGTACTCCGTCGACCGCGACTGGATCGTGCCGCACTTCGAGAAGATGCTGTACGACAACGCCCTGCTCTGCCGGGCGTACGCGCACCTGTGGCGGGCGACCGGGTCGGAGCTGGCCCGCCGGGTCGCCCTGGAGACCGCCGACTTCATGGTCCGCGAACTGCGCACCGACGAGGGCGGGTTCGCCTCCGCCCTCGACGCCGACAGCGACGACGGGACCGGCAAGCACGTCGAGGGCGCGTACTACGTGTGGACGCCCGCGCAGCTCGGCGAAGTCCTCGGCGCGGACGCGGATCTCGCCGCCCAGTACTTCGGGGTCACCGAGGCCGGCACCTTCGAGCACGGCCAGTCCGTCCTGCAACTCCCGCAGCAGGAGGGCGTGTTCGACGCCGAGAAGGTCGAGTCCGTCAAGCGGCGGCTGCTCGCGGAGCGTGCGCAGCGCCCCGCGCCCGGCCGGGACGACAAGGTCGTCGCCGCCTGGAACGGGCTCGCCGTCGCCGCGCTCGCCGAGACCGGCGCCTACTTCGACCGGCCCGACCTGGTCGAGGCCGCCGTCGGCGCCGCCGATCTCCTCGTACGGCTGCATCTCGACGACCACGCGCGCCTCGCCCGCACCAGCCGGGACGGCAGGGCCGGGGCCAACGCGGGTGTCCTGGAGGACTACGGCGACGTCGCCGAGGGCTTCCTGGCGCTCGCGTCCGTGACCGGCGAGGGCGTCTGGCTGGAGTTCGCCGGGCTGCTGCTCGACCATGTCCTGGTCCGCTTCGCCGACCCGGAGACGGGCGCCCTCTACGACACCGCCTCCGACGCGGAGCGGCTGATCCGCCGGCCGCAGGACCCGACCGACAACGCCACGCCCTCGGGCTGGACCGCGGCCGCGGGCGCGCTGCTCGGTTATGCGGCCCACACCGGGTCGGAGCCTCATCGCACCGCGGCGGAGCGGGCGTTGGGCGTCGTCAGGACGCTCGGGCCGCGGGTGCCGCGGTTCGTCGGGTGGGGGCTCGCCGTCGCGGAGGCACTCCTCGACGGTCCGCGCGAGGTAGCGATCGTGGGACCCGACCAACGGGACAGCCGCACGGCCGTCCTGCACCGCACCGCACTGCTGGGCGTCGCCCCCGGCGCAGTCGTGGCCATGGGGACTCCGGAGAGTGACGAGTTCCCGTTGCTCGCGGGGCGCCCGCTCGTCGGGGGCGAAGCGGCCGCCTACGTGTGCCGTAACTTCACCTGTGACGCCCCGACCACCGACCCGGAGCGGCTGAAAACAGCACTAAGCAGCTGATAGCCCAGGCAGGCGACCCACCCCTGGGGAACAAGTGGCCGGAATTGTGCGTCTGTTCGGATAGATACCGCTTACGGCACCACCGTTCCGAAACATGCTATTTATCGGAAAGGCTGTCAGGCTTCACAGATCCCCCCTAGGCTCTGCACAGACACGCGACGGTTGTGACTCACCGTTGTGTACAGGGGGCTTTGGGATCTGGGGGGATCTTCTCTTGCTGACGTCTGTCTTCATCGCGGTCGTCTCGCTCGCCTTGTTCTGGATGGCTGCCTTCACCTTGTGGTGGCAGATGCACGCGTGGCGTACGCCCGAGGTGCTCGCGTCCACCCGGTTCGGCAGACCCGACGGGGGCGAACACGTGTCGTTCTCGCTGTTGCTGCCCGCGCGGCACGAACAGGCCGTGCTCGACCACACCATCCAGCGGCTGCTGGAGTCCACACACACCGACTTCGAGATCATCGTGATCGTCGGGCACGACGATCCGGAGACCACCGAGGTCGCCCGCGCGGCGGCCGAGAAGGACCAGCGCGTCCGGGTCGTCGTCGACACCCACGAGAAGAAGAACAAGCCGAAGGCCATGAACACGGCGCTGCCGCACTGCCGCGGCGATGTCGTCGGGGTCTTCGACGCCGAGGACCAGGTCCATCCGGAGCTGCTCGCCCACGTCGACCACGCCTTTCGCACCACGGAGGCGGACGTCGTCCAGGGCGGCGTCCAGCTCATCAACTTCCACTCCAGCTGGTACAGCCTGCGCAACTGCCTGGAGTACTTCTTCTGGTTCCGGTCCCGGCTCCATCTGCACGCGCAGAAGGGGTTCATCCCGCTCGGCGGCAACACCGTCTTCGTACGGACCGCCGTGCTCCGGGAGGCCGACGGCTGGGACCCCGACTGCCTGGCCGAGGACTGCGACCTGGGCGTGCGTCTGTCGTCCGTCGGCAAGAAGGTCGTCGTCGCCTACGACTCCGACATGGTGACCCGCGAGGAGACCCCGGGCTCGCTCATGTCGCTGCTCAAGCAGCGCACCCGCTGGAACCAGGGCTTCCTGCAGGTCTACCGGAAGCAGGACTGGAAGCAACTCCCGGGCTTCGGGCAGCGGTTGCTGGCCCGCTACACCCTGATGACGCCGTTCCTGCAGGCGTTCTCCGGCGTGATCATCCCGCTGAACGCGGCGGTCGCCCTCTTCCTCGACGTCCCCGTCGGCGTCGCCTTCCTCACCTTCCTGCCGCTCGTCACCGCCGCCGTCACCTTCGTCTTCGAGGTGGTCGGGCTGCACGACTTCGGCAAGCAGTACGGGCTCCGCGTCCGCTTCATCCACTACGTGAAGCTCGTCGTCGGCGGCCCCTTCTACCAGGTCCTCCTCGCCGGAGCAGCGATGCGCGCAGTGTGGCGCGAGCAACGCGGCCGGAACGACTGGGAGTTGACCACTCACGTCGGCGCGCATCTCACCGCGGCCGAGACGATCCGAGAGGACGTTCCTGCGTGACCTCCACTCTTCCCGCGGTGACCACTCCGAAGGTCCCCGCGCAGCGCAGAGCTGTGCCGAAAACAGGTTCGACCGGTCGGACAGCGCCGCCGCTCCGGCTCCGCTCGTCCCGTCGTGACCTGCTCCTGTGCGGTGTGCTGCTGCTCGCGATCCTCGCGGTCCAGGGCTGGAACATCGCCGACTACCCGACCCTCAGCGACGACGAGGGCACCTACCTCGCCCAGGCCTGGGCCGTCCAGGAGGGCCGGGGCCTGGCCCACTACACCTACTGGTACGACCATCCGCCGCTGGGCTGGATCCAGATAGCCCTGCTCACCTGGATACCCTCCGCCATCGACCCCGGCCTGATGACCGTCGGCTCGATGCGCGTGGCGATGCTGCTGGTCAGCGGCGCCAGCGCGGTCCTCGTCTACGTCCTCGGCCGACGCCTCTCGCTGCCCCGCTGGGCGGCCGGCCTCGGCATGGCCCTCTTCGGGCTCTCGCCGCTCTCCGTCATCCTCCAGCGCGAGATCTTCCTCGACAACATCGCCGTGATGTGGCTGCTGCTGGCCTTCTGCCTCGCCGCCTCGCCCAGCCGCCACCTCTGGCACCACTTCGGCGCCGGCCTCGCCGCCGCCGCGGGCGTCCTCACCAAGGAGACGATGCTCGTCGTCCTGCCCGCCCTCCTCGTCACCATGTGGCGGCACGGCCACCCCGACACCCGCAAGTTCGCCCTCACCGGCGCCGTCACCGCCTGCACGCTCGCCGGACTGTCGTACCCGCTGTTCGCCCTCCTCAAGGGCGAACTGCTGCCCGGCGCCGGCCATGTCTCGCTCTGGGACGGCATCAAGTACCAGATGTCCAGGCCGGGTTCGGGCTTCATCCTGGACACCGCGTCCGGCTCCTACGGCGTCCTGCACTCCTGGCTGTACTACGACCGGGTGCTGCCCGTCGGCGGCCTCGCCGCGGCCCTGCTGCTCCTGGCCGCCCACCGCTGGTCGGTCACCGCCCGCGCGCTCGCCGGACCGGCCCTGACCGTGGCGATCCTGGCCGCCGTCGCCCTGCGCCCCAACGGCTATCTGCCCGCCATGTACATCATCGGCGCGCTCCCGTTCCTCGCCCTGGTCCTCGCCGGGGCCGCCGCCTCCGTCACCCACGCCGCGCTCCGCAGGTGGCGCACGGAGGGCGAGCAGCGGGCCGTGACCTACGGCCGGTACGCACTGGCCGCCGTACTCGCCCTCGCCGCCGGCGCGTACACCGTGCCGAAGTGGTACGACGGTGACCGCACCGCCGTCACCGCCGACGCCAACGCCTCCTACCGGAAGGCCTCGCAGTGGCTCGGCACCCAGGTCGCCGACCCCGCCCGGGCCCGCGTCCTCGTCGACGACGCCCTCTGGCTCGACCTCGTCCACCAGGGCTACCGGCCCGGTCTCGGCGCCATCTGGTTCTACAAGGCCGACCTCGACCCGGCCGTCACCAAGACCATGCCGCACGGCTGGCGGGACCTCGACTACGTGGTCGCCTCGCCGACGGTACGGCGGGACGCCCGCGACCTGCCCAACGTCAGGGCCGCGCTCCGGCACTCCGCCCCCGTCGCCACCTTCGGCACCGGCGACGACCGCATCGAGATCCGGCAGATCGCAGGGGGTACCCGTTGAGCAGCCACGAGTACACCGTCCCCGCAGCGGGACTGGAAGCGGCGGAAGTCCCCGAGCCGGGCGCCGTCACCATCGTCGTACCGACCTTCAACGAGTCGGGGAACGTACGGCAGTTGCTGCACCAGATCACCGAGTCGGTGCCCGCGCGGCTGCCCTGTGAGGTCGTCTTCGTCGACGACTCCACCGACGACACCCCCGAGGTGATCCGACAGGCCGCGCAGGACTGCCCGTTCCCGGTGGCGGTGCTGCACCGCGAGGAGCCGGTGGGCGGGCTCGGCGGGGCCGTCGTGGAGGGGCTGAAGGCGGCCACCTCCGAGTGGATCGTCGTCATGGACGGCGACTGCCAGCACCCGCCTTCCCTGGTACCGGAGTTGGTGGCCACCGGGGAGCGGGCCAACGCGGGGCTCGTCGTCGCCTCCCGGTACATCAAGGGCGGCAGCCGGGCCGGGCTCGCCGGCAGCTACCGGATCGCCGTCTCGCGCGGGGCGACCTGGCTGACCAAGTCCCTGTTCCCGCGCCGGCTGCACGGCATCAGCGACCCGATGAGCGGCTTCTTCGCGATCCGGCGGAGCGCGGTCACCGCCGATGTGCTCAAGCCCCTCGGCTACAAGATCCTCCTCGAGATGGCCGTGCGGAGTCGCCCGCGCGAGGTCGCCGAGGTCCCGTTCGTCTTCCAGGACCGGTTCGCCGGCGAGTCCAAGTCGACCGCGCAGGAGGGCCTGCGCTTCCTGCGCCACCTGGCCGGCCTGCGCACCGCCTCGCCGGTCGCCCGGATGGTCGGCTTCGGGCTGATCGGGCTGAGCGGCTTCGTGCCGAACCTCGTCGGGCTGTGGGCGCTGACCGCACTCGGCCTGCACTACGTCCCCGCCGAGATCCTCGCCAACCAGCTCGGCGTCGCCTGGAACTTCGTCCTCATCGAGCACCTGCTGTTCCGCGACCGGCGGGCCCATCGCCGCTGGTGGGACCGGGCCGGCCGGTTCGCGCTGCTCGCCAACGCCGACCTGGTGCTGCGCATCCCGCTGATCGCCCTGTTCGTCGGCCGGTTCGGGATGGGCGCGCTGCCCGCCACCGCGCTCGCCCTGGTGACGACGTTCGTCCTGCGCTTCGCCGGGACCGAGGCGCTGGTCTATCTCCCGCGCCGCAAGAAAGATGCAAGGAGAGCCGCGTGACCATGAAGCACAGAAGGACGGCACTGGTCGGGGTGGGCGCCCTGACCGCCGGACTGCTGCTCACCGCACCCCAGCCCGCCGAGGCGGCCAACCTCGTCAAGAACCCGGGCTTCGAGACCGCCGGCACCGACGGCATGCCGTACTGCTGGGAGAGGTCCGGCTGGGGGGACAACGACTTCTCCTTCGCGACGACGACGGACGCCCACTCCGGCTCCCAGGCCATGAAGGTGACACTGACCCGTCGGGTCGACGGCGACCGCAAGGCGCTGATCACCGAGTCCACCGACTGCGCGCCCGTCGTCACGGCGGGCAAGCAGTACGACCTCTCGCTCTGGTACAAGTCGACCACTCCGGACACGTCGGTCACCCTGTTCCGGCACGACACCACGGCCGGCTGGCAGTACTGGACCGACCTGAAGACCCTGGACATGGCGTCCGCGTACACCCAGGCGACCGTCCGCACCCCCCAGGTCCCCGCCGGTACCGACCGCATCACCTGGGGAGCCTCGGTCTACGGCACCGGCTCGGTGACGACCGACGACTACACGATGGAGCAGGTGGCCGACGCCGTGCCGCCCGCCCAGTGCACGGGCACGAACGCCCAGTGCGCGGACGGCAGCTGGTCGGTGCTGCCGACCCAGAACCCGGTCCGCTCCATGCACTCCGTGGTCCTCAACAACGGCAAGGTGCTGCTGATCGCCGGCTCCGGCAACAGCGAGGAGAACTTCAACGCCGGCACCTTCACCAGCGCGGTGTACGACCCGGCCAACGGCACCTACAAGGTGATCCCGACGCCGAAGGACATGTTCTGCTCGGGGCATGTGCAGCTGCAGGACGGCCGGGTGCTCGTGATGAGCGGCAACAAGGCCTATCCGGTCGCGGGCGGGCACGGCTACGAGGGGTACAAGGACTCGTACATCTTCGACCCGGCCACCGAGACCTACAGCAAGACCAACGACCTCAACGACGGCCACTGGTACCCCTCGGCGACCGAGCTGGGCAACGGTGACGTCATCTCCTTCGGCGGGCTCCGGGAGGACTCGTCGGGGTCGGTGACGGCGGAGTACTGGTCGGACGCCCAGCAGAAGTGGCTGGGTCTCGGAGACGTCCACCAGACCTGGTCGTACTGGGGGCTGTACCCGTCGATGATCCTCATGCAGGACGGGCGGCTCTTCTACTCCGGCAGCCATGTCTTCGGCAACAACATCCCGGGCAGCGGCTCCGCGGTCTACGACTACGGTGCCAACACCATCACCCAGATCCCGGGGCTCCGGAACAAGGACGAACGCGACCAGTCGGCGAGCGTGCTGCTGCCTCCGGCGCAGGACCAGAAGGTCCTCACGCTGGGCGGCGGCAACATCGAGTCCAACCCGGACGCGAACCGGCTGACGGACCTGATCGACCTGAAGGACCCGAACCCGTCGTACGTCGCCGGGCCGCCCCTGCCGCAGGGCACGGTCGATCTCGGCAACGGGCCGGTGGCCGAGACCGGCAACCAGGGCAAGATGTACGTCTCCGCCGTGCTGCTCCCCGACGGCAAGGTCCTGGAGACGGGCGGCGCGCTGCACAACCGCGCCAACCCGGTGTACGAGTCGTCGATCTACGACCCGGCCACCAACGCGTTCGACTCCGTCGCCGCGGATCCCGAGGCCCGTGGCTACCACTCGTCGGCGTTCCTGCTGCCCGACGGGCGGGTCATGGCCACCGGTGACAACCCGGGCAACGGCACCTGGAACCACAACGTGTCGATCTACACGCCGCCCTACCTGTACAAGGGCACCCGGCCGGCCATCACCTCGGTGATCAACCAGGAGTGGAAGTACGGCGACACCCAGCGGATCACCGTCGACCGGCCCATCGCCAAGGCGGAGCTGATCCGGCCGGCCGCGGTCACCCACTCCTCCGACCCGAACCAGCGGTTCGTGGATCTGCCGCTGTCCGTCGACGGCAACAACGTCGACCTCAACGTCACCAGCAATCCCAACCTGGCTCCGCCCGGCTGGTACATGCTGTTCGCGGTCGACGCGAACGGGGTGCCGTCGGTGGCCAAGTGGGTGCATCTGCAGGGGCCGGCCGCGCTGGGAGACGCCTCGCCGCATGTCCACTCCTTCGCCGACTCCCTTGCGGGGAAGACCTCGGAGGCGGGGAAGAAGAGGGCCTCGCAGCCGGTCAGTACGACGGTCTCCGGGTGCGACCGGCACTACGGGTCGGTCAACGTGTGTGTGCCGACGGCGTTTCCGAGCGGGGTCAAGAAGACGGCGGCGGCTCGCTGCGCTTGGCTTGAGCGCAATCAGTACGGTCGGTTGAAGGTGAACGGCAAGGACGATCCGCTGGGGCTTGACCGGAATGGGGACGGGGTGGTGTGTGGGGTGGCTGATGTGCGGTAGTCGCTGCGGGTAGTGCGTGGCCGGTCGCGCAGTTCCCCGCGCCCCCAAGGGGGCGCTGCAGTTGGCGGAGTTGAGAGGGTGGGGCGCGTGCCACGGAGGTCGTGGGGCGCGCCCCTTTCTCGTGCGCGTGTTCGAACAGATCGCGCTTTCTGGTCGTTGCGTCGAAACATGTCATTTATCGGATGAGTTCATGCTCTTCACATCACCCCCATACAATCCCGATCGTGCCGTGACGCGTGTGACGCGCTGTCATGGTCGGGGAGGGAATGGGAAACTGGGGGTCCCGCGCACCGGTCGTCCGGCGGTTCGTCGCGTCTGTGGCGAGTGGTGTGTGAAGATTTTGTAAGTGAAGTTTGTGTTGCGTGTGACCCCTGTTTACCCAAGAACTCCTAGCATCGCTGGAGCAGTGCCCGGTTCTGTCGCTTTTCGGACCGAGGCAGCCGTGTTATGTGGGGGGAGAACGCAACATTGTCCGAGTTCTTCGACCAGGTCTGGTCGTGGATCGTCGAGGCTGTGGGGGAAACTTCGTGGCGAGAGCTGATGCCGCTGGGGCTTGCCGGACTCTTCGTCTGGGCGCTCTGGCTGTACCGAGCGGTGCTCTCCCGGTTCGCCAAGCCAGTCGTCAACAACTTCCGCACCAGTGTCTCCGTGGTCGTCCCCGCGTACCGGGAGGACCCCGACATCCTGCTGGAATGCCTGGAGACCTGGCTCGCCCAGGACCCGGCTGAGATCATCATCGTCCCCGACGTGGAAGACCACGAGGTACTGCACCGGCTGTCGCTGGTGGAGGACCCCCGGGTCCGGGTGCTCGCGTTCGAACACAGGGGGAAACGTTCCGCCTTGGGCGTCGGCATACGCGCGGCCACCGGGGAGCTCCTCGTCCTGGTGGACTCCGACACCCGCTGGGAGCCGGGCCTGCTGGACGCCGTACAGATGCCCTTCGCGGACCCCACGGTCGGCGGGGTGGGCACCCAGCAGAACGTCTACCAGCGCACCACCAGCGTATGGCGCCGCATAGCCGACTGGCTGGTCAACCTCCGCTACTACGACTACGTCCCGGCCATGGGCCGGGCCGGTGCCGTGGCCTGTCTGTCGGGCCGTACGGCCGCCTACCGACGGGCCGCGGTGCTGCCGGTCCTGGAGAACCTGGAGAACGAGTTCTTCCTCGGCCGCCGCTGCGTGGCCGGTGACGACGGCAGGCTGACCTGGCTGGTGCTCGCCTCCGGCTACAAGACGGTGCACCAGTCCTCCGCACGGGCCATCTCCATGTTCCCGTCGTCCTTCCGGGCCTTCGTCAAGCAGCGCGTCCGATGGAGCCGCAACTCCTACCGGTGCTACCTGACCGCGCTGTACAAGGGCTGGCTGTGGCGGGCCCCGCTGGTCACCAAGATCACCGTGCTGCAGATCCTACTCACCCCGGTGACCATGGGCATGGCCCTCGGCTATCTGCTGCTGAGCCGGCTCGACTTCAGCGGGCGCGGCATCGTCCTCACCCTGATCTGGCTGATGCTGGGCCGTGCGATCCGCGGTTACTCGCATCTGCGCAGGCATCCGCAGGAGATCCTGCTGCTGCCGCTGACGGCTCTCGTGGTCATCATGATCTCGCTGCCGATCAAGCTGTACGCCTTCGCCACCATGAACAAGCAGGGCTGGCTCACCCGCAGCTCCACCAGCATCGGAGGCGAGGGGCAGAGCGCGGCCACCCTCTCCGGCGGCGGTCAGAACCACTCCGCTCTCCAGCCGGAGGTGATCTGACGTCATGTCAGCGCAACTCATCACTGTCAGACCGGGCCCCGGCATCGGGCTGCGCCGGGCCGGTGCCAGAACGGCGGCGCTGCTGGGCGCCTTCGCGGTGGCGGCGACGCTGCTGCTGGGCACGTCCACCGCGGCGCACGCCGACGGGGACGGCGACAAGAAGAAACTCGCCGCCGAGGACGCGGAGACCCAGGCCGCGCTGGTCGCCGACGAGGACCACCGGCTCAACCAGGTACGGGCCTTCACCTCGGTGGCGCCCCTGCAGAGCACCAAGTGGACCGTGCCGTACCGGCTGGACACCGACAACGGATACACCCTGGTGCTCACCCAGCGCAGCAACGCCTACACCATCGCCGACCTGCTGAAACTCGCCCCGCAGACCTTTGTGCGGCGCAAGGACGGCTCGTATCTCCTGACCGAGAACATCTACCTCAACGTCGGCGCCAAGCTGAAGCTGTCCAACCCGGGCGGCCTCACCCTGCGGATGGCCAGCAACCGCACCGGCTTCGTCTCCATCGTCTCCTTCGGCGGCGAACTGGCGCTCCAGGGCACCGCCCAGGCGCCGCTGACGGTCACCAGCTGGGACCCGCAGGCCAACAAGTCCGACACCGACGTCGGGGACGGCCGCGCCTATATCCGCACCATCGGCGGCCAGTTCGAGATGACGCACACCAAACTCTCGAACCTGGGGTTCTGGAGCGGCCGTACCGGCGGGCTCAGCCTGACCGGAACCGACCGGCCGAACACCGGCTCGCTGGAGGACACCGGCCAGATCCACGGCAAGACCGCACGCGAGCGGGCCGAGGAACAGGGGAACGCGCAGGACGACGGCTCCAGCAGCGGTGATGTCACCGCCATGCCGTCCGGCGAACTGACCACTCCCGACGCCCGCTTCTCCACCGGCGGACTCTCCTACGTCTCAGGGTCGATCACCCACTCGACCATCACCGGCAACGCCTTCGGGGTCTTCATCTCCAGCGCCACGGGGATCGAGATCAGCGACACGACCGTGCAGAACAGCCTGGAGGACGGTGTGGTCCTGCACCGGTTCGTCTCCAGCTCGCTGGTGCAGCGCACGGTCGCGAAGGACAACGGCGGCGACGGCTTCATCCTCTCCCGCGCCACCCAGCAGGTGCGGATCAGCGGCTCCACCGCCCAGGGCAACGGCGGCAACGGCTACACCCTCAGCGGCAAGCCGCTCGCCGACGGCCCCTCCGCCTCCGGCCAGGCCGTCGACAGCTACGGCTCCAACTCGGTCGCCAACAGTGTGGCCAAGGACAACGGCCGCTACGGTGTCGAGGTGCTCGGCGGGTTCGACGTCGGGGTGCAGAACAACCGCATCGAGGGCGGTGACATGGGGATCGTGGCCCGCCTGGAGGCGGACAAGGTGTCCATCACCGGCAACCGCCTGACCGGCCAGAACCGGCAGGGCATCTCGGTACGGGACGGCGTCACCGACGCCACGGTCACCGGCAACATCATCGACGGCCCGGAGACCGGCGTGTACGTCCGCGACTCGGCCGCCGAGATACGCGGCAACACCGTCCAGGACGCGACCAACCACGGTGTCAGCCTGGTCGGTGGCGTGGACGGTACGACGGTCTCCTTCAACGTGATCGGCGGGGTCGGCCCCAGCGCACTGGACTCCAGCCGCTCCCACGGCGGAGCCTCCATCAAGGAGAACCAGACCTTCGCCTGGTACGACACCAGTTCCTTCTGGGTCAAGGTCAAGCACTACGCGAGCCCGATGACCCTGCTGTGGACCGGCATCCTGCTGCTGATCCTGTTCTCGGCCGTCATGGGCCGGCGCAGGCGGCGCGGGCACGGGCGGATCGCCCGGATCATCCATCCCTACTCCGACAAGGCACCGCTGCCCGCCCCGCCCCCGGACGAGATCGAGGTGGCAGGCCGCCGCAGGACGCCGGTGATGAGCGAATGAGCGACGACACACCGGACGGGACAGCCGAAGGGACAGCCGACGGGACAGGTGCCGGCCCCGGGGCCGGCACCCCGGGGACACCGCCCACGCCGGCGGAGCGGCTGCGCCGGATCTGGCTCTCCGGCGGTCTGCCGCTGTGGGTGGCCTCGGCCGCCCTGCTGATCTCGGTGGTGGCGCTGATCGTGGCGGCCTCCACCGGGGACGGCCCGCCCGTGGTGTACGGGGCGGGTCCCGACGCGGGTCCCACCATCGCGGTGGCCACACCCACCGACGACACCGACGCCACCGACGGCCCCGGTGCCACGTCCGCCGATCCGGAACCGAGCGGTACGGCGTCCGACGAGGGGACGGCCGCGCCCACCGCGTCCGGCTCCGCGGCGGCCGCCGCGTCCGGACCGGTGAAGTGCCCGGCCGCCACCGTCACCGTCAGCGACGCCAAGTCCCTTGACGACGCCCTGGACAAGGCCCAGCCCGGTGATGTCATCCAGATGCGGGACGGGGTGTACGACGACAAGTTCACCGCCGCCACCCCCGGCACCGCGGCCAAGCCGATCTTCCTGTGCGGCGGCCCCGGCGCGGTGATCGACGCCGGTGACGTCGACGGCGGCTACGCCTTCCACCTCGACGGCGCCAGCCACTGGCGGCTGCTCGGCTTCACGGTCCGCGACGGCCAGAAGGGGGTCATGGCCGACAAGGTCCAGGGCACCGTCATCCAGGGCCTGACCGTCGAGAACATCGGCGACGAGGGCATCCACCTGCGCGACTTCAGCTCCGGCAACGTGGTGGAGGGCAACACCGTCCGCGACACCGGCAAGCGCAAGGAGACCTTCGGCGAGGGCATCTACGTCGGCTCGGCCGAGTCCAACTGGTGCACGGTCACCGACTGCAAGCCCGACAAGAGCGACGACAACGTCATCCGCGGCAACCACGTCAGCGCCACCACCGCCGAGTCCGTCGACATCAAGGAGGGCACCACCGGCGGCTCCCTCATCGGCAACACCTTCGACGGCGCCGACCTCAGCGGGGGTCACAACGACTCCTGGGTCGACGTCAAGGGAAACAACTGGCTGATCAAGGGCAACGTCGGCCGCCACTCCCGTGAGGACGGCTTCCAGACCCACCGGATCCTCGACGGCTGGGGCACCGGAAACGTGTTCCAGGCCAACACCGCGCAGGTGGACGGCCCCGGCTACGGCTTCCATCTCGCGCCCGTCGAGAACAACAAGGTCGCCTGCGACAACAAGGTCAGCGACGCGGCGAAGGGCCTCGCCAACACCGCCTGCTCCTCCTGACGGCGAGGGGCCCGGTTCGCACCCGGGCCCCGCACGCAGCCCCAGGCCCCTCTCCTTCACCCACGCCCGTCTTCGGCATGCGCACTTTCTGCTCGGGAACCCCTCTCGGAGGCATCATGGACACTCTTCTCGACGGCACCGACGCTCCCCGTCTCACGGTCATCGGCACCGGCTACCTGGGCGCCACGCACGCCGTGTGCATGGCGACACTGGGCTACGAGGTGCTCGGCGTCGACGTGGACCCCGCCAAGATCGAGCTGCTGAGAGCCGGGGAGGTGCCGTTCTTCGAGCCAGGACTGCCCGAACTCCTGGTCAAGGCCCAGGAATCCGGCCGGCTGCACTTCACCACCAGCCTTGCGGAGGCCGCGGAGTTCGGCGACATCCACTTCGTCTGCGTGGGCACCCCGCAGCAGCCCGGCTCCTACGCGGCGGACCTGCGCTACGTGGAGGGCGCGGTCACCGAGCTGGCCCGGCATCTGAACCGGCGGGCCCTGGTGGTCGGCAAGTCCACGGTGCCGGTGGGCACCGCGGCCCGGCTGGCGGAGCTGGTCCGCGCGACCGCGCCGGCCGGGGACGAGGTCGAACTCGCCTGGAACCCGGAGTTCCTGCGGGAGGGCTTCGCCGTGGAGGACACCCTGCACCCCGACCGGCTGGTGTTCGGCACCGAGTCCGCGTGGGCGGAGGAGCAGCTGCGCGCCGCGTTCGCCCCGGTCATCGCCCAGGGCACTCCGGTGGTGGTCGCCGACCTGCCGACCGCCGAACTGGTCAAGGTCGCCGCCAACTCCTTCCTGGCCACGAAGATCTCGTACATCAACGCCATGGCGGAGGTCTGCGAGGCCACCGGCGCCGACGTGCACCGGCTGGCGGAGGCGCTGGCCTACGACGACCGGATCGGTGGCCGGTTCCTCAAGCCGGGCCTGGGCTTCGGCGGCGGCTGCCTGCCCAAGGACATCAGGGCGTTCATCCACCGCGCCGAGGAGCTGGACGTCGCCCAGGCGGTGGCGTTCCTGCGCGAGGTGGACGGGATCAACCAGCGCCGCCGGGCCCGCACCGTGGACCTGGTCCGTGAGCTGGTCGGCGGGGAACTGGCGGGGACGAAGGTGGTCGCGCTGGGGGCGGCCTTCAAGCCCAACTCCGACGACATCCGGGACGCCCCGGCGCTGGACGTCGCCGCCACGCTGCACCGGGCCGGCGCCCAGGTGACCGTCTACGACCCGGTGGCGATGGACAACGCCCGCCGCGTCCACCCGGAGTTGGCGTACGGCACCGATGTGCTGCAGGCCGCCGCGGACGCCGATGTCGTGGTACTGCTGACCGAGTGGGCGCAGTTCCGGGAGATCGACCCGGAGGTCATGGGTTCCGTGGTGAACCGGCGCCGGGTCGTGGACGGCCGGCACGCCCTGGACCCCGCGCAGTGGCGGGCGGCCGGCTGGGAGTACCGGGCGCTGGGCCGCAGCTGACCCCGGGCCCGGGCCGCCTCAGGCGAACTCGGCGAGGGCGCGCTCCACGATGGCCTCCAGCTGCTGGTGGTGCGCGCCCTTCCAGTAGGCGCGGCCGCACTCCGTGCACTGGGCGAAGACGTCGTACGACTTCTGCGTCCCGCCCTTGAGCTGGTCCGCCACCTCCTCCTTCGTCGCCTTCCGCAGCAGGCCGTTGCAGGCCGTGCAGCGGGTCCAGGGGCGCAGCTCGGGGGCGAAGCGGTCGAGGACGTCGTGGAGTTGCTCGTCGGGGCTGGTGCTGTAGACGTAACCGCCGGCCCACAGTTCACGGCGGCGCAACAGGCCCCGGTCGCGGCTGAGCAGCACGCGCTTCTCGGCCGCCGAGCGGGCGGAGAGGGCCGGGTCGCCGATGTCCGTCGACTCGTACGCGGTGTCCACGCCGAGCAGGCGCAGCCGGCGGGCGAGGGTGCCGAGGTGGACGTCGAGGAGGAAGCGGAGCGGAGCGCCCGGGACCTCCTGCGGGCGCCGGACCGCGCGCACGGCCACCGACTCGCCGTCGGCCGGGATGTGCGCGGCCGGGACCTCCCGGCCGTCCACCACCAGCGCGCCGACCTCGGTGAGCGGGACGCCCAGGGACTCGATCACATGGCCGAGCGTGGAGACGCCGTCGACGGTGAGCGGGTGCGCGCCGGTGCGGCGGGCGTGCGGGACGAACAGGGCCAGCCCGGGGGCGACTTCGACACGGATCTCGGCAGTGTTCACCCGGTCAGGATGGCACGGGAGGTGCCCGGGACCTCAGGGTTTTTCCGGCGGCAGTCCGTGTTCGATGACGCTCAGGGCGCGGTCCACGAGGACCTTGAAGTCGGGTTCGTGGTCCTGCTCCGCCCAGTACATCGAGGTCTCCATCAGCCCGCCGACGATGGACATCGCGTAGACCCGCACCTCCAGGCTGTGCGGGTCGCGCCCGGTGCGCTCGCCGATGGCCTGGCAGAGCAGCCGGCCGGTCTCCGACATGCTCTCCATCATCCGGGAGCGCACCGCCGGCACCTCGACCATCAGCCGGGTGCGCAGCCGGGAGACCGAGTGGGCGTCCTTCATGCCGAGGGTGACCGCCCGGTGCATCACGTGGCGGAGGGACTCCGGCCACGGCTCGCCGGCGGGCCGGGCGCGGAGCTCCTCCAGGATCAGCGGGTCGTACTCGTCCGTGAGGACGATGTCCTCCTTGGTCGGGAAGTACCGGAAGACGGTGGACGGCGACACCTCGGCCCGCTCGGCGATCTGCTCGATCGTCGTGGCCTCGTACCCCTGCTCCTCGACCAGCGCGTACATCGCCTCGCGGATCGCCTCGCGGGTCTTGATCTTCTTCCGTTCGCGCAGGCTGAGCCGGGGGTTGTCGGCCGGGGGGAAGGAGGTGTGCGGTGCCGTCATGCTGGTCATTGTCCGGCATCGGCGGTGGCGGGGGCCACGGCCGATGCCTCGTTCTCTTCCTCTTCGGCGGGGTGGGCGGCCGGTGTGTTGGGCAGGAACGCGGCGGCCAGCAGCGCGGTGGCCAGCGCGGCGATGGCGCACACCAGCAGGACCAGGCCCATGCCGTGTACGTACGCGGCGTTCGCGGAGGCGGCCAGCGGGGCCGAGCCCGCCTTCTCCGCGACCAGGTGGGCGGCGACCACCGACTCGCCGGCGGTGTGGCCGAGCGCGGCGGGCAGGCCGGTCACGTCCAGGCGGTCGCGGAAGGCGCTCGCGAGCAGGCTGCCGAGCAGGGCGATACCGATGGCACCGCCGACCTGGCGGGTGGTCATCAGCAGCCCGGAGCCGCTGCCGGCCCGGTCGGTGGGCAGGGCGGCGAGGGCGCCGTCCATGGACGGAACCACCGAGAAGCCGAAGCCGAGGCCCGCGATGGACAGCCACAGCGCGGTGTAGCCGTAGCCGGAGTCCGCGGTCGTACGGCTGCCGAGGATCGCGGCGAAGGCGAGGACGACCAGGCCGGTGGCGATCACGGCGCGTGATCCGAAGCGGGCGACCATCGCCTCGGCGCCCCGCGCGGCCACCAGCAGGCCGCCCATCATGGGCAGCAGCCTCAGGCCGGTGCCGAAGGCGTCGTTGCCGAGGACCGCCTGGAGGTAGGGCGGCAGCACGAACAGCAGGCCGGACAGCACGAACATCACGAGCGTCGCGGCGAGGGTGTTGAGCAGGAAGCCGCGGTGGGTGAGGAGGGTCATGTCGAGCATGGGGCGCTCGACCCGGCGTTCGCGCAGCACCAGGCCCGTGATGAGGACGACGGAGCCCGCCAGCAGGGTCAGGACCAGCGGGTCGCCCCAGCCGCGGTCGGGGGCCTCGATGATCGCGTAGATCAGGGCGCCGAGGCCGGTCACGGTGAGCGCGGTGGAGAGGACGTCGACCCTGGGGGAGGCGGGGTCGCTGGTCTCGGGGAGCAGGAAGACGCAGGCGGCGATCCCGATGGCGGCCATCGGGACGTTGATCAGGAAGACCGAGCCCCACCAGAAGTGGTTGAGCAGGAAGCCGCCGATGATCGGGCCCAGCGGCAGGCCGAGCGCCGAGGCGGCCGAGACGATGCCGACGGCCCGGGTGCGCTCCTTCGGCCCGAACAGCGAGGGCAGCACGGACATGGCGAGCGGCATCACCAGTGCCGCGCCGACGCCCATCACCGTGCGGGCGGCGATCACCCAGTTCACGTCGTCGGCGAGGGAGCCGACCAGGGACCCGGCCAGGAAGACCACCAGGCCGGTGACGAGCATCCGGCGGCGGCCGAAGCGGTCGCCGAGGAGTCCGGCGGGGAGCATCAGCGAGGCGAAGACGACGACGTAGGCGTCCGCCATCCACTGCTGCTGGCTGGTGGTGGCGCTGAGCTCCCCGGCCATGGTCGGGAGCGCCACGTTGAGGATCGTCGTGTCGAAGCCGAGCACCAGCATGCTCGCGACCAGGGCGCCCAGGGCCCACCAGCGGCGGGGGTTCTGATGTGTCTCTTCGAGCTGAGTGACAGTAGTCATGAAATGAGAGTAGCTCTCAAAATCTAGTGCCTGTCAATGAGTAGCACCTGTCAGGGCATGAAAAAAGTGGCCACGGCTCGGGAGCCGTGGCCACTCGGAGAGGGGCGGGTGGGACTACGCGTGCTGGTAGGCCACCAGGGAGATCCCCACGTAGTGGACGATGAACGCGGCCAGCGTGAGGGAGTGGAAGACCTCGTGGAAACCGAAGTAGCGCGGTGACGGGTTCGGGCGCTTGATGCCGTAGATCACACCGCCCGCGCTGTAGAGGAGGCCGCCGACGATCACCAGGACCAGCACGGCGATACCGCCGGAGCGCATGAAGTCGGGCAGGTAGAAGACCGCCGCCCAGCCCATCGCTATGTAGCAGGGCGTGTACAGCCAGCGAGGGGCGCCGACCCAGAAGACCCGGAAGATGATGCCGGCGGCCGCCGCGGCCCAGACGCCCCACAGCAGCCACTGGCCCTTGGCGGCGGGCAGGAGCAGCAGGGTCAGCGGTGTGTAGGTGCCCGCGATGATCAGGAAGATGTTGGCGTGATCGAGTCTGCGCAGGATGCCGTCCATCCGCGGGCTCCAGTTGCCCCGGTGGTACAGCGCGCTCACGCCGAACAGCAGGCACGCCGTCAGGACGTAGATCCCGCACGCGACACGGCCGCGCGGTGAGTCGGCGAGGGCGGTGAGGACGAGGCCCGAGATGAGTACGGCCGGAAACATGCCCAGATGCAGCCAGCCACGCAACTTGGGCTTGACCTGGTGCGACAGGGAGGAGAGCGCGTTGGAGCCGTGGCCGGCGGCCGGCGAATCCGAGGGCGCGTCGGGGACGGGCGCAGTCATGCACCGCATCGTACCTACGGAACCGTAAGTCACGGATCAGTCTCGCCCGATGACCGTCCAGGAGTGGCCATCGTCTCACGGGTCACCCGGCGGGCTCGCATCGCCGGGCAAAAAGACCTTGAGGCGAACTCGATGTGAACGCAAAGAAACGCAGGTGGGCATGGCGACCGTGGCCTTCCTCACGTCGCTCATCTGTGACTCCCTCTGGACAGATGGGTGATCGAGTCGGAGGATCAAATGAGTGCGGTCGGCACCGGATGAGCGCCAGACAGTCGTGCACTGTGAAGCATCCGGGTCGCAGCCCCCACGGGGCGACAAGGTCCTCAGCGGACCAAAAAGATCAAAAAAACCCCTCATTTAGGAGCAATCGTGGCGCGCGACATCGCGGCTCCCCCCGTCATTCCCACCAAACATCAGGAACTGATCTCGTGGGTCAACGAGATCGCCGAACTGACGCAGCCGGACAGTGTGGTCTGGTGTGACGGATCCGAGGCCGAGTACGAGCGACTGTGCGAAGAGCTCGTGGCGAAGGGCACCTTCAAGAAGCTCGACCCGATCAAGCGCCCCCACTCCTACTACGCGGCCTCCGACCCGACCGATGTCGCCCGGGTCGAGGACCGCACCTTCATCTGCTCCGAGCAGGAGCAGGACGCCGGCCCGACCAACCACTGGAAGGACCCCGCGGAGATGCGGGCGATCTTCACCGGTGACCAGGGGCTGTTCCGCGGCGCGATGAAGGGCCGGACGATGTACGTCGTCCCGTTCTGCATGGGCCCCCTCGGCTCCCCGCTCTCCGCGCTCGGCGTGGAGATCACGGACTCCGCGTACGTCGCCGCCTCCATGCGCACGATGACGCGCATGGGCCAGGCCGTCCTCGACGAACTCGGTGACGAGGGCTTCTTCGTGAAGGCCGTGCACACCCTCGGCGCCCCGCTGGAGCCCGGCCAGGCGGACGTCCCCTGGCCCTGCAACCAGACCAAGTACATCTCGCACTTCCCCGAGTCCCGCGAGATCTGGTCCTACGGCTCCGGCTACGGCGGCAACGCCCTGCTCGGCAAGAAGTGCTACGCCCTGCGCATCGCCTCCGTGATGGCCCGCGACGAGGGCTGGCTCGCCGAGCACATGCTGATCCTCAAGCTCACTCCTCCGCAGGGCGAGTCCAAGTACGTTGCCGCCGCCTTCCCGAGCGCCTGCGGCAAGACCAATCTCGCCATGCTGGAGCCCACCGTCTCCGGCTGGACCGTCGAGACCGTCGGCGACGACATCGCCTGGATGCGGTTCGGCGAGGACGGCCGCCTCTACGCGATCAACCCCGAGGCCGGCTTCTTCGGCGTCGCGCCCGGCACCGGTGAGCACACCAACGCCAACGCGATGAAGACGCTGTGGGGCAACGCGGTCTTCACCAACGTCGCGCTGACCGACGACAACGACATCTGGTGGGAGGGCATGACGGAGGAGCTTCCGGCCCACCTCACGGACTGGAAGGGCAACGAGTGGACGCCGGCGTCCGAGACGCCGGCCGCCCACCCCAACGCCCGCTTCACCGTGCCCGCCGCGCAGTGCCCGATCATCGCGCCGGAGTGGGAGGACCCGAAGGGCGTGCCGATCTCGGCGATCCTCTTCGGCGGCCGCCGCGCCACCGCCGTCCCGCTGGTGACCGAGTCCTTCGACTGGAACCACGGCGTGTTCCTGGGCGCCAACGTGGCCTCCGAGAAGACCGCCGCCGCCGAGGGCAAGGTCGGCGAGCTGCGCCGCGACCCGTTCGCGATGCTGCCGTTCTGCGGCTACAACATGGGCGACTACATGGCGCACTGGGTCAACGTGGCCAAGGACAAGGACCAGTCCAAGCTGCCGAAGATCTACTACGTCAACTGGTTCCGCAAGAACGACGCGGGCAAGTTCGTCTGGCCCGGCTTCGGCGAGAACTCCCGGGTCCTGAAGTGGATCGTGGAGCGGCTGGACGGCAAGGCGGCGGGCGTGGAGACGCCGATCGGTGTGCTGCCGACGCGTGAGGCCCTCGACACCAAGGGGCTCGACCTGGCCGACGGCGACCTCGACTTCCTGCTGACCGTCGACAAGGAGATCTGGCGCGAGGAGGCCGCGCTGGTCCCCGACCACCTCAACACCTTCGGCGACCACACACCGAAGGAACTGTGGGACGAGTACCGGGCGCTGGTGGAGCGACTGGGCTGAGCCCCGAGTGAAGACTCCGCGGCCGGTACGGGGTGTGCCCTGACCAGCGATCGTCACGACCGGCCGCGGATTGAACCGGCGAGGCCGCGCACAACGGCGTGTGCGGCCCCTGGGCCTGTCGTCACCGACCCGTCCGCCCCGACGGAACCGGTGACGACAGGCCTTCGCCCGTCGACGGGCCGGGGGTCTCGGCGGTGCCCGCTCACCCGCCGGGGTGATTTCCTGCGGCCGGTGAGGGCAAGACGGCACGTGGCGAGCCGGCCCGGGGACCGGTGCCGGGACGCTGTCGCCCATGTTCACACCTCATGTTCGGTCGTTCACACCCCGTGTTCGATCGCTCACGGTCCGGGCCGCCACCGTGACAGCCACCCTCCTGGCGCTCGTGGTGGCCACCACCGGACCGGGCCGGCCTTCCGCACCGGGAGGCCGGCCCTTCGTTCGCCTCAGTTGTTCCGGTCCTCCAGGTACCGGGTGTGGGTCTCTTGGCGCCTGGCCTCCGCGTCCCGGAGGCCGGCCGCCAGCTGCTCGGCCTCCTCCTTGAGGAGGGCCAGCTGGCGCTCCAGGTGCCGCTCCGGCGGCTCCTGTCCCGGCGTCAGACGCGTCCACCACCGGGTGCGGACGAAGCTGTCGACCGCCTCCGGGATGTCCTGCCGTACCGTCCGCGACAGCACGTGGACGCCCTCCGGGTCCTGGGCCAGCAGCTCGGCCGCCCAGCCCGGGTCCAGCAACGCCGTCAGCAGGTCGGTCAGTTCGCCGAGCCGGGCCTGCGCCGAGGCCGGCAGGCCGACCTCCGTCAGATAGGTCTCCAGTTTCCCGAAGTCGGCCCGCACCCCCTCCAGCTGGGCCGACGGTGTCGGGAAGGCCGGCAGCGGCGGCCGCTCCGGCGGTGCGATCAGCGCGCCCGCGCCGTACAGGCCCGCCACCACCACCGGCCAGTACGGGCCCGCCACCCCGGTGAAGGTGAGGACCAGACCGAGCAGGCCGCCCGCGCAGCCCGTGAGGTTCTTGCGGGACTCCAGGTAGCCGAGCAGCCTATTGGTAGCCACGGATCTCCTCGAACGCGCCGTCCAGGGAGCCCTGCTGGGCGTCGAAGAGACGGCCGCCGGTCAGGTCGGCAATGTGCTGCAGTTCGGTGCGGGAGGAGTCCCCGAACAGGATCGGGAAGACGGGGATGTTCCGCTGGGTGGTGGACAGGCCGCGGTAGAAGTCGTCGAACTCGCCGGCCTTGGCGCCCGTGGTGTTCTCGCCGTCCGTCATCAGCACGATCGAGGTGAAGGTGTCCCGGTCGGTGCGCAGCTGGTCGTACGCCTTCTCCAGCGAGGTGTAGATGGCGGTGTTGCCGTCGGCCCGCAGGGCGTCGGTGTCCTTGCGGATCGCGTTCAGGCCGGTGTCCGGGTCGGCCGGGTCGACGACGTGCGTGCTGACGTCCTTCACGTCCGAGCCGAACGGCATCAGGGTGACCTCCTCACGGTCGCGGAAGTCGCCCGTGAGGTCGGTGAGGGCCTTCTTCAGGCGGGCGAGACGGTCGCCCTCCATCGAGCCCGAGGTGTCCAGGACGTAGACCGTGCGGGACGGCCGGCGCAGTTCGTTCTCGTACGCGGAGATCAGCCCGTCGGCCACCGACTTGCTGCCCGGGAAGGGGAGTTCGCGGCGGCGGGAGGTGTCCAGGCCGGCGGCCGGCGGCACCGAGGCGACCACCGGGCGGCGGTGGGTGGTGTCCGTGATGAGCTTCTGCACGGCCGTCGTGCGCAGGTCCTCGGCCACCCTGCGGACGTCCTCGCGGGTGTCGGCGGAGGAGGCGGAGAGCGAGGAGAGCGGGTAGTCCGCGGTGATCACGCCGTCGCTGGGGCGGATCACGGTGAGGCCCTGGATGCCCTTGAGGACCGACTCGTAGTTGAGCAGGGCGTCGACGTCGCCGCGCCGCTGGTAGGCGGAGGCCAGCCAGCCGGAGGAGCCCGAGGTCAGGGTCTGGCCCTTGAAGAACTTCTTCAGCCGCGGGGTCGCCTTGGTCACGTCGGTGTCCGTGAGCGCCGACTGGGCGCCGGAGAGCGCGGAGGCCACCGAGACCAGGGTGGAGAAACCGGAGTTGGAGCGGGCCGGGTCGGTCATGCCGTAGGTCAGCCGGCCGGCCTCCACGGCCTGCTCGACCTGCGACCAGGTGACGTCGGCCGGCTTCCACCCGAGGGACCTGACGGTGGCCGCCTTGACGCCGATCGCGACCGGGCTGGACATGATCGAGGTCTCCGAGACCACCTTCTTCGCTGCCTCCGGGCGCAGCCGCAGATAGTCGTCGGAGGACAGCCACAGGGCGTCGTACCGCCCGTCCGCCTTGCCCTGGGCGACCAGGTCGACGGCGTCCAGGGTGCCCATGTAGGTGGGGCGGATCGTCACGCCGGTGTCCTTGCGGACGCGGTCGAAGACGGCCGTCATGTCACTGAGTTCGGAGGACGCGAGGACGCGCAGGGTGCCGGGCTTCGGGGCCGTGGAGTCGTCGTCCTGGTGGCTTTCGGAGGTGCACCCGGTCAGCAGGGCGGCGGTGGCGAGCAGGGTCAGCAGCGGGCGTCTGTTCATGCCGGGCCGCCCTCCAGCGCGCCCTTGGAGCGGCTGCGCTCCAGGTAGGCACTGGCCTGCTGGAGTTCGTCCGTGAGGGACTGCACGGTGTTCGCCATCACCTCGGTCGCCTGCACCTTGTAGGTGTCAATGGCGTCGAGGGTGCGGTAGATCTGCTGGAAGGCGGCGCGCAGCGTCTCGGCGCCGACGGCCGGGTCGGCGGCGATGCGCTGGATCTCCCCGCTCTGGCTCGCGAGCATCTCGGCGTTGCCCCGGATGAGGTCCTCGGTCGTCCCGCGCAACGCGTTGACCTGCTCGATGACCTTCTTCTGGTCGTCCAGCGCGGAGGCCAGCATCACCGAGATGCGCAGCGCCGACACGGTGGTGGTGGCGGCGCGTTCGACGCCCTTGATCAGCTCGTCGTTGTTGCGTCGTACGACGTCCATCGCGAGGTAGCCCTGCGCGGACACCGCGAGCTGGGTGAGCAGGTCCTGGTGCTTCTGCCGGACCGGGAAGAGCACGTCGGCGCGGAGCGCGTCGGCCTCCTGCGGGTCTGTGCGCCGGCCGATGTGCTGCTCGACGGCGGTGTCCAGGGCCTGGGTGAGGACGACGTACTCCTGGAGCTTGCCCATGGTCTCCCAGAGCCGGACCCGCTCGGTCCCCAACGCGGCGTTGTCCCGGCGGAGTTCGTCCTGGCCGCCGCGCAGCGAGCCCACGATCTTGTTCAACGTGCCCTGTGCGGAGGCGTACTTGGCGACGTGGTCGCGTAGCCTGTTGCCGCCGGGCAGCCGGGAGAGGAACTTGCGGCCCTTGCCCGCGGGCAGGTCGCGCGGGTCCAGGTCCTCGACGACCCGGCGGAGTTCGACGAGTGAGCCGGCGACCTTGCCCTGGGCGTCGCCGCCCTTGTCGGGCAGGCTGCGCACGGCACGCTCCAGCATCCGGTTGGACTGCGAGGCGGCGCTGCGCATCTCGCCGGCGCCGAGCCCGGTGATCTCGCCGACCTTGCTCGCGAACTCCGGTGACCGCGCGTCCAGGGCGGCCAGGTCCCGGACGTACACGGAGGCCTTGTGCGCCATGTCGGTACGGACGCTGTCGGCGACGGGCACGAGTCCGCCGGCCTTCTCCCGCGGCACCGGCGCGACCGCCTCGGGCGGGGTCAGGGTGAAGACGTCCTCACCGCTCAGCGTGGGCGGGTGCTCGCCGCCGCTCGGCCTCATCTTGTCGAAGTTGCTCACAGGATCCCCCCGTCAGCCGCGCGCCCGGCGGGCCATCTCGTGCAGCACCGCGGAGGTGGGCACGGGCGCCTGCCGGACGCCGGTCAGTGTCTGGTTGAGGTACGCGGCCCGGTCGGCGGTGGCCGTGACGAACTCGGCGGAGTCGCCCTGGGGCCGGAAGCCGTGCTTCACGGCGAGCTTGCGCAGGGCCGGATCGGTGCTGAGGAGGTCGCCGAGCTCCCGGCCGGCGTCGTCCATCGGCACGATCGTGTGGTCGCTGTTGACCGTGGTGTCCGGGTAGAGGACCACCAGGTCGTCGGCGCCGTGCTGTTCGGCGAGCAGCGAGACGACCTGCGACTCGTAGAGGCACACCAGCGGGTTGCCGGCACCGCTGATGAAGTCCCGGAAGACCGAGTCGCTGCTGGGCTGCTGGGCGCCCTGGACGCTGACCAGCTTGTGCAGCAGGGGTGCGGTCTTCGCGACGGCGGCGTCGCTCGCCACGACCTGGCCGCCGTTGGCGACGTAGGAGGCGGCGGCGAGGTAGAGGGCGCCGGAGTTGGAGGTCTCCGGGTCGGTGCTGGTGATGTACAGCGTCCCGGTCAACTCGCCGTGCGCCTTGGCCCCCTTGAGCTGCTGCCAGGTCCGGTCGTGCCGGGCGGCGTCGAGGTAGGCGGCCATCTTCAGGGTGCCCTTGCCCTTGCCGTCGAGCACGGCGAGGCCGTTCGCCGCCAGCACCTCGGCGGCGCTGCGATGGGCCACCACCACGAGGGGCGAGTAGAAGGGCCTGGGGAGGGGCTGGCGGGCGTGGTACTTCGCGGCCAGCTGGTCGGCGGGCGCCGAGCTGGACGGGAACGCGAAGTCATAGCCCTTCAGGTCCCGGCCGTCCATGGCCCAGGACCCCGACGCCTCCGTCTTCACGGTGTAGCCCTTGGCGGCGAGGGCCTTCACCACATCGGGATCGGCGAAGAAGTCCGACTTCTCCGAACCGATCACACCACGCACGGTCTTCGTTGCCGTGCCCTTGTCATCCCCGTGTCGGCCTGCGACGACGGCAGCCACCACGCCACCGATCAGCAGCACCGCCAGGATGATTCCCGCGATACGTCTCACGCCGGGGAGCGTGCTCGCGGAACCCCACATTCCAGGGCGCTCAGGGTGAACGGGGCGTGAAGTGGACGTCCCGGATTACAACGGGGGGACGACAGCCGATCAGGGGTGCGGTGCGGCAGGGGGTTGTGGCAACCCGGTCCGCGCGCGGTTGTGGGGCGCGCGGACCGGGGCCGTTCGGGGGAGTGGCGGGTCAGGCGGTCGTGGTGAGTTCTGTTGCCGCCGCGTGGGCGTCCATGCGTTCCGCCGCGAGGATCGCCGCCGCGGTGTCCGCCCGGGACGCCGCGACGACCAGCGCGCGGCCGGCCAGCGCGTGGGCGCGCTCGTGCAGGGTCGCCGGCTGCCGTACCGTCAGCGACGCGCGGACCGGCGTACGTCCGCCCCGCAGCCGGGTCACCTGCTCGGCCAGCCGGGTCGCGGCGGCGTCGAGGTCGGTGGACGGCGTGAGGCCGCGCAGCTCGTCGGTGACGGCGAGCAGCGCCGCGAGATGTCCGGCGAGCTGGATGTCCAGCTCCTCCTCGCGCGTCCGGTGAGGGAAGTCGGAGGGCGGGCCGGCCATCGTGCTGTGCACCGACTTGGTGCGGATCGGTTCGTACATGGGAGATGGCCTCCTGTGCTGTCAGGAAGCCATCCTAGCTTAGATCTCGTCTAAAGTTGACCCGGTTCACGGACGGTGGCCCGGCCGCTACCTACGGCTGTCCGTAGCCGTCCAGGAACCGGCCGATCCGCGTGATCGCGTCCCGCAGATCACCCACCGACGGCAGGGTCACCACCCGGAAGTGATCCGGCTCCGGCCAGTTGAAGCCGGTGCCCTGGACGACCATGATCTTCTCCTGCCGCAGCAGGTCCAGGACCATCTGCCGGTCGTCCTTGATCCTGAAGACCTGGGGGTCGAGGCGCGGGAAGAGATAGAGGGCGCCCTTGGGCCGGACGCAGGTCACGCCCGGGATCTGGGTGAGCAGCTCGTACGCCGTGTCCACCTGCTCCTTCAGGCGCCCGCCCGGCAGTACCAGCTCGTTGATCGACTGGCGGCCGCTGAGTGCGGCCACGACCCCGTGCTGGCCGGGCATGTTCGCGCACAGCCGCATGTTCGCGAGGATCGTCAGGCCCTCGATGTAGGAGTCGGCGTGCGCGCGGGGGCCGGAGATGGCCATCCAGCCGACCCGGTAGCCGGCCACCCGGTAGGCCTTCGACATGCCGTTGAAGGTGAGCGTGAGCAGGTCCGGGGCGATCGCCGCCGTCGGGGTGTGCGTGGCGTCGTCGTAGAGGATCTTGTCGTAGATCTCGTCCGAGCAGACCAGGAGGTTGTGGCGGCGGGCGATGTCGGTCAGCCCGCGCAGCATCGCCTCGTCGTAGACCGCGCCCGTCGGGTTGTTCGGGTTGATGATGACGATCGCCTTGGTGCGGTCGGTGACCTTGCGCTCGACGTCGGCGAGGTCGGGCATCCAGTCCGACTGCTCGTCGCAGCGGTAGTGCACCGCCGTACCGCCGGAGAGCGAGACCGCCGCGGTCCACAGCGGGTAGTCAGGCGCCGGTACGAGGACCTCGTCGCCGTCGTCCAGCAGGCCCTGCATCGCCATCACGATCAGCTCGGAGACGCCGTTGCCGATGAAGACGTGCTCGACGTCGGTCTCGATGCCGATGGTCTGGTTGTGCATGACGACCGCGCGCCGGGCGGCCAGCAGGCCCTTCGCGTCGCCGTAGCCGTGCGCCGAGGAGACGTTGCGGAGGATGTCCTCCAGGATCTCCGGCGGGCAGTCGAAGCCGAAGGCGGCCGGGTTCCCGGTGTTGAGCTTGAGGATGCGGTGTCCCGCCGCCTCCAGCCGCATCGCCTCCTCGAGAACCGGGCCCCGGATCTCGTAACAGACGTTGGCGAGTTTGGTCGACTGGATCACCTGCATGCCGGTGAGCTTACGGCGCGGTAACGCTCGTCGCGTCGTGTTTTCCACCACGTGAGACGCAGAAAGCCCCGGAGGTTTGGCCTGTTATCGCCGGTAGCTGTCTCACCGGCCCCTTCCCTCCTAGAATCCGCGTCCATGCCGAGACCTGCCGAGGACGAGACCGGGGCGCCCAGCGTCTACCAACCGCAGGGGGGCGGACCGGCCCCCGCGTACGAGGAGTACCGGGACCCGGCGTCCGCACACGGCTGGCTCAACGCGTACGACGAGACCCGCGAGCTGCCCCGGATGACGCCCGCCGCGCCCGTCGTACCGGCACCCGTGTCGGCACTCGTACCGGCGGTGGGCCGGGCGGAGCGGCGGCGGTCGGCCCGCGACGCGGAGGGCCGGCGTTCGAGACGCAGGGCGGTCGCCGTGGGCGCGGCGGGCGCCGCGTCCGTGGCCGCACTGGTCGCCGGTTTCGCCCTCTCGTCGTCTTCCTCCTCCTCGTCGTCGGACGGCTCGCAGGACGGCCGGAGCCGTACGGAGCGGACGGTCGGCGAGTCCGCGCAGCAGCCGCCGCAGGGCGGCCCGAGCAGCCCGTGGGTCACCCCCTCCGCCACGTCGGCCGTACCGGCGGCAGGGGGCGTGCCGTCCACCCGGGCGGCCTCGTCCGCGAGCGTCCCGCCGTCCACCACCGCGTCCGCGCCGCCCGCCGGCCCGACCTCCGGTGCGAGCGCGACACCCTCACCGACCGCCGGCACCGAGACACCCACGTACGGGGGGCACGGCTGGGGGCACGGGCGGGGCGGCGGCCGGTCCCACTAGGGCCTGTCCGGCAATTCCCGTCGTCGCCCGGAGGGCGGCCTCGCGGTGTCAGGTGCGTGCTCTCGCCGTGCCGGGCGTAGCCTCGCCGTTCCGGTTGGGGTGATGAGGTGTCGCTGAGGGGTGACTGCCGGGTGGCCGAGGTGATTTCGATGCTCGGGCATGGCGGAGTCCCGGCGCGGTGGTCGGGTTCTCCAGGGTCCTTCGGGTCGTGGCGGGCAGAGTCTGCCGGTCAGCCGGTGGGACGGGGCAGTGCGGCGAGCCGATGGAAGGCCGTGGCCAGTTCGTTTCTCCAGGGCCTCATTCGCCTGCGAAGAAGTCGAGGTAGGCCTGGGCCAGGGTGGTCGGGTTCTCGAGGGCGATGTTGTGTCCGGATGCGGGGATGACGACGCCGCGGACGTCGCGGGCCACTTGCGCGAGCTGTCTCGATACTTCGTCGCCGAGATAGTTCTGAGCGCCGACGGCCAGGACCGGGCAGCTGATCGGGTCGGCGTAATGCGGGCGGTTCTGTTCGGCGTCGGTCTGGCGGGCTCGGTACATCTCCAGGATGGCCTTGGTGCCGCCCGGCTGCTCGGCCGAGTGCACGATGTCGTCGATGTCCTCCTCGGTCAGCGCGCTGGGGTCCCACATCTGACGTCTGGCGTAGTACGTCCAGAAAGGCCGTTCCCGTCCGGCCAGCAGCAGTTCGGGCATGTGCGGCAGGCTGAAGAAGCTGAAGTGCCAGCCGGTGCGGCCGTCGTCGGCGGCGAGTGAGGGGTCTTGTTCGCCGCCCGGCAGTCCAGGGCCGGCCGGCAATCCCGGCAGGAGCGTTTCCTGGAAGACCAGTTGCTGCACCCGGGGCCGGTGGAAGGCGGCGACGGCGTAGGCGATGGCCGCCCCCCAGTCCTCGCCGACGACGCGGAACTGGTCGAAGCCCAGGTGGGTGGCCAGTTCGGCGACGTCGCCGGCCATGGTGGCGGTGTCGTAGCCGGTCAGGGGACGCTGGGAGCCGCCGGCGCCTCGGTTGTCGACCGCGATGACGGTGTAGTGCGGGGTCAGCAGGGGCACGACGTGGCGCCAGTACGACATGGTCTTCGGTACGCCGTGCACCAGGAACACCGGCTCGCCGGCGCCGCCGATCGCGTAGTGGATCTCCACACCGTTGACTTTGGGCTTTCCGTGTGTGAGCCGGACTCCGGCGTGGTCGGTGAGGTTCATCTCGGCGACCTCCTTCTTGTCTTCGGCCGTGCGGGCGCCGACCGAGTGGCGGATCTTCCGGGGCGGCATCTCTGTTCTGCCGTTGGCCCGGCGTCCACGGTCGGCGTGGAAGTTTCACCCGGTACAACCGCGCCTTCGTTGCCGCTGATGTCGCCTGCGTCGCACCTGTCTCAGATGGAGCCCATCTGACGATCAGATGGTCGCGGCGTGGGCGCACCGGCGGCTCCGCCACTTCCGGGTTGACAGGGCTGCGTTGGCCAACAGGCGTCGGGTCAGCTGCCCGCGGGGTGAATACGCAGCAGCTGATCGGCGAACTGCCGGGCTGCCGGGCTGGTCTCGCCCGCCGAGGGCAGCATCAGGTAGATGTGCCTTTCCAGACGCACGCCCTCGACCGCGATCAGCCGCAGAACGCTGTCCGGTGCGGTCAGCACGGGGTACTGCAGGCCGACTGGAGCGAAGCCGATACCGACGCCTGCGCTGACCAGTTCGAGGAACAGTTCCCAGTCGCCGACCTCACAGACGACGCGGCGCTGTATGCCTTCGCCGGTGAACGCGGCGTCACTCAACAGGCGTGCCGTCCACCCCGGGGGTACCTCGACGAACCGCTCGTCGGCCAGTTGTCCGATGTTGACCTCGGTGCGCTCCGCCAGGCGATGATCGGCGCGGCAGACGAGGTGCAGCGGCTCTCGCGCCAGGCGGGTCATCCGGACGCCCGGGACCTGGCTGACCGCGGGTCCGATCACGCAATCCAGTTCTCCGGCCTCGAGCATCGAGATCATCGTCAGCGCGGGCGCGTAGTGCAGGCGCAGGTCGATGCCGGGATGATCGCGAGTGAACTCGCCGAGATAGGAAGCGAACGGCACCAGATGCTGAGCGGAGAGCGAGACGCCGAGGCGCAGTGTGCCGATGAGCACGTCACGGGTGTGATGTACGGCCTCTTCCGCCTGCGCGGCGCTGGTCACGGTCCGGCGGGCCGGGCCCACCAGAGCCTCGCCGGCCGCAGTGAGCCGGACGGGCCTGGTCCCTCGGACGTAGAGGGCCGTACCGAGTTCGCGTTCGAGGGCCTGGAGCGAGTTCGACAGGCCTGACTGCACGATGAGTTCGCGCTTGGCGGCGCGAGTGACGCTGCGTTCCTCGACCAACGCCAGGAAGTGACGTAGCTGTCTGAGTTCCATCGGCCACCGCCTCTAGGCCTGAATTGCAGCACATCTGGACAGTTCCATCTGCCAGGCAGATGCAGTCTATCTGTGCGCGCTGCCGCCGGACCGCCATCGAAGTTCCGACGGGCGTGGTTGGCGCCGACGAACCAGTAAGGAACACCGCCAGGACAGGGGATTCGCCCATGGCAGACCACCCGAAGAATGACGCCACGCCTCGGCACGCTGCGAGCGGCTCACAACGGACCGCGTTTGTCGTCTCGCTGATCTGCGCCGCCCAGTTCGTGCTGCAACTGGACTTCAGCATCGTGAACGTGGCGCTGCCGTCGATCCAGCGGGAGCTGGGCATGCCTGCAGCGGAGTTGCAGTGGATCGTCACCGGGTACGCGCTTGCGTTCGGATCGCTGCTGCTTGCGGGCGGCCGCCTGGCGGACCTGCTCGGCAGGCGGCAGGTCCTGGCCCTGGGCCTGGCCCTGTTCGGGATCGCGTCGCTGGCCTGCGGGCTCGCCCAGTGGCCGATCATGCTGATCATCGCCCGGATCGTGCAGGGCGCGGCCGGGGCGATGGCCTCCCCGGCCGCGCTGTCGCTGCTGACGACCACCAATGCAGAAGGGGCCGCCCGTAACCGGGCGCTGGCGATGTGGCAAGGCACCACCGCGGCGGGCGCGACCGCCGGGATCGTGGCCGGCGGGCTGCTCACCCAGTACCTCGGCTGGCGGGCGGTGTTCCTGATCAACCCGCCGGTCATCGCCATCATGCTCGCGCTGGTACCGCGACTGCCGGCCGCGAAGCGGTCCGGCAGTCGCGGCAGCGTCGATGTGCGCGGGGCGCTGCTGGTGACCACCGGCATCGCCGCGCTGATCTTCGGGCTCAGCAGCGGGCAGCAGCACGGCTTCACCGCGCCCGCCACCCTCGTCCCTCTCGCCCTGGCCGTGTTTCTGACCACGGGATTTGTGTTCGCCGAGAAGCGGTCCGCGGCACCCATGCTGCCGGTGTCGATCCTGGCGGAGCCGGCCCGGCGGGCCGCGATCGCGGCAATGCTGCTGATCGGCGCCATCCTGGCCGGCTACGTCTACTTCGCCTCGCTCTACCTGCAGAAGGTGCTGGGGTTCAGCCCGGTGGCGACCGGCCTGGCGCTGGTCCCGTCGACCGCCACCGTCGTGCTCGTCTCCACCCTCGGCACCCGTCGGCTGCTGGCCCGGTTCAGCATCAGGGGCCTCCTGCTTGCCGGGCTGGCCAGCATGGGCGCCGGACAGCTGTGGCTTGCCCAGATCACCGCCGGGGCCGGCTACCCCGCAGCGGTGCTGCCCGGCCTGGTGCTGACCGCGGCCGGGGTCGGGCTCGCCCTGCCGGCCGCGTCGATCGCGATCACCAGCGGAGTCCGGGCCGGCGACCAGGGACTGGCCGGGGCTCTGTTCACCACCAGCCAGCAGACCGGCGCCGCGGTCGGCCTCGCGATTCTCGCCACCGCCGCTGCGGCCACCTCTGGCCACAGCAGCTCTCTGGTGGACGGCTACCGCCTGTCGTTCCTCATCGCGACCGGTCTCGCAGTCCTCGCCGCGATCATCGTCGCGCTCCAGCTCAGCTCGAAACCCCACCGCGTTGAAGCCGAGCACCAGCACGCCGACGGACCGCCCGCCGCGCCGACCGAGGCACAGCTCGACAAGAAGTGACAGGTGCAACGGCAGCCTGACCGGCAGCGTCTGCCCGGCGAGATGTTCGCGGGGCCAGGGGCGTGTCATCGATTCGGAGTGCGCCCCGGTGGTGTGCACGCAGAAAGTGCCTTCCTGCTGGGATGGCAGAGACCTTCGACAAGCCTCATCTTCCCAGCTCAGAGGGCACTTTCGCGTTTGGGATCAAGATCCGGACACCGCGGCAAGTGAAACGCACGGGGTAGGCGGTATTCCGGTGTTCTTCGAGTTCGTCGACGCCGCCTGTGCGGAAATCCGCCAACGCCGGTCCTGAAACAACTCCTTGCTCCACCACCCCCCTCCCCTCACAATGCACATGACAAAACAAGTGGCGGCCGGAAGATCTCCGGTCGCCTTGTCGTCAAGAGGGGACCCCCCACATGAACAAGCCTCTCGTCGCCGCGCTCGCCTCCCTGGCCATCACCGGGCTGGGCGTGGTACCGGCGGTCGCCGCACCCGCGGCCAAGGCCGACGCGCAGCCGAAGGCGGCCGCCGCGGTGACCGTCAACTTCGCCGGCACCGTCTCGCTCAGCAACTGCTCCGGCTCGGTCATCCGCTTCCCGAACTCCGCGGACACCGACCCGGCGCTGGTCCTCACCAACGGCCACTGCCTGGAGACCGGCTTCCCGGAGCCCGGCGAGGTCATCACCGGACAGTCCTCCAGCCGCACCTTCGGCCTGCTGAACTCCACCGGCACCAAGGTCGCCACGCTCCGCGCCAACCAGGTCGTCTACTCGACGATGACCGACACGGACGTCACGATCTACCGCACCACCACGACGTACGCGGCGATCAAGAGCTCCTACGGCATCAGCCCGCTCACCGTCAGCAGCACGCACCCCGTCGCCGGCACCGCCATCAAGGTCGTCTCCGGCTACTGGAAGACGATCTACAGCTGCAACATCGACGGGTTCGTGTACCAGCTGAAGGAGGGCGACTGGACCTGGAAGGACTCGGTCCGTTACACCTCCGCGTGCAACACGATCGGCGGGACCTCGGGCTCGCCGGTGATCGACACCACCACGGGGCAGGTCGTCGCCGTCAACAACACCGGCAACGAGGACGGGGAGCGGTGCACCGTCGACAACCCGTGCGAGGTGGACGCGAGCGGGAACGTCACGGTGCGGCAGGGGATCAACTACGCGGAGGAGACGTACATCATTCCGGCGTGCTTCACGACGGGGAATGTGCTGAACCTGAGTGCGAGTGGTTGCACCCTGCCCAAGCCGTAGCGCTCCGCTGGGTGCGTCGTCTTCGGGTGCGGGTGCGTGGGGGGCTGGTCGCGCCCACGCGGCGGTAGCCGCAAATCGACACAGCCCCGCGTCCCTAGGGAAGTTGGGGTGAGCGTCGGACGGCGCGTCCCGCCAGTTCGTCTGTTCTTCGGCCCTCCTCGATCACGAAGCGGCCGTTGATCAGGACGTGCGGGATGCCCGTCGGGAGCTTGCGCGGCTCGGCGAAGGTCGAGCCCGCCGCCACCGTTGCCGGGTCGAAGAGGACGACGTCGGCCCGGTAGCCCTCGCGGATCAGTCCGCGGTCCGGCAGGCGCAGCCGGCCCGCGGGGCGGGCGGTGAGGTGGGCGACGCACTCCTCCAGGGAGAGGACTCCCAACTCCCGTACGTAGTGGCCGAGGTAGTGCGGAAACGTGCCGTACGCCCGGGGGTGCGGCTTCGCGCCCTGGAGGATGCCGTCCGAGCCGCCGGTGTGGACGCGGTGGCGCATGATCGTGCGGACGTTCTCCTCGTGGCCGACGTGCTGGAGGATCGACGGGGCGAGCCGGTCCGCCAGCAGCAGGCGGCGGGCCGTCGTCCACGGGGTCTCGCCGCGCAGCCGCGCCGACTCCGCCACCGTACGGCCGACGAAGTCCGCCAGCGCCGGGTCGGCCACGCCGGAGATCTCGATCGTGTCCCACTCGATGGGGACGCCGTGGCAGCCGTCGGAGCCGAGGGACTCGACGTGGTGGCGGACGCGCTCGGCCGTGTCGTCGTCCGCCAGCCTCGCCAGGACCGCGTCCGGGCCGCCCTCGTTCGCCCAGCTCGGCAGCATCGCCGCGAGGGTCGTGCTGCCGGGGGTGTAGGGGTAGGTGTCGAGCGTGATGTCGGCGCCGGCCGCGAGGGCCTTGTCCAGCAACGACAGGAGCTCGGGCGCCCGGCCCTTGTTCACGCCGAAGTTCATGGTGGCGTGGGCCAGGTGGAGGGAGCAGTCCGCCTCCCGGGACAGGGCCACCATCTCCTCGTACGCCTCCAGGGCGCCCGCCCCGTACGAGCGGTGGTGCGGGCAGTAGTAGCCGCCGTACGACGCCACCACCCGGCACAGCTCGGTCAGTTCGGCGTCCTCGGCGTACATGCCGGGGGTGTAGGTGAGGCCGGAGGACATGCCGACGGCGCCCTGTTCCATGCCCTCCGCCACCAGCCGGCGCATCCGGTCCAGCTCGGCCGGGGTCGCCTCACGGTCCTCCCAGCCGACGGCCAGCGCCCGGACCGTGCCCTGCGGGATCAGGTAGGCCGCGTTGACGGCGATGCCCCGGTCCAGGCGGTCCAGGTACTCGCCCACCGAGCGCCAGTCGAAGTCGATGTCGTCGCCGTGGCCGTTCCAGCCGGCGATGGCCCGGCGGACCTCGGCGAGGGTGCGGTCGTCGACCGGGGCGTACGACAGCCCGTCCTGGCCCAGGACTTCGAGGGTGACCCCCTGTGCGGCCTTGGCGCTGTGGTCCGGGTCGCGGAGCAGGGCCAGGTCGCTGTGGGCGTGCATGTCGATGAAGCCGGGGGAGAGGACCAGGCCCTCGGCGTCCAGCTCGCGCGTCGCGCGCGGGCGCTGGCAGCCCGCCGCCGCGGCCTCCTTGACGACGGCGGCGATCCTGCCGTCGTCGACGACCACGTCCGCGCGGTAGGAGGGTGCGCCGCTGCCGTCGACGACATCGGCGTCCCGGATGACCAGATCCTCCATGACCCCTCCTAGAAGAACGTGCGGACGTAGTCGACGACCGTGCCGTCCGCCTCGGCGACCGGGATCAGCTGCCACTTGTCGAACGACGTGCACGGGTGCGAGAGGCCCAGGCCCACCCAGTCCCCGACCCGGACGTCCGCCTCGGGGGTGGTGGCGAGCCAGGCGTGCTGGTCGGACAGGCCGGTGACCGACACGCCGGTCGCCGGGCGCTCCGTGCCCGCCCGGCGGATCACCTGGGCGAACGGGAGGTCCAGGTCGTAGGCCGCGTCCCGCTTGCCCGCGTTGGCGAAGGCCTGCTCGGCGGAGGGGCGGGAGACGATCTGCGCCCAGAGCCGGAAGGCCGGCTCCAGGGCGCCCTCCTCGGGCACCCGGTTGAAGGGGGTGACCTCCCGGTAGCGGCCGTCGTCGTGCGAGACGTAGGCACCGGACCGCAGCAACTTCAGCACGGGGAGGGAGAGTTCGGGGATGTCGGCGAAGACGTCGGCGACCGCGTCGAACCAGGCGCTGCCGCCCGCGCTGACGACGATCTCGTCGGTGCCGGCGAACCGTCCCGCCTTGTCGAAGTCGGCGGCGAGCGCGACCAGCCGCCGGAGGTAGGCGTGCACCCGGTCGGGGTCCGCCCGCGGGACCTCGCCCTCGTACCCGGCGACCCCGACCAGCCGCAGCGTCCCCGCCGCCCTGGCCACCGCGTCCGCGACCGCCGCGCACTCCGCCTCGGTACGGACGCCGGTGCGGGCGCCCTCCCCGGCGGCCAGCTCCACGACGACGTCGACCGGACGGGAGCTCCCCTGCAGCGCCGCGTCCATCAGCTCCACCCCGCGCACGGAGTCGACGTAACAGACGAAGCGGAACTCCGCGTCCCGCTCCAGCTCGGCGGCGATCCAGCGCAGCGCCGCGGCGTCCACGAGCTCGTTGGCCAGGAAGATCCGCCGGGTGCCGAAGGCGCGGGCCACCCGCACCTGGTGCGGGACGGCGAGGGTGATGCCCCAGGCGCCGTGCTCGACCTGGCGCCGGAAGAGCTGCGGGGCCATGGAGGTCTTGCCGTGCGGGGCGAAGGCGAGGCCGTGCCGTTCGGTGTACGTCTCCATGAGCGCGAGATTGTGCTCCAGGCGCTCGGCGGACAGGGCCAGCACGGGCGTGGCGAAGCCGTCGGAGAACAGGTTGCGGCGCTGGGCCGCCAGTTCGCCGACGGTGAGGCCCTCGGCGTCGGGCGGGAGGCCCTTGAAACGGTGGTCGACGCGTTCCTCCGTGAGACGGGCGAGCGCGTCGGTGCCGGTGTCGAAGGACACGGAGCCTCCCTGATCTGGTGGGTTGCATTATGTGCAACGTCCATTGCGTATATCGCATACCGCTGTCTAACATCCACGCCAACGCCGGGTCAATGGAGCCCGCAGCGACCCGAGACGATGAGGAGCCACGACCATCGTGAAGGCCACGGACGCCGTTGACACCGTTGACGGTGCGGATGTCGTGGACGTCGTGGACGTCGTCGCGCTCGGCGAGTCCATGGTGACGTTCCTGCCCACGCGGCCGGGGCGCCTCGCGGACGTGCCGTCCTTCGACCGCGCGATCGGCGGGGCGGAGTCCAACCTGGCGTGTGCGCTGGCGGCGGCGGGACATTCGGTGCGGTGGGTCAGCCGGGTCGGCGCGGACGGGTTCGGCGACCATCTGGTGGAGACGGTGGCTTCGTACGGCGTCGACGTGGGACGCGTGGACCGTGACCCCGTGCGGCCGACCGGGGTGTACTTCCGTACGGCGGGGGACCGGGCGACGGACGCGCACGAGGTCGCGTACTACCGGGCGGGGTCGGCGGCTTCCGCCATGTCGGTGGAGACGGTGGACCTGACCGCGGTGCGGGCGGGGCGGGTTCTGCACCTGTCGGGCATCACGGCCGCGCTGTCGCCCGGGTGCCTGGACCTGCTGAGCGAGCTGACGGCTCCCGACGAGGGGCGGCCGGTGGTGTCCTTCGACGTCAACTACCGGCGCGGGTTGTGGGGTTCGGGCGACGGCCCTGATGTCCTGCTGGAGCTGGCGCGCCGGGCCGACGTTGTGTTTGTCGGGGAGGACGAGGCGGCGGAGGCGTGGGGGGTGACGGGCGGGCCGGAGGCGGTCCGGGCGGTACTGCCGGAGCCGGGGGTGTTGGTGGTGAAGCAGGGGGGAGCGGGGGCCATGGCTTTTGTGTCAGGTGCGTGGGGGCTGGTCGCGCAGTTCCCCGCGCCCCTGAAGGGGCGCTGTAGCTGCGGGCGTCTTGTCAGCTCACCCAGCTGCGGGCAGTCGTGCCGCTTGGGCGGCACGGGTGGGCGCAGCGGCACCCTGCCAACGCCGGTAAGTGACCCCACCCCCGCCCTCACCCCCGTCTTCGAACCCGCCCCCGCCGTCGACGTCGTCGCCCCCGTCGGTGCCGGTGACGCCTTCGCCGCCGGGGTTCTCTCCGGGGCCCTGCGGGGACTGCCCCTGCCTCGAACGCTGCGGCTCGGCCACCTCTACGCCGCCGCCGCTCTCACCACCCCCGCCGACCTCGCCGCACCCCCCGCCCGCGACACCGCCGACCGGCTGACCGCCCTCGACGCGGCCGCGTGGGAGAGACTTCGACTCGGCCCCGGCTGGACCCAAGCCGACCCGGCCGAAGAGGAGGTACGCACCCCATGAGCCAGACCGTCGACCGAGCGCTCAGCATCCTGCCGCTGCTCGCCGAGGGCCCCGCCGACCTCGGCCAGGTCGCCGAGCGCCTCGGCGTGCACAAGTCGACCGCGCTGCGGCTGCTGCGCACCCTCCACGAACACGGGCTCGTCTACCGTCAGTCCGACCAGCGCTACCGCCTCGGCGCCCGGCTCTTCGCGCTCGCCCAGGAGGCGATGGAGAACCTCGACATCCGCGAGATCGCCCACCCCCACCTGGCCCGGCTCAACGAGGCCTGCGGGCACACCGTGCACCTCGCCGTGTTCGAGGAGGGCGAGGTCCTCTACATCGACAAGGTCGAGAGCCGCTACCCGGTGCGCATGTACTCGCGGATCGGCAAGCCGGTGGCCATCACCGTCGCCGCCGTCGCCAAGCTGCTCCTCGCCGACCTGCCCGAGCCCGAGCGGCGCGCCCTCGCCGACAAGCTCGACTACCCCATGTACACGGCCCGTTCGACACCGAACGCGGAGGCCTTCCGCAAGGAACTGGCCAAGGTGCGCGAACAGGGCTGGGCCACCGACCTCGGCGGCCACGAGGAGTCCATCAACTGCGTCGCGGCCCCCGTCCGCGGCGCCGACGGCCGGGTCGTCGCCGCGATGTCGGTCTCCGCGCCCAACGTCGTCGTCACCGCCGACGAACTCCTCACCCTGCTCCCGCAGGTGCGCCGTACGGCGGACGCGATCAGCGGCGAGTACTCAGGCAGAACACCGATCAAGGAAGCCGGCAACCAATGACCGAGAAGACCGCCCTCACCCCCACGACCCACACCACGCCGCCCGCCAAGTTCTCCCACGGTGTGCGCAAGGGCAACATCCTCCAGGTCGCCGGCCAGGTCGGCTTCCTGCCCGCCGAGGAGGGCAAGCCCCCGACCCCGGCCGGCCCCACGCTCCGCGAGCAGACCCTCCAGACCCTCGCCAACGTCAAGGCGATCCTGGAGGAGGGCGGCGCCTCCTGGGACGACGTGATGATGATCCGCGTCTATCTGACGGACGTGGACCACTTCGCCGAGATGAACGGCATCTACAACACCTACTTCGAGGAGCAGGGCCTCACCGCCCCGCCCGCCGCCCGCACGACCGTCTACGTCGGTCTCCCCGCCGGCCTCCTCATCGAGATCGACGCCCTCGCCGTCCTCGGCTGACGGCCCGCCGACTCCCGCACGTCCCGCACGTCCCGCACGTCCTGCACGGCACGGCAACCCACCGGGTGCCGTGCCGCGATCCCCCCTGCCCGAAAGCACCTTGTACATACGAAGAGGACCCCCACATGTCATCCCTACCGCTCGCCGCCTCCACCGCACCAGCCACCCCACCCCACACCGGAGGCCTGCTCCTCCTCCTCGACGGCACCGCGGGACTGCTCACCGTCGCCGCCATCGGTATCGCCCTGCTCCTCTTCCTCATCATCAAGGCGCGGCTCCAGCCCTTCGTCGCCCTGCTCGCCGTGTCCATAACCGTCGGCCTGCTGGCCGGTCTCTCCGTCACCGAGCTCTTCGGCACCGTCCAGCGCTCGGACGCCGTCTCCACCATCGAGTCCGGCATGGGCGGCATCCTCGGCCATGTCGCGATCATCATCGGCCTCGGCACCATGCTCGGCGCGATCCTCGAAGTCAGCGGCGGGGCAGAGGTGCTGGCCTCCCGGCTGCTCAACCTCTTCGGGGAGAAGCGGGCCCCGCTCGCCATGGGCCTCACCGGCCTGATCTTCGGCATCCCCGTCTTCTTCGACGTCGGCATCTTTGTCCTCGCCCCCCTCGTCTACGCGGCCGCCAAGCGCGGCGGCAAGTCGATCCTCCTGTACTGCCTTCCGCTGCTCGCCGGTCTCTCCATGACCCACGCCTTCCTGCCGCCGCACCCCGGCCCGGTTGCCGCCGCCGCCCTGCTCCACGTCGACCTCGGCTGGGTCATCCTCATGGGCGTCGTCTGCGGCATCCCGGCGGTGCTGGCCGCATGGGTGTACTCGGCGTGGATCGGCAAGCGGATCTTCGTCGCCGTACCGCAGGACATGGTCGAGGCGGCCGACGAGGCCAAGCAGGCCGTGCTGGCCGAGCAGCGGGCGGCCGGCGTCGAGCCGCAGGAGACGCCGGTGCCGCTCGGCACGGTCCTCGCCATCATCGGTACGCCGCTGGTCCTGATCCTCGCCGCGACCTTCTCCTCGATCGCCCTGGACCCCTCCACCGGCCGCTCGGTGATCGAGTTCTTCGGCACGCCGATGGTCGCCCTCACCCTCGCCCTGGTGCTCGCCTACTACCTGCTGGGCATCCGGCGCGGCTGGTCCCGCAAGTCCCTGGAGACGGTGTCGACCGCGTCCCTCAAGCCGGTCGGCAACATCCTGCTGGTGGTCGGCGCGGGCGGGATCTTCGGTGCCGTGCTGAAGGCCAGCGGGGTCGCCCAGGCCCTGTCCGACACCTTCAACGGCGTGGGCCTCCCGGTGATCGTCCTCTCCTACCTGATCTCCGTCGTCCTGCGGGTCGCGCAGGGCTCGGCGACGGTGGCGATCGTGACGACGGCCGGCATCGTCGCCCCGCTGCTGAGCGAGGGCCACCACTCCCAGGCCTTCGTCGCCCTCGTCATCATGGCCATCTCGGCGGGCTCCATCTTCGCCTCGCACGTCAACGACGGCGGCTTCTGGATGGTCGCCAAGTACTTCGGCATCAGCGAGCGGGACACTCTGAGGACGTGGACCGTGTTGGAGACGGTGTTGTCGGTGGCCGGGTTCGTGGTGGCGGGTGTGCTCAGCGTCTTCGTGTAGGCGTGATGTGCGTGCTTCGTCTTCGCCTCGCACGTCGACGTCGGTGCCCGTGCCCGGAGGGCACTGATGGATGCAGCTGGATGGTGGCGAAGTACTTCGGCATCAGCGAGCGGGACACTCTGAGGACGTGGACCGTGCTGGAGACGGTGTTGTCGGTGGCCGGGTTCGTGGTGGCGGGTGTGCTCAGCGTCTTCGTGTAGGCGTCTGATAACGAAGTCGGGACCGGCTGTCTCCGGCACAGGTTCTTGGACCATACTGCCCGCTGTGGAGCAGCGCATAGGAGCCAACAGCCAGCCCCTGGAAGGCGCCGGATTCGACCCGGCCTTCATCCCCGGGCTCACCTCACCCGCGTCCGCCAAGCCGGAGGACGCGGGGCCGGAGGACACCCGGCCCGAGGGTGCCGAGGGTGCCGAGGCGACGGTGGAACCGGTGGCCCTGACCAAGGACGCGGCCGCCGCCGACACCGCGGTGGACGAGGACGCCGAAGACGCCGAGGAGACCGAGGCCGCCCTCGATGGGCCCGTCTTCGAGGCCTCCGACCGGCGCGCCCGGATAGTGGCCGACCACCAGGGCGTGCGCCTCAGCCTCGACGAGGAGAAGTGCGAGTTCCGCTGGGACGAGATCGGCGCGATCGAGACCGAGGCACCGCGCTTCGGGAAGCGCTTCACGATCACCGTTCACACCCCGGAGCGCCGCTGGTACCCCATCGAGATCGAGGCGACGTCCCGCACCCGCTTCAAGGAGTGGGAGGACGACCTGGACGCCGTCCTGGACGCGTACTTCGAGGACGGCGAGGAAGAGGAAGACGCCCTGGAGGCGGACGACAAGACCGAGACCGGAACCGAGACCGAGACCGAGGCCGAGGACAAGGTCCGCGACGAGAAGTAGCCCGGCGCAGGCGGGCGGCCCCGGTCCCGTGGCCGCCTAGCCGCAGTACTGTGCTTCCTTCCCGATCGACCGGTACATGCAGTCCGCGTTCTCCAGCAGCTGGAACACCGCGTCCCGGTTCCGGGAGGTCTCCCGCTCGATCACCTCGTCGGGCGGGTAGAACCCGCCCCCGGAACTGGACGTCGGGTACATCTCGAAGGTGAAGTCGAAGATCTTCTGCGTACCCCACAGATAGTCGTCGATCGACCCGTCCGTGATGTACAGATCACTCGACTGCTCCGGCGTGTAGCCGTTGCTGGCCGCCATCTTCTGCCCCACGGCCTTGAACGCGGCCGCGTCGTCCGCGGTCATCCCGGTGGCCGTGTCGGCCGTCGTGTACCCGAACGGCCACAGCACCAGCTCGCTGTACGTGTGGAAGTCGATCCCGGCCTTGATCTGCTGCTTCCCGCCGACGACCCGGCTGCGCACGAAGTCGGCGACCACCTTCACCTCCGGCGCCGACTCGGCGGCCGCGCCCCGGTAGGTCTCCGAGGACGTGGAGCCCGAGGATCCGCCGCAGCAGCCGAACTTGTAGTTCCAGTTCCGGTTCAGGTCCGTACCGACGTACGACGAACCGGAGTTGGGCTGCCGGTTCTTGCGCCACGACCGGTACGAGCCGGTGGCGATGTCGTACTCGCCGCCGTCCGGGTTGAGATCGGGGACGATCCAGATCTCCCGGCTGTTGACGATGTTCGTGACCCGGGAGTCGGAGCCGTATCCCGCGCCCAGCTCCCGCAGCAGATACAGGGCCATCTCCACCGTGAGGTGCTCGCGCGCGTGCTGGTGGAAGGTGAGGAGGACCTCGGGTTCGTTCTCGTCCGTCGCGACGTTGTCGCTGACCTTGATGGCGACGATGTCCCGGCCCTGGTACGACTTGCCGATCACCTGCCTGCTCATGATGGCGGGGTAGGCGGCGAGCCGCTGGCCGATCTCGGTGTTCGCCTCGGCGTAGTTGTGGTACTTCGAGTCGGCCGTCGGGAAGTCGAACAGGCGCAGCTCGTCGGCGGCGGTGGACCGGTCGGGGGCCGCGCCGAGGGGTGTGACCTCGTAGCCGAGGCGTTTCAGCGCGGCGATCTGCGAGGCCCGTCCGGAGACGACCACCGTCTCCTCGTCGACCTCGTCCACGGTGACACCGGTCTGCTGGATGGCCGCGCGGGTCACGGGGGTGGTGCTCTGGTGGATCTCGTACTGCCGGACGTCGTCGGCCGAGGGCGGCGCCGGGCGCGCGCTGTCGGCGGTCGCGTGGGTGGCCGTCGCCGACACTGGGGCCGCGAGGGCGAGGGCCAGCAGGGTGCCCAGCGCGGCGGTCCGGCCGCGGCGGAGGGCGCCGGAGCCGCGAATGCGAAGTCGCATGAAATCTCCTGGGGGAGGTGGGGGTGGTTCACTGCGACGAACCTGTGCGGTTGTTGTGCCGAGACTGTGCGGGTGCCGCTCATCGTCCAAGGAATGGCATGAACAGGTCAAGACTGTAAAACTGGCCGCGGAATCCAGCCGCGGAAACCGGCCGCGCGAAACGGCCGCGCAGAGTACGCCTTTACCCCCAACCGCAGGCGGCCCCCACCGAAATACACCCACCCGCGTGACGTCCGTGTGCGTCTCCCCGGTCCACCGGGAGACCGTGGACGGAGGGCCAGGAGGAGGGCTGGGTGATGACGAGCACCAGGACGAGCGCGCGCCCCGCCGCGGCCGAGGGCCACTTCGACCACCGGATGGCCGTGTTCGGCTCGGACGAAGGGTTCGTCGCCGCCGCCCTGCCCTTCCTCGCGAAGGGGCTCGCCGCCCCCGACGAGCCGCCGCCCGTCGCCATCGCCGCCCCCGGCCTGCTGGCCGCCCTGCGCGACGCGCTCGGCGCCGACGCCCGGGACATCGGCTTCATCGACCACACCGACTGGTACACGGGCACGGCCGCCAACGCCGTGGCCCAGGGCGCCGGCTACCTCGCCGCGAACGCCGGACCCGGCGGCCGTCTTCATCTCCTCATGGAACCCGACTGGACGGGCCGGGCCGGGCGTTCGGCGCGGGAGAGCACCGAGTGGATCCGCTACGAGTCCCTCGCCAATCTCCTGTTCGCCCCCTTCGCCACCACGGCCCTGTGCGCGTACGACACCCGGACGGCGGGGCCGGCCGTCGTCGACGCGGCCCGCCGCGCCCACCCGGGTACCGGGGTGTACGAGCAACCGCCGGTACTGGTACGCGAACTGGACGCCGTACCGCTGCCGCCGCCCCCGCGGACGGTCACCTGGCTGCCGGCCGCGGAGTCGGTACGCGCCTGGGCGGCCGGGCAGGGGCTGGCGGCCGCGGACGCGGAGCTGTTCGCACGGGCGGTCGTGGCCGCGGCCGGCGCCCATGGTCCGGTCGTCGAGTTCCTCGCCTGGGGCGAGGCGCCGGCCTGCGTCTGCGAGCTGCGGCTGTGCCGGCCCGTGGGGGATCCGCTCGCCGGCTTCGTGCCACCGCGGGGCGGGGAGCCGGAACCCGGGCAGGGGTTGTGGTTCACCCGCCAGGTGTGCGCGTACGTCGATGTGCGGGACGGGGCGCCGGGGGACCGGGCGAAGATCCGCGTCCAGTACGCGTGAACGGTGTGGTTCGAGCTCGGTACGTGCGGGTGCGAGCGGCTCCGCCGGGCGGGCCGCGACGGGGGGTGGGCGTCGCGGCCCGTCGTGCGAGCGCGGGATCGTCGTGGCTGATCGTGCCCACGCGGCGGCAGCCGCAGATCGACGGCCCCGCGCCCCTCGGGTGCGCTACGGCAGGCCGTGGACGTGGGCTCCGACCGAGTTGGACCACGCGTTGCCCGACGACGCGTCCCAGTTGGTCGACCAGGTCATCGCGCCCCGCAGGTCGGGGTACGCGGTCGACGGCTTGAAGGAGCCGCAGTTGGTGAGCTTGGTCAGGCAGTCCAGGGCGTTGTTGACCACGGTCGGCGAGACGTAGCCGCTGCCCGCCGCGCTGGTCGACGCCGGCAGGCCGAGGCCCACCTGGGACGGGGACAGCCCGCCCTGCAGCTGGATGCAGGCCAGCGCGGTGAGGAAGTCCACCGAGCCCTGGCTGTACACCTTGCCGTCGCAGCCCAGCATGGAACCGCTGTTGTAGTACTGCATGTTGACGACGGTGAGGATGTCCTTGACGTTCAGGGCCGTCTGGAAGTACCCGTTGGACGTCGACTGCATGTCGATCGTCTGCGGGGCCATGGTGATGATCAGCGAGGAGCCCGCCTTCGACGACAGCGAGCGCAGCGCCTGGCTCATGTAGGTGGCGTTGATGCCGTTCTCCAGGTCGATGTCGACGCCGTCGAAGCCGTACGTCTGCATCAGCGAATAGACGGAGTTGGCGAAGTTCGTCGCGGACGCCGAGTCGCTCACCGAGATCGTGCCGTTCTGGCCGCCGATGGAGATGACGACCTTCTTGCCGGCCGCCTTCTTGGCCTGGATGTCGGCCTTGAACTGGTCGACCGTGTACCCGCCGAGCCCGGCGGAGTCGAGGGTGAAGCTCACCGCGCCCGGTGTGCTGGTCGCGTCCGCGAAGGCGACGGCGATGATGTCGTAGGAGGAGGGCACGCCCGAGATCTTCTGGACGGTGGCGCCGTTGTTGAAGTTCTGCCAGTAGCCCGTCACCGCGTGCTTGGGCAGCGTGCCGCCGCCGTTGCCGCCGGAAGCGGTCGTCGTCGCCGTCACCGCCGTCGACTTCGCGGACTCACCCGCCGAGTTGGTCGCGGTGACCTGGAAGGAGTACGACGTCGAGGCGGCGAGGCCGGTGATCGTGGCCGAGGCGCCGGTGACCGCCGTGACCTTGGTGCCGTTCTGGTAGACGTTGTAGCCGGTCGCGCCCGACACCGCGCTCCAGGACAGGGACGCCGAGGACGACGTCGTACCGGAGACCGCGAGGCCGGTCGGGGTGGCGGGGACGGTCGGCGCCGGGTCGGAGCCGCCGCCGCCGTCGGGGCCGAAGACCGAGACGTCGTCGGCGTAGTAGGCGGCCTGGCCGTACCAGCCGTGGGTCCACACCGTGACCGAGGTGGTCGAGGAGCCGGTGGTGAACGTCGTCGACAGCTGCGTCCAGGACGTGTTCGGGGTCCAGGTCGACACGTCCGTGGTGCCGGTGCCGGTCACACCGAGGTAGGTGTAGGAGCCCTGCACCCACGCGCTCAGCGTGTAGGTGGAGTTCGCCTTCACCGCCACCGTCTGGCTGCACTGGGCGTAGTCCTGCCCGGCCGGGGTCGCCTTGAGGGCGGCGGCGCCGGAGTGGACGGGGGAGGAGACGGTCGTACCGCTGTTCGCGGAGCAGGTCCAGTTGGTGAGGGCCGACTCGAAGCCGGCGTTCTTCACGTTGTTGACGTCGGCGGCGGAGGCCGGGGAGGAGGCCAGGCCCGCCATCGCGAGTGCCGTGGCGAGCGCGGCCACGGCAGACCAGGTTCGGATACCTCGCTGTCCGGCATGCCGGGACACGAGTCGGGGGATGAGTCTGGGCATGACAATCAAGGTGGTCCAGACCAATTCACGTGTCAATAGGTCCAGACCAAATTCAAAGCCGCCGCTGACCGGACCAGACCCCGGTCATATGCTCAACCTGTCCCGTTTTGGCGCAAGTTGTATGGTCACGGATCCCAGACAGCTGGACAAACGCTGTTCTCCGGCCACAGAGGCGTGGTTACAGTGCTGAGGTAGTCACGCAATGAAGTCGTCCCGGCTCATTGGAGTAACACCGGTGGGCCGCCGGGGTGTGAAGAGCGGGGAGCTGCGCGTGCCAACTGCCATTGCCGTGACCAGCGCCGACATGGCGCTGCCGGTGCAGGACGAGCGGACCATGCCCGCGGTCGTGCTCCGGGACCTGGACCAGCGGCCCCTCGACCAGACCCTCGCCGAGTTCGTGGCGCTCATCGAGCAGCACGGGCACGTCATCGTCGTCTGCTCCGCGGCCGTACCCGAAGCCGTGACCCGGCGCCTGCACACCCTGCGCTCCCTGCTGGAGAGCGACCGGATCGCCCTGTTCCGCCCCGACCTCCCGCCGCTCGGCATCGCCGTCCTGGCCCGGCAGTTGCGGCAGCTGGCCTCCTGCGACCTCAGCCCCGGCGTACTCGCGTCGGCCGGCCGGCTGCTCACCCACTACATCCACTCCGGCGCGGTCCTCGGCTCGGTCGCCAAGCTGGACCGGGTCCCGGTCACCCTCAAGGCACACGCCAAGTCCTGGATGCCCGGCACCCAGTTCGCGGTCGTCGCGCACCCCCAACCGCAACTGGTCCGGGTCGGCCCCGAGGCGACCCTGACCGGACCCGAGTTCAGCACCTGGATGCTGGTCGCCAGGGGACAGCTGCAGTCCGAGTGGATCGGTGGCCTCGCCAAGTCCTGGGGCGCGTACGGGCTGCGCGAGACCCCGCTGCCGGCCGAGTCGTCCCAGTGGTGGGGGACCGGCCGGATGATCGAGTTCACCAGCTATCTCGCCGACCTGTCGGTCCTCTACCAGCTGGTCACCTCGGTCCGGCAGACCAGCTGCCACTGGTGCGGCATCGACGTCATCGGCGACCGCTGTGTCTTCTGCTCAGCCACCCCGCCCGTCTACGACCCGCCGGCGCACCGCGCGCTGGAACAGCGGACGCCCGCCTGACCCGTACCACCCACCGCACCCACCGCTCGGTTCCCCCACTTCCCCCGATGAGGTCGCACGGTCCATGAACTCCCGTCAGCGCCGCGGCGTGATACTCCTGATCCTGTCGGTGATCTGCGCGCTCGGCGCGTTCGCCGGCGTGCTCTCGGTCATCGACAACGCGAAGTCCGAGGTCGGCCCCAAGGTCACCGCGTACAAGGTCCGGTCGGACGTCAAGCCGTACACGACGCTGAGCGCCGGCCAGTTCCAGAAGGTCGAGATGCCCAAGCGGTGGCTGTCCGCCAACGCCGTCACCAGCCTCAGCGCGATCGAGGGAAAGATCGCGGTCACCACGCTGAAGAAGGGCTCGCTGCTCCAGACCGACATGATCGTCGACCAGCCCGCGCTGAAGGCCGGCGAGCAGGAGGTCGCGATCATGATCGACGCGGCCACCGGAGTGGCCGGCAAGATCACCCCGGGCTCGCTGGTCAACGTCTACGCCACCTTCGAGGGCAAGCAGCAGAGCGACCCCGACCAGTCGAAGATCATCGTGACCAACGCCCGGGTCCTGGACGTCGGCGCCCAGCTCAGCTACGTGGACCCGGACAACCGGAACCAGCAGCCCAGCGATGCCGTCCCCATCACCTTCGCGCTGTCCACGCTCGACGCCCAGCGCCTCACCTACGCGGAGTCCTTCGCCCAGCGGGTCCGGCTCGCCCTGGTCGCGCCCGGCACGACGACCACCGTGCCGGACAAGGACCGCACCTACGAACTCGCGACGGACAAGTGAGAGGCGCCTCGCATGCCCATCAGGATCCTCCCCGCCGTCGGTGACGCGGACGCCGTCCGCTCCCTGGTCTCCCTGCTCAGCCAGCTCCCGGACAGCGAACCGCTGCCGCCCGTCGTCGACTCCACCCAACTCGTCGACACCCTGGCCCGGTTCGCCGCCGAGTCCGTCGACGAACTCCCCGAGGTCGTCGTCGTCCACGAACGCATCGGCCCGGTCCCCGCCCTGGAGCTGATCCGCGAGGTCGCCCTGCGCTTCCCGGCGGTCGGCGTCGTCCTCGTCACCACCGACACCAGCCCCGGCCTGTTCGCCGCCGCGATGGACTCCGGCGCCCGCGGCCTCGTCGGGCTCCCCATGAGCTACGAGGAGCTGGCCGGCCGCGTCCAGGCGGTCGCCCAGTGGTCCACGGGCGTACGGCGCCACCTCGGCCACGGCGCGGACGCGTTCGCCGGCGTCGGCGGGACCGTCGTCACCGTCAGCGGCGCGAAGGGCGGGACCGGCGCGACCCTGGTGGCGATCCAGATCGCCCTCGCCGCGCAGGCCTCCGGCCACTCCACCGCCCTGGTCGACCTCGACCTCCAGACCGGGGACGTCGCCTCCTACCTGGACGTCCAGTTCCGCCGCTCGGTCGCCGACCTGGCCGCGGTGGGCGACATCTCCCCCCGGGTCATGGCCGAGGCCGTCTTCCGCCACGACTCCGGGCTCGCCCTGCTCCTCGCACCCGCCGAGGGCGAACGCGGCGAGGAGGTCACCGACCGGGCCGCCCGCCAGATCCTCAGCGCCCTGCGCTCCCGCTACGAGATCGTGGTCGTCGACTGCGGCGCCCAGCTCGGCGGGGCGGGCGCGGCGGCCGTGGAGACCGCCGACCTGGCGCTCCTGGTGACCACGCCCGACGTGGTCGCCGTACGCGCGGCCAAGCGCACGGTGCGGATGTGGGACCGGCTGCAGATCCGCAAGGCCGAGGAGACGACGGTGGTCGTCAACCGGCACACCAGGGCCACGGAGATCCAGCCGGCCCTGATCCAGCGGATCACCGGCACGGCGCTGGCGGGCACCCCGATCCCCGCCAACTTCAAGGAACTCCAGGGCGTGGTGGACGCCGGGCGGATCCACGAACTGGACGCCCGCAGCACGGTGAAGCAGGCGCTGTGGGCGCTGGCCGGGGAGCTGGGGCTGGTACGGACCGCGGAGGGAACGGTGCCGCGCCGGGCGCGGGGCGCGGAGCGGCCGGCGGTGGGTTTCCGGCGGCGGAGGGAGCTGCCATGAAAGGCCGTCGGCCGGGTGCGGGTGCGTGGGGGCCGGTCGCGCGGTTCCCCGCGCCCCTTGGGCGCGCTTCAGCGACGCGCGTCTTTGAAGCGTCCCGCAAGGAGGCGTCCCGCAAGGAGGCGCCCCGTAGGGGCGCGGGGAACTGCGCGCTCAGCCCCCACCGGCCCGCGCCCGAGCGACGGCCTGCCGTGCCCGCGCCCGAGCGACGGCCTGCCGTGCCCGCGCCCGAGCGACGGCCTGCCGTGCCCGCGCCCGAGCGACGGCCTGCCGTGCCCGCGCCCGCGCCCGACCGCGGCCAAGTCACTATCGAACTCCTCGGCATGACCCCGGTCATCATCCTCACCCTCGTGCTCATGTGGCAGGCCGTCCTCGTCGGATACGCCTTCACCCTCGCCGGAAACGCCGCCGACGAAGGCGCCCGGGCGGCCGCGGCCGTCCCCCCGGGGCAACGGCAGGGCGCCTGCGAGCAGGCCGCGCTGGAGGACCTCTCCAGCGCCTGGCGGGAGGGCGCCACCGTGGAGTGCGGCGGCACCGGCATGGTCACCGCGGACGTCTCCCTGCACGTCCCGGTCCTCTTCCCCGGCACGATCGACTTCCCCGTCACGGTGACCGGCCACGCCGGCACGGTGGAGGAGGTGAAGCAATGACGCGTCGCACCGACCGCGACCGCGGCCAGGTCGCCATCGAGTACCTGGGCTTCATCCCGGTCCTGCTCATCGTCGGACTGGCCGGCATCCAGCTCGGCGCCGTCGCCTACGCCGCCGAGCAGGCCGGGACGGCGGCCCGGGCGGGGGCACGGGCCGCCTCGCTGCACGAAGACGTCGGCGCGGCCTGCGCCGCCGCGGTCAGCGGCGGGATCGACGTGAGCTGCGCGTCCTCCGGCGGCGGCGACTCGGTCACCGTGACCGCCACGGTCCACATCCCGAAGATCGTCTGGGAGCTGGGCAACGCCACCAAGTCCGCCACGATGCCCGTCGACCACTGAACGAGGAGTACCGCGACATGAGCCTGCGGGCACGTATCAACTCCCCCGAGGAGCACGGCAGCCGGGGCGAGGACGGCCATCTGGTCTCCTCCTACCGGGCCAAGCTCATGGAGGAGATCGACCTCGCGGAGATGAGCGCGCTGGCCGCCGCCGAGCGCCGGGCCCGCCTCGAACGCGTCCTCGGCCACATCATCAGCCGCGAGGGCCCGGTGCTGTCGACCGTCGAGCGCTCCCAGCTGATCCGCCGGGTCGTCGACGAGGCTCTCGGCCTCGGCATCCTGGAGCCGCTGCTCGAAGACGCGTCGATCACGGAGATCATGGTGAACGGCCCCGACGCGATCTTCGTCGAGCGCGGCGGCCGGGTCGAGCAGCTGCCGCTGCGGTTCGCGTCCGCCGACCAGCTGATGCAGACCATCGAGCGGATCGTCTCCACGGTCAACCGCCGCGTGGACGAGTCCAACCCGATGGTCGACGCCCGCCTGCCCTCCGGCGAACGCGTCAACGTCATCATCCCGCCGCTCTCCCTGACCGGCCCCATCCTCACCATCCGCCGCTTCCCGCGCTCCTTCACCCTCCAGGAGCTGATCGGCTTCGGCTCGCTCGACGAGCACATGGTGTTCCTGCTGGCCGGCCTGGTGCAGGCGAAGCTCAACATCATCGTCTCCGGCGCCACCGGCACCGGGAAGACGACCCTGCTGAACGCCCTCTCCGGGCTCATCCCGGCGCACGAACGCATCATCACCATCGAGGACTCCGCCGAACTCCAGCTCCAGCAGTCGCACGTGGTCCGTCTGGAGTCGCGCCCGGCGAACGTCGAGGGCAAGGGCCAGGTCTCCATCCGCGACCTGGTCCGCAACTCACTGCGGATGCGCCCCGACCGGATCGTGGTCGGCGAGGTCCGCGGCGGTGAGTCCCTGGACATGCTCCAGGCCATGTCCACCGGCCACGACGGCTCGCTCGCGACCGTCCACGCCAACAGCGCCGAGGACGCCCTGACCCGGCTCCAGACCCTGGCCTCCATGTCGGACGTCGAAGTCCCCTTCGTCGCCCTGCACGACCAGATCAACAGCGCCGTCGAGGTCATCGTCCAGCTGACCCGGTTCGCGGACGGCGCCCGCCGGATCACCGAGATCGCGGTACTGGACAGCCACGGCAGCGAGCCGTACCGGCTGGCGACGGTGGCCCGCTTCGACGCCCGGCCCATGACCCACGACGGCCATGTCCACGGCGCCTTCCAGTACTTCCCGCTCCCGCGCCGCACCGCCGACCGCCTCTACATGGCGAGCCAGCCCATCCCGCAGGCCTTCGGCGTGGCCCAGCACTTCGACCAGCTCACCACCCGAGAAGCGAGGTAGGCCATGACCCTCCACGACCTCGTCACCCTCACCACCGGCGTCACCCTGCTGGCCTGCCTGCTGGCCGTGGTGGGCCTGCACACCTACGCCTCCGGCCGGGCCCAGCGCGCCGCCCTGGTGGACCGCCTCTCCTACACCGGCCAGGCCCCGTTCAGCGGCCGCCGGCGCCGGTTCCGCAACCTGGACCGCCGCCTGCGCGGCACGGCGATCGGCCGCCGCCTCGAACTCCGCCTGGCGGCGACGGGCCTGGACGTGACGCCCGGCGAGTTCTTCGCCTACATGCTCGCCGCCGTCGTAGCCCTCTGGCTCATCGGCCAGGCCGCCCTGGCCCCCTTCTTCGGGCCGATCGCCGGCCTCCTCGGGGTCTTCGCCGCCGTGCAGTTCCTCAACTGGCAACGCCAGAAACGCATCGAGCGGTTCATCGCCCAACTCCCGGAACTCGCCCGCATCCTGGCCAACGCCACCCACGCCGGCCTCGCCCTGCGTACCGCGATCGGCATGGCGGCGGAGGAGCTGGAGGCCCCGGCCGGCGAGGAACTCGCCAAGGTGGCCGACCAGTTGGCGATCGGCCACTCCATGGACGACGCGCTCGGCGAACTGGCCGACCGGCTCCCGTCCCGCGAACTGGTCGTCCTGGTCACGACGCTCGTCCTGTCCAACAGGGCGGGCGGCCAGGTGGTGAGCGCGCTGCGCAACCTCACCGAGACCCTGGAGGAGCGCAAGGAGACCCGCCGCGAGGTCCGCACCCAGCTCTCCCAGGTGACGATGACGTCGTACGCCGTCCCGGTGCTCGGCATCGGCGCCCTGTTCCTGATGAACGGGGTCAAGGGCGACACGCTGGACCGCATGACGGGCACCACCCTCGGCCAGGCCGCGGTCCTCATCGCGTTCGGCCTCTACGCCATCGGCTTCGTCCTCATCCGCCGCCTCAGCCGCATCGACGTATAGGGGGTTGTCACCATGGCACTGCTCCTGGCCCTCCTGACGGCCCTCGCCGTCTACGGCGCCTTCGCGGGCATCCGCATGTACCGCGCGGACGCGAAACTCCCCGCCGACCTGGCGATCGCCCTGGAAGTGGGCGCCACCCGCACCGGCGCCGCCAACTCCCTCATCGACCGCATGGGCATGCGCTACGCCCCCGCCGTCCTGCGCCTGATGGGCCCGCGCCAGGTGGCCCGGTACCGCCGCAGGATCGACCTGGCGGGCAACCCCGGCGGCCTGACGATCGACCGCTACGCGGCCCGGCGGGCGGTGTACGGCGCCCTGGGCGGCGTCGGCTTCCTGGTCTTCCTCCTCCGCGGCCAGTGGCTGATGGCCGTGCTTCTGCTCCTCTTCGGCGCGTTCTGGACGGAGGTCGGCATCTGGTCGGCCATCCGCATCCGCAGGGACGTCATCGAACGCACCCTGCCCGACTTCCTGGACGTCCTGGCGGTGGTGGTGAGCGCCGGCCTCGGCTTCCGCCAGGCCTTGGACCGGGTCGCCTCGCACTACGAGGGCCCCTGGGCGGACGAACTCCGCATCACCCTCCGCCAGCTGGACCTGGGCATGAGCCGCCGCCAGGCCTTCGCGGAACTCCGCCGCCGCAACGACTCCGAACAGGTGGCGATGTTCGTCACGGCGCTCCAGCAGGGCGAGGAACTGGGCGCACCGATCGTCGACACCCTGGTCGCCCTGGCCAAGGACATGCGCCGCACGGACGCCCAGAACGCCCGCCGCAAGGCGGCCCGGGCGGTCCCGAAGGCCACGCTGATGATCACCACGTTCATGGTCCCGGCCACGATGCTTCTGCTGGCCGCCGGCCTGCTGCTGGGCTCCGGGGTCGACTTCGGGTCGGTCACGGGGAAGTAGCAGAGGGAGGGCGGGTGAGGGCGATGGCGGCACGGGAGGACGACGGGAAGGTCGAGATCCGGGCCCTGCGGGCGATGGGCCGCCAGGTCTTCGGCTTCCGCCTGGCGATGATCGCCGTGGCGGCCCCCGCGGCCCTCCTCAACGCCACCCCCGGCCTGGGCACCCGCCTGGTCGGCTCGGCGGTGGTCGTCACCTTCATGATCTCGTACGTCCTCTTCCGCGACTGGCAGCGCTTCGGCCCGCTCCTGCTGCGCCACCCCACCCTGCTGGCCGCCGACACCCTCTTCGGCTCCTTCCTGCTGATCTCGGCCGGCCCCGACACGACCCTCGCGTACGTCAGCGTCTGCACCCCGCTCCTCGCCGGTCTCCTCTACAGCTGGCGCGGAGCGGCGGTCTTCGCGTCCCTCCAGTCGCTGATCCTCCTGGTCGTGGAGGAGACGCTGGACCACCACACCGGCGTGGCCGACTCCCTCCTCCTGCCCGGCCTGTGCGTCATCACCGGTGCGATGGGCTCCACCCTGCGCACCCTGATGCTCCGCTTCGGCACCGCCACCGAGGCCCTGACCGAGACCCGTGCCCGCCTCGCCGCGACGGAGGCGGTGAGCGCGGAACGCGCCCGCCTGGCCCGCGAGATGCACGACTCGGTGACCAAGACGCTGTACGGCGTCGCACTGATCGCCGACGGCCTCGCGGAGTCGGCGTCCGCGTCTCCCGACCGCCTGGACCCGAGGCTGATCGGACAGCAGGCGGAACTGGTGGCGAACGCGGCCCGCAGGGCGGCGGAGGAGGCCCGCGAACTCCTGACGGACCTGCGCGCCCGGACGGACGGCGAGGCGTCGGACGTACGCTCCGAACTGGAGTCACTGACAACCGACTTCACGGCGCGTACGGCGCTGACCGCGACCTACGAAGGCCCCGCCACCCCGGTCCCGCTGCCCCACGCGACGGCTCGCCAGCTGCTGGGCATCACGGCGGAAGCCCTGGAGAACGCCCACCGCCACGCACGGGCGACGCGGGTCGACGTACGGGCGGAGACGACCCCCGACCACCGTCTGATCGTCACGATCCACGACGACGGCCGCGGCCTGCCCCCGGACACCACCGTCGAAGACCTGCACCGCACCGGTCACTTCGGCCTGCTCGGCATGACGGAACGGGCCGCTTCGATGGGCGCGCGCCTCCGGCTGACCGCCGACAAGGGCACCGAGGTCCGAGTGGAGGTGCCACTGACATGACGGAGACGACGGAGACGCAGGAGACGAGAGGAGGCCCCCCGATGCCGCAGCACCCCTTCACGGAGTGCGCAGAACCCCCGCCCCCACCCCTGCGCGTCCTGGTGGCCGACGACAACCCGGTGATCCGCGCGGGCCTGACGGCGGTCCTCTCCGCCGCGGGCGGCCTCACGGTCGTCGCCGAGGCCGAGGACGGCCGCGCGGCCTACGAGGCGGCCCTGCGCCTCCGCCCCGACGTCATCCTCCTGGACGTCCGCATGCCCGGGGTCGACGGCATGGCCGCGCTGCCGCACCTGGTGCGCCTGGCCCCGGTCATGATGCTGACGTACAGCGACGAGACGGAGATCGTGCAGGAGGCCGTACGCCTGGGCGCCGGGGGCTACCTGGTCCACGGCGAGTTCACGACGGCACAGCTGACGCAGGCGGTACGGGACGTGGGCGGCGGCCGGCCGCACTTCACACCGACCGCCACGAACGCGTTGCTGGCCCATATCAGAGGCCATGCAACTGCACACGCAAAACCCGAACTGCGCGCTCTCCCAACACATTTTCCCCCCAAAGGACTTTCGCAACTGCAATCAACTGTGGGACAGTCGTCGAAGTCCCGGTTTCAACTGAGCGGCAGGGAGGCGGAGATCATGGACCACATCGCGTCCGGCATGACCAACCAGCAGATCGCCGCCGTCTGCTTCATCAGCGAGAAGACGGTCAAGAACCACATCAACCGCATCTTCGCCAAGCTCCACACCACCACCCGCGCCCAGGCGACGGCCAAGTGGCTGGGGGTGTCATGAGGATGAACAGGGTGAACTGGGTCCGGAATTGGGTCCTGGGACCCTCCGCGGATGGGTATGTTCCGCCATACGGTGCAAGGATCGGAACCGAACCCGGAGGGGAGCACCATGAGCGACCGGATGCTGAGGATGCTTGTCGCGCTGCAGCGCCGCGCCGACGACCGGGGGCAGACCGCGGTCGAGTATCTGGGGATCATCGCGGTGGTGGTGGCGATCGTGCTGGCCGTCACGGGTACCAGCATCGGCCAGACGATCCTCACCAAGATCACTGCGCAAATCAACAAGATCGTGTGATGCGTCTCCGCCGTTACGGCGACTCGGGGCAGGCCTTCCCCATCTACATCACGGTAGCGGGGGGCCTGCTCTTTCTCGCGTTCGCGTACCTCGCGGTCGGCCAGGCCGCGGTGAACCGGAACGGTGCCCAGACGGCCGCCGACGCGGCGGCACTCGCCGCCGCCATGAACACGCGCGACGAGCTTACGGACCAGTGGGTGCAGGACGTAAGCGACCCGACCAAGTGGCTGGACATCTTCAACGGCAGGGTGAACGTCCCCGACTCGTGCTGGCGCGCCGACCAACTGGCGGCCCAGAACGACGCGACGGCACAGTGCGTGGCCGTACCTCCGCTGAGCTACAAGGTCGACGCCAAGACGAACAAGACCGTGGGCGACTCCGTCGTGCCCGGCACCGAGAGCCTGCAGTCCACGGCGGACGCCACGGCCGTGATCGAGTCGCTCTGTACGTTCCCGCCTTCCGGTGACGACAGCGCCCTCCCCGAACTCACCTGCGAGGACGGCCGGACGTGGAAGCTGGACCCGACCGATCCGACGGATCTGCCGGGCCCCGAAGACCTCTTCGACGTCCACCTGGCCGACTGACAAGCGAATCGACGAGCGAAGAAGGAGGCGGCGGGAACGATGAGCATGCGGTTCACTGCGAAGGCCCGCAGGGGGGCGGTCGTGTTGATGGTCGCGACGGGCCTTGCGGTGGGGGCCGCCGGCTGCGGCGGCGGAGGCGACGACAAGGCGGACAAGCCCCAGGCGTCTGCCTCCGCGTCCAAGAGCGGCGGATCGAACCCGAGTGCTCAGGAGGGCGAGTCCCAGGCGCCGATCGCCGAACTCAGGGGGACGGACGGTCTGCTCCTTCAAGTCACGTCCGCTCAGCGGGACTCGGGTGGGTTCGTCACGGTGAACGGCACGCTCAAGAACGACGGAGCCGAATCCGTCGTCATCCCCGCCCAGGTCAGCGGTGACGAAACAGAGATCACCAGGCACGGCTTCTCCTTCGGCGGGGCCACCCTGGTCGACTCCAAGGGCAAGAAGCGCTACTACGTCCTGCGCGACACGGACGGACGGCCGCTCACCAGCATCGGCATCACCAACGTCGACGCCGGCCAGACCGTCCCCGTCTTCATGCAGTTCCCCGCCCCACCCGCCGACACCACCGAGGTCACCCTCCAGCTCCCCACCTTCGCCAGCGGCACGATCCAGATCTCCGGGTGAGGCCGACGTGACCACACCACGCCTCCCCCTGACCCTGGGCGCCGCCACGCTCCTCCTGGTCACGAATCTCTACGGCGCGACGGCCGCCCGTGCCGACGGCGGCGACCCGAGCGTCCCGCCGGGCACCGAGCCGTCCGCCACCGCCCCGGTCAAGATCGACCCCACCGACCCCGACCTGAAACTCCCCGAGGGCGCCACCCTCGCCGACCCGAAGGTCCTGGACATCAAGTCGGTCGTCGAGGACCAGAGCGGTGACGAGCGCCGTACGGACACCAACACGGACGTGACGTTCGCCCTCCAGGCCGAGGTGCTGTTCAGCAAGGACAGCTCCAAGCTGAGCCCGGCGGCGAAGGCGCGGATCGACACGATCGCGGAGGAGATCAGGAAGCAGAACGGCACCCAGGTGCGCGTCTTTGGCTTCACGGACAACCTGGGCTCCTCGGCCCACGGAGACGTCCTCTCCCGCCAGCGCGCCAACGCCGTACAGGGCGTCCTCGACCAGGACCTGAACGACCCGAACATCACCTTCGACGTCCGCGGCTACGGCGAGCAGTACCCGATCGCCGACAACTCCACGGAGGAAGGCCGCAAGAAGAACCGCCGCGTGGAGGTGACGTTCCCGAGGACGGGGAGCTGAGGGACGTCGGTGCGCCGGCCGCGGGGCGCGGTCACAGTTCCTGGAGCGCGTCCAAGGAGATGTCGACGTCGATGTCGAACGGGTCACCGACCTTGAGCTGCTCTCGGTAGGTGCCGGCCAGGGCGTACGCCTTGGTCACGGGGTCGAGTTCATAGGCCCGTACGACCGCATGCTTGCCCGCACCCGTCGTCTCGACCAGCCAGAAGTGCGGAATGCCTGCCGCGGCGTACTTGTGTGGCTTGGCGTCGCGGTCGCGGGCCTCCGAGTCCGGCGAGACGACCTCGACGGCGAGCAGGACGTCGGCGGCCTTGAACCGGGTCTGCTCCAGCCCGGTGACAGCGTCGGCGCGGACTACGGACACGTCGGGTTCGGGGCCGTTGCGGCGGTCCAGGACGACGGTCATCTCACGGCGGACCTTGAACGCCTTGGGTATGGTCCGGCGAAGGCCGACCACCAGAAGGTCGATCATGGTGCTGTGGAAATCCCGCTGCGGGCTCTCGAAGACCAGGCTCCCGTCGATCAGCTCGGTGTGCGGCGGGAGGTCGGGCAACGTGAACAGGTCGTCCACGGTGTATCCGTCCCGGGGCGGCACCGGCCGGCGGCCGCCGGGCACGGCGTTCGGCTCGGCGAGGGGCTCGGCGGTCATGATTCCTCCCATGGGCGGGATTCTCGGCCTGCCTGTCCACCGTAACCGGCGAAATCGACGCCTGTCATCACACTGAGTGACGGGCGAGGCGCAGGCGTGAACCCGGGCCCGCTGGAGAGGGCGGTCCGCGCCGAGCAAGCGGCTACTCCGCCTCGACGCTCACCCGGGCCCCCACCTCCACCCCCCACCCCGCCATGGCCCCGGCCTCCGCCTCCAGCACATGCCGGGACCGGAGACGTGGCAGACCGAGACGCCCCGGCGGCATAGTGCGTACGGCGATGACGGTCAGCCGCCGGTCCAGATAAGCGACGTCGATCGACATCCGCATCCGGAACGTGTGGATGCTGTTGGCGGGGGAGAGCAGGATCGCACCGTCGAGCGCATCGCGCCCCAACAGGCCCTTTGAGCGGGCGCGATAGGACGTGGCGATCTCCAGCGGGACGGTGACCGGTTCCTCGCTGCCTTGGATGACCAACGTTCCTCGCCCGTCCCGCCAGCGCCTCATGGCCTGCCTCTCGCTTGTCCCCCAGCGGTTCCCCGGAGCGACCGTATCCGCAACACGGACGAGTGATGCTTGCGGCGGTGCTCAAGTGCGCACCATGGCCCGGAATTTCGCCTCAGAACAGGTATACCGGCCCGGTCGGTCGCCCCCGGCCCACCAGCTCCGTACCCAGTGGCGCCCACGTCCCGTGGATATCGTCGTGAGGATCAAGAGACCTCTGGCCCCACCTGGAGGGTGATCTTCCGGACGGGGTCTTCGCCAACACCGTAACGAGGCATCCGCATGGCCGAGCGGCTGAAGGTCGACGGTACGGAACTCGACAAGTTCTTCAAGGACTTGAAGAGAGCACAGGAGTCGTTCACCGCCCTGCAGAAGGCATTGCACGACCCGGGCGTCAACGGCCTGGGCACGGACGACCTGGACAAGGCCTGTGACCGGTTCCAGGAGGACTGGCACTTCGGGGCCAAGGAGATCGCCGAGCAGATCGGGGAGCTCACGGACATCACGAAGAAGGCCAGGGACGACTTTCACGAGGTGGACGTGGCCCTGGAGAAGGCGTTGGAAAAGGCGAGGCGGAAGAGCGGGAACAAGTGACGGTCACGAATCCCTACCCGCATCTCGGCTTCGACCCTGCTCCCGGCAGCACGGATCTGGTGCACGACATCCACCGCAGGCTGTCCGGCTGCGCGAAGGAGATGGAGAAGGCGCACTCCAAGGTCACCAAGCTGATGAACGGCAGCTACTGGGAGGGCGACGCGGCCGTCGCGTTCCGCGAGCAGCTGGAGGGCGGCCCGCTGCCGCGCAACCTGAAGAACGGCGCCCACTCCGTCGACAAGGCCGCGAAGCAGCTGGATCTGTGGGCCGGGGAGCTGGAGGAGTTCCAGCGGCGCGCGAAGAAACTCGACGGAGAGGCCAAGGACGCCCGCGAGGCGCTGCGGCGTGCTCAGGGTCACGCGGACGAGGCGAAGAAGACCTCGGAGACTTTGGGCAAGGGCAAGGCGCAGGGTGACGCCGGCTCGAACAGCGGGGTCACGGCTGCGCAGGACGACCTGGACGACGTACTGAAGAGGGCCCGCTCCCTCGCGAGCGAACACGAGGACACCGCCCGCAAGCGGGCCCGGCACATCGGCGACGCCACGCACAAGCTGGCGCCGCACGAGCCGAACGCGTGGGACAGGTTCACGGACTGGCTGGGTGACAACCTCCCGGACATTCTCAGCGCGTGCGCTGCCGTGCTGGGCGTGATCGCGCTGCTGGGCCTCACGGCCATCGCCCCGTGGATGCTGTTCCTGGCAGCCGGACTGCTCAGCGGACTGGCCTTCAGTCTGCGCGTCGCCGACCCCGAGGTCCTGGCGTCCTTGGAGGACGGCTTCACGAAGGGCGAGCTGGACGTCGACTTCTGGGGCAACCTGCTGGGGACCGCGGGGGACTTCCTGGGGATGCTGCCGGGGCTTGGGGTGGTGGCCAAGGGCAGTTACCTCGGGCTTCGCGCAGTGGGCGAGTCCGGGGAACTGCTGTCGCTGGTGGGAGAGGGCGAAGAAGTACTGACACTCGGGCAGAAGCTCGCGCGGGCCGGCACCAATGCCGGAACTTCGCTCAAGACCGTCGGGACCACGATCAGGTCAGAGGCCGCCGCAGCCGGCGGGGCCGCGAGCCTGCTGGCCCATCCAAGGGTGTTCGGTGGCCGGCTGGCGCCGATCGTGGAGAAGGTCGACAGGCCGGCGACGATCTTGGGGGCCGGAACGGCCGTCTACGGTGTGACGAGCAGCTTTGTCGACACCTTGGACAACGACGCGGCCAAGACGGTCGGCAACCTCCTCGACGGACCCAGAACGCTGGGTGTCGATGTTCCGGCGACCGTGGGTGCCCTCCACTTCCTGTTGCGCGGCGCTGGTGAAGGGTCATGAGAAGTGCTCCCTCTCACATGATCGATGACTCGGCGTGGAGCGAGGACGCCGATATCTGGTTCGCGCTGCCCCCGGGATTCGTTCCGCTGCCTCTCCAGGAGCTGGCTGCGGCCGGGCGTGAACCGGAGCAGGCGGCGGGGCGTTTCGCCGGCCTCGGTCCGGCGCTCCGGCTGGCCGGGCTGCTCCTGGAAGCCGGAACGGTGCACTGTTGCCTGGGTCTGCACGCCGATGACGAGGGGGATGGCGGTCCGCTGATGTCCTTCTTCACGCTTGCCTGGCGGCGCGTCGACTGGGCCCCGCGCAGCGTCCTCGCGGCTCGGGCCGCCACTGGAGCGGAGCGGCCAGAGCACATCGAGATTCTGGACCTGCCGTGCGGCCCGGCCTCGCTTGTACAAACGCGCTTGATCGCGCCATCGGAACTGGGCCTCGGTGCCCCCTGCGAACTGCTCCAGATCACGGTCTACGTGCCGTGCCCGGACGGTGAGCGCATCGCGATCCTCTCGCTGGCCGCGACAACTGTCGAGCGGGCGCGGCACTACCGTGCACTGCTCACGGACATCGCAGGTACGGTCAGTTTTGAGAGCCCGCTTTCGGAAGTATCCAACGATGTGTCCGACAAGGATTGATATGTCCGTCACGCACCACTCCACGGCCTGGGGCGACCCGGCGACCCGCCGTGCCTGGACGAAGCTGCTGATCTCCGTCGCCTTCGGCCAGCTGCTGTGGCCCGCGGTCTGGCTGGGGCTGCTGGCGTGGTACGTGTCCATGTCGATCACTTGGACGTTGTGGCTCTTCTTCATGCCGATGGCCTACGCGTTCTACCGAACGTTCCTCCAATGGGCCTATTGGCGGGGGGCCTTTCGTGCACGGCGTCTTCTGCGGCAGTACCCCTGGCGCGTGTACGAGGCTCCGGAGAGCGGGATCGGCAACCTCCCCGGCGTTGGCAACGGCTATGCCTGGCTGAGGTTCCCCAACCCAGAAGTGCCGGATCAGCAGGTGACGATGGTGATGCACTCGCATGTGCGCTCCATCTGGTGGGGCGGACGCCTCGGGAAGCGCGCCAAGGACGAGCGGAAGGCGCAGGTACGGGAGATCTGGTTCGCCGGTGACCCCCGGTTTGCCGCGGTGATCGCCGTCTCGGGTCCACGCCGCCTCTACGTGATCCATCAGCGTCCGAGCTACAACCCGGGGATCCCCGCGGATGGCCACGGAGCCGGATCCCACGCCCTCGAACTTGCCCGGCGTGCCGGGGTCCGGGTGCCGGACCCTGATTCGGTCGGCTCCTGACCATCATCTGCCTCGGCAGCGTGGCCAATCAGTTGTGACGGCCCCCGACCTCGGGTAGGACATCCCCCATGACCGCACCCGGCGCCGTATTCCGTCCCCAGTTGCCCCCCGAGCGACTCCGTGCCGTGGTCCGGCTCGCGGATGAGGTCGGGCTGGAGGAGCTGTGGCTGTGGGAGGACTGCTTCCGGGAGGGTGGGATCTCCACCGCCGCCGCTGCCCTCGCCTGGTCGGAGCGGGTGCGGATCGGTGTCGGGCTGTTGCCCGTGCCGTTGCGGAACGTCGCCATCACCGCGATGGAGGCCGCCGCGCTGCACCGGATGTTCCCGGGGCGCGCGATCCTCGGCGTCGGCCACGGTGTGCAGGACTGGATGGGCCAGGTCGGCGCCCGCGCCGAGTCCCCGTTGACCCTGCTGCGCGAGCATCTCGGCGCCCTGCGCGCGCTGTTGCGCGGGGAGCGGCTCACCGTCGACGGGCGGTACGTCCGGCTCGACGACGTCGCGCTCGACTGGCCGCCCGCCGAGCCCGTCCGGATCCTCGCCGGAGCCGAAGGCCCCCGTACCCTCCGTCTCAGCGGCGAGGCCGCCGACGGGACGATCCTCACCGCCGCCACCCCGCCCGACGGCGTCCGCCGGGCCCGGCGGCTCATCGAGGAGGGGCGGGCGGTCGCCGGGCGGGGCGCGGACGAGCCGCACCAGGTCGTCGTCTATCTCCTCACCGCCACCGGGGTCGACGCGGCCGCCCGGCTCCGGGCCGAACTCGCCGCCGAGGGCCTGGGGTCGGTCCCCGAGCTCGGTGTCGCCGGAGACGCGGGGACCGTCGCCAAAGCGGTGCGACGGCTCACGGAGGCCGGCGCGGACACCGTCATCCTCCAGCCGACGGGGGACGAACCCGACCCCGAGGGCTTCGTGCGGTTCGCCGCGGAGGAAGTCCGGCCGCTGGTGCCGTGAGCCGTGAGTCGTGAGGCGTCAGTCCGGTGGTCGCGGCCGCCGGACCGCCCGGTCAGTCGGTGTCCGTGGGCGCCGTCCGCCGGTGGTCGCCCGTCGTCCCGTCGACCAGCTCCCGCAGGATGTCGATGTGCCCGGCGTGCCGGGCGGTCTCCTCGATCATGTGGACCAGCACCCAGCGCAGGGAGACCGTCTCGTCCCGCCAGTCCGGCCGGCCCAGCGTGTCCAGGGGCCGTGCGGTGATCATCGCGTCGGACGCGGCGCGCGCACGGCCGTAGAAGTCGATGATCTGCTGGGTCGTCTCGCCGGGGCCGACCGACATGTCCTCGTCCGTGTACGGGTCGAACCACAGGGGCTCGATCTCGCCGCCGAAGCTCGACACGAACCAGCCGTACTCCACGGACGCCAGGTGCTTCACCAGCCCCAGCAGGTTCGTCCCGGACGGGGTCATCGGGCGTCGCAGCTGTTCGTCGTCGAGGCCCTCCAGCTTCCACAGCACCGCGTCCCGGTGCCGGTCCAGGCTCGCGTGCAGGACGTCCTTCTCACCAGCGGTGTACGTGTCATCAGTCGTCATGGTGGGCGAAATTAGCAGCGGGCACTGACAGTCCGCTGGGATCGTGCGGGCCATGGCAGAGCACACGCAGCGCACCTTCGAGACCTTCGAGGACCTCGTCGCCGAGGGGGCCGCCGTGCCGACGGAGGGGTGGGACTTCTCCTGGTTCGAGGGCCGGGCCACCGAGGCGCGCCCCTCCTGGGGCTATGCCCGCGCCGCCGGCGGACGGCTGGCCCGCGCCACCGCCGCACTCGACATCCAGACCGGCGGCGGCGAGGTACTCGACTTCGCCCTCGACGCGGCGGCCCAGGAGAGTTCCGCCCAAATCATCCCGTCGCGGTCGGTCGTCGCCACCGAGGGCTGGCCGCCGAACGTTCGCAAGGCGAGCGACCTGCTGAGTGCGCGCGGTGTCGTGGTCGTCGCCTCGCCCGAGGACGCCCCGCTGCCGTTCGCCGACGAGGCCTTCGACCTGGTCCTCAGCCGGCACCCGGTGCGGGCCCACTGGTCCGAGATCGCGCGCGTGCTACGCCCCGGCGGCACCTACTTCGCCCAGCACGTCGGACCCGCCAGCGTCTTCGAGCTGGTGGAGTACTTCCTCGGGCCGCAGCCGGAGGCGGTCCGCGGCGGGCGCCACCCCGACCGGGAGCGCGCCGGGGCGGAGGCGGCCGGGCTGGAGGTCGTGGACCTGCGGGCCGAACGGCTGCGGATGGAGTTCCACGACATCGCCGCCGTCGTGCACTTCCTGCGGAAGGTCGTATGGATGGTCCCCGGCTTCACGGTCGAGGAGTACGAGCCCCGGCTCCGCGCCCTGCACCGGCGGATCGAGGCGGAGGGACCCTTCGTCGCGCACAGCACCCGGCACCTCTTCGACGCCCGCAAGCCGGAGCGCCGGCCGTGATCCACGGCCCTTGGAATGCCAGGCGCCGAAGAATGGCCAAGAACTGCCGTTCGAGCCCTCGGACGTCCACCCGGCACAGGGCGTATCTCAGCGATCATCATGGTGCATGTCGTGACACTACAGAACCAATAAGGTCAAGCTGCACCCTAGTTCATGGATCTACGCATAAGTGAACATCCGGCCTCTCTGTTCACCTCTCATTTCCACAGGTTTTTCACATCGTTACCTCCAGCGCCCTGTATCAACCTGTCGGCTCACGTAAGTTCAGACCAAGGTAATTCGCGTGAGCAAAGCTGCGCGGGCGGCACCGCGCAGTGGAGGGGGCTGCGCGGTGCCGTAATGCCCCACTGGCTCCCGTCAAGCCGCCGTTCGCAGCCGGGGTAGCCCATCAGGGGGACGGGTGAACAACTCGCCGAGGCGTCCCCGAGACGGCCCAAACCCTCTTGATCTCCCCGAATGCGTTCAGTTTTCCTGGGATTCCGCTGCGAATCGGCCATGCGAGGCCCTTGAATCCAGCGTTCCAGGCCCATCGGGGCGTTGTCGGGCGACTCCGGAGAGTAGTTGTGGCACGCCGATGCACGCAGCATCACTTACAAAGGGTTATGGTGGAAACCCCCCCTCGGGCCGGTCCGTCTCCCCCCCACGGACCGGCCCGTTTTTTTGTCTGGGGACCGGCCCGTTCTCCCGCCCGTGGCCGCCCGGTTTTTTCACCCACTTTTCAAGCGCCCTCACCACAGCGCCCCGCAAGGGGCGCGGGGAACTGCGCGACCAGCCACAACCCCACCCGGCAGCCGCGCCACAACACGGTCCCCACCCCCCTCGGGCGCCGTCCCCACCGCGTCCCCCTCGACTCCCGGAGGGGTAGGCTTCGGCCCGCGGAACCCCGCAGCGAGACACGAGGGGTGGACTCAAGTGAACCTGCGCGACAAGCTGCGCGGCCTGCTCGTCAGGCTCTACGCACGCCGGGTGGAAGGTCACCTGGACCACGCTCAGGTGCCCAAGCACATCGGCGTCATCATGGACGGCAACCGCCGCTGGGCGAAGGCCGCCGGATCCAGCACCGTGCACGGCCACCGAGCCGGCGCCGAGAAGATCGAGGAGTTCCTCGGCTGGTGCTCCGAGACCGATGTCGAGGTCGTCACCCTCTGGCTGCTGTCCACGGACAACTTCGACCGCGCCAAGGAGGAGCTGGTCCCCCTCCTCGGCATCATCGAGGACGTCGTCCGCACCCTCGCCGCCGACGGCCGCTGGCGGGTCCACCATGTCGGCACCCCCGACCTCCTGCCCTCCCCGATGCAGACCGCGCTCAAGGAGGCCGAGGAGGCCACCGCGCACGTCGAGGGAATACTGGTGAACGTCGCCATCGGCTACGGCGGCCGCCAGGAGATCGCCGACGCCGTCCGCTCGATGATCCTGGACGCCAACGACAAGGGCGTCGCGATGGAGGACCTCGCCGACTCCGTCACCGTCGACATGATCGGCCGTCACCTCTACACCGGCGCCCAGCCCGACCCGGACCTGGTGATCCGCACCAGCGGGGAGCAGCGGCTGTCCGGTTTCATGCTCTGGCAGACCGCGCACGCCGAGTACTACTTCTGCGAGGTCTTCTGGCCCGCGTTCCGCAAGGTCGACTTCCTGCGCGCCCTGCGTGACTACGCGGCCCGCCACCGCCGCTACGGCGGGTGACGTGATCGTGACGGTGGACGCCAACACGGCATACGTCCCCCGTCACCGTCGCCACGCTGGATAACCCCCTCGCTACGGTGGATGACCCCACCGCACCCGTGAGGCGTAAATCACCCATTTCAGGGCGCCAGTAACACGGAGTTCACCTGCGCGTCGTTGCAGACCGTGGCATGGCGGCGCATGTTCGAGGGCATAAGGCAAGCAGGTCGATGCCCGAACCACGGGCATCGGATCTCAGCGGGCGACTCGGGGTCGTCCGCCCGGGAGGCCCTTTGCACCAGCCCGACCGTGCGGTCACGGCACGGAAGAAGCAGCGGGGGGCCGGTTTTCGGCCCGTGCAGGGTGGCCGTCAACCGGTCCAGCTCCTCTTCGTCGCTCCCCGACCTCATCCGAGGGGGTACGTCCTTCCGTGGTGACCAGCACAACGCGCCGCAAGTCCGACCGGCGCACCTATGTTCTCGACACCAGCGTCCTGCTGGCCGACCCGAACGCCATGGCCCGCTTCGACGAGCACGAGGTCGTGCTCCCGATCGTCGTGGTCACGGAACTGGAGGCCAAACGGCACCATCCCGAACTCGGTTACTTCGCCCGGCAGGCCCTGCGCCTGCTCGACGACTACCGGGTCCGGCACGGCCGTCTGGACGCCCCCATCCCGATCGGGGACCTCGGCGGCACGATCCGTGTCGAGCTCAATCACTCGGACCCCAGCGTCCTGCCCAGCGGCTACCGCCTGGGGGACAACGACTCCCGCATCCTCGCGGTCGCCCGCAACCTGCAGGCCGAGGGGTACGACGTCACCGTCGTCTCGAAGGACCTCCCGCTGAGGATCAAGGCGTCGTCGGTCGGCCTCCTCGCCGAGGAGTACCGCGCCGAACTCGCCATCACGGGCGCCTCCGGCTGGACCGGAATGTCCGAACTGACGCTCTCCGGCGAGCAGGTGGACCTCCTCTTCGAGGAAGGGCACGTGTACGTCCCGGAGGCCTCCGACTTCCCCGTGCACACTGGCCTGACCATCCAGTCCGAGCGCGGCAAGGCACTCGGCCGGGTGACGGCCGAGGGCAACGTCCGTGTGGTACGCGGGGATCGGGAGGCGTTCGGCATCAAGGGCCGCAGCGCCGAACAGCGCATCGCGCTCGATCTGCTGCTCGACCCGGACGTCGGGATCGTGTCGATGGGCGGCCGGGCCGGCACCGGCAAGTCGGCGCTGGCGCTGTGCGCGGGTCTGGAGGCGGTCCTGGAGCGCCGCCAGCACAAGAAGGTGATGGTCTTCCGTCCGCTCTACGCGGTCGGCGGGCAGGAGCTGGGCTATCTGCCCGGCTCCGAGTCGGAGAAGATGAGCCCCTGGGCGCAGGCGGTCTTCGACACCCTCTCGGCGGTCACCAGCCGCGAGGTCATCGAGGAGGTCACCGCGCGCGGGATGCTGGAGGTGCTGCCGCTCACCCACATCCGCGGCCGCTCCCTGCACGACGCGTTCGTGATCGTCGACGAGGCTCAGTCACTGGAACGGAACGTCCTGCTGACCGTTCTGTCCCGGATCGGCGCGAACTCAAGGGTGGTTCTGACCCACGACGTGGCCCAGCGGGACAACCTCCGGGTCGGCCGGTACGACGGTGTGGTCGCCGTGGTGGAGAAGCTGAAGGGTCACCCGCTCTTCGCGCACGTCACCCTCACCCGGTCCGAGAGGTCCCAGATTGCCGCGCTTGTGACCGAAATGCTGGAGGACGGACACATCTGATCCATCTGATCCCTGTGTCCAACTTGGGCTGATTACCCATCCGTTGGCGCCGTCCGGCAAAGGCGTTGAGCCTAGCCGGGCGGCGCCTTCGTGCGTGCGGCTTTCCTGAAATCCCCTGGGGGAAACGGGATGTGAGCTTTCACACGCAACTCGGAATTGCCACCCGGCGTCGGGTTACGGCAGAGTCTCACTCCTGTCAGGCCCCGCATACGACACACCTGTACCCCCAGCGGTACGGCAACACAGAAGCATCACAGCTAATTCCATAGCGACGTCGTATGCCGCCCGAGCACCACACGGCGCTCCCCGCTGGGGAGTCGTCCATCGGGCCCGCGCCTCCCGTGACCCCGCAGTTGGGAGGCCAGCGTCAGGGGAACGATTGCGTCCGCCAGGGTCACCGAAGCGGGCGATGCTGGAAGGAAACCGTGTGAGCCGGATTTCGGTCCGGGGATTCGCAGTGGCCTCGGCCACCGCGGTCACCGCCGTCGGAAGCGTTGTCGGTGTTGCCTCGGGCAGCGTCGCACAGCCGAACGACGCTGAGGCGACGGCAGCCGACACCACGCTGCTCGCGGACATCCCCGCGGGTCAGCAGGCAACGGTGCAGACCGCGTCCCTGACGCAGCAGGCCGACGCCGTGGCCATCCAGGCCGACGCGACCGCCAAGAAGGACGCCGAGCAGGCGGCCCGGGTGGCGGCCGCCAAGACCGCGACCGCCAAGAAGGCCGAGGCCGAGCAGGCGGCGAAGGAAGCCAAGGAGCGCGCCGAGGCGAAGGAAGCGGCCAGCCGTTCCACCGCCAGCTTCCCGGTCCAGAGCTCCTACAGCGTGGCGCAGATCCAGGCGATGGCGCAGCAGATGGTGGCCAGCGGCCAGTACCAGTGCTTCAGCAACATCGTGAGCCACGAGTCCGGCTGGAACTACCAGGCGGTCAACGCCTCCTCCGGTGCCTACGGTCTCTTCCAGGCCCTGCCCGGCTCCAAGATGTCCTCCGTGGGCGCCGACTGGCAGACCAACCCGGCCACCCAGATCAAGTGGGGCCTCAACTACATGAACTCCCGGTACGGCAGCCCCTGTGAGGCCTGGTCGTTCTGGCAGGCGAACAGCTGGTACTAGAGGCCGCTCGGCTTCTCTCAACCTTCGACAGCCCCTCCCCGTCCTAGGGGGAGGGGCTGTCGCCCTGTACGGTCGGACCGAACGACTCCCGGGGGGAGTGGTGAGGAGCACCCGGAGACGCGGGGGAAGAGAGCGGATCATGTCGCGAGTGCCGGAGTGGCTCGGCAGGCTCGGCGCCGGACTGAGCGAGATGAGCGAGCGGTTGGACGAGCGCCGGGCCGAGGTGGAGCGTGAGCACACCGAACCGGAGCCGTCCGCACTGCCCGCACAGGCCCCCGCTCCCGAGCCCGCACCGGCGGCCCCCGCCACCGCCGCCCCCAGGCCCGCCCGGAAGCCCGCACCGCGTCCCGACCCCGTGACGGCCATCCCCTGGGGCGTACGGGTCGCCGCCGAGGCCGGCTGGCGGCTGCTGGTGCTGGCCGGCACCGTCTGGATCCTGATGCGGGTCATCAGCGCCGTACAACTCGTGGTGTTCGCCTTCGTCATCGCGCTGCTCATCACCGCCCTGCTCCAGCCCGCGGTCGCCTGGCTGTGCCGCCGCGGCATGCCCCGCGGCCCGGCCACCGCGCTCACCGCCATCTCCGGCTTCGTGGTGATAGGGCTGATGGGCTGGTTCGTGACCTGGCAGGTCATGGAGAACATCGACACGCTCTCCGATCAGGTCCAGAACGGCATCGACGACCTGCGCAACTGGCTGCTGAAGAGCCCCTTCCACGTCACCGACAAACAGATCAACCAGATCGCCAAGAACCTTCGCGAGGCGATCGGCGCCAACACCGACCAGATCACCTCGTTCGGCCTGGAGGGCGTCCAGGTCGTCGTGGAGGCCCTGACCGGCATCCTGCTGGTCTTCTTCTCCACGCTCTTCCTGCTCTACGACGGTGCGCGCATCTGGCAGTGGTTCCTGAAGCTCGTGCCCGGCGCGGCCCGCGAGGGTGTGGCCGGCGCCGGTCCGCGCGCCTGGCGCACGCTCACCGCCTACGTCCGCGGCACGGTCCTGGTCGCCCTCATCGACGCCATCTTCATCGGCCTGGGCATCTACTTCCTGGACGTCCCCATGGCCGTCCCGCTCGCCGTCTTCATCTTCCTGTTCTCCTTCATCCCGTTGGTCGGCGCGGTCGCCTCGGGCGCCCTGGCGGTGGTGGTCGCGCTCGTCACCCAGGGCGTCTTCGCCGCGGTCATGACCCTGGTCGTCGTCCTGGCCGTCCAGCAGATCGAGGGCCACATCCTGCAGCCGTTCATCCTCGGCCGCGCGGTCCGTGTCCACCCGCTCGCGGTGGTCCTCACGGTCGCGGCCGGCGGCCTGGTGGCGGGCATCGGCGGCGCGGTGGTGGCCGTACCGCTGGTGGCGGTGACGAACACGGTGGTCAGCTATCTGCACCAGTACTCGAACGAGCGGTACGAGAACGAAGAGCCATCTGAACCGGCCCGTCCGGGGGAGTTCGAGGACGAGGCCGTTCCGGCCGAAGCGGGGTCAGGGGGCGCAGCCCCCAGGAACGCGGAAGACCCCGCCCTCTGAGAGGTGGGCGGGGTCCACAGGTACCGAGGGCCGGTACTCGGCGCCGGCTCGTAGCCCCCTACTCCGTACGCAGCCCGTCCGGGCGCATCAGGCGCAGCAGCGGCGGCAGGGTCAGCACCGTCACGGCCAGCACGACCGCCGCGCCGAAGCCGGTCATCGCCAGCACGCCCGGCCAGTCCACGCGCACCGTGGAGCCGACCATCTTCAGCAGCACCGTGCCCAGCGCCAGCCCCACCACACCGGCCAGCAGCAGCCCGAGCCCGACCGGGATCGCCGTCTGCCACAGCACCGACAGGCTCAGGGTGCGCCGCCGGGTGCCGAAGGCGACCAGCGCCGACAGCAGCTTCTTGCGCTCGCGCAGCTGCTCCAGCTGGCCGACCAGCAGGCTCGCGCCGATCAGCGCCAGTACGGCGGCGGCGCCGACGAACAGCCCGGTGCGGATCGAGTCGAACTGGCCGTCCCGCTCGACCGAGGTCAGCGTCTCCGCGTGCATCAGCGGGTCGATCCGGACCGCCGTGTTGATCACGTACTCGTGGACGTCGCGCACCGCGGAGTCGACGGACAGGTAGACCACGCCCTGCACCGCCGTGCTGGCACCGTCCGGCAGTGCGCCCGGGGTGAGCAGGAAACCGCCGCGCTTGTAGCCGGTGGGGTCCTCGCGGGTCGTCGCCTGCTTCAGCCCCGCCGGTACCGTCCAGGGGCTCGGGGAGCTCTGGTCGTCGCCGGTGTAGGAGGGGTTGAGGTAGAGCGTCCGGTCGTGCTTCGTCACGGTCGTCAGCAGCTTGGTCGTCTCGGACTCGGTGTCGGAGCCCTTCACGACGAAGGCGTCGCCGTCGTGGCAGGACGGCAGGGTCGCGAACTCGCGCAGCGAGGCGCAACTGCCCACGCTCACCTCGGCGGTCTGGTTCGGGTCCTTCTTCGCGTCGCCGATCTGGCCGTCGGCGATCGAGACCACCTTCCGCACACCCTTGGTGTCGGTCATGGCCCGGGCGACCTCGGGCACCGGGACGCCGTCCGGTACCTGGACCGACATCTGCGCGCGGTCGAGGTCGTTGGTGGTCTGCTTGGTGTAGTCCGCCTGGACACCGGCGAAGACCATCTGGAGTGCGATCGCGCCGGCCACCGCCACCGCGATGCCGTTGACCATGCGGGCCGCCGTACCGCTGCTCAACTGCAGCCTCCGGACGGCCAGTTGCCAGGCCACCGCGCCCCGGCCGAGCCGGCCGACGACCGTCTCCACGACCCACGGCAGCAGCGCCGTGACGCCGACCAGCAGGAGCAGGACGCCGCCGGTCACCAGGTACTCGTTGAAGTCGCCGCCCCCGCGGCCCTGCCCGACCATCGGGTAGAGCGCCGCCAGACCGGCCACCGGGAGCAGCAGCCGCCACCACAGCCGGCGGCGGGCGGGCTTCGCCGTACGCACCACGCCGAGCGGCTCGATGACCACCCCGCGCAGCGTGAACAGGGTCACCAGCACGGCCGCCGCCGGGACGGCGACCGCCACCAGCGCGGCCAGCGCGGGGGAGGGGTTGAGATAGCTCGGGAACACGCTGATGCCGAACACCTCCGCGGTGCCCGCGAGCTGACGGCCGACCAGGAAGAAGCCGACGCCGAAGACCAGGCCGAGCAGCGCGCCCGCCATCGCCTCGCCGGCCGCGATCCGCCGTACCATCCGGCCGTCGGAGCCGACCAGCCGCAGCGCGGCCAGCCGCCGGTCGCGACGCTCGCCGCCGAAGCGTACGGCGGCCGCGACGAACACGGCGACCGGCATCAGCAGCACCACGAACACCACGAGAACCAGCAGGGTGAGGACCGGGTCGGACTCCGCGTCCGGCGACCTGGGGCTGCCGAAGTGGTCGATCCGGGCCACGTTCGGCGGGTCGATGTGGGCGGCGAGGTCGGCGGAGCCCGCGTAGTAGGCGAGTTCCTGGGAGCCGGTCAGTCCGGGCTCCGCGATGGTGGCGGTGATCCGGTACGGCAGCCGGGCGCGCAGCAGCGCGGCATCGGGGGAGGCGAGCAGCCGCTTCAGCGCGGGCGAGACGGCCATCTCGCCGGGCGCCGGGTACTTGGTGAGCCCGGGCGGCACCGGAGCCTTCGCGCCCTCCCGCTGGATCATCCGGCCGCGGATGTCGGCGCCGCGGTAGGGGGTCTCGACGTCCGCGATGACGAACGTCTTCTCGCCGGCCTTCATGGGGTGGCCGAAGACGTACGTGTAGTCCGCCCGTGCCACATCGCGCTGGTGGCGTACGGCCAGCGCGCTCGGGAGGGCCGTGGTGAGCAGCAGCAGCGCCACCCCCAGGCCCACGCCGACGGCCGTCAGCGTGGCCCGGAACCAGCCCTCGCGTCCGCCTCCGAAGGCGAACCGGACCCCCATGGCCAGATCTCTGGACCACTGCCTGACGTTCATACCACCCGCTCCATGTCCCGGGACTTGCCGTCGCGTACGACGATCTCGCGGTCCGAGTAGGCGGCCACCCGGGCCTCGTGCGTGACGAGTACGACGGCCGCGTTGGTGGAGCGGGCCGCGTCGGTCAGCAGCTCCATCACGCGCTCGCCGTTGAGGGAGTCCAGCGCGCCGGTCGGCTCGTCCGCGAACAGCACCCGGGGGCTGGTCACCAGCGACCTCGCCACCGCGACCCGCTGCCCCTGGCCGCCGGAGACCTCACCGGGCCGCTTGCGGCTCAGGTCGTCGACCTCCAGCTTCTCCATCCAGTCCCGCGCGGCCTTCTCGGCCTCCTTGCGGGAGGTGCCGTTCAGCCGCAGCGGCAACGCCACGTTCTCCACGCAGGTCAACTCGGGCACCAGCTGGCCGAACTGGAAGACGAAACCGAACTCGCTGCGGCGCAGGGCGCTGCGCTCGGTGTCGTTCATGGTGGCCATTTCGCGCCCGGCGTAGACGATCGAGCCCGAGTCGGGCGGCACGATCCCGGCGAGACAGTGCAGCAGGGTCGACTTGCCGGAGCCGGACGGGCCCATCACGGCGACGACCTCGCCCGGGTGTATCGAGAACCCGGCCCCGTCGAGCGCGAGCGTGGGGCCGTAGGCCTTGCGCAGCCCCTCGGCCGCGAGCAGCGAACCAGCGGGAGCGGTCACTTGGTCACCTCCGTGCGGAGCTTGTCGAGGCGGGCGGCGGTCAGCTCCAGCCACCGCAGGTCCGCCTCCAGGTGGAACAGGGCGTGGTCGCAGACGAGTTGGTCCGCGAGATCGCCCCGGCGCTTGCGGTCGGTGAGGATCCGCATGCTGCGCAGATGCTCGGAGCGCTGGCTGTCGAGGACGTCGCCGGCGTCGCGGTGCGTCAGCAGGGAGAGCACGACCTTGGTGTACAGGGTCGACTGGAGGTACTCCTCCGGCTTCTCCGGAGTCGCCAGCCACTTCTCGACGTCGGTGACGCCGGCGTCGGTGATGGCGTACCGCTTGCGCTCGGGGCCGCCGCCGGCCTCGATGCCGTCGACTTCCACGAGCCCGTTCTTCAGCAGGCGGGACATCGTCGAGTAGACCTGGCCGTAGTGCAGCGGCCGGTCGTGACCGAACTTCTCGTCGAAGGCCCGCTTCAGGTCGTAGCCGTGGCGCGGGCCGGACTCCAGGAGCCCCAGGAGGGTGTGACCGATGGACATGGCAGCACTCTACACACGGTGTATACGCCGCATGTATACGCACGGTGTGTAGATCATGGCGGGGGGTGCGAACGCGCACGTGGGAGCCGATTGTCACGGTTGTGCGACAGCGCGATGTCACTGCGCGCGGGCCTGTCTCGTCTCCGCTCCGGATCCGGTTTCTCGTATCAGGAAGGTGATGGCCATGCGGGTCTTCGTGGCGGGTGGCAGCGGTGTTCTGGGACGGCGGCTGGTGCCGCGACTGGTGGCGCGGGGGCACCGGGTGACGGCCACGACCACCAGCGCGGCCCGGCTGGATCTGCTGAAGCAGCTCGGGGCCGAGGGCGTGGTGATGGACGCCCTCGACGCGCTGTCGGTCGGGGCGGCGGTGGCCGAGGCCCGCCCGGAGGTGATCGTGCACCAGCTGACGGCGATCTCCCCGGCGCACGCGGGCAAGCCCGACATCAGGCATCCGGACCGCTGGTTCGCCCTCACCAACCGGCTGCGCACCGAGGGCACGGACCATCTGCTGGCCGCCGCCGAGGCGGCCGGCGTCCCTCATGTCGTCGCGCAGAGCCACGCCAGCTGGAACGGCATCCGCGAGGGCGGCTGGGTGAAGACGGAGGAGGACCCGCTGGACCTGATGGCCGGGACGGCCGCGCACCAGGGGATGCTGGCCCTGCGCCACCTGGAGGAAACGGTCCTCGACGCGGGCGGCGCGGCCCTGCGGTACGGCGCCTTCTACGGCCCCGGAGCCATCGACGACCAGGTGACCCTGGTCCGTAAGCGCCAGTACCCCCTGGTCGGCCGTGCCGAAGGGCACAGCAGCTGGATCCACCTCGACGACGCGGCGAGCGCCACCGTGCTCGCCGTCGAGCAGCAGGCGCGGGGCGTGTTCAACATCGTCGACGACGAACCGGCGCCGGCCGCCGAGTGGCTGCCGTACCTCGCCGAGTGCGCCGGGGCCGGGCGGCCGCTGCGGGCGCCGGTCTGGCTGGCCCGGCTGCTGGCCGGCGAACAGGCGGTGGTGATCATGACCCAGGGCCGCGGCTTCTCCAACGCCAAGGCCAAGCGGGAGCTGGGCTGGGAGCTGCGGTACCCGTCCTGGCGGCAGGGCTTCAGGGCGGAGCTGTCATGAGCCCGGCCGAGGAGCCTGGGGCTGTGGCTTCTGTCTGCTGGGCTTGGGGCTGAGGAGTCCGGGGGCTGTGGCTTCTGTCTGCTGGGCTTGCGGCTGAGGAGTCCGGGGGCTGTGCCCTCTGCCTGTCGGGCCTGCGGCCGAAGGCCGGTCCGGGCGTCCCTCGTTCTTCCCGGCCTGAGGGCGGAAATCCGTCCGTCCCCCATCAGCCGGCCCGTCCCGTGCTCGAGGACGAGGCGAGGCCGTTCAGGCCGATGGGGGTCTGGGGGCGGAGCCCCCAGGGGGGCGGCCGCGGCGGGGGAGGGGGCCCGTCTCGCCGGGGAGCCGGCCGGCTTCCGCGAGGGCGCGCCGCAGCAGGAACTCGATCTGCGCGTTGGCCGACCGCAACTCGTCCCCGGCCCAGCGCGCCAGCGCCTCGTACACGGACGGGTCCAGCCGCAGCAGCACCTGCTTGCGCTGCTGCGGCCGGCGCCGTGGCGTCTCGTCGGGCGAGTCCGTCACTGGTACAGCGTCCCGGTGTTGAGCACCGGCTGCGGCGCCCGGTCCCCGCACAGCACCACCATCAGGTTGGACACCATCGCCGCCTTGCGCTCCTCGTCCAGTTCCACGATGCCCTGCTCGGCGATCCGCGCGAGCGCCGCCTCCACCATGCCCACCGCGCCGTCGACGATCTGCCGCCGCGCGGCCACCACCGCACCGGCCTGCTGCCGCTGGAGCATCGCCGAGGCGATCTCGGGAGCGTACGCGAGATGCGTGAACCGCGACTCCACGACCCGCACTCCGGCCGCCTCCACCCGCGCCTGGAGCTCGACGGCCAGCTTCTCGGTGATCTCCTCGGCGTTGCCGCGCAGCGAGAGCCCGTCCTCGTCGTGGGCGTCGTACGGGTACTCGATGGCGATGTGCCGTACGGCCGTCTCGGTCTGCGTGGCGACGAACTCCGTGTAGTCGTCGACCTCGAAGACGGCCTGCGCGGTGTCCTGGACCTTCCACACCACGACCGCGGCGAGCTCGATCGGGTTGCCGTAGGCGTCGTTGACCTTGAGGACGGCGGTCTCGTGGTTGCGGACCCGGGTGGAGATCCTCGTCCGCGAGGTGAAGGGGTTGACCCAGCGCAGCCCGTCCTGCCGGATCGTGCCCCGGTACCGCCCGAAGAGCTGGACGACCCGTGCCTCGCCCGGCGCCACGGTGTTGAGGCCGCGCATCGCGATGACGGAGGCGAGGAGGACGACGACACCCCCGAGGGCGAAGCCCGGGTTCACCGAGGCGGCCACGAACAGCGCGACGGCGGCCAGGAGCCCCACCAGGCCCAGCAGCAGGGCGAGTCCGCCGCCGATGCTGTGCGCCGTGAACTCCCGCACGCGCGGGGCCGGCATCTCGGGTACGTCGGCGGTCGCCGAGGAGTCGTGGACGGACATGGGTTCCCCTTGGACGACTGACTACTGCTTGGCTCCGTTCTATCTAAGTGATATCACTTTACGGTGCGGAGGCAACCCTCTGTCCTCTTCAGTCGTCGGTTCCGTTGGGACGGGGTGCTGATTGTCACGTCCGTATAGGGCGGATCGTCTGCTCTATGTCATAGAGGGCGGTGTTAGCTTTCTGAGCTGACCTGAGCCACGTACTTGTGTGACACCCGTACACACGTGTGACAGCCGAGACGAAGCGGAGCAGACGGACTCATGGGACGAGCGGAAGAGAGAAAAGCGCGACAGCGCGGCGGCCGCCGCGCCGCGCCCAGGCCCCGCTCGTCGCCGCAACCCGTGCCCGAGACACCCGAGGCCCCGGGCGGCACCGCGACGGCGGTCCAGTCACCGCAGGCCGAGGGCGGCACCCGCGCGGAGCGCCGCAAGGCCGCCGCCGGGAAGGGGAAGCCGGGCAAGAACGGCAAGGCCGCCAAGGGCCGGATACGCGCGCTGTTCACCTGGAAGAAGATGCTCGGCGCCTTCTTCACCGTGTGTCTGCTGGGCATCGGCGCCTTCATCGCGCTGTACATGATGGTGAGCGTGCCCGAGGGCAACGCGCTCGCGCAGACGCAGAGCAACGTCTACAAGTACAGCGACGGCTCGGTCCTGGCCCGCAAGGGCACCGTCAACCGCGAGATCGTGGACCTCTCCAAGGTCCCGAAGGAGGTCCAGCACACCTTCGTCGCGGCGGAGAACAAGACCTTCTACACCGACAACGGCATCGACCTCAAGGGCATGGCCCGCGGCCTCTACAACACGGCGCGGGGCCGCGGCACCCAGGGCGGGTCGACCATCACCCAGCAGTACGTCAAGAACTACTACCTCGACCAGGACCAGACCGTCACGCGCAAGCTGAAGGAACTGGTCATCTCGCTGAAGGTGGACCGCGAGACGTCGAAGGACGACATCCTCGCGGGCTACATCAACACCAGCTACTACGGCCGCGGCGCCTACGGCATCCAGGCCGCCGCCCAGGCCTACTACCGCGTCGACGCCGAGAAGCTCTCGGTCCAGCAGGGCGCCTACCTGGCCGCGCTGCTCCAGGCGCCCAGCCAGTACGACTGGGCGGTGGCGGGCCCCATCGGCAAGAAGCTGGTGAAGCAGCGCTGGAACTACGTCCTGGACAACATGGTCGGCCAGGGCTGGCTGGACAAGTCGAAGCGCGACGGCCTGACGTTCCCCGTGCCCAAGGAGCCGAAGGCCGCCTCCGGTCTGGAGGGCCAGAAGGGCTACCTCGTCGAACTGGCCAACACCCAGCTGGAGAACCAGCTGATGAAGACCCAGGGCCTCACCCGCTCCGAGGCGGAGGCCCAGGTCGTGGACCAGGGCTGGACCATCACCCTCAACATCGACCCGAAGAAGCAGAAGAAGCTGGAGGCGGCCGTCAAGGGCCAGCTGACCAGCAAGCTCGACGGCAAGAAGCGCAAGGTGGACAAGAACGTCCAGGCCGGCGCCGTCTCGGTCGACCCCAAGACCGGCAAGATCCTCGCCATGTACGGCGGCGTGGACTACTACAAGCACTACACGGACAACGCCACCCGCGCCGACTACCAGCCGGCGTCCACCTTCAAGCCGATCATCCTCGCCGCCGCACTGGACCAGGACGCCAAGACGCAGGAGGGCAAGGAGATCAACGCCAACACGATCTACGACGGCACCAGCGGCCGCGCGGTCAAGGGCAGCGACATCGCCTTCTCGCCACCGAACGAGGACGACGCCGACTACGGCGACATCACCGTGCAGACGGCGATGAACAAGTCCGTCAACTCGGTGTTCGCGCAGATGGGTGTGGACGTCGGCATGAAGAACGTGATGAAGGTCGCCGACGACCTCGGCCTGGACACCACGGACCTGCCGGCGGTGCCCGCGCAGACCCTGGGCAGCATGGGCGCGAGCCCGCTGGAGATGGCCGGGGTGTACGCCACTCTCGACAACCACGGCCAGAAGGTCACCCCGAGCATCCTCGCGTCGGCGGAGAAGACCGGCCGCAAGGTCGACCCGCCGGACCCGATCGGCGAGCAGGTGATCAGCCGCAGCGCGGCCGACCAGGTGACCTCGGTCCTGACCGGTGTGGTCGACGACGGTACGGCGAAGGTCTCGGTGGCCCAGAACCCGCTGCGCAAGGGCCAGCAGGTGGCCGGCAAGACGGGTACGTCCGACAACAACAAGTCGGCCTGGTTCACGGGCTTCACGCCCGACCTGGTGACGTCGGTCGGACTGTTCGGCGAGGACGCCAAGAGCCACAACCAGGTCTCGCTGACCGGCGCCACGGGCCTCATCCCCGGCACCGGCCGCATCAACGGTGGCGGTTACCCGGCGCAGATCTGGGCGGCCTACACCTTCGGGGTCACGAAGAAGCAGAAGTTCGACCTGAACACCGACCTGGGCGCGGCCGTCCAGCCCACGGAGACCCCGACCAAGTCCGCGACCCCGTCCGAGACGCCGTCGGAGACGCCGAGCGAGACCCCGACGAAGTCCGCGACGCCGTCCGAGACGCCGTCGAAGTCGCCGAGTTCGTCTGTGTCGTCGTCGCCACCGGCCCCTACCACCTCGGCACCGTCGACCCCGGAGGAGACTCCGACGGGCGAGAACACGGACCAACCGCTCGACCAACTCGACCCGTAGGCCGACAACAGGCACCGAGCACGAGGGAAAGGGCGTCCAGCACCGGCTGGGCGCCCTTCGGCCTGGATAAGCAAAGAATGGGCAAGGTGGCCGTAAATGGGACGGGCCGGCGCAGGAAGCCACCGGCTATATGGCCGCCATCGGCAGGGGCGCAAGGCCCTCATCCAGACCGCCGCCTTCTGGGAGTTCTGCCACTACGGTTCCGAGGACGTCATCGTGGACGCCGGCGCGGGTGACGTGGCGGAGATCCCCATCAGGCGTCCCGCACTCGAATACACCGAGTTCTCCGACGCGACGCTCCGCATGCCGCTGTACGCGATCTTCGAGAAGTACAACCGAGTCATCAGGGAGTCATAGCCCTCATGCCGATGTCCGACCCGTACCAGGCACCGGACTTCACCGTGCTCCTCACGGCGTTGCTCACAGGCCCGGCGGCCCTGCTCGGCCTCGCCGGGTACCTGGCCTCCCGGCTGACGAGACAGAACCTCGGTTCCCGCACCCCGCCCACCGTGTGGCGCGACCTGTCCCTGACAGCGGTGACCGGGGCGCTCGCCCTCTATCTCTGGGGGTGCCTCCATCTCGTCTTCCTGGGACGGCAGGAGATCGGCAACGAGTGCGCGAAGAAGGCCGAGGGGATTCGGGTGGCCGCGTTCCACGGCGACTTCGTCCCCTTGCGGCTCGTCTGCCGTACGGACGCCGACCGCAGCTACACCGTCGTGGTCCCCGGCTACCTCAATCCCTCCCTCGCCGTCCTGCTGCTGCTGGCTCTGGCCTGCGCGATCACCGCCGCCGTGCTCCACCGCAAGCAGCGAACGGCCAAGACGGAAGAAAGGCTGACCCTTTGAGCCACACCGCCCCGACCCGCAGACACGCCCTCACCGCAGCGGCCGGTGTCACCACCGCCGCGAGCCTGGCCGCCACCGGACTGACCGCCGGACAAGCTGAAGGAGGCACTGAGCCGCCAACAGGCCCGGCGCCGCCGCCTCCTGACGAACCGCCCGTCCGCGAAAGGGGTGGGAGATGGAGAACGAGACCGACGCGAACGGCTCGATCTGGACCTACGGCATCCAGGGCACCCCCGGCCCGCTCACCGTCGCCCTGCGCGCCGGGGACGTGCGGGTGCTCGTCCACGTGGTCCGCCGTTTCTACGACGAGATCGACGCCCTCGGCACCCAGGGCGAACCCGGCCGGTCGAGGGCTGGGTACCGCCCACGGACATCCGCGACAGCCGGCTTCCCGAGTCGAACCGGGCGTCCGGCACGGCCGTGGCGATCCGGCCGGGCTCCTACCCGCCGGGTGCTCGGGGCGGCTTCACGGCCGGCCGGCAACTGATCATCCGCGACATCATCGCCGACACCGAGGGCGTCGTCCGCTGGGGCGGCGACGACCGCCGTCCCAGCGAGGGCCTGTTCTACGTGGCGGTCCGCCCGGGAGATCCACGCCTGGCCCGGGTCGCTGCCAAGATCCGCTCCTGGGAGGAGACCCCCGGTCGGGGAGCGGGCGTCCTGGTCGACATGACCCAGCCGTCCCGAAAGCGCCGCGCCGCGCGCTACGCGTGACGGGAACCTGAAGTCCGGCACGTGCACGGCCCTGCCCCGCACTCACCTGCGGGGCAGGGCCGTTCGGCGTCTCTCAGCGGTTCAGCTCGAACCAGACGACCTTCCCGGTGCTCAGCCGCGTCGCTCCCCACCGTCTGGCCAGTCTGTTGACGAGGTACAGCCCCCGGCCGCCCTCGTCCGTCGCCCGGGCCTGCCGCAGCCGCGGCAACTGCGGGACGTCGTCGCCGACTTCGCACCGCAGCACATCGGTCCGCAGCAACCGCAACGTCACCGGCCGCGACGCGTACCGCACCGCGTTCGTCACGACCTCGCTGACCAGCAGCTCGACGGAGTCGGTCAGTTCCTCAAGACCCCAGCGCGCCAGCGCCCGCCGGGCCAGCCGCCGGGCCCGCCCCGGCGCCGCGTCCTCCGGCTCCAGGAACCAGTACGCCACATCGCTCGGCGCGATCCCGTCGAACCGGGCCGCGAGCAGCGCGATGTCGTCGTCCCGGTCGCCCGGCCCGAGCATGTCGAGCACCTCGTCGCACAGCGCTTCGAGCGGCGGCGGATGATCCGGCCCGGTCAGCTGCGCGGTCGCGGCGAGCTTCTCCCGCAGCTGCTCTATCCCGGTCCACACGTCCCGCAGCCGGGACTCCACCAGCCCGTCGGTGTACAGGAGCAGGGTCGCCCCGGCGGGCGCGTCCAGCTCGACCGCCTCGAAGTCGACCCCGCCGACCCCGATCGGCGCCCCCGGCGGCACCCGCAGCACCTCGGCCCGCCCGCCCAGGTGCAGCAGCACCGGCGGCGGATGGCCCGCGTTCGCGATGGTGATGCGGTGCGACACCGGGTCGTACACCGCGTACAGGCAGGTCGCCATCCGGTCGCTGCCCAGCCGCTGCGCCTGCTCGTCGAGATGGTGCAGGACCTCCTGCGGCGGCAGGTCCAGCCCCGCCAGCGTCTGCGCGGTGGTCCGCAGCTGGCCCATGATGGCGGCCGAGGTCATCGAGTGACCCATGACATCGCCCACGACCAGCGCCACCCGGCTGCCCGGCAGCGGAATCGCGTCGTACCAGTCGCCGCCCACCCGCGCCGTCTCCGCGGCCGGCAGATAGCGCGAGGCCAGCCGCACGCCCGTGGCGCTCGGCAGGTGCTCCGGCAGCATGGTCCGCTGCAACTCGTCCGCGATGTAGGCCTCCCGGCCGTACAGCACCGCCTTGTCGATGCCGAGCGCGCTGTGCGTGGCCAGCTGGGCGGCGACCAGCAGGTCGTCCGCCTCGAAGGCGAGCCGCTCCGGGCGGCGCAGGAACAGAGCCGCGCCGATCACCCGGCGCCGGCCGCGCAGCGGGGCGAGGATCGCATGCTGTCCGCCGGGTACGAGGGACTCGGCGCCCTCGCCCAGAAGTTCGGGCAGCGCGGCGCGCGCGGCGGGGGAGTCGGCGAAAACCGGTCGTACACCCCGCAGCACCTCGTTGAGGGCACCGCCCGGCCGTACCTCGCACAGCTCCGCGGTGAGCGCGGCCAGGCCGATGTCGGCCGGTTCCGGCTCCGGGACGGGCAGCGGCGGGAAGCCGTCGGTGTCCCGCTCCTCCGGGATCCGGTCGGTGCGGCGCAGCCGCAGCACCACCGGGCCGACCGGACGCTCGTCACCGACCGGCAGCGGGTCGCGCAGATAGACCAGGATCGCGTCCGAGAAGGTCGGCACGGTCGCCCGGCACAGCCCCATCACGATCTCGTCCAGATCGATGCCCCGGGCGATCCGCCGGGTCGCGGCGCCCACGAAGCGCAGCCGGTCACCGTCGCGCCGCATCGGCATCGGCCGGCCGGGCGGCAGCCCGCGTCCGGTACGGCGCTCCTGCTCGGCGCCGGGCTGCGGCGGAATGCCCTCCGGGGTGGGGCGCGGCCGGTGTGGATCGGGCTCAGCGCTGGTGGGCTGGGCGTGCTCGGGGCCGTTGACGGAGTGCTCCTTGGACGTGCTGGTGCCGGGGCCGGAGGGCGTCTCGCCCGCGCGGGCCTGCGCCGGTAAGGCGGTGGCGCCGAGCGGACGGGGCTGTGCCTGCGGCTGCGGCTGCGGTTGCGGGGTACGCAGGAGCGCCCCGCGGGCCTGCGCGGGGTCGGCGCCCGGCTGCGGGCGCTCGTAGGAGGTGGGGTGCTCCGTCACGCGTGTCGAATCCGTCCGTCCGGGGCTGCGCGCCGGGCGCGCAGGTGGTCCCGCCGAAACTCCGATACCCGGATTACGTGTCCCAGGAACGGAATTCCGGCGTGGCTGGAGGCTGTTCCTGTGCCGCCGGCGAACGATCCCCGGCCCGCGCCCCGCTCGCCGGTGCTGCCCTCGTACCCCTCGCTCACGTCCTGCCGCCCCTCGGTGACGTTCGGTCAAGCCCGGATCGCACTCCGGGAGTTGTGCTCAGCGCGCCCTTGCGGAGGACGATCCTACGGTTGTGCACCGGGGGCGCATCAAGGGTCTCATGTGGACACGTGCGCGGGCGTACGGTCCCAGTCATCCGGCAGTGACGGTACCGCCCAGGACGACTCCGGGCGCCAGTGCTGCCAGCCGTCCGAGAACGGCGGCTCCCAGGCCCGTACGGCGGCCACCGCGGCCAGACCCGCGGCCCGCACCCGTTCGGCCGTCTCCGCGTCCATCAGGCCGTCCCGCTGGGCCTGGGCGAACTCGTCCTCGTCGAGCCAGTGCCAACTCCGGTCCGGGTGCACGGAGATGTCCAGGAAGTGATCCTCCGAGTCCACTCCGCCGTCCCAACGGACCAGCGGCTGCTCAAGATTGACGTACCAGTTCTTGAACTGCCAGCCCGGCTCCCAGAACAGCCACACCGACCAGGGCTGACCGGGCCGGGCCAGTTTCAGCACCCCGGTGCCGCGCCAGTGGCCGTGCGTGACCGACCGCGGTTTGGTGTAGCGGGACTCCAGCGGTTCTTCACCGACCGACGAGCCGTCGGCGAGCACCGGCCTGACGCACTCGGTGCCGGGGGCCAGCCAGACGGCCAGCAGCTCCTCGTCGTCCCGGACGACGGTGACGGGGCGCGCGATGTGGAAACCGTCCCCGGCGTTCTCCCGGTACCGCCACAGGATCTGGCTCCCCGGAGCCCAGAACCCGGCCCCGCCACCGGTCGCACCGCCCGTTTCCCCGCGCATCACGCGTCTCACCGCTCCACCGTCTGCCATGCACAGATATTAGGTGCCATAGGCATACGACGCTGCGGCGGACGTCACGGTTCTGGCCGGGCGGCGCGAAACGTTCGCACGCGGTTACGGACGTGTCATCCGCAGGACATCCAGCGCCTCGTCCAGCTGCTCGACGGTCAGATCACCCTTCTCGACATACCCGCCCTCGATGACCACCTGGCGGATCGTCTTACGTTCCGCCAGCGCCTTCTTGGCCACCTTGGCGGCCTCCTCGTACCCGATGTACTTGTTGAGCGGCGTCACCACGGACGGCGACGACTCGGCGTACTCCCGGGCCCGCTCCCGGTTGGCGGTGATCCCGTCCACGGTCCGGTCGGCGAGCAGCCGCGAGACGTTGGCGAGCAGCCGGACGGACTCGAGCACGTTCTTGCCGATGACCGGAAGCATCACGTTCAGCTCGAAGTTCCCGGCCGCACCGGCCACGGCGATCGTCTGGTCGTTCCCGATGACCTGCGCGGACACCATCAGCACGGCCTCCGGGATCACCGGGTTGACCTTCCCCGGCATGATCGAGGACCCCGGCTGCAGATCCGGCAGCGCGATCTCGGCGAGCCCCGTCCGCGGCCCCGAGGCCATCCACCGCAGATCGTTGGCGATCTTCGTCAGGCCGACCGCGACGGTCCGCAGCTGCCCGCTGGTCTCCACGATCCCGTCCCGCGCGCCCTGCGCCTCGAAGTGGTCGCGCGCCTCGGTGAACGGCAGCCCGGTGACCCGCGCGACCTCCTCGATCACCGCGGCCGAGAACCCGGGCGGGGTGTTGATCCCGGTGCCCACCGCCGTCCCCCCGAGCGGCAGTTCGGCCAGCCGGGGCAGCGAGGCCCGCAACCGCTCCACGCCGTACCGCACCTGCGCCGCGTACCCGCCGAACTCCTGCCCGAGGGTCACCGGAGTGGCGTCCATCAGATGTGTCCGCCCGGACTTCACCACATCGGCGAACTCGTCGGACTTGCGCTCCAGCGACGCCGCGAGTTGCTCCAGGGCCGGGATCAGGTCCCGCGTGACGGCGGCCGTGGCGGCGATGTGGATGGACGACGGAAACACGTCGTTCGACGACTGCGAGGCGTTGACGTGGTCGTTCGGATGCACGTCCCGCCCGAGCCGCTCGGTCGCCAGCGTCGCGATGACCTCGTTGGCGTTCATGTTCGACGAGGTCCCCGATCCCGTCTGGAACACGTCCACCGGGAACTGGTCGTCCCACTTCCCCTCGGCGACCTCCCCGGCCGCCTCCTGGATCGCCTGCGCCATGTCCTTGTCGACCACCCCCAGCCCGGCGTTCACCCTGGCCGCCGCACCCTTGATCCGGGCCAGCGCCTCGATGTGCGCGCGCTCGATCCGCTGCCCGGAGACCGGGAAGTTCTCGACGGCCCGCTGCGTCTGGGCCCGCCACTTGGCGTGGACGGGGACGCGGACCTCGCCCATGGAGTCGTGTTCGATGCGGTAGTCGCTCATACCGGTTACAGCGGTCGGCGCGCCGGGGATGTTCCGCCGCTTGCGCCGCGCGGGTGTGTGACCCAGCTCTCACCACACGGATGCAGCAGTACGGCACGGGCTCACGTCGAGGACGGGTGACAGGAAGGGAGGAGCGTGTGGAGACGGACTTCGACGGCTTTGTCGCCGCCCGGTCGGGCGCGCTGTTCCGGGGCGCCCTGGTCCTGACGGGAAACCGGGACACGGCCGAGGACCTGGTCCAGGAGACGCTGGAGCGGGCCTGCCGCAAGTGGCGGACCATCGCCGGCGCGGACGTCCCGGACGCCTACGTACGGCGGATCATGGTCAACCTCGCCAACGACCGCTGGCGCCGGTACCGGCGTACCGTCCCGAACCCCGGCGACCGGATCGCCCCGGGCGACGCGTACGGACAGGTCGACAGCCGCGACCAGCTGGTGCGGGCGCTGCAGCACCTGCCCATGCGGATGCGGACGGTGGTGGTGCTGCGGTACTTCCACGACCTCTCCGACGCCGAGATCGCGACCGACCTCGGCATCTCGCCGAGCACGGTGCGCTCTCAGCTGGCCCGGGGGATGGAGAAGCTCCGCAGCCAGTTCCCCGCACTCTCCGGCCCTTCAGCACGGCAGCCCCAGGGAGGAATCCGATGACCTCGTACGGCGATGCGCGGCCCTCCGGCTGCACACCCTTCGAAGAGGAACTGATGAACGCAATGAACCAGTACGCCGACTCCGCCGAGACCCCCGGCTTCGACGCGCCGCAGATCGTCCGCCGCACCCGCCGCCGGCGGGCCGCGGGCATCGCCGCCGTCGCCGCCGCGCTCATCGCGGCGGGCGGCGGGACGGCCCTGGCCACCTCGGCCGCGAACAACAGCCCGACTCCGGCGGCGACCAGCACGGTCGCCGCGAACGACGACGCCACCACCCTGCTCTACCTCTTCAGCGACGGTGCGACCACGCGGCTCCCCCTCGCGGGCTACAGCCTGGACATGGCCAAGCCGGTGCTCGAGAAGACGCAGACGAAGCTCGGCACCGTCACCAAGAAGGCCGTCAAGGGCTGCAAGCCGGGCTCGGTGCTCAAGGTGTCCCCGCACGCCCCGAAGACCATCAAGCCGGGCGACACGGTCGACTTCACCATCTGCGCCGGCTGACCGGGCCCTGACCTGACGACGACGCCCGCCCCTGCGCCAATCAGGGGCGGGCGTCCGCTCACATACTTACGCCAGGCCCGGTCCGCGCACCGGGATCGACGTGAACGTCGGCTGCCGGGCCGGGTCCTGGAAGAAGTCGTTCAACTTGTTCATCTTGCGTGGACCCTCGTACGATCGCCGCCATGATCAAGCATCCGAGGGTCCTGGGCGCTGTCCGCCTGTCCATCCTCAAGGACGACACCACCAGTCCCGAGAAGCAGCGGCAGGCCGTAGAGCACTGGACTGCTGGCCCCGCCGTGGACGGTCGCATTGCGGGCTGGGCGGAAGACCTGGACGTGTCCGGTGCGATGCACCCCTTCAAGCGACCGGGCCTCGGTCCTTGGTTCAACGAGCGGGCCGACGAGTGGGACGTGTTGGCCGTCTGGAAGCTCGACCGCCTCAGTAGGAAGGCGGGCCACTTCGCCGAGGTCTTCGAGTGGTGCCAGAAGCACGGGAAGTCCATCGTGTCCGTGACCGAGGGCATCGACATGTCCACCCCCATGGGCAAGATGTTCGCTCAGATCATCGCCGCCTTTGCCGAAGGCGAGTTGGACACCATTCGCGCCCGCGCGCTTTCTGGCTCGGCCGCCCGCAAGGCCAAGGGCGTTTGGATCGGTGGCGTCGAGCCGTACGGGTACCGCTTCGAACGGCAGGAAGGCGGCGGAAAGAAGCTCGTTCAGGACCACACGTATGCGGAACTGTTCCGAGAGATTGTCGAGCGACTAAAGGGCGACTGGTCGTCGTACAAGATCGCACTTGATCTGAATAAGCGTGGCGTTCCCACTTGGCGGGATCATCTTCGAATCGTGAAGGGGGAAGATCCGAGGGGCGTTGCCTGGACTGCCAACGCGATTCGCGCCATAGCTATGAATCCCACGGTGGCCGGCATCTACACGTACAAGGGCGAGAACGTCGTAGACGAAAACGGCGAGAACGTTCGGATCACTGATGATCCGTTGATGGATTTTGCCGAGTGGTCAGAATTCGTGGCCGCCCTCAAGAGTGATCGTCCGGTTAGGCGGTCCACCCCTTCACGGTCGATGCTGGGCGGTGTGGCTACCTGCCAGGGTTGCGGCGCCCGGATGTCGTCCAACAAGAAGACGAAGCCGAACGGCCGCGTGCATCACTACTACGCCTGCAACAACGTCAACACCGGAACGTGCTCAAACCCTGGCCGCATTCGCCGCGATGACCTAGACATGGCGGTTGGGACTTTCGTGAAGTTCACTCTCGGCCCGCTCCCGGTTATGGAGCGGGCCGGTAATTCGATCAGTCAGGCCAAGGTCGAGCTTGCCGAGGCCGAAGCGACGCTAGACCGACTGGAAGCCGATTACCTAGCTGGCCGGTTCAAGACCGACGTTCAGGTTGAACGCTACTGGGGGCAACACGAATTCCAGTCGGCCAAGGTTGAACGCCTGAGGGAGGAAATCAAGACTGCCGAGGATGCCCCGGCCTGGAAGGAGACGGGTCGGACTTACTCCGAAGAGTGGACGACTAAGGATGACGAACAGAAGCGTGTGTTCCTGCAACGGCACGGCATAACTGTGACGGTGGGGGCCACGGAAGACGGGAGCCGACGAGTCGTCTGCAAGATGGCTGAGCTTGCCGAGATCGCCAAGGAAACCGGGCTTCAAGTTCCCGAGGGATACTGGTTGATCGAGCCGGAAGCGGAATACATTCTGCCGAAGCAGATGGCTTATAAGCGGAAGTAGGTAGGGCCGCCCACGCTCCCAACCCTTGCCCCCGTCGCGTGTAAACGCTTCGGGGGCCTGTCTGTAAGCACTTCTTTGGGCTCCGCTGCACGGAGTTCTTTTGGCCCCGGTCGGGGGCTGGAGGGGGCGTGCGGTGGTGTGATTCACGCCCCTGTAGCAAGGTGATTTGGCCCCACTTCGATCGGGTGGTTCCGCTGGCCGGGATGGGGGGTGTTGACGGTAGTTTTGAAGCCTCGGTGGACCTCCGCCAGCGCGCCCCCGACAGGTGCGTGGAGGGTTGCCGACCCGACTCGGCTCAGGTTGCGGACCTCCCGGTGACCGTGGCGGCTGGACGAGAACGGGCGATGGTGCGCGGCCGGCACTGGGACTTGACGGCCGGGCCCGAAACGGCTGCGGCCGGCCTCCTGGAAGGGAGGCCGGCCGCAGTTGTCGGTGTGGGTCAGCGGCGGCGTTTCCGCTGGCTCTGCGCGAAGCGGTAGGACTGGGTTCCGGTCTCGACGATGTGCGCGTTGAAGGTGACCCGGTCCACGATCGCCGTGCAGAGACGGGGATCGGTGAAGGTCTGCTTCCACTCCGAGAACGGGGCGTTCGACGCGATCGCGATGGCCCGGCGTTCTTCCCTCTCGGTGAAGATCTGGAACAGCAGCTTGGCCCCGGCCTTGTCCAGGTCGAGGTAGCCGAACTCGTCCAGGCAGAGCAGGTCGACGCGGCCGTAGCGGGCGATGGTTCGGGTGAGTTTCTTCTCGTCCGCGGCCTCCGCGAGTTCGTTCACCAGGTTGACCGTGGTCGTGTAGCGGACCTTGAGCCCGGCTTCGGCCATGGCCGTGCCGATCCCGATCAGCAGGTGGGACTTGCCGGTGCCGGAGTCGCCGATCAGACAGAGCGGCTGTCCTGCTTTGACCCAGGCTGGGTCGGACAGGGTGCCGACGATCTCAGGGGTGACGTTGGGGTTCTCCGCGAAGTCGAAGTCCTCCAGCCGCTTGGGGCGGGGGAAGCTGGCGTCCCTGACCAGCCGCTGCTTGCGCCGTTCCTCACGTTCGGCGCACTCGGCCTCCAGCAGGTCGGCGAGGAAGTCCTTGTAGCTGGACCGCTGGCGCATCGCCTCGGCGGCCATCTCCTGGATCCGGCGGCGGATCGTGGGCAGGTGCAGGGCCCGGCAGGCTTCGTCGATGGCCGTGTCCACGGCCTCCTCCGGTCCCGTGTCCCGGCGGGGCGGGGGAACCTGGGCCGTGGTCTCGGTCGTGCTCATGCGGTGCCTTTCGGTTGACGGGTCAGGAGCTGGTCGTAGTGGGCGACGTCCGGCAACGGCCGTTTGTCCTCAGGCAGCTGGGCCCGGCGGGCCGTCAGCGACACCACGCCGCTGGGCTCGGCCCAGGGCGGTGGGTCGCCTGCGTCGTCCAGGTCCTCGGATGGGGGCGGGGCCAGCGTGGCCGCTTTGCGGGCCTCGACAGCGACTACGTCCGCGCTGGTGGAACCCGCCCGGATCGCGGCGGCCATGCCCTGCTCGACGGCGGCCGCGGGCATCCGGCGGTGCAGCAGCAGGACCTCGATCAGAGCCCGGGTCCCGACCGCGTCCCCGTGGGCGGCCCGGGCCGCGGCCCAGAACGCTTCGTGGACCTCGGTGAACGAACCGTTCTGCCGGGCGGTGACCAGCGCGGTGGAGCCGGCCATGGCGCCGGGCTTGGCCAGTAGGATCTCCAGGTAGTGGTCGAGTTCGTCACGGAAGTCGCCCCGGCGGGTCAGCCGCGGGTGGCGGGCGACGACCTCCCGCCGTTCGAAGACGAGCAGTTCGTTGCCCCGCAGCAGCACGCGCACGTTCTGGCCGATGAAGCGGGCCGGCACCGAGTAGTGGCACTGGCGGACCGTGATCCGGCTGCTGCGGTCCACCTTCGGCGTCAGCGTGATGCCGCACTCGAACTCCTCCAGCGGCAGCGGTGCCAACTGGTCATATTCAGCAACGAAGTTGAAGCCGACAGTGGTCAGTCGGCCCGCCAGAATCCGCTCGTCCTCAACCGCGTCGATCTCGGCGAGCCTGGCATTCAGCTCGTCCAGCGTGGCGACCTCGGGGACCGGGACCAGGTGCGTGCGCCGGAAACGGCCGCCCTCGTGCTCGACTCCGCCCTTCTCGTGGGCGCCGTCCTGTCCGGGAATGCAGTAGAAGGCGTCGAAGCCGTAGTGGGCGCGAAAGGTCAGCCACCGCTCCGACTCCACCCGGCTGCGGCCGGTGCAGACACGGTTGACCGCCGGTTTGAGGTTGTCGTAACGGATGTGCCGGGTCGGAATGCCGCCCAGCACGTTGAACGCCTCGACGTGGCCTTCCATGAAGGATTCCTGGGCCTGTGAGGCGTAGACACGGTGGACGGCCTTGCCGGAGTACGACAGCCGCAGCGTGAACAGGTGGCACTTGACCACCTCGCCCGCCAGCCGCACCCACACATCGGCGAAGTCCACCTCGGCTTCCTCGCCAGGGAGATGGACCTGCGGGACCATGCCGGTCAGATGCCGGCGCCCTTCCAGTGCCTCCGCTTCGATCTGCGGCCTGCGGATCGCGATGTAGTCGCAGACGGTGGAGTACGACGCCTGGTCGAAGCCGTACTCCTGCGCGAGACGCTGGTAGACCCTGCGGGCGGTGTGCTTCTGCTTGCGCGGCGCGGTCGTGTCCTCCCGCAGCATCGCGTCGATCCACGCCTTGGCCGGGTCAAGGACCGTGGCCCGAGGCACCGGTTTCTTCCTCGGCGGGGGAAACCGCGGACGTCAGCGCCTGCCGCACCGTCCGCTTGTGGACCCCGTACTTCGCCGCCAGTGCCCGCTGCGACAACTCCGGATCGAGACGCTTGTCCCTCCGGATCGCAGCGAACAGTTCTGTCCGCGACAAACCCATCCCGGCCTCCCGACACGACCGTGATCAAGCACCACGGCCTCCGACATGACCGTGATCGACGCACAAACCCTGCCGTCGCCGGGCGGACGGACCAGTGCATTCACTCCAAAGAGGGCACGTCGCGGGCCTGCATGTCGGCCCACTCATGCAAACGTCGCCAGGCTGCTTCGCGGCCTGCCGTACTACTCACCTTCGTCGAGAACGCGGAAGTCGCGGCTGCGAGGCAGCCCCTTCACCAACTGCAAGAACCCCTCATGCAGCCGACCGTTGGTGACCAGCACTGACATGTCGCCTTCCAGCACGGACGTTCCGCTCAGGTCGGTCACCCGGCCGCCCGCCTCTGTGACGATGACCGGCATCGGAGCGACGTCCTCGTAGCCCATCGGCGGACCGGCGATGACGCCGGCATCGGCCCGGCCCGTCACCAGGGCCGCGATCATGCCCGTTGAGGGCACCAGCAGGACCCGGCGGTGAAGAGCGCAAAGGAGTTCCTCCGGCCATCCGGCCGGGTTGTGCATCAGCGTCCTCGCCCCTCCCAGGCCGGTCCGGTCCGTGACCTGGGCGCGGCGGCCCGACCGCAGGTCGGGCTCCGGACCAGGCAGCACCCAGCAGCCCAGGCCCCGACCCGCCACGATCATCTGCTGGCTCATGGGCATGTTGATCACGCCGATAGCCGGCCCGTGCTCGTCCTCGTAGGCGAGATCGTTCGAGAACAACGGCACTCGGTGGGTGAAGTACTTCGTGCCGTTGATCGGGTCGATGATCCAACGCCGTCCCGATAACCCGCTGGTCACACCCCCTTCCTCACCGAAGATCCCGTCATCCGGCACCCGCCGACTCAACTCATCCCTGATGAGCTCCTCGACCGCCACGTCGATCTCGGTGACCTCGGTGCCGTCCTCCTTGAGGCGGCTGTGCCAGTCATCGCTGAAGAAGCCCTGTGCTGACATCTGTCCGGCACGACCGGCGAGGCAAACGGCGAAGTCCAGAAGCTCCCGGTCAACGGGAGGAGCATCGAACGCATAGTCCATCCGTCGAGCCTTTCACGGCTCTCTGACCGTCGGGTGGGGCCAGATCAACTTCTTACGCCGCGGAGCCACTTCTCGTCCGTACAGCGGAGCCCATTCACGTGCTTACAAACAGGGGGCCTTTCCATGCCCACGCTCGGCCCCCTGACCGTTTAAACGCTCTTCCTTGATTCCGCCACCCCTGGCGGGTTAAAACCTAGGCATAGAAGACCGCACAGCGGCCCCGGATAACCGGGGCCTTTTCTGTTCTCGCATCCCCCGAAAGGAAACCTGACCGATGACCTTTGCCGAACAGTACGCGGACGCTATCGCGGGGCGCAGAGTGAAGCTGCGAAAGCGCGGGTTCGCCCTTGCCACCGAGACGGCTCCCCCGACCGGGCAAGCCGCCCTGTGGTATGCCGACGCGGTTCTATGCGTGCCACGTAGCGGTCAGGCCGTGGCCCGGCAGATAGCCCGCCTCTGCGGCGACGAATCCGAGGTGACTGTTCCGTGGCGTTCGCTTGCCGATGCTGTCGGCGTACGCGACCGGGCCGGGAACCTTCGCCGCTATACCGAGCGTGGAGTGAAGGCCCTGATCGATGCCGGATGGCTCGAAGTCGAGACGGTTGGGAGCAAGCGCGGGGCGAAGACGACGTTCCGCCTCCTGGCGGGTGACCGTTCCTCGGAGTGCCTGGGCTGGATCGATGACCGGGAATGGTTCACCGAGGCTGCCTGAACGGCCCTCGGCGACTTATGGCCTTAGTAAGGCCCCCTCGGGGGCCGTTAGCTGCTGCGCTCCGCTGCGCAGCTATGCCCTGGCCGATCAAGGCCAGGGAACTTATGGCCTTAGACAGAAGCAGCGCCCCTCTAAGGGCGCTGCTCTATAGAAGCTTACTAGCGTTCGCGTCTCGCCCTGGCCGAGGAATGGAGGCCAGGCTTCATAGCAACCTAGAGGCACCCCGTGGAAGGTGCCTCTATCTGCGAGACAGAATTACTCAGCTTCAACGACGTCTGAGGACGAGTCGTCCTCGGCGTCGAGTAGGCCGCCGAAGTGACCAAACACCCAACCATCGACCATGGTTGGGTAAGCGTCTATCAGCATCCTCGGAAGAGAGTCTTTCGGCTCATCGAGGTGGAAGCACCATTGCGACACGACGTTGTCGCCCAAGGCTAGATCGGCTACAGCAGCGCGCAGCCGCGCTGCATGCTCCAAGATGTCGCCTTGACTCACGGCAGATATTGAGCCTACCGAGGCTCCTTCATGCGCAATGAAGTTGCGGGCTTTCCTCGCCCCATCGAGGGCGTCGAAGGCGGAGGTTCACGAGCCGAGCGATGTGTTCGCTAGGTCTCGCAACGTTCCCCCGAGCATCTTGTCCGGGGGCAGACCGTTGGTCATCTCTTGCAGACCCAACACCGGGTCGGCTTGTGCAGCCTCGGCAAGGTTGGCCATCCGCAAGACGTACTGACACTTCGACTCGAAGGCATTGGCCAGATGCAACGCGCGACCAGCCGACAGGAAAAGCGCGTCCAACAACCGTGGCTCACGCGGCTTCAGATAGCTCAGCGACCAACCCATGCGATCCACGGTACTGACACCGTCAAGGGGATTTCGGCCGGCTGACGGGGAAGGCGCCGGTGTTCAGGTCGTGGAGGCTCCCACAGTGGCCCTGGCCACCGGAAAGAGCTGGGAAGGGGGGTCTGAAACTCTGAAGGCATCCTTCCGGGCACCCGCGCCCTTCCTTCCGAGCGCACGGCCGCACATTAACCCGAACTGGTGGGAATCTGCGCCTATGCTTAACGCATCGTAGCGACCCCTCCCGCGTATATCTGGATTGCGCTGTCCTATCGGTCGCAACCGGGACGCTGGCGGGGCTAGGACTGACGGCGCGCGAAAAGGACCGCCCCTGGAACACTCTCATCAAGGTCGAGCAGCATTTGGGCCTCGACCGTGAACCCAGCCTCGCGTAGCCAGGCCGCCACTTGGTCGGGTTGGCGGCGGTGGACGTAGACGTTCATCGGATAACCGCCGTAGCCCTGCGTCTTCAGCCTCGACTCGTCGCCGACGTGAAAGCCGAGCAGCAGTGGTCCGCTGGGACGCAACACCCGCCGGAAGTGGCCGAAGACCGTGGGGACGGCATCGTCGGGGACGTGAATCAACGTCCAAAAAGCGAGCAGGCCCGACAACCGAAGCGTCGGCGAGGTCGAGGTCTGTCATCGAGCCCACCTCGAACCGCAGGCCGGGGTGGTCGCGCCGAGCTACGTCGATCATCACGGGTGAGAGGTCGATACCGAAAGCGTCCACAGCCAACTCATGCAGGTGAGCGGTGACGTGTCCAGGTCCGCAGCCCACGTCCGCCACCGGCCCGCCGCCAGCGGCGTGCACCAAGTCGGCGAACAACGCCAGAGCCGCTCGAAGGTACGGTTCCCTGGCCAAAGCCTCGCGTATTCGGTCGGCATAGCTGACCGCGACCGTGTCGTAGGAAGTCCGGGTGTCTGCTAACCAGCGGTCCGCGTTCATGCCTCGACACAGTAGTCCAGTGATCAGGACGCCGTGCACAGCCAGCGCACCGCGTGATCATCGTTTCGATGCCGCAAGACGCAGGCTGACGACCCAGATCAACTGGGATCAACAACGAACCAGACCAGGTCATCCGAGACGGGGGCCAGACCCCCCAAGAGGGGACATGCGCCCACGTCGCTCAGTGGGGGACCCGTAGATCCGTCTCGAAAACGGTGGTTAGTGGATCAGTGGCCGAAGGGGCCACTCTCGGGCCCCAGGTCGTTCCAAAAGTCATTCCAGAACCTTGCTCTGAAGCCTTGGGTTTCGGAATGGGTTTTGGAATGATCGGGGCATGGGGACGAACACCACCACCGGTCACCTGATCGGCTACAAGCGGGTCAGCACCAAGGCGCAGGATGCGCAGCTTCAGGCTGACGCTCTGGCTGAGGCCGGCTGTGCCCGAGTCTTCGAAGACAAGGCTTCGGGTAAGAACATCGACCGCGCGGGCCTCCTGGCCGCACTCGACTACATGCGCGAGGGTGACACGCTCGTCGTCTGGAAGCTGGACCGCCTTGGACGGTCCACGAAGGACGTGCTGACGATCGCCGAGGATCTGCACGCCCGAGGCATCGCCCTGCGCATCCTCACTGGCACTCTCGCCGGTAGCTACTCGCCGAAGGGCGAGGGGAAGTTCTTCTTCACGATGATGGTCGCCTTCGCCGAGCTTGAGCGAGACATGATCGTGGAGCGCACCCGTGCCGGTTTGGAAGCGGCCAAGGCTCAGGGCCGCACCGGTGGCAGGCCCAAGGCCATGACCGAAGACATGATCGCGGCGGCCAAGGCTCGCCGGGCCGCTGGTGAGTCTTACGGGGCGATCGCTAAGGCTCTCGGGGTCGGGCAGGCCACCGTTTACCGCCACCTCTCCGAGTAGGCGCAGCAGCGCGACAGGAACCCCCGCGCTCTCGGGCCGGGGGTTCCTTCGTTCCCTATACGGCCATCGCTGCGACGCGGGGAAGCCCCGCCCATCTGCCACGGGGGAACGACAGACGGACGGGGCCGACAGTGGGCCCGCTCAGTGCTCGCGTGGCCGGTCGGGGGCACGGGTGGCAGCGTTACGCCACCACCACAAGCCCCGGCAGGCAGGCGGTGAGAGCCAGAAGAACGCCCCGCACCGCGCGCACCACGGCAACCCGTTCTCGGGGTCCATGGGGCACTCGGCGTTACAGCGGGGGCACTTCGGCACGGGACTTACTCTCAGGCGCTCAGGTCGTACTCACCTGCCTTCACAGCGACCGTCAGGTCGGACCTCTGCGCGGCTGTCATGGTGACGATGGTCTCGGGCCGCTCGCTGTCCCGCAGCGCCACCACGCCGGGCACGTTCAGCGCCACCTCAGGGCAGTTGTTCACCCGTGCGTCACGGCATGCCGCCGTCCTGACGAACTCGAATTCGGGGACTCTGCTCATGCTGCCGTTCCCTTCTCCGAACAGCGGGGATACGGTCCCCGCGCTGTCGTACAACCCGCCCCGGCTGCTCGACCTGTCCACGGTTTCCACCAACCGGGGGCGGGAGTTCATAGGTTGTGCGTCGCGGCAAGCGTGATGATCAGGCCGCAGGCGAGCCAGGTAACGAACACGACGGCTGGCCAAGCTATGCGGCCAATGAATCGCCTCACCATCTCCAACCGTCGAGCTTCCCGCCCGCGCACTGCGGGCACCGAACCTTCTCCCGGTTGTTGCACGTCCAGCACCCCCCGAAGCCCGCACAGCCAGGGCACCAGACTTCGCGGTGACCGAAGCACGTACCGCAAATGGTCGCCATGGCGTTCAGCCACTCGATCATGCCGGGGGCCCTGCCCTCGTACCCAGTACGGCCTGCCCGCCGCTTCTTCGGGCGCTCCAAGGCTGTGGTCACGGTCGGCCCAAGCGGCTCTGCCGGTTGGCTTCCGCTACTCGCTCCCTCAGCGTCGGGCGGGGACTGCCGACGTCGGAATGCGGGGCCAGGTCTGCGCCTTCCGCGCTGTTCCCTAGCGGGTCGTCGGCATCTTTGAAGACCAGTAGCCGCCCGTCATCTCCGTGGTCTGCCACATCCCGGGCCAGTCGTGCTCTCGCTTCGCTCGCCATGGTTGCCCGCTCCTCGTAGCTGCGCTCCGTGGCCAACAAGCTAGGAACGGGCCACGGTTGGGCTCTACGAAGTTCTACAGAATTGCACGCGAGTTACCCGAGGGCCCCTATGGCATCGGTGATCAGGGCGCGCGCTGAGCCCCCGTAGACGGCAATCTCGGACAGCCGATCGAATGCCTCGGCGTACTGCCCGACCTCTGAGGGAGCAGTGACGTTGACAGCGGCAGTCAGTAGCTCCACCTGGGCCTGCTCGGTGTCGTAGATGCTGAACGTCTCCAGCGGCCACATGTGCCGCGAAGCCGTGAACGGCACGACTCCCAGGGATACCGCCGGAAGGGACATGATCGACAGCAGGTGCCCGAGTTGCCCGGCCATGACTTCGGCGTCGCCCATGCGGTACCGCAAGACGGCTTCTTCAACGAGGATCGCGAAACGGTGGTCACCTTGGCGCAGCACGCGCGCCCGATCCATGCGGGCCGCGACGGCTTCGGTCACGTCGTTCGGGGACTGCCGGAAGTGGGTGATCTCGGAGAGCAGCGCCGTAGCGTAGGCCGGGGTCTGGAGCAGCCCCGGCACAACGTTGGAACAGTAGATCCGGAAAGTCCGCGTGCGCTCGAAGAGCGGTACGTATGACTCTTGGAGTCGACGCAGTCCCGTGCGCTGTAGGCGGCGCCACTCGACATACATGGACTCAGCCGAGCGAGAAGCAGCGATCAGGTCGGCCGCTTGGCCGTCAGCTCCGCAGATACCGCACCATGCGCGGATATCAGCATCGGACGGTGGCGTAACCGCGTTCTCCAGCCGACTCGCCTTGGAGGGGTGCCAGCCGGCCTGTAGGGCCACCTCCCGCGCGGTCAGCCCAGCGTCTAGGCGGACCTCCCGGAGACGTGCTGCGAGCGCCTCACGGGCAGCCTGGACGCTGGACGACGGGGAACGGGCCATTGGTGCTGTCGGGCCTCAGATCTTGTAGCGGTCGTGCGGAATGGCTCGGTCCCAGACGGCTTCGAACGCCGAGGCGCACAGCTTGACCACCTCGGGACGGTCGTCCACCTCGTCGCCGAGGTAGACACCTTCACCTGAGAAGTAGCCGAACCTCACCAACCGGTCATCGAAGCACCAGTAGTCGTTGCCCGGCAGGGCAAGGTCCGACGCGTTCCGGCGGGGAAGCCAACGGATCTGCTCACCAGCGGCGACGTTGGTAAACGTGCCGTCGTAGAGGTAGCGCGTGTACTCGCTCACGGGCTCCGAGACGATTCGGGCGCGACGGATGACCACGCCATGGGAGACGGTTTCCGACACCATGTCGAGCCACGGACGCCACCACGACGCACGGTCGTTCGGGTCGGGCCGATACCCGGCCTTCCACGCGGCCACGCGCGGAGCCTCGTCGGGGTCGTCGTAGAAGTCGCGCATCTCCAGATGCACGGCGGACCGCTGACAGTTCGCCAGCAGCTCAGCGAACGGCGGTGCCGTCTGCGGCATCGCATGCCTCCCGGATGGCGGCAGCCATACGCATGGGCAGCCGGACGACGGTCTCACTGTCGGGGATGGGACCGGACTTCAGGCACTCGGCACGCGTGGCCTCGTCCACCGTCCAACCCTGCATCACGATCTCTTGCTTCTCCTCGTCAACCCACACGGTGGGGCAGTTCGCCCCATCCGTGTTCGGGTCCTTGGCGATGAACCGTAGCGACACAGCAGCCTCCCGGGCTAAGTGGGTTGCACGGACTTCTACGCAACGAACCCTCGCGACGCACGCGATGCGGCGTCAAGAGTGCGGTTTTGGCCAGGTCAGACGACAAGAGCCCCCGGCGGGCTTCCGTTCTAGTGGTCGTTGCAACACCCCAGCTCAGGGGATGCGATGGACTTCGAGATTCGGGACGAGCGGAAGCCTCAGGGGCCCCGCAGGTTGGTCGCCGAGCGAGCCGCATACTTCCAGCTCATGGAGCAGGGTTACAGCACCCGGGAAGCGGCCCGCATCGTCGGCATCAACCTGCGGACCGGCAAGAAGTGGCGCAACGGCCACCACTCGCCGGGCAAGGGGAAGAAGCCGGTCCCTGGGCAGCAGCCCGAGGAGGCGACAGACCGGAGGGAACCGGCTTCTCTCGCGTCGAGATACCTCCGCGAGGAGGAGCGCATCCACATCGCCGACCGGCTGCGGGAGAAGGCGTCCATCCGGCAGATCGCCGTCGAGCTGGGCCGTAGTCCGTCGACCGTGAGCCGGGAGATAGGCCGGAACCGCCGGCCGATGCCCAGAGGCGGCTTCTCCTACCGGCCCTTCCACGCCGACAATCGGGCGCGACACAGACGAGCCCGCCCCAAGGTCGGCAAGATCGGCCAGAACCCCGAGCTGCGGGACTTCATCCAGGAACATCTGACGATGCGGTGGAGCCCTGAACAGATCTGCCAGGCTCTGCGGGCCCGCTTCCCCGATCGGCCGGAGATGCACGTGGTCCACGAGACGATCTACCAGGCCCTCTACGTCCAGGGCCGCGGTGAACTCCGCCGCGAACTGACCCGCTCGCTGCGGACCGGCAGGGCCATGCGACGGCCGCACCGCCTCTCCAACAAGCGCGTCAACCGGCCGATCAAGAACATGGTCATGATCAGCGAGCGGCCTGCCGAAGCAGCCGACCGAGCCGTCCCCGGCCACTGGGAAGGCGACCTGATCATCGGCAGGAACGGCCAGTCCGCCATCGGCACACTCGTCGAGCGGTCCACCCGCTACCTGATGCTCGTCCACCTGCCGACCGGCCACAGCGGCCTGGCCACCCGCGACGCGCTCGCCGCGACTGTCCAGACCCTCCCGCCTCACCTCTGGCGGTCCCTGACCTGGGACCAGGGCTCGGAGATGGCTGCCCACCGGGCGTTCACCGTCGCCACCGACATCCCGGTCTACTTCTGCAACCCGGCCAGCCCCTGGCAACGCGGCTCGAACGAGAACACCAACGGCCTGCTGCGACAGTACTTCCCGAAGGGCACCGACCTGGCAGCCCACACTCCCGAGAACCTGGCGGCCGTCGCCGCCGAACTCAACAGCCGCCCACGCAAAACGCTCGGCTGGGAAACCCCAGCCGAGCGTCTCGCTAAGCTCCCGGCCACAGCCAGTTGATCACCTGTGTTGCAACGACCCCTGGAATTCGCCGGGTGCCGGGGGCTCTCTTCAGGCGTCGCTCCGCCGGGTCAGCCGAGGCCGGGACCCCGCACGGGGATGCTGGTGAACGTCGGCTGCTCAGGTTCCCGCGAAGTGAAGAAGTCGTTGCCCTTGTCGTCGACGACGACGAACGCCGGGAAGTCCTCGACCTCGATCTTCCAGACGGCCTCCATGCCGAGCTCCTCGTACTCGACGACCTCGACCTTCTTGATGCAGTCCTGGGCGAGCCGTGCGGCCGGGCCGCCGATGGAGCCCAGGTAGAAGCCGCCGTGCGCGTCGCACGCGTCGGTGACCTGCTTGCTGCGGTTGCCCTTGGCGAGCATCACCTTGGAGCCGCCGGCGGCCTGGAACTGCTCCACGTAGGAGTCCATGCGACCGGCCGTCGTAGGACCGAAGGAACCGGAGGCGTACCCCTCGGGGGTCTTCGCCGGACCGGCGTAGTACACCGGGTGGTCCTTCAGGTACTGCGGCATCTCCTCGCCCGCGTCGAGCCGCTCCTTGATCTTCGCGTGCGCGATGTCACGGGCGACGACCAGCGGGCCGGTGAGGGAGAGCCGCGTCTTGACCGGGTACTTGGTCAGCTCGGCGAGGATCGTGTCCATCGGCTGGTTCAGGTCGATCTTCACCACGTCGGAGGACTCGTCGAGGTGCTCGTCGGTCGTCTCGGGGAGGAAGCGGGCCGGGTCCGTCTCCAGCTGCTCCAGGAAGACGCCCTCGGCGGTGATCTTCGCGACGGCCTGGCGGTCCGCGGAGCACGACACGGCGATGGCGACCGGGCAGGACGCACCGTGCCGGGGCAGCCGGACCACGCGCACGTCATGGCAGAAGTACTTGCCGCCGAACTGCGCGCCGATCCCGATCTTCTGCGTCAGCTCGAAGACCTTCTGCTCCAGGTCCTTGTCCCGGAAGCCGTGGCCGAGCTCGGAGCCCTCCGCCGGGATCTCGTCCAGGTAGTGCGCGGAGGCGTACTTCGCGGTCTTCAGCGCGTACTCGGCGCTCGTACCGCCGACGACGATCGCCAGGTGGTAGGGCGGGCAGGCGGCCGTACCGAGCGAACGGATCTTCTCCTCCAGGAACTTCATCATGGAGGCCTCGTTGAGGACGGCCTTCGTCTCCTGGTAGAGGAACGACTTGTTGGCCGAGCCGCCGCCCTTGGCCATGAAGAGGAACTTGTAGGCGCCGCCGTCGGCCGCGTACAGCTCGATCTGGGCGGGCAGGTTCGACCCGGTGTTCTTCTCCTCCCACATGGTGAGCGGAGCCATCTGCGAGTACCGCAGGTTGAGGTTCAGATAGGCGTCGTAGATGCCGCGGCTCAGCGCCGCCTCGTCGCCGCCCTCGGTCAGCACGTTCTGCCCGCGCTTGCCCATGACGATCGCCGTGCCGGTGTCCTGGCACATGGGCAGCACGCCGGCCGCCGCGATGTTCGCGTTCTTCAACAGGTCGAGCGCGACGAACTTGTCGTTGGCCGACGCCTCCGGGTCGTCGATGATCCGCCGGAGCTGGGCGAGGTGGGCGGGCCGCAGGTAGTGCTGGATGTCGTGGATCGCCTCTTCGGCCAGCTTGCGCAGCGCCTCCGGCTCCACCTTGAGGAACGTCCGCCCGTCCGGTCCCTCGACGGTGGACACACCCTCCGAGGTCACCAGCCGGTACGGGGTGGTGTCCTCGCCCTGGGGGAGCAGATCGGTATACGCGAACTCAGGCATCTCAGCCCATTCCTCACTCTGGCGGACGGCCGCCCGCCGACGCTGGCGAGCGCTCTCCAGCGTAGAACCTGGCTCCGACACGGAGCTTGTGAGGTAAGGCTCAGTTCGACACGCCCGAGGTTGTCCACACCCCTAGTCGCGATCTATCGCGTTTCGGTACTCTGCTGCCGTGGACCTTCAGAAGCAGACCCCTCAGGAGCGCGCCGGAACGCCGGTCGCCGAGCTGCGCGCCTCGGACGCCGACCGTGACCGCATCGCCGACATCCTGCGGGAGGCCCTCGCGGAGGGGCGCCTGACCGCCGACGAGCACGCCGAGCGCGTGGAAGGCGTGCTGAGCGCCAAGACGGTGGGCGAGCTGGAGGTCTTCATACGGGACCTGCCGGCGGCCCACGCCGGCCCGGCCGCGTCGGCCTACACGCCGGTCCCGCCCCGGCCGACGCCCGGCGCGATCCCCGTCGAGCCGGACAGCAACGTGGTGGCCGTCTTCAGCAGCGCCCGCCGCCGGGGCCGCTGGCGGGCGGGCCGCCGGTTGCACGCGTACGCGGTCTTCGGCTCCATCGAGCTCGACCTCACCGAGGCGATCTTCGAGTACCAGCAGGTCGTCATCAGGGCGTTCTCGATCTTCGGCGACGTCCAGATCCGCGTCCCGGAGAACGTCTCGCTGCGTGGCACCGGCGGCGGTGTGCTGGGCAACTTCGAGGCGGACACGCTGGATTCGGTCGACTCGGACGCGCCGGTCGTCTACGTCGAGGGGTGGGCCGTGCTCGGCAACGTGGAGGCGCGGCCGAAGCGCGGGAAGTTCATCGAGGACATCCTGGACCGGGTTCAGGACAAGGTCGACAGGAAGTTGCGCAAACACCTGGACCGTTGACGGACGCGAATCACTGCTCGACGGACGGTGCCCGGGATCGTGAACAAGCCGCCCCGCCACGGCTGTTGAGGACGCTGTGCATAGGCCCGCGCACAGCGGGTAGGCCTTGCTGCATCGTCTCTCGCTCGCGAAGCCGTCGTCAGGAGTAGACCCGTGCTGCAACCGCCGCATTCGTCCCTGCAGGTAGCTGCCGTTCCGGCCCAGCGGGTGCCGGCGCGGGACAGGGACCAAGACGCACCCTGGCACACCGAGGCGGTGTGCCGGCGCGACGAGGCAGGCCTGTTCTTCGCACCCTCCAAGGAACCAACCGCCGCCCGGCTGTCCCGGGAGGAGGCGGCCAAACGGGTCTGTGCCCGCTGTCCGGTGATGGTCGAGTGCCGCGAACACGCGCTGCTCCAGCCCGAGCCGTACGGCGTCTGGGGCGGCCTCACCGCAGCGGAACGCCGCGTGGTCCTGGCCAGGCGCAGGCGCCGCGACATGGAACTGAAGAAGGCGGCACGAGCGGCGGCGACGAACCGGATAGCACAGGCGGGCTAGGCAAAAGGCGCCCTCTCCGCACAGAGGGCGCCTTTTGAACGCGGTGAGGGGGCAGCGCCCCGTCAGGGGCGCGGGGAACTGCGCGACCAGCCACAACGCAGCAGTAGCCGCGTGCTGTCGGCAGCCTCTCCCCGTCGGCGCTACTTCGCCCGGTCGAAATCGACCGCGCTGTACGCCCGCAGCTTGCGCAGCCGGTGCTCGGAGTCGATCCGCCGTACCGTCCCCGACTTCGACCGCATCACGATGGACTCGGTCAGCGCGGTCTCCGACCGGTACCGCACGCCGCGCAGCAGCTCACCGTCGGTGATCCCGGTGGCGACGAAGAACACGTTCTCCCCGGTCACCAGATCCTCGGTCGTCAGCACCCGGTCCAGATCGTGCCCGGCGTCGATGGCCCGCTGCCGCTCCTCGTCGTCCTTGGGCCACAGCTTGCCCTGGATGGTTCCGCCCAGGCACTTCACGGCGCACGCGGAGATGATGCCCTCGGGCGTACCGCCGATGCCGAGCAGCATGTCGACGCCCGTGCCCTCGCGCAGCGCGTAGATCGAGCCGGCGACGTCACCGTCGGAGATCAGTTTGATGCGGGCGCCGGCCTCGCGGATCTCCTTGATGATTCCTTCGTGCCGCGGCCGGTCGAGGATGACGACGGTCACGTCCTCCGGGGTGGCCCGCTTCGCCTTGGCGACCCGCCGGATGTTGACGGAGACCGGCGCGTTGATGTCGACGAAGTCCGCCGCATCCGGGCCCGTGACCAGTTTGTCCATGTAGAAGACGGCGGACGGGTCGAACATGGCACCGCGCTCGGCCGCGGCCAGCACGGCGATCGCGTTGGGCATGCCCTTCGCGGTCAGCGTGGTCCCGTCGATCGGGTCGACGGCGATGTCGACCTCGGGACCGGTCCCGTCACCGATGCGCTCCCCGTTGAAGAGCATCGGGGCCTCGTCCTTCTCGCCCTCCCCGATGACGACCACGCCGTTCATCGAGACGGTGGAGACGAGGGTCCGCATCGCGCGTACCGCGGCGCCGTCGGCGCCGTTCTTGTCGCCGCGGCCCACCCAGCGACCGGCGGCCATCGCGGCGGCTTCGGTCACCCTGACGAGCTCCAGGGCGAGGTTGCGGTCGGGGGCTTCGGAGGGGACATCGAGCTCGGACGGCAGGTGATGATGGTTCTCGGTCATCGGAGCGCACCTTTCTGATACGACGACGGCCGGATGAGGGTTCCTGTCGACTCTATCGCCAGGCTGACAAAATGAGCAGGGGACCCCACGGATGAGCGCAGCGGGCACCTGCGACGATAGGGGACGTGGCAGGCACGAACGGCAAGCAGAAGACGGTCCGGGACATGATTCTCTCCCTGGCCCTGATCGGTCTCGCGGCGGGCTTCATCTACCTGCTCGTCCCGCATGACGATCACGCTCCCGACATCCAGCGGGTCGACTACCGGGTCGAGCTGCTGACGGCTCGGCGCGCGGCGACCTACCCGGTGGCCGCGCCGGAGGGCCTGCCCAGCGCCTGGAAGGCGACCTCGGTCCGCTTCCAGGGCGAGGCCGGCGACCGCTGGCATCTCGGCTACCAGACCCCCGACGGTCAGTACGTCCAGATCGAGCAGTCGACTCAGAAGCCCGTCACGGACTTCATCACCGACGCGAGTCAGGGCGCGTCGGCGACGAAGACGACCGAGAAGATCGGCGACCGCACCTGGACGCACTACACCGGCGGCCGCTACGACGCGCTGGTGCTGGAGAACACCCCCGGCTCCACGACGGTGGTGGCCGGCACGGCCTCGTTCACCCAGCTGACGAAGATGGCCGCGGCACTGCGGATGTCCTGACCCGTCCGTTCTGATGTGGAGAGGCCCCCGGCGCCGTCTTCCGTTCTAGTGGTCGTCGCCGGGGGCCTCTCACGTGTGCGGGGTGGCTCAGACGGTCGTGACGACGTCGTCGTACGCCAGGCGCGGAGAGCGCGGGAACCAGGCGTCCGGGCCCGGCTTGCCGATGTTGACGACCATCACCGGGGTGTGGTCGTCGTCCAGGAACTCCTTCTGGATGCCCGCGGCGTCGTAACCGCCCATCGGGCCGGCGGCGAGGCCGGCGGCGCGGACGCCGATGATGAAGTACGCGGCCTGGAGGGCGGCGTTCAGGGCGGCGCTGCCCTCGCGCACCGCGCGGTCGCCGAAGACGGCGTCCTTGGCCTGCGGGAAGTGCGGGAAGAGCTGCGGCAGCTCCTCGTGGAACTCGTTGTCCGCGGCGAGGATCGCGACCAGCGGGGCGGCGGCGGTCTTCTTCTGGTTGCCCTCGGCCATGTGCTGCACCAGGCGCTCGCGGGCCTCGGGGGAGCGGACCAGGACCACCCGGAGGGGCGACTGGTTCATGGAGGTCGGGCCGTACTTGACCAGGTCGTAGATGGCCTGGACCTGCTCGTCGGACACGTGCTCGTCGGTGAAGGTGTTGGCGGTGCGGGCCTCGCGGAACAGCAGGTCCTGGGCGGCGGGGTCAAGAACAAGAGACATGGCTTCTGACTTCCTGGAGGTCACGATCCGTCGAATCCGGACCGCGGTCCGGATAGGCTGACGGCACGACCATACGCCGAGAAGGTTCAACCTTCAACAACGGTCGGAACCTGGTGATCCGCTTCACAGGCACCGCCCGCTCACACCGCCCCGCTCACTCCCCCTCCGCGCCCCCTTCCGCGCCCTCTTCCTCCTCGGCCAGCGCCGCGTCCAGCCGGGCCCGCGCCCCCTCCAGCCACCGCCGGCACACCCGGGCCAGCTCCTCGCCGCGCTCCCAGAGCGCGAGGGACTCCTCAAGGCTCGTCCCGCCGGCCTCCAGCCGCCGTACGACCTCGATCAACTCGTCGCGCGCCTGCTCGTAGGAGAGCGTCTCTTCCGTCTTGCCGCTCATGCGTCCACCTTCCCCATCGACTCGTACGACCCGTGCGACCCGTGCGGCATCTCAGCCGTCCACCCGCACCGTGAACTCCCCCTCGGCGACCCGCGCCCGCAGCGCCTCGCCCGGCTCGACCTCCGCGCTGCCCCGTACCACCTGGCCGTCGTCCTTCTGCAGCACGGCGTAACCGCGCTTCAGCGTGGCGGCGGGGGAGAGCGCCACCACGCGCGCGTGCGTGTGCGTCAGCTCGGAGTCGGCGCGGTCGAGCAGATGCCCGAGGGTGCGCCGCGACCGGTCCACCAGCGAGGCGACATGATCGGCCCGCTCGTCGACCATCCGGTGCGGGTCCTCCATGACGGGCCGCGCCAGCGCGTGCGCCAGCCCCCGCTCCTCCCGCCCGACCAGCCCGTCCAGGCACCGCCGGGCCCGGTCCCGCAGCATCCGCACCCGGTCCAGCTCCTCGCCGACATCCGGTACGACCTTCTTGGCGGCGTCGGTGGGGGTGGAGGCGCGCAGGTCGGCGACGAAGTCGAGCAGCGGGCTGTCGGGCTCGTGCCCGATCGCGGACACGACGGGCGTACGGCACTCGGCGACGGCCCGCACCAGCTGCTCGTCGGAGAACGGCAGCAGATCCTCCACGCTGCCACCACCGCGCGCCACGATGATCACGTCGACGTCCTGGAGCGCGTCGAGCTCCTTCACGGCCTGCACGACCTGCGGCACGGCGTGCACGCCCTGCACCGGCACGTTCCGCACCTCGAACCGCACCGCCGGCCACCGGTGCCGGGCGTTCTCCAGGACGTCCCGCTCGGCGGCCGAGGCCCGCCCGCACACCAGCCCGATCAGCTGCGGCAGGAACGGCAGCGGTTTCTTCCGCGCGGCGGCGAACAGCCCCTCGGCGGCCAGCGCCTTCTTGAGCGCCTCCAGCCGCGCCAGCAGCTCCCCGACCCCGACCGGCCTTATCTCGGCCGCCCGCAACGACAGCTGCCCACGCGGCGCGTACCACTCCGGCTTCGCGTGGACGACGACCCGGGCGCCCTCACCGACGACATCGGCGACGGCGTCGAACACCTGCCGGTAGCAGGTGACGCCGATCGAGATGTCGTACGACGGATCCCGCAGCGTCAGAAACACCACACCCGCCCCCGGCCGCCGGGAGAGCTGGGTGATCTGCCCCTCGACCCACACGGCACCGAGCCGGTCGATCCACCCGCCGATCAACCGGGAAATCTCGCCGACAGGCACAGGCGTTTCGACAGACGTGTTCAAAGCCATGCGCCGAGCGTAACGGCGCCCACCGACAAGACTTCGTCACTCAGCCCGCCACCGCGCGACCGGCACCGACACCGTTGCTCCGCCCCGGGCGACGCCGTCGTCGGTCTCCCCGGGATCGTCACCGGGACGCGATCTCGCCCCCCGAACCCGGCCTTACGATGGGTGCCATGACTGCTTCGCCTGGCCGCCGTGTCCTGCTCGCCGCCCCCCGTGGCTACTGCGCGGGTGTGGACCGCGCCGTGATCGCCGTCGAGAAGGCCCTGGAACAGTACGGGGCCCCGATCTATGTCCGGCACGAGATCGTCCACAACAAGTACGTCGTGCAGACCCTGGAGAGGAAGGGCGCGGTCTTCGTCGAGCGGACCGAGGAGGTCCCGCCGGGGAACATCGTGATGTTCTCCGCGCACGGCGTCGCCCCCGTCGTCCACGAGGAGGCCCAGCGCGGCCGCCTCGCCTCCATCGACGCGACCTGCCCGCTGGTCACCAAGGTCCACAAGGAAGCCGTCCGCTTCGCGAACGAGGACTACGACATCCTCCTGATCGGCCACGAGGGCCACGAGGAGGTCATCGGCACCTCCGGCGAGGCCCCCGACCACATCCAGCTCGTCGACGGCCCGGCGGACGTGGCCAAGGTCGAGGTCCGCGACGAGTCCAAGGTCGTCTGGCTCTCCCAGACCACGCTCTCCGTCGACGAGACCATGGAGACGGTCGACGCGCTGAAGGAGAAGTTCCCGCAGCTGATCTCGCCGCCGAGCGACGACATCTGCTACGCCACCCAGAACCGTCAGCTCGCCGTGAAGCAGATGGGCGCCGAGGCCGAGCTGGTCATCGTGGTCGGTTCCCGCAACTCCTCCAACTCCAAGCGCCTCGTGGAGGTCGCCAAACTGGCCGGTTCCCGCGCCGCCCACCTGGTCGACTTCGCCAGTGAGATCGACGAGGCGTGGCTGGACGGCGTGACCACGGTCGGCGTCACCTCCGGCGCCTCCGTCCCGGAGGTGCTGGTCGAGGAGGTCCTGGCGTGGCTCGCCGAGCGCGGCTACGGCGATGTGGAGATCGTCAAGGCGGCCGAGGAGTCCATCACCTTCTCGCTGCCCAAGGAACTCCGCCGTGACCTGCGCGAAGAGGCGGCCGCCCTGGTCGCCGAGCGCGGCGGCAGCGGCACCGAGGCCTGAACGGCGCTCGTACGACGGTGTGACCGGGGGCCGTCCGGCGTCGTGACTGTCAGTCGTACGACGTAGCGTGGAGCCATGCAGATCTTCGGCGTGGACATCGGTGGTTCCGGGATCAAGGGCGCTCCTGTGGACCTGGACAAGGGCGACCTGGCCCAGGAGCGCTGCAAGGTGCTCACCCCGCATCCGGCGACGCCCGACAGCGTCGCCGACGGGGTCAAGCAGGTCATCGACCACTTCGGGTGGACCGGCCCGGTCGGGCTCACCTTCCCCGGGGTGATCAGCGACGGCACACATATCCGTACGGCGGCGAACGTCGACAAGAGCTGGATCGACACCGACGCGCGCACGCTGTTCAGCGACCGGCTCGGCGGCCTGCCGGTGACCGTGGTCAACGACGCGGACGCGGCGGGCGTGGCCGAGATGCAGTTCGGCGCCGGCCGGGACCGCAAGGGCGTGGTCATCCTGCTCACCTTCGGCACCGGCATCGGCAGCGCCCTGTTCACCGACGGCGAGCTGGTTCCCAACACCGAGCTGGGCCACCTGGAGCTGGACGGCCACGACGCCGAGAAGAAGGCCTCCAGCAAGGCCAAGGAGGACCACGACCTCACCTGGGAGCACTGGGCACGCCGGGTCACCAAATACCTCGCCCATGTCGAGATGCTGTTCACTCCGGAGCTGTTCATCATCGGCGGCGGCGTGAGCCGCAAGGCCGACAAGTTCCTGCCCCTCATCGAGGGCATCCGGGCCGAGATCGTGCCGGCGCAGCTGCAGAACAACGCGGGGATCGTGGGCGCGGCGATGCGCGCGGCGCACCACGCCAAGTAGCCGCGGGCAGCCGGAGACAGTCGGAGAGAACCGGGGACAGCCGGGGACGGCCGGAGAGAACCGGGGACAGCCGGGGACGGCCCGGGGGTCAGCCTCCGCGCCGGCTCCGGATCAGCCGGATCCGGCGGACGATGACGATCACCCCGGCGACCAGCGTGCCGCCGTAGAGCCAGCCGGCCTGCGTGGACAGGGCCGTCACCAGGCCCATCACACCGCCCAGGAACCCGCCGCCGCCGTCGTCGGCGACGGTCAGCAGGCCGGTGGCGAAGGCGATCGGGACGACGACGGGGGCGGTCAGCAGATCGCTCCCGCGCACCCACAGCGCGGTCAGCGCGCACACCGGCAGGGACAGTACGCCGTACACCGTCAGGGACGCCCCGAACAGCAGGGCGTCCAGGAAGCCCAGCAGGAACATCGCGGCCGCGCAGAACAGGCCGCCGCCGAGTCCGGTGAGCCGTGGGCCAGGTGGTCGCCGGGGGCCGGCCGCCGCCGTACCGGACCTTCCCGGGGCCGGCCGGCGCTCGGGCGTCGCCGGCCGCCGTCCGGCCTGCGGCGGCAGGGGCGCGCGGGGGGCCCCACGGCGCTGTCCGTGCTGTCGGGGACGGGTCCTGTGATGCTCCACCGGACCAACTTAGGTCGGTTAATGTGCCAAGTCGCAGCCCAGACACGCCGAAACCAAGCCGAAGAGCAGAGCTTGTCCAGGTGTTCGACGCGGCCGCCGGTCAGGGGCTCCGAACCCCGTAAACTGGTGGATCGGCCGGCCCGCCGGCACTGGCAGCCTCCGGCTCACTCACCCACTCACTACGGGAAGTCGCAACGTGTCGCTCACGATCGGAATCGTCGGCCTGCCCAATGTCGGCAAGTCGACCCTGTTCAACGCCCTGACCAAGAACGACGTGCTGGCGGCCAACTACCCGTTCGCCACGATCGAGCCCAACGTGGGTGTGGTCGGCGTCCCCGACGCCCGCCTGGCCAAGCTGTCCGAGATCTTCTCCTCGCAGCGGATCCTCCCGGCGACCGTCGACTTCGTCGACATCGCGGGCATCGTGAAGGGTGCCTCCGAGGGCGAGGGCCTGGGCAACAAGTTCCTCGCGAACATCCGTGAGTCCGACGCGATCTGCCAGGTCATCCGTGCCTTCAAGGACGAGAACGTCGTGCATGTCGACGGCAAGGTCTCGCCGAAGGACGACATCGAGACGATCAACACCGAGCTGATCCTCGCCGACCTCCAGACGATCGAGAAGGTCCTGCCGCGCCTCCAGAAGGAGTCGCGGATCAAGAAGGACGTGGCGCCCAAGGTCAAGGCCGTCGAGGAGGCCAAGGAGATCCTGGAGAAGGGCGACACGCTGTTCTCCCAGGGCATCGTCCAGGGCTCGGACCGCGCCGAGCTCCTCCACGACCTGCACCTCCTCACCGCCAAGCCCTTCCTCTACGTCTTCAACGTCGACGAGGACGAGCTGACCGACGACGCCTTCAAGGCCGAGCAGCGCGCGCTGGTCGCCCCGGCCGAGGCGATCTTCCTCAACGCCAAGCTGGAGGCGGACCTCGCGGAGCTCGACGAGGAGGACGCCCTGGAGCTGCTGGAGTCGGTCGGCGCCGAGGAGCCCGGACTCGCCACCCTGGCCCGCGTCGGCTTCAACACCCTCGGCCTGCAGACCTACCTCACGGCCGGCCCCAAGGAGTCCCGCGCCTGGACGATCAAGAAGGGCGCGACGGCCCCCGAGGCGGCCGGTGTGATCCACACCGACTTCCAGAAGGGCTTCATCAAGGCCGAGGTCATCTCCTTCGAGGACCTGGTCGAAACCGGCTCGGTGACCGAGGCCCGCGCGAAGGGCAAGGCCCGCATGGAGGGCAAGGACTACGTCATGCAGGACGGGGACGTCGTCGAGTTCCGTTTCAATGTGTGATCACGACATTACTGCACGTTAATGCGATTGGTTTGACGCGTGTATTCGGGGTCGAGCCCTCTCGTGGGCTCGGCCCCCTTCGTCGTTTCCATGTTGGCGTGATGGGCGGATCTGCTCGTGCAACTGGTCAAACATGAACCGGCTGGTGTCGGAGGCCAGGCCGCAGATGGCTGCGCTTACCGCTTAGGAGACCTTGTGCTAGCTGGGCCATCACTCGGCCAAGAACTCGATCGGCATTTACGGGAACCTTCGAAAACTATTCCTGTTGCCCAGCTCGTGGGCCCGCTACCGGGAGGTCCTAACGCTGCCCATGCACCTCTACGCGATCAGGTGGCCCCGCCTATCTCCAACCCTGCGATAGCGGGCCCACAGGGGCTGGTCGTCGGAGGTCAGACGGTGCGGATTACAGGGGCGGGCTTGATGTCCTGGGCGTCGATGAGGGTGCGGATGTCGTTCGGGTCCGAGGTCCAGATGATGGCGCCGAGGCTGGCTGCCATGGTCACGACGGTGGCGTCGACGATGTCGGAGGTGCCGGCCTTGCCGCAGAGGATGCCTGCGGCTTTGGCGGTTTCGAGGCCGACGGGTACGACGTGGCACCCGGCGAGGAACTTGCCGAGTCTGACCTGGCGGCGGGAGTCCCGCCATGCCTGGCTGACGACGACGGACGGGACGTGAATGTCCCGTCCGTCTTCCAGGGCCAGGCTGTGGCGGGCCCACATGCGTCGGTCGTCGTTGTCGATGGCGATGAGTACCCCGGCGTCGTACAGGTAGGGGATGTTCACGCGGCCGGGGCTCCCGAGCTGCTGAAGTACTCGGCGTCGGCGGCGGCCAGGTCCGCGCGGGCGGCGGCGAGCTCCTCCGGAGTGAAGGCGCCGTGTTCCGCCTGCCACTCCTGGATGACGGCCCGGCCGGCCCGCAGCCGCAGCTCCCGTTCGGCTGCTCCGGCGACGAGACGGGAGAGTGGGATGCCCTCTTCCTCGGCGGCTCCGGCCAGGGCTTCGACCAGGGATTCGTCGAGAGTGATAGTCACCTTCTTTGTAGCCATACATCAACCATAGCGCGGTATGGCCTTCGGTGCTGATGTACGGATCACGTGCCGACCGGCGTGGAGGGCGTGAGCGCATCCAGTGAGGAGGGCCCTCGCCGACTCGATGGCCTGCGAGGCTGTGGGTGAGGCTGGGTCCACATTCGCCGGAAAGAGCGGATTGGTGATGAATGTCTTGCGCGGCCGTGAGGTGGCGGTGCACGGTTTCGAGTACGGGCCAGGCGAAGGATCGGGGCTTGGGTGGCGAGTGTTTTTCAGAGGTGCAAGAGGGATGTCCGGGACCGGAACTTTCCCTGTGATCGTCCGCGGTGTCGGCATGGGTGGACGGTGCGGTACCGGGAACCGGGCGGTAGGCGCGGGCGGCAGCGGGAGAGGTCGTTTCCCCGTCGGGTGGGCTCGGATGGTGCGGACGCTTTCGCAGACAAGGTCGAGAACGACAAGAAGGCCGGCATTCGCTTCGATCCTGTGCGTGGGCTTGTGCCGTTGCGGGCCTGGGCTCAGGAGTGGCTGGAGCGACGGGTCATCGGTGAGTCGACGCGCCGCAACTACGAAGGGTTCATCCAAAACCATCTCGTGCCGCGCCTGGGACGGAAGACGCTGGCCGGGTTGGCGCGGCGCGACTTCGAGAAGTTCGCCAAGGACGTGCATGCCTCCGGTGCGGGGTTGCGGTCTCCACGGTCAATGATCGGATGGTGATGGTGGCCGCGATGCTGGAGGCGGCCGTCGTTGACAAACTCATCCCGGACAATCCCGCGCGCGGCGTCCGGATATCCCGGGCGGCCCCGTGCGCGGTGGACGAGGACGAGATTCCCACGCTGGGCGAGGTCGATCTGATCGCGGAGTACATCGCCCCGCAGTACCGGCTCGCGGTCTACCTTCAGTCGGGTACCGGCCAGAGACCCAGCGAGGCGCTGGCCTTCTCCACCGAGTGCCGACGATCTGGCTTCGTCAGGGTCCGCTGGCAGGTCAGTGCCAAGGCGCGCCGCGATGACTGCCGCTCGGTCTTCGTGCCGCTCAAGCACCGGGCGGAGGGTGAGTACCGGGACGTCCCGGTCGCCCTGTTCACTCCCGCCCCGGCGACCCCGCAGCCGCCGCCTGGCACCAGCTGGACATCCGCGATCCCGTACGCGTGGAGGCGGTGCTGACCGTGGTGGCGCCGCATGCGGTGATCAACGTGACCAGCGGCGGGGCGGACTGGAAGGTCACCGCCGACGGCTCCATCCACATCGCCATGGCCACCGCGAAGCTCGGCATCCGCCTGGTGCACGTCTCCAGCGACGCCGTCTTCTCCGGCAGCCGGGTCCACTACGACGAGACCTGCGCCCCAGACCCGATCACCCCGTACGGGGCCGCGAAGGCCGCCGCCGAGACGGCCGTGCGGCTCCTGTGCCCGGACGCGGCCGTCGCCCGCACCTCGCTGATCATCGGGAACGGCCAGTCCGAACACGAACGCCTGGCGCACGCCCTGATCGCCGGAACGCGGGAAGGTGTTCTCTTCACCGACGACGTCCGCTGCCCCGTGCACGCCGATGACCTGGCCGCCGCCTTGTGGGAACTCACGCGATCGGACGGGGCCGGTCTCTTCCACCTTGCCGGCCCCGACGCTCTCAGCCGCTACGACCTCGGCGTACGCATCGCCCGGCGCGACGGCCTGGACGCATCCCGTCTGCCGTCTGGGCGCCGAGCGGACACGCGCCTGCCCGGGCCACTCGACGTGCGGCTCGACAGCCGCTCTACCCAGCATCGGCTGACCACCAGGCTCCGTGGTGCCCGGGAGTTCCTCGGCGAGGCGTAGGCGAAGTGTGGGCTCCCCCGGCACTGCACTAACGTCAATGTTGCTAACATTTACGTTAGTGTCATGGGTGGAGGTCGGTAGCCATGGTGGACTTTGTAGGCCGTCGGCAGGAACTGGCGACGTTGGAGCGAGAGCTGCAGAAGGTCGCGGAAGGGGTTGGCGGGGAGCGGCCCGGTCGGTGCGTGATGTTGCGCGGGCGGCGCCGAGTGGGCAAGTCGCGACTGGTCGAGCGGTTCGCGGAGCGCTCCGGAGCCCCGTTCCTGTTCTACGCGGCGACTGGTGCGTCCCCCAGGGATGATCTGGCACGGCTGGCCCGGGACGCCCAGGCATCGACGCTGCCGTTGGCGGGGCTGGTAGCCGCCGCGCGGCCGGAGAGTTGGGATGCCGCGTTCGACGTGCTGGCCGCGGCGCTGCCCGCTGACCGGGCGAGTGTGCTGGTCATCGATGAAGTGCCGTACCTGATGGATACCGATGGCGCCTTTGAGGGGATGCTGCAGCGGGCCTGGGATCGGGTGCTGGAAACCAAGCCAGTGCTGCTGGTCCTCATCGGCTCCGATCTGTCGATGATGGAGGCACTGAACAGCTACGGGCGCCCCTTCCATCAGCGCGGCCGGGAGATGGTACTGGGACCGCTCAACCCCGCCGAGGTGGGACAGATGCTGGGGCTGGATCCGGCGGAAGCTTTCGACGCTGCGCTGGTCACTGGCGGGCTGCCGCTGATCTGCGCGGAGTGGCCGCGCGGCGCAGGGTTGTGGGACTTCCTCGGCGAGGCGCTGAGTGATCCGGTCTCGGCCCTGCTTGTGTCGGCCGAGCGCTCGCTGGCCGCCGAATTCCCCCCGCAGGCCCAGGCGCGTACGGTGCTGGCGGCTATCGGCAGCGGCGAGCGGACCTTCACCAACATCGCCCGCGCGGCCGGCGGGATCGGGGCCACGCCGCTGCAGCGAGCTCTGGAGCTGCTTACCGACAAACGGATCGTCGTTGGGGAGCTGCCTGTATCACTGCGTCCGTCGAAGGATCGCCGCTACCGGGTGGCAGATCCCTACCTACGGTTTTGGCTGCACCTGCTCGGCCCGTCCATGGAGGAGATCGAGCGAGGGCGGGGCGATCTGACCTTGGCGCGCATCCGGGAGAACTGGACCAGCTGGCGCGGCCGGGCGATCGAGCCGCTCATCCGCGAGGCGCTTGCCCGGATGCTGCCCGACGACCAGCTCCCAGTAGCCCCCGCGGTGGGCGGCTACTGGACCCGCACCAACGACGTCGAAATCGACATCGTCGGGGCGGACCGTGCCCCCATTGCCAAGGAGTTGATCTTCGTCGGCTCCATCAAGTGGCTGGAGCAGTCGCCCTTCGACCGGCACGACCTGGCAGCACTTCATCGACACCGGGCCGCTCTCACCGACGAACCCGTTCCAGTCGTGGCGGTCTCGCGTAGCGGAGTCGACTGTCCGGGGCTCGATGCCGCCTATGGCCCCGGCGATTTGCTCACCGCTTGGCCGCTGTGAGCGGCGGATGGCAGGCGAGGAGCAGGAGCTGGTGAGCGCGATCGGGCCGCAGACGTTGGAAACGTCCCTCAGATCCCGGCCCGTAGCCGACGCTGTTGTGCAGCGTTGGCGATCTTGAGCCTTCTCATACTTCGTCTCGTATTCCGCGCTGGGATGGTGCTGGGACGCGCCTACGTTTCCGCAGGTCAAAGCCTTGTGGAGGCGGTCGAGCTCGTTCCGTCGTTCCTCGGGGTCCTGTTGGCGGGCGCCGCCTACGTGCCGCTCGACGCGATGGCCCCGGCGGCCGCCTTCAGGGGATCCTCGACGAGGTCGGTGCCCAGCTGATCGTCACCTGCGGTCCCCGCGCGTCGCGAGCCCAGGGCGGACCTCCCTCACCGTGTTCGGGCACAGCACGGGCGCGCTGATCGCGATTGAGGCGGCCCGCGAACTGTCCCGGGAGAGCGTGCCGCCTGTCTGGGCGGGGCTCTCCGGGGCCGATGCCCCGGGGGCGGCGACCTACCTGTTCGAGCAGGCGCGAGCCGTCGGCTCCGCCATCCGGCCGGAGATCGACGCCGCCTGCCGTGCGGTCCGATAGGCCCACCGGAGTCGGTGGGCAGGCTTCCGGGTGCCTTCCGGGACCGCGGTCCCGTACGTCAGGAGTGCCGGTGGTAAGCCTTGTTGGCGATGTGCCAGCCGCCGTCGACCTGGATCAGCAGGAAGATGTCGGTGAAGGTGTCCGCGCCGTGCCGGAGGGTCATGGTCGCGTTGGCGACGGTGCCGTGGACGTCGACGGCGTCGATACGGCGCGAGCGGGTCGGTTCGTCCGGGGCCGGCCGGCCGTGGAAGAGGGTGCAGTACTCGTCCAGGGGCCATGAGACGAATGCGCCGTCCCGGATTCCCTCGATGTGGGCGGTGGGCAGGAACGCGTCCCGGAAGTGGCTCGGGTCGCCGGTGGCGTGTCCGCGGATGTAGGCACGGAGCGGTTCGAGCACGGCGTCGTCCACGGCGCGGTCCGTGGCGGTGACGGCGATGTCGGCCTCAGGGCCGGCAGGGGTGCCGGCCAGTTCGCCCGCGCTGCGCAGGGGAGTGTCCGACGCGGCGGCCAGCAGTGCCATGTCCTTGGCCAGCGCACCGGTCGTGAACTCGGCCGTCGCTGCGGCCGGTTCGCCGGTGAGAAAGGCTCGTTTGCGGGTGACTAGCCCGCCGAGCTGGCCGAGTTGGAGGACGTCCAGGGCCGCGGTGCGCGGCAGGCCCAGGGCGTCGGCCTGCTGCAGCGAGTCGCGGAGCGCGAGGACGGCGCCGGCGAGGCTGCTGTTGGCGATCAGCTTGAGTGCGGCGGCGGTTTCGGCGCCGTCGACGCGCCGCACGGTGCCCAGCGCTTCCAGAACCGGACGCACGCGGTCGAGCGGTTCCTGGTCGGCGGCGGCGAGAACCTGCAAGGTACCGGTAGTAGCGGCGGGTACGGAGCCGAGCACCGGCGCGTGGACGTAGGACGGGCCGAACTCCCGGGCCAGCCGCGCCGCCTCGGCCGGCGCGGTGGTGCTGATGTTCAGCACCACCGCGTCCCCTCGCAGCGAGTCCCGGACGTGGTCGAGGACCTCCTGGCAGGCCAGGCCGTCGAACAGGGCCAGGAGGACGACGTCGGCCTCCGCCACCGCGTCCCTCGCGCGATCGATCGTCTTGACCGACCCTGCCGCGCGTCCGGAGCGTGTCCAGCCGATGACGTCCCAGTCGCAGTCGCAGTCGGCGAGTCGTGTCGCGATGGCGGTGCCCATGCGGCCCAGGCCGAGAACGGCGATCCTGTGCGGTGCGGTCATGCCTTCCAGCATGGGTCGTTGAGGAGATCTACGACAAGCGCAGATCTCGCAGGGCGATCATGCCGAACACGCATACCGGGCAGCCATACTCGTGCCATGGCACTGACTGCGTGGCGGACGTTCGTGACGGTGTGTCGGCTCGGGTCGCTGTCGGCTGCGGCTGTCGAGCTGGGTTACACGCAGTCGGCCGTCTCCCGGCAGATCGCCGGGCTGGAGCGCCAGTTCGGAGTGCCGCTGGTGCGGCGGCATGTGCGCGGCGTGCGTCCGACCGCTGCCGGCGAGGTGTTTCGGCACCACGCCCTCATCACGCTCAACGAGGCCGACCGCGCCGAGCGTGCCGTTCGGGACGTCGGCGACGGGGCGCTCAGCCGGCCGCTGGCCGTCGGGGCGACGCCCTCGCTGGCGGCGGGGATCGTGCCCGCGGCGATCCGCCGTCTGCTGGACAGCACCGAACTTCTCCGGTGGCGCTTGCTGCCCGGGCTGAGCCCGCAGCTGCACGACCGAGTGAGCGCCGGAGACCTCGACGTCGCTGTCGTCACCGACGCGCCACCGGGGCTGCCCAACGACCCGCGTGTCGAACAACGGCACTTGGGGACCGACGAGATGGTCGTCGCCCTGCCCGCCGGCCACCCGCGGGCCGCGCACGGGCCGGTGCGCATTCAGGAACTGGCCGACCAGACCTGGGTGGAGGACAACGACGGCTCGGCGGCACTGCTGCGCCGGCACGCCGCCCGCGCCGGAATCACCGCGCGCATCGACCTCACCGCGGCCGACCTGCTCGGCAAGATCGCCCTGGTCGCGACCGGCCATGCCATCGCGCTGATCCCCGGAGTGCTGACCAGCGCGCTGCGGACCGACGTCACCACCGTGCCCCTCGTCGCTCCGCCGACCCGTGGCATCTACGCGATCACGCCACGCCGCGACCCGCACCCGTCCGCGGCGCTCCTGCTCGACCAGCTCGCCACGGCGTTCTCCTCGGCCCGTCCGGCCCAGGCCGCGCACCGTCCGCCACGCACATGCTGAGCGTCTTCCGAGCCGGCGGTGCTGACCGCGGGACGCGGTGGCAGCGGCTTTCCGCCGCACGCCCAGCTCGCCGCCGGATTCTGCATCGGGACCGCCTACCGCCGGGGTGCGGTGACCGGCTTTGGCGCGGATTCCGGCGAACTGGACCAGCAGGCCCGGACACCGCCCCACGACCGGCTCCCCGCGGAGTGCTGTGTTCAGTTGGGGGCGGGAAGCCACAGCGGAGCGCTGCTGCCGCGGGGGAGGAGGATGTCGCGGAAGTGGCCGGGGGTGCGGGACATGACGACCTGGTCGGTGACGCCCTGGTAGTGGCCGCAGGGGGTGTCGGCGGTGAAGGTGTCGGGGTCGAGGTAGGCGTGCGGGGAGCCCGGGTCGGGGTCGAGGGCGGTCGCGTGGGCGTAGGCGCGGTCGAAGACGCCGAGGCTGAGGATCCAGGTGGCGATGCGGGTGAGGTTGAGGGTGACGCGGTAGCTGCCGCCGTCGGTGGCGCGGCGCATCAGCGCGGCGAGCACACCGGTGGTGGCCAGCCAGGAGAGGACGTAGTCGTTGACGACGCTGATGTACGGCAGGGCCGGTGTGCTGGTCGGCCGGGCCGCGATGCCGTCCGCGCCCTCCATGAGCATGATGCCGCTGAGCGCGCCGGCCGTCTGGTCGAAGCCGACGCGGTGGGCCCAGGGGCCGGTCCCGCCGGCGAGGGTGATGCTCACGTGGATGATGCCGGGCCGGACGGCCGCGGCCTCCTCGGCGCCGAGGCCGATCTTCTCCAGGTAGCCGGGGCGGCGGTTGGCATAGAAGACGTCCGCTCCGCGCAGGAGTTCGCGGATCCTGGCCTGTCCCTCGGCGCCGTAGGGGTCGATGGTGGTGGAACGGACGCCGACGTTGGCGGTGTTGTAGGTGGAGTCGTGCTCCAACTCGTTCGGCCGCCAGATGTTCAGCACGTCGGCGCCGTGCTGGGCCAGGTCCCGGCCGACTCCGGCGCCCGCGATGATGTGGCCCATGCCCAGCGCGCGCACGCCGGAGAGCGGCTGGGCGGCCGCGGCGGACAGGGGTTCGGGCTCGCTGTCGGCGATCTTCTCGATCTTGATCAGCGGCTGCTGCGCGATGTACTCGTAGGCGGGCTCACGGAGAAACTCCTCGGTGGTGCGCAGCATGGGCATCACCACGCCGATCTCGTCGCCCGCCTGCTCCAGGTCGGCGGCGTTCCACTTGGAGACGGCGTCCGCGACGGCCTGCTTCTCGGGCCAGGTGCGGAGCAGCTTGTAGACGGCGTTCTTGATCTTCGGGTAGGGGTTGAGCGGCATGACCCAGCGGTCGTCGCGCGTCCGGTAGAAGTCGAAACCGAGCGGGTTGGCAGGGTCCGAGGGCGTGCCGCCGGGGTAGCCGTTGAGGAGCTCCCACTTCTTGTCGTAGAAGGGGCACAGCCGGTGCGGGGCCTTGCGCAGGTCCATGGCGATGTCCTGGCCCTCGCCGGTGCGCCGGCGCCACAGGGCGGCCAGCGCGACGGACTTGGCGGTCATGCCCAGGGCGGGGACGGCGCCCAGGCGCATGACGCTGGGCACGATGGGGTCGGCGCCGATGAAGGTGATCTCTCCGCCGCTGTCCTCGGGGTGGAGGCCGGCCGAGGCGAGGACCTCGCGCAGGGCCTGGTGGATGTCGAAGCCGTCGTCCGTGGTGGACGGGCTGGCGAGGGACTGCTGGATGCGGTCGGTCAGTTCTTCGGCGCTCATGAATTCTGCAATCTCTGTGGTGTGGGGGGATGCCCGGCGGTGTGGGCGGGTGTGGGTCAGGCGTCGAAGGTCTTGCCCAGGGCGCGCAGCAGGGCGATCTGCCCGCGGTCGCGCTCGGCGGCGAGTTCGTCGACGGTGCCGCCGAAGTCCTTGACCTGCTCGGTCAGCAACTGCCTGGTGGGCTCGTCGAAGGCCACCTTCTCCTGGACCATGTCGGCCCAGCGCCGCTCCATGCCGATGCCCAGATGGTCCATGAAGTGCGTCAGTCCGCCCTCCCCGCCGCCGAGGTGGAAGGAGCGGAACGGCCCGGCGACGGCCCAGCGCTGGCCGATGGAGGAGGTGACGATGTCGTCGAGCTCCTGCATGGTGACGACGCCCTCGCTCACCAGATGCACACACTCGCGGAAGATCGCCGACTGCAGCCGGTTGGCGACGAAGCCGGGTACCTCCTTGCGCAGCACCTGCGGCTGCTTGCCGAGACCGCGGTAGAAGGCGCGGGCGCGTTCGACCGTCTCCGCCGAGGTCCGTTCGCCGGGCACGACCTCCACCAGCGGCACCAGATGCGGCGGGTTGAAGGGGTGCCCGACGACGAGCCGGGCCGGGTCCCTGAGGGCGGTGGCGATCTCGGTGGCGGGGATGCCCGAGGTGGAGGTGGCGAACAGGGCGCCGGCCGGGGCGTTGCTCTCGATGGTGTGCCACATCTCGTGCTTGACCTCCAGCCGCTCCGGGCCGTTCTCCTGCACCAGATCCGCCTCGCGGACGGCGGCGGCCAGGTCCGGCTCGAAGGACAGCCGCGCGGTGAGCGCCGAGGTGTCCAGCCCGAGCGCCTTCAGCGCGGGCGACGCCTGCCCGACGTACGCGCGCACGGCCTCGTCGACTCCGCGCTGCGGGTCGCTGACGGTGACGGACAGGCCGCGGGCCAGGAACAGCGCCGCCCAGGAGGCTCCGATGACGCCTCCTCCGACCACGGTGACCTTGCTGATTCCGGCGATGCTGTCGTTCTCGGACATGCGGGACACCTGCTCTTCTTCGACTCGGCGTGGGGGGATGTGGCAGGGGGGAGAGAGGGGGGCGGTCAGGCCAGGTAGTCGTGGACGACCCGGGCGCGGCCCAGGGTCAGGTCGGTGAGGATGTGCGAGGCGGAGACGACCTCCAGGACCGGCAGGTCGGCGAGCGGGGCCAGCGCGTGGGCCAGCAGTTGCAGCCGGGCGGGCCCGCTCCAGGCGCCCTTGACCGTCAGGTCGCCGATCTGGGTCCGGACGAGTTCGCAGATGCGCGGCGAACCGTCGTAGTGCGGAAGTTTCTTGAGCATGAACGTCGGCGGCGTCAGCTCCTCGCGGGCCTTCTCGGTGGCCAGCGGCCGGTGCTTGTAGCCCATCGTCGCGCGGGCGACGGGCAGCGAGCCGTAGTCCAGGGTGCCGACGAGCGTGTCCTGGTCGACGAAGAGCCGGGGCCGGCCGAGCTTCTTCGGGAAGGCGCCGATCTCCCGGCCGCTGGCGATCGCGGGGAAGTTGTCCACGTACATCGACAGGCTGTACTCGCCCCTCTCGCCCTCGTACTCGACGACGGCGAGCTGGCCCGACTCCGTGTAGTCGCCCAGCCCGGTGACGTCCGGCATCCGCATGACCTCGAACCGCACCAGCGGCTCCGTCACCCGCAGCGGCTCCGGCACCACCCGCTCCAGGGCCCCGGGATCCGTCCGGTAGGTGATGTTCAGGTACTCGCGGTCGGTGAACCGGTACGGACCCGCCGGGAAGGCCGGGGCGTCCAGTGGTGTGCTCGGTGCGTGGACGACGTCCTCGACTCGCATGGCTCTCGCCCGCCTCTCACGTCCCCATGACTGACATAACGACATTAAGGGGACGAAACGTTGTGCACCTGTCCTTGGTCGAGCGCCTCCCGGCGGGACCTGCGTGGTGTCTGTGGTGATTGGTGTGTCAATGGTGCGATGTGAGTTGCATAATGCAACACAGCCACTGTAGATCCGTCCGCCGTCTGTTGCAAAATGAAACTCCGAGGCGGGAGCCCGGGCCGTAGGGAAGGGACACGCACGTGGCCGACGACGACACAGAGCTCCGGGGACTGGTCCGCGAGCTGGTGACTCTCTCCCGGCGCTTCCGGGGCAACGCCGAACGGCTCCACCCGGAACTGAGCTTCGTCGACTACTCCCTGCTGTCCGAGATGGACGCGCGCGACGGGGCTCGCGCGGCGGACCTGGTCGGCCTCTACGGCCTGAACAAGTCCACGATCAGCCGCCAGGTCGCCGCTCTGCAACGCGCCGGACTGGTGGTACGGGAGGCCGACCCGCACGACCACCGGGCCCAGCTGCTGCGCCCCAGCGACCACGGCCGGGAACTCCTCGCCCGCGCCGACGCCCTGATGTACCGGGAGGTCGACACCCGCACCGAGGGCTGGGCCGCGGAGGAGGTCCAGGCCCTGCGCGGCCTCCTCGCCCGCTACAACACCGCCGCCTCCGCGGTCGCCGCCGACACACCGGACCGCTGACGGACACTCGGCCAGGGGACCGGGCGCCTACCGTCGTGGCCGGATCGGACCGGGCCGGAGGGCTGGGAGCGGCTCGGGTGCCCTGGAGGGGTCTGGAGCAGTCCGGAGCCGGCCGGGTAAGGGCTTGGACCGGCCCGGAGCGGCTCGCGGTCGCGCCGCCGACGCCGCGCATCCGCGTGGTTCCGATCGGTCGGAGGGTGTTGAGCAGGGTGATGCAGCCGGCGGTTCCGAGGTCCGCCCCCCGGGGCCCCGGCTGCGGCCGCGGCCGCCCGGAGGGTGGTCGCCCCTGCGTTCGACCCGCGCCGGCCTCGGCTCGGGGCCTTCTCACCGGAGGGTGGTCAGTGCGCTCTCCGCGGCCGCCAGGATGGTGCGTGTCTGGTGGGCGACCTGTTGGCGCACGGGTACCCGGCGCAGTCGCAGGGTCCCCTCGAAGTCCGTGCACCAGGCGGTGAAGAGGTCGTCCAGATCGCGGTGCAGCCCCGGCGCGGCGGCGTCGTCCGCCGCCTCCAGCAGTCGTAGCAGCAGGCCCGCGGCGCGCAGCGGTTGGCGGCGGGCCACGACGTCCAGGGCGCAGACCTGGGCCGTCGTCAACCCCGGTGGACCGTCGGCCGCCTGCCGGGCGAGCGGTTCCCAGGAGTCGGCGACCAGGTCGTAGAGACCGTCGGCCATCCACTCCAGGACGCGTCTGGGCGCGCTGTCCCGGGCCGGGGGCAGGAAGGGGCGGGCCTTGTCGAGTACGGCGGTCACCTGGCGTCCGCCGTCCCGTACCAGCCCGGCCAGGTCACGCAGGACGGCACCGGCGTCCGGGCGCGGGGACGGGTCGTCGGCCAGGTCGGTCGCCCACAGGGGCACCTCGATGATCGCCGTGACCCCGCCGTACCGCGCGGGTGCGCACCACGTGGACAGCCCGATGTTCTCGGACCCGGCCGCCAGGCGGGCCGCGCTCTCCGGCGGCGGCAGGACGTAGACGCCGGGGCCGGGGTTCTCCCAGTACAGGGCGTCGAACGTGCCGTACTGGACCGGGATGGCCAGGTCGGCGGCGGACTTCTGGAACGACGCGGCGAGTCGGGGGAGGTCACGGGTCAACTGGACCCAGGTGCCGCCCGCTTCGACGTTGTGCAGGGAGCACTGGAGGACCGGCCGCAGTTCGTCGATGACGTCGAACAGCGCCTGGCTCTCCGGGAGATGCCGGGATTCGATGGGCGCCCACTCCGGCTGTTCCGCCGCGACCGGGCGGTAGGCGGCACGGTAGTAGTCGGCCAGGGTGTGGCGGGGGCCGGCCGTCGCCTCTTCGATGCCCTGGCTCAGCGCGGCGCCGTCCGGGTCCAGGCACAGGACGATGTCCCAGGTGACGAGGGACGGATCGGTCGCGAGGGACGGATCGGTCGCGGTGGGTGGATCGGTCGCGGTGGGTGGATCGGTCGCGGTGGACGGAGCGCCGGCCGTGGACGGCCGGCGGCCGCGCGTCACCGGCTCCGCCGGGCCGCGCGCCACTCGCCCGGTCAGGGCGCTCGCGACCTGCTCCGCCAGGGCGATCGCGGTGGTGCCGCCGACCGGCTCGTCGGGGTGCGGCCGGGCGACCACCAGGACGTGGTGCGGACCGTGTCCCACGGACAGCATCAGGATCGGGCGGCCGGCCCGGGACGTGCCGATCCGGCGCAGCCGGCCGGTCCCGGGGAACCGGGAGACCAGCCGCCGTGCCGAGTCGGTGACTTCCGCGACCGTGAGGTAACGGTCCAGCATCGCGTCGGATCAGCTGCCGCCGTTGCCACCGCTGTCGCCGGTGGTCTCCTTCTTGTCCAGCGGCCGGATCTCGATCTTGTTCGGCATGCCATGTCCTCCCGGTGGTGGCTGTGGCCTGTCCTGGTTGTCGTGCTCTTGCCAGAGTTGGCCGAACCGGTGAATCTTGTCAACGTCCTTTGCCCACCGGCAAGTTGGCGCACACGAGATTGGCGCGAAGATGACGGTGCCCGCGATGCGGCGGCCTCGGATCAAGCCGGAACACCGGGCCTACCGGACCGTCGACGGCCATGTGCGGATCGGGAGTGTCGTGCACGGCATCGGTGCCGAGGTCACGGATCCCGACGGCTGGGTGTGGACGCTGGTCGAGGCCATGGACGGCACCCGGAGCGCCGCGGACATCGTCGCCGAGGTGTCCCGCCGCCACCCGGGGCTGCGGCTGCCGGACCCGGACATCGCCCAGGCGATCACGGACCTGACCATGGCCGGGTACGTGGAGGACGCCGGTGCCGTGCCGCCGGCGGAGCTGTCCGAGCGGGAACGCGAGCGGTACGGCAGGGGCATGACCCTGCTGCGCTGGATGGACCTCCGGCCCCGGGAGAGCGCCTGGGAGCCGCAGCTGCGGCTGCGCCGGGCCCGGGTGCTGCTGGTCGGGGTCGGCGGTACCGGCGGGGCCGCCGCGCGGGACCTGGTGGCCTCCGGGGTGGGACGGCTGCACTGCGTCGAACCGGACGTCGTCGAACTGTCCAACCTCAACCGGCAGACGCTCTTCGGCGAGCGCGACCTCGGTACGCCGAAGATCGACGCGGCGCTGACGGCGCTGCACGCCCTGAACTCGGACACGACGGTCACGGGCGAACGCCGCGAGGTGCACGGGCCGGCGGACCTCGAAGACCTGCTGGCCGGTGACACCGGGGGTGTCGGCGGCTCCAGCGGCTCCGGCTCCGGTGGCGGCGCGGGGTACGACGTGCTCCTCCTGGCCGCCGACCGCCCCGCCGTGATCCGCAGATGGGCCAACCAGGTCTGCCTGGCCACCGGCACCGCATGGGCCGAAGCCGGATATCGCGGTCCGCTGGTGAGCGTCGGGGTGTTCAGGCCCGGTCGGGGTGCCTGCTGGGAGTGTCTGCGCAGCGCCGAGATCGAGCGGCGCGATCTGCGGCTCGCGCCCGGCCAGGACGAGGAGGTCGCCTCACCCCGTATGCCGTGGAACCCGGTCAACGCCGTGACCGCGGGCCTGTCCGGCAGCCTGCTGGCCCATGCCGCGCTGATGCTGCTGTGCGGGATCCCGCCGGTCGAGCCCGGATGCCGGTTCGGCCTCAACCTCATGGTGCCCGGCGACCCCGTGATGCAACGCTCCGAGCGCCGCCCCGACTGCCCCGCCTGCGGCGCTGCCCGCGCGGCCCGGACGGCCGGGACGGCCGGCACGGCCGGGGACCTGACCACCGGGGACCTGACGTGACGGACACCGCGGCGACGGACCGGCCCCGGATCGAGCCGTCGACCCGGGTCCTGCTGCACGACCTCGGGATACGGCGGGACCGGGACGAGTGGATCGTGGGCCGCATGGCCACCCGGACCTTCGTCGCCCTGCCCGCGGCCGGTGCCCGCGCGGTGGAACTCCTCGGCCGGGGGCTGAGCGTGGCCCGCACGGCGGAACTGCTGCGCGCGGAGACCGGCGAGGAACTCGACATCACGGACTTCGTCAGGGACCTGGCCGCCCTGGGGTTCGTGGCGCGGATCGGGGACTGCCCGGTCGCGGACGCCGTACCGGCACGCGCGTCCCTGCCGTGGCTGCGGCCCCGCGCCGTCCGGTTCGCCCTGCACCCGGCACTCGCGGTGCTCGTCGCGGTACTGCTGACCGCCGCCGTCGGCGTCCTGGTCCGCCGTCCCGACCTGGTCCCCGGCTACCGGGACCTGCTGTGGAGCCCGCACGGCAGCCTGGTCCTGCTCACCGGGGCGGCGGCCGGGTGGGCGCTGCTGTTCGCCCATGAGCTGGCGCATCTGGTCACCGCCCGGGCCGCGGGCGTGCCGGGGAGAATGCGGCTGGGCACCCGGCTGCAGTTCCTCGTCATGCAGACCGACATCAGCGGCATCGAACTCGCGCCCCGCCGCCAGCGGCTGACGGCCTACCTGGCCGGTATCGCCCTCAACCTGTCCGTCGCCTCGGCCCTGGTACTGGTCCTCGCCGTGACGGACACCGGGACCACGGCCCACCGGGTGCTGGCCGCGGGCCTGCTGCTGGCCCTGCTGCCGCTGCCCTTCCAGTGCATGGTGTTCACGCGCACGGACCTCTACTTCGTCCTCCAGGACGTCACCGGCTGCCGGAACCTGTACGGCGACGGTCTCGCCTACGCCCGCTACCGGTTCCGGCGGCTGCTGCGCGCCCCGGGCCCCGCCGGAGCCGCTGACCCGAGCACCCGGCTGCCCCCGCACGAGCGCCGGGCCGTCCGCCTCTACAGCGTCGTCCTCGTCGCCGGCACGGTGGCCTGCCTGGCGTTCATGGCCGCCGTCACCCTTCCCGCCGACCTCACCCTGCTGGTCCGCGCGGCCCGGGGACTGGGCGCTGACCAGGGCCTCGCGCGCACCGCCGACTCGGCGGCCGTGCTGGTCACCCTCGGCGGAGTCAACGTCCTGTGGCTGGTGACCCGCTGGCGCAACCGCCGGGCACGCGGGTCCGTGAAAGAAACCTGACCACGGCGGCCGCAACCGACCACCCGCGCCCGCCCCGAGGACCACCCACCGCCTCCGCCTCTGTCTCGGCCTCTGTCTCTGTCTCTGTCTCTGTCGGCGGACGGTGGGAGGATTCGGGGACGGCGAACGAGGGGCGGGGTACGTGGGGCGGGCGGAGCGGGAGCTGGTCGTGCGGGGGACGCGGCTGAACACGGCCGCGTGCGACGTCGTCGCCGATCACGGCAGGGCCGTCGAGGCGGTACGGGCGGCCCTGACGCCGCTCCACGACGCGGCGGCACAGCGGGAACTGGACGTCCTTCCCGTCGCCCGGCTCCAGGACGTCACCGAAGGACGGCTGCGGCTGGATCATGTCGAGCAGAGCGGACTGCGCACGGTCGGCGAGGTGCTGGCGGCCGGCGCCTATCGGTTGCGGCAGCTCCCCGGGGTCGGCCGGCGCACCGCGGACCAGATGCTCGCCGCGGCCCGCGGCCTCTCCGACGCCGTGCACGAGACCGTGGCCGTCCATATCGATGTGGACCGGCCGGAACCGGGCACCACCGCGCTGGTCATGGCGTTGCACACACTCGTGGAGGCCGGCCCGGACGCCGTGCGCGCCGTCGGCCGGGCCACCGAGACGGCGAAGCGGCTGGAACCGCTGCTGGCCGCCGCCGGACCCGCCACCGGGCGCCTGCGGATGCTGCTGGCGGGGCGGGAGAAGAAGGCTCGCGCGCTGGCGGCGGTGACCGAGCTCCGCTCCCTGCTGGCGGAGGCGGAGCCGGCCGGGCTGCCCGAGCTGTTCGCCCAGTCCTCGGTCGACCTGCTCCGCGGGCCGTCCTCCGACCTCGCCGCCTGGGCGGACTTCGAACTCCGCTCCGCCGACTACTACGGCCTGCTCGCGGAGATCTCCGAGCAGCGGCCCGACACGGCCGCCGCCGAGGGCTTCCTGCCGGACGAGATCGCCGAGCGGGTCCGCGCCCAGCGGCTCGACGACACCCACCGGCGGGTCTCCCTGCGCGGCTACCAGGCCTTCGGCGCGCGTTTCGTCCTGGCGCAGCGCAAGGCGATCCTCGGGGACGAGATGGGCCTCGGGAAGACCATCCAGGCGATCGCCGTGCTGGCCCACCTGGCCGCCGAGGGACAGCGCCACTTCGTGGTGGTGTGCCCGGCGAGCGTCCTCGTCAACTGGACCCGGGAGGTCGCGGCCCGCAGCGCCCTGCGCGTGACACTGCTCCACGGCCCCGACCGGCACCAGGCGTTCGCCGACTGGCAGGGGCGGGGCGGGGTCGCGGTGACGACGTTCGACGCCCTGCGCGGATTTCCGGAACCGGGGAGCGGCGAGGTCGGCCTCTTCGTGGTCGACGAGGCGCACTCCGTGAAGAACCCGAAGACCAAGCGGTCCCAGGCGGTCGCCCGGTGGGCGGAGCGCTGCGAGCGCACCCTCTTCATGACAGGGACCCCGATGGAGAACCGGGTCGTGGAGTTCCGCAACCTGGTCGGGATGCTCCACAGCGGTGTCGCGGAGTCCCTGGCGGAGGGGGACGGCCCCTCGGCGGGGCGGGACGGCGCCCTGGCCGGCTCGGTCGCCTTCCGCAAGGCCGTCGCCCCCGTCTATCTGCGGCGCAACCAGCAGGACGTGCTGACGGAACTCCCGAGCCTCCAGCGGACCGACGAGTGGGAGGAGCTGAGCGCGTCGGACGAGGAGGCGTACCGCGAGGCCGTGCGGGCAGGCAACTTCCCGGCGATGCGCAGGGCCGCGTATCTGCGCCCGGAGCGGTCGGCCAAGCTGGAGCGGCTCCGGGAGATCGTCGAGGAGGCCGCCGAGAACGGGCAGAAGACCGTGGTCTTCTCCTACTTCAAGGACGTACTGCGGGTGGTGCAGGACGCGCTCGCCGACCGGGTCACCCTGTTCGGCCCGCTCACCGGCGGTGTCCCCGCCGGACGGCGGCAGCAGATCGTCGACGACTTCACCGCCGCCCCGGGCCCCGCCGTGCTGCTGGCGCAGATCCAGACGGCGGGCATCGGCCTCAACATGCAGGCCGCCTCGGTCGTCGTCATCTGCGAGCCCCAGGTCAAACCGACCGCCGAACACCAGGCGGTGGGCCGGGCCCACCGGATGGGCCAGGTCAGACCGGTCCGGGTGCACCGCCTGCTCGCCACCGGGGGAGTGGACGAACGCCTGGTGAAGATGCTGGAGAACAAGACCCGTCTGTTCGACGCCTACGCCCGCCGCAGCGCGGTGGCCGAAGCCACCCCGGACGCCGTCGACGTGTCGGACACGGACCTGGCCCGCCGGATCGTCGAGGACGAACAGGCCCGCCTGGGCATGGCGGACGGAAGGCCGGCCGCCGAGCCCGCGTGACCGACCCCCCGGTGACGCCGGCTCACCCGTGACGCCGGCCCGCCGGTGACGCCGGATCGCCCGTGACGCCGGCCCGCCGGTGACGCCGGATCGCCCGTGGCGCCGGCCCGCCGGTGACGCCGGATCGCCCGTGGCGCCGGCCCGCCGGTGACGCCGGCCCGCCGGTGACGCCGGATCGCCCGTGGCGCCGGATCGCCGGTGACGCCGGATCGCCCGTGGCGCCGGCTCACCCGTGACGCCGGCCCGCTCGGTGACGCCGGATCGTCCGTGGCGCCGACTCGCCCGTGGCGCCGGCCCGCCGTTGCCGCCGGCTCGCGCAGGCGCTGTTCCGCCCGCCGGCTACGCCGACTCGCGCAGCCGCAGTTCCGCCCCCACCGTCAGTTCGTCGGGGCGCAGCGGGCCGGCTCCGGTCAGGAGTCTGGCCGTCTGTTCGACGGCGAGCGCGCCGAGGCGGCGGGTGTCCAGGGCCACCGTGGTCAGCGCCGGCTCGACGAGGGTGCCGAGGCCCAGGCCGTCGAAGCCCAGTACGGCGAGATCCCCGGGGACCTGGCGGCCGAGCCGGCGGGCGGCGCGCAACGCTCCGAAGGCGATGATGTCGTTGAACGTGAACACGGCGGTCAGGTGCGGGTGCCGGGCCAGGAGTTCCTGGAGCGCGCGCTCCCCGCCCTCCACGCTCTGGTCGGCACGGGCCACCGAACCGGAGTCCAGCGCGCACGCGGACATCGCCGTGTCGAACCACTCGTGCCGGACGCTCGGCTCGGAGCGTTCCGCGTGGTCCAGCATGCCGATGTGCCGGTGCCCGGCCCCTATCAGGTGCCGTATCGCCGCGTGCACGCCCGCCTCGCCGTCGATCCGGATCGAACTGAACCGCTCGGTGGGGCTCTTCCGGTCGATGAGGACGACGGGCAGGCCCCGGGTGAGCCGCGCGATCTCGTCCTCGGGCAGGCTCAGATAGCCCACCACGGCGTCCACCTGCGAGGCGATCACCTCCAGGGTGCCCCGCTCCTCCTCGACGCGGTCGCCGGTGTCGTACACCACGACGTGCCAGCCGCGGCCCCGGGCCGCGTCCAGCGCGGCGGCGGCGACCTCGGTGAAGAACGGGTTGAGCAGATCGGGGATCACCAGTCCGACGCTGATCGTGTCCTGCCGCACCAGCCCCCGGGCGAACCGGCTCGGCCGGTAGCCCAGTGCGAGGGCGGCGTCCAGGACGCGCTGCTTGGTGGAGACGCCGATCTCGCCCTTGTCGTTGAGCGCGCGTGACACGGTCTGCCGGGACACTCCCGCGGCCTCGGCCACATCGTCGATCGTCACCCTGCGGGGTCCGGTCCCCGACGACGCCATCGCTCACCTCCGTGCAGTTGCCGACGCGACCGCGTCGCAGGGACACCGAGTATGCCGGGTCCGATGTTTTGAGCCTTGACACTCCGGCGGACCGAAGCTCACACTCCCAATCAACTTCCCGTTACCGCTCCCGTGAGCGCTCACGTTACCGCTCACGGAACCTGATTCCAACCAGAAGGCATCCGCCTCCAGGTGTCAACGTCGACCCGCCTGCCGACCCTCGCCAGGCGTTCTCTGGAACGGAAGATATGAGCAGCACAGTCACTCGCACCCGCCTCGCCGCCGCGGCCGCCACAGCGGGCATCGTCGTACTCGCCGGATGCTCCTCGTCCGGTTCGTCGGACAAGGCGTCCGCCTCGTCCTGCGCGCCGGCGAAGGGCAAGGTCACCCTCCAGTACTGGAACACCGTCCCGGGCATGGACAAGGTCGTCGCCCTGTGGAACACGAAGCACCCGGACGTCCAGGTCCAGATGAAGAACATCTCCAACGACCAGTACGGCCTCATCGGCAACGCCCTCAAGGCGGGCAAGGCGCCGGACCTCGCCCAGGTCGGCTACGACGAGCTTCCCAACCTGCGCACCCAGAGCGCCTTCGTGGACGCCTCCGCCTGCAAGGCGGCCACCGCGGCCGAGTCGAAGTTCGTCCCGTGGACCTGGTCGCAGGCCAGTTTCGGCGGCACCGGTGTGTTCGCCATCCCGCAGGACACCGGCCCGATGGCCCTGTTCGTGCGCACCGACCTCTTCAAGAAGTACAACGTCGCCGTTCCCACGACCTGGGACGAGTACGCGACGGCCGCCCAGAAGCTGCACAAGGCGGACCCGAACCTCGACATGACGTTCTTCGACCCGAACAACGCCGAGTGGTTCAACGGGCTCCTGTGGCAGAACGACGCCAAGATGTACGGCTACTCCGGCGACAAGTGGCAGGTCACCGTCGAGTCGCAGCAGAGCAAGCAGGTCGCCGACTACTGGCAGAAGCTGATCTCCGAGAAGGTCGTGCGCACCGACCTCGCCAACGGGTCGACGCAGATGTACGCGGCGTACCAGAAGGACCAGATCGCCAGCTATGTCGGTGCCGCCTGGGGGTACAGCGGGTTCCGCGACAACCTGCCCAAGCAGGCCGGGAAGTGGTCGATCGTCCCGATGCCGACCTGGGGCACGAGCGGCGGCTCCGGTGACTGGGGCGGTTCGACCGTCGCGTTCATGAAGGGCAGCAAGCACCTGTACGAGTCGGTCGAGTTCAACACCTGGCTGAACACCGACCCGGAGGCGCTGGCGCTGGAGAACAAGCTGGGCGGCCTCTACCCGGCGGCCACCGCCGGCCTGGATCTTCCCGCGCTGAAGCAGGGCGTGCCGTACTACAACAACGAGAAGATCTTCGACGTCTTCGCCGCCTCGTCCAAGAAGATCGACACCAGTTTCGCCTGGGGCCCCACGCAGAAGACGGTGAACCTGGCGCTCCAGGACGCGATGGCCAAGGCCGCGGCCGGCAAGGGCACGCTCAGCGACGCGCTCGCGGCGGCCCAGGCCGCCGCGCTGAAGTCGATGAAGGACCAGGCGATCCCGGCTACGGCGGGTAAGTGACCGCGGTATGACCGATCTTGCGAACCGCGCGTCCGGCGCGGTGACCATGCCCGGGGGCCGTCGCCGCCGCCTCAACGGCGGCGGCCCCCGGGCGGGCACCATCGCCGCCTTCGTCACCCCGTTCTTCCTGCCGTTCCTGCTGTTCTACCTGGTGCCGGTCGGCTATGCGCTCTGGCAGAGCGTCCGCGTCGTGCGCCGCAGCGGAGGGCAGTACGGGACGTCGTACACGACCTTCGGCGGCTTCGAGCAGTACGTGAAGGTGTTCCAGAACACCGAGTTCTGGTCCAGCATCGGCCGCATCGGGCTGTTCGGCATCGTGCAGGTGCCCGTCATGCTCTTCGTCGCCCTGACCATCGCGCTGCTCCTCGACACGCCCCTGCTGAAGGCCAAGGGGTTCTTCCGCATCACCGCGTTCATGCCGTACGCGGTGCCCGGTGTCATCGCCGCGATCATGTGGTCGTACCTCTACTCGCCCCAGCTCAGCCCCGTCGTCGACGCGCTGAACGGCATCGGGCTGCACCCCGACTTCCTCGGCCCCGGTGCCGTCCTGTGGTCGACCGCGAACGTCTCCACCTGGCTGTGGACCGGCTACAACATGCTGATCATGTTCTCGGCGCTCCAGTCGATCCCGCAGGAGCTGTACGAGGCCGCGAAGATCGACGGTGCGAACAACTGGACCATCGCCTGGCGGGTCAAGGTGCCGATCATCGCCCCGTCGATCGTCCTGACCACGGTGTTCTCGATCATCGGCACACTCCAGCTGTACGCCGAACCGGCCGTGCTGCGGCAGATCTCCTCGAACATCTCCAGCACGTTCACCCCGAACATGCTCGCCTACACGGTGGCCTCCGGGAACAACTACCAGCAGGCCGCGGCCATCTCCGTCGTCATCGCCGTCATCACCTTCGTCTTGAGCTTCGGGTTCATGCGACTGACCTCGAAGAAGGCGGGACTGTGAGCAACAGCGACAACACCTCCATGATCCGCGAGAGCCGCGTCAGCCGTACGGCCGCCATGGCCCTGATGCTGCTGCTGACCGTCTACTTCCTGCTGCCGGTCTACTTCCTGATCGTCGCGTCGACCAAGCCGCAGGGCGACCTCGCCTCCACCAACGGGCTGGCGTTCTCGCACTTCAACCTCTTCGACAACCTGCATGTCCTGTTCACCCGCAGCGACGGCATCTTCGGCCGCTGGATCCTCAACACCGTGATCTACGCGGTGCTGGGCGCGGCCGTCGGCACCCTGATCTCCGCGCTGTGCGGCTACGCCCTCGCCAAGTTCCGGTTCCGTGGCCGGGAGTTCCTGTTCTCCGTCATCCTCGGCGGCGTCCTGGTCCCCACCACCGCGCTCGCCCTGCCGCTGTTCCTGCTGTTCTCGGCGACCGGCCTGGTCAACACCTACCTCGCGGTCTTCCTGCCCAGCATCGTCAGCCCGTTCGGCGTCTATCTCGCGCGCATCTTCGCGAACGCGTCCGTGCCGCAGGAGCTGATCGAGTCGGCGCGGCTGGACGGCGCGGGCGAGTTCCGCACCTTCTTCTCGGTGGGGTTCCGGCTGATGACACCGGCCCTGGTGACCATCTTCCTGTTCCAGTTCGTGGCCATCTGGAACAACTTCTTCCTGCCGATGGTGATGCTCCAGAAGGAGTCCCTCTTCCCGATCACGCTCGGCCTGTACGAGTGGAACGGCCAGACCGCCCGGGCTCCCCTGCTGCAGCAGTCCATCATCACCGGCTCGCTGGTGTCGATCGTGCCCGTGATCGTCGTGTTCATCCTGCTCCAGCGCTTCTGGCGGACCGGCCTCGCCGCCGGCTCGCTCAAGTGACCCCCACACAGAAGGTGTTCCGCGTCATGCCCGACTCCGCCGTCTTCGTGCCCCACTTCCACTGGGACCGGGAGTGGTACGAGCCGTTCCAGGTGTTCCGGCACCGCCTCGTCACCGCCCTCGACACCGTGCTGGCGACCGCCGACGCCGACCCGGACTTCCGGTTCACCGTCGACGGGCAGATGGCCGCGGTCGAGGACTACCTGGAGATGCGCCCGGAGAACCGCGACCGGGTCGCCGCCCTGGTCCGCGAGGGCCGGCTGGCCGTCGGGCCCTGGCTGATCCTGCTCGACGAGTTCCTCTGCTCCGGCGAGACCATCGTCCGCAACCTCCAGATGGGATGGGCGGCCGCGGAGCGCCTCGGCGGGGCGATGCCCGTCGGCTATCTCCCGGACATGTTCGGCCATGTCGCGCAGATGCCGCAGATCCTGGCCCGCGCCGGCATCGAGCACGCCGCCCTGTGGCGCGGGGTGCCCGGCTCGGTCGACGGCCACGCCTTCCGCTGGCGCGCCCCCGACGGCTCCGAGGTCCGCACCGAGTTCCTCTTCGACGGGTACGACAACGGACTCGACGTCCTGCTGGTACCGGACCGGATCCGGCAGGCGCTCGCCGAGTACGCCGAGCTGACCGCCGGGCGCTGGGGCGGCGACCCGCTCCTGGCCATGGCCGGCACCGACCACAACGCGCCCGACCCGAAGCTGGGGGACTGGCTGCGGCAGGCCTCCGGCGAGCAGCGGCCCATCACCGTCGGCACGCTCGACGAGTACCTCCGCAAGCACGTGCGGGACGAGGTGACCGCCGTCGTCACCGGTGAACTGCGCAGCCATGTCCGGGGCAACATCCTGCCGGGCGTGCTGTCCGTGCGGCTCGGGCTCAAGCAGCGGATGGCCCTCGCCGAGCGGACCGTCGATCACGCCGAGCGGATGAACGCCCTGTGGTCCCGGCGCGACGAGTCGCACTTCCTCGCCCTCGCCTGGCACAAGATCATCGAGTCGACCGCCCATGACTCGGTGGTCGGTTCGGGCACCGACGAGACCTGCGACCAGGTCGCCGCCCGCCTCGCCGAGGCCGCGCAGACCGCCCGGGCGGTCCGGGACGCGGCCCTCGCCGAGCCCGCCGCCCTGGTGCCGAGCGACGGCCACCTGGTCGCCAACCCGCTGCCCGTACCCCGTACCGCACTGGTCGAGGTGGACGTCGTGGCCGCACCGGAAGGGCGCACGCTGGTCGCGACCACCGCCGACGGCTCGGCGCACCCCGTCCAGCTGGTCTCCGAGGCCCCGACCGTCCTCAGCGACGAGCGGCTCGACGCCTCGCAGCTCGAACGCGTGCTGCGCCGGATCCACCGCCGCGAGCTGTTCGGCCTGCTCATCGACCGCTACGAACTCACCCCGAACTCCCTGGTCTTCCACCTCGCCGAGGCACCGGCCGGGCCCTTCGACCTGATGACCCTGCGCGGCGAGGTCGCCGCCGCCGCGGCCGCGCACCCGGGGGAGTGGCGGGTGCGGACCCTGGCCCAGGCCCGGGCCACCGCGCTGGTGGCCGTGCCGGTCTCCGCCTGCGGACTGGCCGCCTTCCGGGTCGAGCCGGCCGACCGGCCCGCCGCCCCGGCGCTGCGCCCGGTCACGGCGGCGCCCGACCGGCTCTCCAACGGCCTGGTCGAGGTCACGGTGGCCGCCGACGGCACCCTGGAGGTGACCGGGCCCGACGGCACCGTCCTGTCCGGAGTCGGCCGCCTCGTCGACGGCGGCGACCGGGGCGACAGCTACAACTACGCCCCTCCGGCGCACGACACCCTCGTGTCCGAGCCGGCCCGGGTCGGCGTCGAACTCCTCGACCGGGGCCCGCTGCGGGCCAGGCTGCGGGTCACCCGCGTCTACGACTGGCCGGCCGCGCTCAGCGTGGACGACCGGGACCGGCGGGACGGCCGTACCGTCCCGACCCCCGTGGACATGGTGGTGGAGGTCCGTGCGGGCGAGCCGTTCGTCCGGATCTCCACCGCGTTCCTCAACCGGTCCGCCGACCACCGGCTGCGCTTCCACGTGCCGCTGCCGGTGCCGGTCAGCGCTTCCGCGTCGGCCGGGCAGTTCGCCGTCACCGAGCGCGGACTGACCGCCGAGGGCGGCTGGGGCGAGTACCCCCTGCCGACCTTCCCCGCGAGCTCCTTCGTGTCGGCGGGCCCGGCCACCGTCCTGCTCGACCACTCCGCCGAGTACGAACTCGTCGACGACGGCTCCGCACTCGCCCTCACCCTGCTCCGCGCCATCGGCTCGATCAGCGTCAACCTCCACCCCCTGCGCGACGAACCCGCGGCGAGCGAGATCCCCGTCCCCGGCGCGCAGGACCTGGGCATGCGCATCGAGAACCGGTTCGCCGTGCTGCCCTGGGCGAGCGGCTGGCAGGGCGCGAACGCGGTGGCGCTCGCCGAGGAGTTCCGGGCCGACGTCCTGGTGGCCCGCGGGACCGCGACCGGCGGCGGCCCGCTGCCCCCGGACGCGACCGGAGTGCAGGTCGACGGCCGGGACGTCCAGGTGTCCAGCATCCGCCGGGTCACCGACCCGGAGCACGGGCCCGGCACCGAGGTCCGGCTGGCCGCGCTGCGGGACACCGCGGCGGCCGTCCGGGTGACCGGCGCCTTCACCGAGGCCACGACCGTCGACCTGCTCGGCCGGCCGATCGCCGCGGAGCCGGTCACGGGGGACGGGCTCGAACTCGCCCTCGGCCCCTGGGAGATCCGCACCGTCGTCCTCCGCTAGCGGCACAACACCCCCCGACACCAAGAAAGTTGTGAACTCTTGCCCTCCGAGCACTCCGCGTACGTATCGGACACCGCCCCGTGGCGTGGCGCCCTGCGCCCGGCCCGCTCGTGGCTGCACTCCGACGCCCCCGCCCTCTCGCTGAACGGAAACTGGCGCTTCAGGCTGTCGCCGACGGCGGCCGTGGCCGAGGAGTTCGCGGAGGAGGACTTCGACGACCACGGCTGGGACGGCATCCCGGTGCCCGCGCACTGGGTGCTGGAGGGCGACGGCGCCTACGGCCGGCCGATCTACACGAACATCCAGTTCCCGTTCCCGATCGACCCGCCGCACGTCCCCGACGAGAACCCCACCGGCGACTACCGCCGCCACTTCGGCCTCCCCGACGGCTGGTCGGACGCCGAGCGGGTGCTGCTGCGCTTCGACGGGGTCGAGTCGCTGTTCAAGGTGTGGGTGAACGGCGTCGAGATCGGCAGCGCCAGCGGCAGCCGGCTCGCCCACGAGTTCGACGTGACGTCCGCGGTCCGCCCCGGTGACAACGTCGTCGCCGTCCGGGTGCACCAGTGGTCGGCGGCCAGCTACCTGGAGGACCAGGACCAGTGGTGGCTGCCGGGCATCTTCCGGGACGTCACCCTGCTCGCCCGCCCGGCCGGAGGCATCGAGGACGTCTGGCTGCGCACCGGCTACGACGACGGGCGCGGGCGGATCGACCCCGAGGTCACCGCCGACCCGGCGGCCTTCCCCGTCACCCTGCGCATCCCCGAACTGGACGTCGAGCGGGTCTGGGAGACGGCGGCCGACGTGACACCCCTCGACATCCCGGGCGTGGAGCCCTGGTCGGCCGAGGAGCCCCGGCTGTACGACGTCACGGTGTCCTCGGCCGCCGAGACCATCGCCCTGCGGGTGGGCTTCCGTACCGTCGAGATACGCGGTGACCGCTTCCTGGTCAACGGCCGCCGGGTCGTCTTCCACGGCATGAACCGGCACGAGGCCCACCCCGAGCGCGGCCGGGTCTTCGACGAGGCGCACGCCCGCGAGGACCTGGCCCGGATGAAGCGGTTCAACGTGAACGCCATCCGCACCAGCCACTACCCGCCGCACCCCCGGCTGCTCGACCTCGCCGACGAACTCGGCTTCTGGGTCGTCCTCGAATGCGACCTGGAGACCCACGGCTTCGACAACGTCGGCTGGACCGGCAACCCGACCGACGACCCGGCCTGGCGCGCGGCCTGCCTCGACCGCATCGAGCGCACCGTCGAACGGGACAAGAACCACCCCGGGGTCGTGCTGTGGTCGCTCGGCAACGAGGCCGGGACCGGCGCCAACCTCGCCGCCATGTCGGCCTGGGTGCACGCCCGCGACCCCGAGCGTCCCGTGCACTACGAGGGCGACTACACCGGCGACTACACCGACGTCTACTCGCGCATGTACGCGACCGTGACGGAGACCGAGCAGATCGGCACGGACGGCTCCCGCGCCCCGCTGCTGGGCTGCACCCCGGCCCAGGGCGCCCGGCAGCGCACCAGGCCGTTCCTGCTCTGCGAGTACGCCCACGCGATGGGCAACGGACCCGGCGCCCTCGACCAGTACGAGGAACTGGTCCACCGTCACCCCCGGCTGCACGGCGGCTTCGTCTGGGAGTGGCGCGACCACGGCATCCTGGCCAGGACCCCGGAGGGAACCCCGTACTACGCCTACGGCGGCGACTTCGGCGAGGTCGTGCACGACGGCAACTTCGTCATGGACGGCATGGTGCTGAGCGACGACGTGCCGACGCCCGGCCTCCACGAGTTCAAGGCCGTGGTGCAGCCGATCCGGTTCGCCTTCGACGGCGACCAGCTCGCGATCACCAACCTGAGGCACTCCGCCGACACCTCCGACCTGCGCTTCCGCTGGCGAGTCGAGCACGACGGCACCCTCGTGGCGTCCGGGGACCTGAAGGTCCCGGCGGTGGCCGCGGGCGAGTCGGGGCGGGTGCCGCTGCCGCCGGTCCCGGTCGCCCCGGACGCCGAGACCTGGCTGACGGTCGAGGCGGTGCTGGCCGCGGAGACCCCCTGGGCGCCCGCGGGACACGAGATCGCCACCGCCCAGCTGGACCGCTCGGTACGGCGGCCGGTGCCCGCCGTCCGGCGCCGGACCGGCTGGCAGCCGGACGAGGGCACCCTCACCCTCGGCATCGCCGAGTTCACCGGCGGCTCCCTCACCCGCCTCGCCGGACGCGCCGTGACCGGCCCGCGACTGGAGCTGTTCCGGGCGCCGACCGACAACGACGAGGGCACCTCCGACCGGCTGGAGGGCAGCGACGCCAGCCTCGCCGAGGTGTCCAGCGCAGACCTGTGGCGCCGCGCCGGACTCGACCGGCTGACCACCCGGCGCATCGGCGTGGAGCGGACCGCGGACGCCCTGCGCACCGTCGACCGGGTCTCCGCCGCGCACTCCGCGCTGTCGGTGACGGTGGAGACCGTGTGGTCCGTCGAGGACGGCGAGCTGGAACTGCGCGTGGAGATCGAGCCCGCGCGCGGCTGGACGACGGTCTGGCCGCGGATCGGGGTGCGCTTCGAACTGCCCGACGGGACGGCCCCCGTGGACGGCGCCGACTGGTTCGGCCTGGGCCCGCACGAGTCCTACCCGGACAGTCTCCGCGCGGCCCGCACCGGCCGCTTCTCCGCCGCCGTCGGGGACCTCGCGGCCGGCTACGCCCGCCCCCAGGAGACCGGCCACCGCTCCCGGCTCCGCCGCCTCACCCTGACCAGCGCCGACACCGGGGTACTGCACCTCACGGCGCTCCCCGACACCCAGGGACGGCGCCCCGGCTTCACCCTGGCCCGGCACACCCCCCAGCAGCTCGCCCGGGCCGCCCACCCCTACGAACTCCCGGAGTCCACCACCAGCCACCTCATCATCGACGCGGCCCAGCACGGACTCGGCTCCCGGGCCTGCGGACCGGACGTGTGGCCCGAGTTCGCGCTGCGCCCCGAGGCCCGCACGATCAGGCTGCGCGTGACCGGGGGTCAGGTACCGCCGGCCGTCTGACGCCGTCCCGAACGAGGGCTCCGGCAGCGGTGCCGGCTTCGGCTAGCCGGCGCCGCTCGCCGGCTCCGTGACCCAGCCCGCCGCCAGTACCAGGCGGGTGTCGCGGTGTACGGCGAGGAAGCCGAACGGGCGGTCGAAGGTGGCCCGGACGACGGTCGACTCGTGCCGGTACTGCGGCGGGCCGCCGCCCGGCGCCGCCAGCACGGCCGTCACCGCGGCGGCCCGGAAGCCCAGCGGCCCGAACTCCGCGACCGCGGACTGCCCGGCCGCCCCGATGGCCAGCGGCGCGGCGCTGATGCCGGGAAAGTGCCCCGCGCGGGCGTCGGCCGCCGTGGAGAGCCCGAACAGGCCGTGCAGCTGCAGCAGATCGTGGTCCGCGCGCACCTCGAAGCCGACGGTCGTCACATCGAGCCGCACCGGGTCCGGGGTGGCCGACGGCAGCCGCTCCACGGACACCCCCGGACCGGCCTTCCCGTAGGGGAGCTGGCCGCCGGTGGTCACCGGCAGGGCGCGCTCCAGGACGCCGATGCCGGTGTGCAGCACCTGCCCGGGTGCCATCCCCTCCTCGCCGAGCAGCAGATGCACGTCGAGGGCGTTGCCGCCCAGGACCTTCAGCGTGGTGACGTGCCCGTCCGGGCCCGCGGTCACCCCGATCCGGTCCGTGCGGACACTGCTGCGGTGCAGACCGGCCAGGGTGCGGCCCTGCCACGGCCCGGAGCCGGGCCGCAGCACGGTCTCCCGGAACGGCTGCCGCCAGTCCGTGTGCAGGGCCAGCGCGGTCGCGAGCACCATCCGGGCGCCCTCGGTCAGCTTGACCGGCATCCGCTCGACCAGTCCCTCGGTGCGCTTGGCCGCCCACGCGTCCAGCGCCTCCTGGGAGGCCGCGGGGTCGGCCCCGAGCTCCCCGTGCGCGTCGGCGGGCAGCCCGGCCGCCCACTGCTCGCGCAGCTCCAGCGCACGGTCGGTCCACAGTCCCAGGGCCGCCCCGACACCGTGCATCGAGGCGAGCCCGCCGAGTAACTCCCGTGCACCTGCCGCCGCTTGGTCCGCCTGCAACCCCACGGCCCGGGTCAGTTCGTCCCGGGCGGGGCCCGCGGCGCCGTCGGCGAGGAAGGCCAGCAGCGGCCAGACACCGGCGGCCGAGAAGACCGTGCCCTGTCTGGTCCGCTGCGCCCAGCGTGCGGTGAGCGCGTTGACGGCGCTGACGGTGTGGTTCATTGGTCGTCCTCCCAGGTGTACTCGGGGAAGGGCAGGGGATCCCCGAAGCGGCCGCCCAGCGCGCGGCCGGCGCGTTCACCGCGCGCACGACCGCTCTCCCCACCCTCATTCCGCCCCCGTTCACGGCGCGCTTACGATGCGCGCAGTCGTACGTCAGTTCAGCCGTCCGTTTCACGCGGCCAGACGCCCCCTCAGGAGCACGGTACCGGTGTCCATACCTCCGCCCCCCGGCCCCCAGCAGCCGCAAGGGCCGTACCAGCCGCCCCAGACGGGCCTGCCGCAGTACCCGCAGTACCCGCAGTACGCGCAGGGACCGTACGGACAGCAGCCGCCGTACCCCTCGCCGTACCAGCCCTGGGGCCAGGGCTACAGCCCCTACACCCTCCCGGCGCCCGTCAACGGCCTCGCCATCGCCTCCCTCGTGCTCGGCCTGCTGTGCTGTGTGCCGGGCGTGGGACTGGTGCTGGGACTGGTCGCGCTGAGCCAGATCCGCAAGCGCGGTGAGCGCGGCACGGCGATGGCGGTCATCGGCTCGGTGCTCTCCGGGATCGGGCTGGCCCTGTGGGTGCTGCTGCTCGCCACCGGCGGCGGGGCCAGCTTCTGGGAGGGCTTCAAGGAGGGCATGAACGACCGCTCCAGCCTCTCGCTGTCCACCGGCGACTGCTTCGACACCCCCGACCACTCGCTCTCCGACGACCTGGTCACCGACGTCACGCACGTCGCCTGCGCCGGTGAGCACGACGGCGAGGTCTTCGGCACCTACGACGTCAAGGGCACCGACTACCCGGGCGACGACGCGGTCGGCGACTCCGCGGACCAACGCTGCTACGCCCTGGAGGAGACCTACGTCTTCGACGCCTGGGCGGTCCCCGACGACGTCGCCGTGTACTACTTCACGCCCAGCGAGGACAGTTGGACCGCCGGGGACCGCAGCGTCGTCTGTGCCTTCGGCAGCGCCACTGAGGGCGACAGGCTCACCAAGTCGTACCACAAGGACGCCGACTCCTACGCCCCCGAACAGGTCGCCTACCTCAAGGCCGCGCACGTCCTGAACGCCGCCCTGGACACCGCGCCGGACGCCGACTACATCGAGGACGACCTGCCCGGGAACAAGGCGTGGGCGGGCCGGGTGGCCACGGCGCTCGGCAAGCAGTCGGCGATGCTGCGCTCGTACGAGTGGACCGCGGAGACGAAGCAGCCGGTCCTCGCCCTGGCCGCCGACCTCGACAAGGCGCGCGCCGAGTGGGCGAAGGCCGCGAAGGCGCCGGACGCCGATACCTTCTACGCGCATTACGACAAGGGGGGCAAGCTGATCGACCCGCACCGCACGGTGACCGTACGCAAAGCTCTGGGCCTCACCACCGTCCCGCCCGCGTACGACGACGGAGGCGGCGACTCCGGCAGCGGAGGAAGTGGCTCCGGTATGCAGGTGTGACCGCGGCTATAGCGGGGAGAAAGTGCCTGCGTAAAGCCTTCCCCGGTCACATGTCATCACATCGAGTGATTCTCTGGCCTTTGCTTGCATGGCACAACCCACGGTTGCCAGGCTGTTGCTGTCTGTACAACCTGATGGGAGCGGCCAGTGACTTTCGGTGAGCAGCCGGCGTATCTGCGTGTCGCGGGTGATCTCCGTAAGAAGATCGTCGACGGTTCGCTGCCCCCTCACACCCGGCTCCCCTCCCAGGCTCGCATCCGCGAGGAGTACGGCGTCTCCGACACCGTCGCCCTGGAAGCTCGCAAGGTGCTGATGGCCGAGGGGCTGGTCGAGGGCCGCTCCGGCTCCGGGACCTATGTGCGTGAGCGGCCCGTGCCCCGGCGGGTGGCCCGCTCGGGGTTCCGCCCGGTCGGCGGCGCCACCCCGTTCCGGCAGGAGCAGTCCGACGCGGCCGCGCGCGGCACCTGGGAGTCGCGCAGCGAGCAGGCCGAGGCCGGCGCCGTGATCGCCGACCGACTGGGCATCCAGGTCGGCGACCGCGTGATGCGCACCCGGTACCTGTTCCGGGACGCGGGCGAGCCGATGATGCTCTCCACCTCCTGGGAACCCCTCGCGGTCACCGGCCGCACGCCCGTGATGCTGCCCGAGGAGGGCCCCCTCGGCGGCATGGGCGTGGTCGAGCGGATGCGGGCCATCGACGTCATCGTGGACAACGTCACCGAGGAGGTCGGCGCCCGCCCCGGCCTCGCCGAGGAACTGCTCACCCTGGGTGGCGTCCCCGGCCATGTCGTCCTGGTGATCCAGCGGACGTACTACGCCTCCGGCCGCCCGGTGGAGACCGCTGACGTCGTCATCCCGGCCGACCGGTACCGCGCCGCGTACCACCTCCGCGTGAAGTAGCGCACACCCTTGCGATAGTTGACGTCTTCACGGTCTCTGTCAGGGCCCGGGCCCGGCCGCTGCAATCCGGCCGTTCTCGCAGGTGGCCCCGGCTCTCCCCGGTATGCCTCCGACTCGAAGTGCCGGGTGTGCGAACGGCGCGTTCGTCGTCGTGCGCCCCCACCGTTCTGGCTGGTTGCGTACCTCTTTGTGAAAAGGCGTATTCGCTGCGTAAAGGTTAGGCGTACGCTCGGGCATATGCGGAGTGCGGTTTCCTTAGCGGGGCGGGGATGGGCGGGAGCCGGGAGAAACGGAGGGGCGCGATGACGGAAGGCACGGTCTCTCTCCCCTGGCTCGTCATACGGCAGGACGACAACGGCAATCGCTACCGCGTCGGCCGGTACGCGACCCGGGCCGAGGCGCAGAAGATCGCCGACAGTCTCGACGACCGCGGGCACAAGCAGCTCTACTGGGTCGAACGCATCGGCCTCGGCAACGGCAGCGGGGGCGGCACGCGCAACTGACCCCGCACCGCCTCCCGTAGGCTCCGGTCATGAGCGAACGGATCGTGGTGGTCGGAGCCGCCCTGCTCGACGCCGGCCGCCTGCTCGCGGCCCGCCGCAGCGCACCCCCGGAGCTGGCCGGCCGCTGGGAACTGCCCGGCGGCAAGGTCGAGCCCGGCGAGACCCCCGAACAGGCCCTGGTGCGCGAACTGCGCGAGGAACTGGGCGTGGAGGCGGAGCCGCTGACGCGGGTGCCGGGGGAGTGGCCGTTGCGGGAGCCGTACGTCCTCCAGGTGTGGACGGCCGCCCTGCGCCCGGGTTCCCCCACCCCCAAGCCCCTCCAGGACCACGACGAGCTGAGGTGGCTTGCGCCGGGGGAGATCTGGGACGTCGACTGGCTGGACCAGGACGTGCCGGCGGTACGTGAGATCGGCGTCCTGGGGAGGCGCGGGGCGAAGCCCCGGTCTCCCCAGGGGCGCGGGGAACTGCGCGACCAGCCCCCACGCACCCGCGGTCGCCCGACAACCGCGCCCCCTACCCCCTAGGCGCTCGGCCCTCCTCCTGTACACCGTTCGAGCCACAGTGCGCCCTCCCACGCGGTACTGCATCCCGGTAACCGGGTATGTGCCCATTAACCCCACGAAACCGGACATGGGTGGGCTCGCGGCCAGCGATGCGACTGGGAAGTGATCGGTGTGATCGACACCGAAGGTGACACCGTCGAGTGGACCTTTCCCGCGGAACCGGGCGCCGTGCGCACCGCCCGGACCGCGGTCCGTGACCAACTGACCGGCTGGGGTCTCGACGGCCTCGCCGACATCGCCGCCCTGCTGGTGAGCGAGCTGGTCACCAACTCGCTCCGGCACGCCACCGGCCCCATCGGCGTCCGCCTGGTCCGCCCGGCCGACCTCGGCGACACCCTCCGGGTGGAGGTCTCCGACCCGCTCCCGGACCCGCCGCGCGAGCGCGCCGCCAGCCCCGACGACGAGAGCGGCCGCGGACTCCAGCTGGTCGCCGGCTCCTCGCGCAGTTGGGGCACCCGGCCCGGCGACACCGGGAAGACGGTCTGGTTCGAGCTGGTGGTACCCGGCCGGACGGGGTGAAAGGGTGTACACGCAGCGCTACGACGTCCACTCGCGGGAGTGGCCGGGGAATGGGTGCCGGAGTGTGTGATTCGACGGCGTGTTCCCTGGTTAGAAGACTGGAAGTGTTGTCACGGTCCGGTCCGGAAATCGTCGGGACCGTGCTGTGATCGTGAACACCGTGTCAGGCGGCGCCGTAGTGCTGGATACTGCGGGCAGCCGCCCCCGGTGACCGGTGCCGGGTGCGGTGAGCTGGAGGGGACGGTTCGCGTGAGCGAGATACCAGCTAAGGCCACGGAGTCCGAGGACCCGTCGGACGGTGCGAGGGCGGGGACCGCGGAGACAGCCGCGGCCCCCGGCGACGCCATGTGGCAGAGCAGCCCACCCGGCTCGATCTACGACTACATCAAGGTCGCCTCGTTCTCCATCGGCGCCGGCGGCCTGGTCGACCAGTGGAGCCTGCGCGCCGAGCAGATCTTCGGCATCCCCGCGGAGCGCGCCGTCGGCATGGATCCGATCGAGGCGTTCGTCGACCCGGACCTGCGCGAGCGCGGCCAGCGGAAGATGGCCGAGATCCTGGACGGGCGGGAGTGGACCGGTGTGGTCCCGTTCCGGATGCCCGACACGGCGGACGGCGAGCGAGGCGAGGAGGGCCTCGCCGAGGTCTACGTCATGCCCACCCGCACCGCCGAGGGCGAGAACGCGGCCGTGTGCATAGTGGTCGACGTCCGCACCCTACGCAGCATCGAGACCGACCTCGCCGCCTCGCAGTCGATATTCGGTCAATCTCCGTTCGGCTTCCTGTTGATCGACCCCGACCTGCGGATCCGCCGCGCCAACGTGCGGTTCTCCTCCATCTTCGGCGGCAGCCCCGACGACCACCGCGGCAAGGGCGTCCACGACTATCTGCCGCGTTCCGAGGCCGAGCGGGTCGCGGCCACCCTGCGTCGGGTCCTGGAGACCGGCAACTCCATCACGGACATGCACGTCACGGGGTTCGTGCCGGGCTCCGAGGAGCGCAGGCACTGGTCCATCAACCTCTACCGGGTGCACAGCGGCACCGGCCGTCCCATCGGCATCGCCTGGCTCGGCCTGGACATCACCGCCCGCCGCGCCGCCGCCCGCGAGGCCGCCGCGGCTCGGCGGAATCTCGCCCTCCTCAACGAGGCGGGCGCCCGGATCGGCAACTCCCTCGACCTGGAGACCACCGCCCGCGAACTCCTCGACGTGGTCGTGCCCGGCTTCTGCGACCTCGCCACCGTCGACCTCTACCAGGGTCTGCTGGCGGGCGACGAGCGGCCGCCGGGGCTCTCCGACGGCAGTGCGGAGCTGCGCCGGGTCGCCTTCGCCAGCGCGGTCTCCGACGCGCCCTTCGTGGGCGGCGGCGCCCCGGTCGCCGTCGGCGCGGTCCACCACTACCCCTTCAACTCGCCCTGCGCGGACGCCCTGCGCACCGCCCGCCCACAGCATGTGCCGGCCGAGGAGGGCGGCCTCGTCCAGTCCACCCTCGCCGTCCCGATGGTCGCCCACGACACGGTCGTCGGCCTCGCCCAGTTCGCCCGCACCAAGGGCAGCGAGCCGTTCGGCGACCGCGACCGGGACCTCGCCGTGGAGCTGGCCGCCCGCGCCGCCGTCTGTATCGACAACGCCCGGCTCTACCGGCGCGAGCACGAACGCGCGTTGATACTGCAACGGTCCCTGCTCCCGCCCGGCGACCCCGAGGCATCCGGGCTGGACATCGCCTGCCGCTACCTGCCCGGCAACGCGGCCACCGAGGTCGGCGGCGACTGGTTCGACGTCATCGAACTCCCCGGCCACCGCACGGCGCTGGTGGTCGGCGACGTGATGGGCCGAGGGCTGCGCGCGGCGGTCGCGATGGGCGAACTCCGCACGGCGGTCCGCACGCTGGCCCTGCTCGACCTGGAACCCGCCGAGGTGCTCTCCGCGCTGGACGAGATCGCCCGCGGCCTCGGCACCCCCGGCGGGGTCCAGCAGGCCACCCGCACGGCCCGCCAGCCCCGCGACGCCGACCTCTCCGAGGTCTACCTCGCGACCTGCGTGTACGCCGTCTACGACTCCGTCACCCGGCGCTGTACGTTCGCCAACGCCGGCCACCTGCCCCCGGTCCTGGTCGAACCCGGCGAGGACGCCCTGATGCTCGACGTCCCGCCCGGCATGCCGCTCGGCGTCGGCGGCGAGCCCTTCGAGGAGGTCGAGGTCGAACTCCCCGAAGGCGCGCTGCTCGCGCTCTACACGGACGGTCTCGTCGAGTCCCGCGACCACCCCCTGGACGAGGGCCTCCAGGCGTTCGTCGGAGCACTCACCGACCCCTCCCAACCCCTTGAGGACGTCTGCGACCACGTCCTGAACACCCTCGACACGCACCACGGCGAGGACGACATCGCGTTGCTGATGGCACGTGTACAGGGGCTGCCGGCCGAGTCGGTCGGCGACTGGACGCTGCCGCGCGAGCCGCGCAGTGTGGGCCGCGCCCGCGAGTACGCGCGCGGCCAGCTGCTCAGCTGGGACCTGGAACCGCTGGTCGACACGGCGGAGCTGCTGGTCAGCGAGCTGGTCACCAACGCGCTGCGGTACGGCGAGGGGGAGATCCGGCTACGGCTGCTGCTCGACCGGACGCTGGTGTGCGAGGTGTGGGACTCCGGCCTGGTCCAGCCGAGGCGCCGGCGCGCCCGCGACACGGACGAGGGCGGCCGGGGCCTCCAACTGGTCGGGCTGCTGAGCGCGGCGTGGGGCTCGCGCCGGACGCCACGCGGGAAGACGGTGTGGTTCGAACTCCCCCTGCCGGACGGCGAAACGGGCCTGACGGACCCGGCGGAGGCTTTGCTCAGCCTGTTCTGACAGGCGCGACCAGCCCCCACGCACCCGCAGGCGCCCGACGGCCTCTCGCGGCTAGCGCAGCCGCGTCCGTGTCTCCGGCCCGCCGAACGCCACCGCCGGCCCCCCGTCCCCCTCCTCACCGAGCAGCACGCCCCCCAGCACCGCGCCCGCGAGCCCGCTCTCGTGGGCCGCCTCCCCGGCGTACGGGTTGCCATGGGCGCGTACGTCCCGTCCGGCCAGCTCCCGGGCCCGCCGTGCCAGCCGGTCCGCGTCCGCGGGAGCGGCCCGCCGCGCCTCGGCCAGCAGTGCCCGTGCCTCCGCTCCCACCGCCCCCCGATGCACCCCGACGAAGTCGTCCGCCGCCTCCAGCGCGCTTCGCGCCACCAGGTCCGCGCCGGCGGCGATCACCCCGGACCGCCCGCCCCCGGCCCCCTCCACCGCCCGTACGACCCGGCGCAGGGCGTCCAGCGGGTCGTAGGGCCCACCGGTCAGCTCCCCCCGCAGGGCGGCCAGCACGGTGTCGGCGTGGGCCAGGCGGGCCGGTGAGGCGGGCGCCCGGACGCCCGCCAGTTCCGCCTCCGCGCCCGTGAGCGCGGCCGGCACCAGGCCCGCCGCCGTCCGCAGTTCCGCCGCGAGCCGGGCCACCCCGTCCAGCAGCACCCCGGCCTGCGCCACCGCGCCCTCCGCGGCGCGCAGGCCACGGCGGAACCCGTCGCCGTCGCCCGAATCGGCATCCTGGCGGGCCTGGTTGAGGCGTCCGGTCGCGAACACCAGCCGGTCCTTGGCCTGTTCGACGTACCCCACCACGGCGGCGACGGCCCCGCTCCCGTACCGCTCGGCCGCCTGCGTCAGCGCACCCGCCACCCCGCCCGCGCGCGCGGCCAGTTCCCGGAACCGACCCTCGGCCACCGCCAGCGCGTCCCCCGCACCCCACTCGGCGTCGAACCCCTCCGCCGCCGCGTCCAGTTGCCGCCCCGCCTCCGCGCACCGCCCCACCACCCCCACCAGCGCCTGCCGCCGGGCGGTGTCGTCCCCGGGTATCCCCTCCTCGTACCGCCGCCATATCGCGAACGCGGCCGCCAGCTCGGTCCCGGCCGCCCGCAGGGCCGCTACCGCGGAGTCGCCGCCGTCGACGTACCCGAGCGCCTCCCGGCTGGTGCGGACGCAGTCGTCGGCCAGGACCAGGGCGGCCCGCGCCTGCCGCTCGGAATCGACCGGCGACGGCGTCGGCGGGGCGGCGGAGACGATCCCGGGGGTGGTCCGCGAGCGGGACCGCCGGACCCGCCGCACGTACCCGTAGCCGCCCAGCGCACCGGCGGCCGCCACGGCGACCAGCGGCATGACGTAGTCGGCGGTCGACGCCCCGTCCGCCCGGGCCGCGGCGACCGGCTCGCGCGTCGCCACGGGAACCGGATCTTGAGCGGTGGTCGTCATCACCGGCAACACCAGCCAGACCGCTCCGGCCACCCCGCCCAGCACGGCATGCCCCACCCGCACGCCTATGTGCCCGGTGGCGTGCCTCGGACGGCCCCGGATCAAGGATGACGTCACATTTCGGAGCGTATGGGCAGCCTGTCGGCTTCGCGACCGGGGCGGGGACGGGCGGGGGACGACGAGAACAGGGGGACGGCCGATGACAACGGAATCAGAGCCGGAGGAGGAGGGGGCGGGCGAGGGGGAGGGCGCGCCGGAGGTGCCCGGCGTCCGGAAGAGAGCCTCCTGGGTCCGCTGGACCCGGCGTATCGGGCTCGCCGCGGTCCTGCTCCTGGTCCTTCCGCTCCTCACCGCCGAGACCGCCCTCCGCGTCAACTACACCGGCGACCCGAGGCCCGGCACCCGCACCCGGGACAAGGACGCCCTCTGGCTCGGGCACGCCTGGGTCGACGGCCGTAAGAGCGAGGCCGACGTCACCGCCCTCGCCGCCCGGCTCGCGGACACCGGCGTACGCGACCTCTACGTCCATGCCGGACCACTGGAACACAACGGCACGCTGCCCAGATCGGACTATCCCAAGGCCCGTTGGCTGATAACGGCCGTGCATCGAAAACTTCCCGGCGTCCGCGTCCAGGCCTGGCTCGGGGACGAGATCGCGCCCGAGAAGCCGTACGCCATGCATCTGGAGAAGGCGCGGACGCGTGCCGCCGTCGTCGCGTCGACCCGGCAGGTGATCGCGGCCGGCTTCGACGGGGTCCACTTCGACCTGGAGCCCCTGCACTCCGGCGACCGGAACTACCTGGCTCTCCTCGACGCGCTGCGGCCGGTGACCCCGCTGCTGTCCGTCGCCGCACATCAGATCGACCCGCTCCCCGCCTTTCACTCCTTCTGGGGTACTGTCACCGGCCATCCCAAATGGTGGTCACAGGAGTATTTCGGGCAAGTTGCCCGCCGGGTGGACCAGATCGCGGTGATGTCGTACGACACCATGCAGCCCCTGCAGAGTCTGTACGGCGGGTACGTCGCGCAGCAGACCAGCCTTGCGCTGGAGGTCACCCCGGCGGACACCGACCTCCTCATGGGCCTGCCCTTCTACCACGAGAACCGCTTCGGCCACTGGGCGCACGCGGAGACCGTGCCGGCGGCCGTGCGAGGGGTTCGGCTGGGACTGTCCCGCACGGACGCGGATCGCGCTAACTTCGGCGTCGCCCTGTACGTCGACTTCGCCGCCACCGAGGATGACTGGACCTCTTATCGGAAGGACTGGGTCCGTACGTCATGACAACCGCTCGTGCCCACCTCACCCGTGACGACCTCGCGCCGCTCGCCCGCGAGGCCCTCGGCCGTGTCCCCGCCACCGTCACCCGGCTGCGCGGTGGCTCCAAGAAAGGTGTCTACCGGCTCGCCCTCGACAACGGCCGGTCCGCGATCGCCTACGTCTGGTCCCCGGAGGAGGACTACTGGGGACCCGCCGACGCCGACATCCGCGACCCCTTCGCACACGCCTCCGGGCTCGGCCTCTTCCTGTCGGCCCACGACCGGCTGACCGAGCTCGGGGTGCGCACCCCGCGGCTGCTCTTCGCCGACGAGGAGGCCGAGCACCTGCCCTCGTACGCGGCGGTCGTCGAGGACGTCCGCGGCGGCAGCCTGGAGGTGCTGCTGCGCAGCGACCCCGGCGCGGCCCGGGTGCCGCTGGCCCGGCTGGCCGGGACGCTCGGCGTGCTCCGGGAGTGCGTGTCCTCGGGGTACGGCAAGGCCGCCCTGGTGGAGGAGGGCGGCAAGCCGCTCGGCAGCTCCTGCGAGCAGGTCGTCGCGGACCGCGCCCTGCACGACATCGCGGAGGTGGCCGAACGGGACCCCCGGGTGCGGGAGGCCCGCCAGGCGCTGTCGGAGCGGGTCCGGGAGCTGTACGACGTGATCGAGCCGCGCGACCACGCCTCCCTCGTGCACGGCGAACTCGGCCCGGACCACGTCCTGGTGACCGAGGAGGGCGATCCCGCGCTCATCGACATCGAGGGCCTGATGTACTTCGACGCCGAATGGGAGCACGTCTTCCTCCAGCTCCGCTTCGGGCCCGCCTACGACGTGCTGCGCACCGCCGACCTCGACGAGGACCGCATGGAGCTGTACCGGCTCGCGATGCACCTCAACCTCGTCGCCGGGCCGCTCCGGCTGCTGGACGGCGACTTCCCGGAGCGCGAACCGATGCGGGACATCGCCGAGTCCAACCTCCGGCAGGCGCTCAGCCTCCTGCGGGGCGCCTCCTGATCTTCGAGCCGAGCCACACCAGCGGGTCGTACTTGCGGTCCACGGCCCGCTCCTTCAGGGGGATCAGCGCGTTGTCGGTGATGTGGATGCCCTCGGGGCACACCTCCGTGCAGCACTTGGTGATGTTGCAGTAGCCCAGACCGTGTTCGTCCTGGGCCGTGCGCTTGCGGTCCAGGCCGGACGTCTCGGCCGCGTCCAGCGGGTGCATGTCCAGCTCCGCGACCCGCATCAGGAAACGCGGCCCGGCGAACGCCGTCTTGTTCTCCTCGTGGTCGCGGACGACATGGCAGGTGTCCTGGCACAGGAAGCACTCGATGCACTTGCGGAACTCCTGCGACCGGTCCACGTCCTCCTGGAACATCCGGTACTCGCCGGGGCCCACTCCGGCCGGCGGTACGAACGACGGGACCTCCCTGGCCTTCTGGTAGTTGAAGCCGACGTCCGTGACCAGGTCGCGGATCACCGGGAAGGCGCGCAGCGGGGTGACCGTGAGGGTCTCGTCCCGTTCGAAGACGGACATCCGGGTCATGCACATCAGGCGCGGGCGGCCGTTGATCTCCGCCGAGCACGAACCGCACTTGCCCGCCTTGCAGTTCCAGCGGACGGCCAGGTCGGAAGCCTGGGTGGCCTGGATGCGGTGGATGATGTCCAGGACCACCTCGCCCTCGTTCACCTCGACCTCGAAGTCCTCCAGGCCGCCGCCCTCGACGTCGCCTCGCCACACCCTGAAGTGGGCCGTGTAGCCGCTCATTCGTACAGCTCCTCTTCGGCGAGGTACTTGACCAGCTCCTCCTTCTCGAAGAGGGCGAGCAGGTCGGCGCGGATGGGGTCGGTGGTCTCGCGGGTGAGGTCGATCTGGCCGCGCTCCGGGTCGGTGGCCGCCAGCCCGCCCGTGGGGTCGGCCAGCTGACAGAGCAGGTTGATCCGGCGCCAGCCGCGGTCCATCGCCGGATGGTCCTCGCGGGTGTGGCCGCCGCGCGACTCGGTGCGCTCCAGGGCCGCCCGGGCCACGCACTCGCTGACCAGCAGCATGTTCCGCAGGTCCAGGGAGAGGTGCCAGCCCGGGTTGAACTGGCGGTGCCCCTCCACCCCGGCCCGGCGTGCCCGCACCCGCAGCGCGGCGAGCCGCTCCAGGGCCTGCTCCATCTCGCCCTCCCGGCGGATGATGCCGACCAGGTCGTTCATGGCCTGCTGGAGCTCCTGGTGGAGGGTGTACGGGTTCTCCGGCGGGCCGGAGTCCGGTTCCTGGCTCTCGGCCGAGAAGGGCCGCAGCGCCTCGGCCGCCGCCGCGTCGATCTGCTCGTCGTCCACGTCCGGCCGGGTGTCGAGGTCCGCCGCGTAGTCGGCGGCGTGCCAGCCCGCCCGGCGCCCGAACACCAGCAGGTCGGAAAGGGAGTTGCCGCCGAGCCGGTTGGAGCCGTGCATCCCGCCGGCCACCTCACCGGCCGCGAACAGCCCCGGTACGCCACGGGCGGCGGCGGTGTCGGAGTCCACCGCGACCCCGCCCATCACGTAGTGACAGGTCGGCCCGACCTCCATCGCCTCCGCCGTGATGTCGACGTCCGCCAGCTCCTTGAACTGGTGGTACATGGAGGGCAGCCGGCGCCGGATCACCTCGGCCGGCATCCGCGTCGACACGTCCAGGAAGACCCCGCCGTGCGGGGAGCCGCGGCCCGCCTTCACCTCGGAGTTGATGGCCCGGGCCACCTCGTCGCGGGGGAGCAGCTCGGGCGGCCGCCGGTTGTGGTCCGGGTCCTCGTACCAGCGGTCGCCCTCCTCCTCGGACTCGGCGTACTTCTCCTTGAAGACGTCCGGGACGTAGTCGAACATGAACCGCTTGCCCTCGGAGTTGCGCAGCACCCCTCCGTCGCCGCGCACCGACTCCGTGACCAGGATCCCCTTCACCGACGGCGGCCAGACCATGCCCGTCGGGTGGAACTGCACGAACTCCATGTTGAGCAGGGGTGCCCCGGCCAGCAGGGCGAGCGCGTGCCCGTCGCCGGTGTACTCCCACGAGTTCGACGTCACCTTGAAGGACTTGCCGATGCCCCCGGTCGCGACGACGACGGAGGGCGCTTCCAGGACGAAGAAGCGGCCGCTCTCCCGCTCGTACGCGAAGACCCCCGACACCCGGCGGCCGTCCTTGAGGATCCGGGTGACCGTGCACTCCTGGAAGACCTTCAGCCGGGACTCGTAGTCGCCGGTCTCCTTCTTGTCCTCCTGCTGGAGCGAGACGATCTTCTGCTGCAGGGTCCGGATCAGCTCAAGACCGGTGCGGTCCCCGACATGCGCCAGGCGCGGGTACTCGTGGCCGCCGAAGTTGCGCTGGGAGATCTTCCCGTCCTTCGTGCGGTCGAACAGGGCACCCCAGGTCTCCAGTTCCCAGACCCGGTCCGGGGCCTCCGTGGCGTGCAGCTCGGCCATCCGCCACTGGTTGAGGAACTTGCCGCCGCGCAGGGTGTCGCGGAAGTGGACCTGCCAGTTGTCGTGCTCGTTGACGTTGGCCATGGCCGCCGCGATACCGCCCTCGGCCATCACCGTGTGCGCCTTGCCGAACAGCGACTTGCAGATCACCGCCGTACGGGCGCCCCGCTCGCGCGCCTCGATCGCGGCGCGCAGCCCGGCGCCGCCGGCACCGACGACCACGACGTCCCACTGCTGCCGCTCCACCGCTGACATCAGAAGCCCCTGTCCTCAAAAGAATCGCGGATCGTCGAAGACACCGGACGCGAGCAGATAGACGTAGAAGTCGGCGAGCGCCACGCTCACCAACGACGCCCAGGCGAGCAGCATGTGCCGGTCGTTGAGCCGGCCGACGAGCTGCCACGCCTTGTAGCGCACGGGGTGTTTGGAGAAGTGCTTGAGCTTGCCGCCGACGATGTGCCGACAGGAGTGGCAGGACAGGGTGTACGCCCAGATCAGCACGATGTTGACCAGGAAGACCAGGGTGCCGAGGCCCATGTGGCCCCAGTGCTCGTCCGTGTCCCGGAAGGACAGGACCGTGTCGTAGGTCAGCACGCAGGCGACCAGCAGGGCGAAGTAGAAGAAGTACCGGTGGACGTTCTGCAGGATCAGCGGGAAGCGGGTCTCACCGGTGTACTTCGCGTGCGGCTCGGCCACCGCGCAGGCCGGCGGGGACGCCCAGAAGCTGCGGTAGTACGCCTTGCGGTAGTAGTAGCAGGTCAGGCGGAAGCCCAGCGGGAAGATCAGGATGATGATCGCCGGGGAGATCGCCCACCAGCTGCCGAAGAGGTCGGCGTTCGGGCCGGACGGCATGGTCTTGCAGTTCTCGGCCAGACACGGCGAGTAGAACGGCGAGACGTACGGCGCCGAGTAGTAGTGCGCGTTCGAGAAGGCCCGCCAGGTCGAGTACACGACGAACGCGAACAGACCGGCCGCGGTGACGGCGGGTGCCAGCCACCAGCGGTCGGTCCGCAGGTGCGGGGCGGAGATCGCGGCGCGCGTACCGGTACGTACGCCGCCGCTTTTCGGATGTGGTTCCGTACCAGTGGCCAATGGATGACTCCGGTCGGTTCGGGGGTCGGGGCCTGCGGACGGGCGCTCCTAGGGGGCGTGCCGGTCGCGGGCGCCGAGACCCTCGTCGTCCGTGTCCGTCCACAGGTTGATGTCGTACGGGTCGTCGGAGATGGTGACGAGTTCGGGGCGCTTGCCCGGGGTGCCGGTGTTGGCCGTCTCCCGCAGCAGCGCCACGCTCTCGCGCAGGTGATCGGCGTCGGCACGGACGCGGCGCATCTCCAGTCCGCCGCTCCCGAGCTGCTGCTCCAGGCGGCCGACGGACCGGTTCAGGTCGTCCAGACAGCGCTGTACTGACGTCAGGTCGTCGTGCACGGACATGACGTGACCTCACTTCCGCGGACTTCGGTGTCCAAGGCGGCAACGTTCATGCGCCTGCGAGTGTTGCGCGTCACACCTGCCGGTGTGAAGGCATGTGCAGCGATTGGCGGATTGCACGCCTCCGTCGCACGCCCGCACGCGCTCTGTGTGCGCCGGGGACGGACGCCGCCGCGAGGGGTGCCGTACCGCGCGAAACCCGGGTGGGCGTTGCGCCGCACGGGTGGGCTTTGGCAGCCCTCGCCGCCGTGTCGTCCCCGGCCGACGGACCCCGTCCATTTCAGTGGGGTCCGTACTTCTGACGTACATGTGATCAACTCCAAAATACCCCCAAATGTGAACAGACCCCACCCGTGTCACCGGGCCTCCCGGAGGTAGCAGAGATGTCTCACCACGGCGTCGGACCCAGGCCTGGCCGCAGTGCGGTCATGCGTTCCGTCACGTTCCTGACCGCGGGCGCCCTCGCGGTGCCCTTCCTCGCGGGCTGCGGCTCCGACGACGAGGGCAGCAAGCCGCTGGCCGGACAGGACATCGCGGCGGTCACCCGTGACGCGGTCGCCGAGGGCGGCACTTTGAAGTGGGCCGTGGACGCCGTACCGGAGACCCTCAACACCTTCCAGGCCGACGCCGACGCGGGCACCACCCGGGTCGCCCAGGCCGTCCTGCCGTCGATGTTCACCATCGACGCCACCGGCCGCCCGGTCCGCGACCCCGACTACCTGGAGTCCGCGAAGGTCATCGAGACCGAGCCGCGCCAGGTCGTCCTGTACAAGCTCAACCAGCAGGCCGTCTGGAGCGACGGCCGGGAGATCGGCGCCGCCGACTTCGCCGCCCAGTGGCGCGCCCTGTCCGGCAAGGACTCCGCCTACTGGACCGCCCGCAACGCCGGCTACGACCGCATCGGCAAGATCGAGCGTGGCGCCAACGACCTGGAGGTCCGGGTCACCTTCGAGCGGCCGTACGCCGACTGGAAGTCGCTGTTCTCGCCGCTCTACCCCAAGGAGGTCATGGGCACCCCGGACGCCTTCAACGACGGCGCCCGCCGGAAGCTCACGGTCACCGCGGGACCCTTCAGGGTCGACAAGGTCGACACCGCCAAGAAAGACGTGATCCTCACCCGTAACCCGCGCTGGTGGGGCCGCCCGGCCAAGCTCGACGAGATCGACCTGCACGCCGTGGACCGGGAGAAGCGGGCCACCGCGCTCGCCGCCGGCACGGTCGACGTCGCCGACATCGACGCCTCCGAGGCCCAGCGGATCATCATCGCCGGACGGGACAAGGGCACCGGCACGCCGTTGCAGGGCGCCGGGAAGACCTCCGCGAAGAAACTGCGCTCCTGGGCGCTCACCCTCGGCATGGACGAGGACCAGCTGCCCAAGGGGCCGAAGAAGCTCCGCAAGACCGTCTCCAAGTGGCTGGAGCAGCAGCAGGAGCTGCGCGACTTCGACGTCCGCAAGTCCCTGGAGCCCGCCTTCACCCAGCTCGCCCTGAACGGCTCCGAGGGTCCCCTCGCCGACGAGCGGGTGCGCCGGGCCGTCGCCCGCGCCCTCGACCGCCAGACGCTCGCCAAGCTGGTGCTCACCCCGCTGGGGCTCCCCGCCGTGCCGGTCGGCAGCCACCTCGCCCTGTCCGGGCAGGCCGCCTACGCCGACAGCAGCGGGTCGATCGGCGGCCTCGACACCCATGAGGCGCAGGCGCTGCTCGCCGACGCGGGATGGGTGGCCGGCGGGCCGATCAAGGCCGGGGACAAGGCGGCCGGCGCGCAGAGCGGGAACGGCGACAAGACGGGCAAGGGAGAGAAGGGGGAGAAGGGCGACAAGAGCGGCAAGGCCGGAAAGGGCGACGACTCCGACGGCGGGGACGACGGGCAGTTCATCGTCGGGGAGGACGACAAGAGCCCCGACACCCCCGACGACAAGGACACCCGCGACCACCAGAAGGACCACGCCCACGGGGCGCCCGGGGCGTACGCGCCGAAGGGCACGGCCGTGCCCAAGGGGGCGCAGGCCGCGGCCGCACCGCTGGCCAAGGACGGCAAGGCGCTGAGCCTGCGGTTCGTGCTGCCGTCGGGGCCGGGGTCGCAGACGCTCCAGGACGTCGCCGAGCGGATCCGGCAGATGCTGGCGGCGGTCGGCATCCAGGCCGAGATCACCAAGGTCTCCGACGAGAGCTACTTCAAGGACCACATCGCCTCCGGGCAGTACGACCTCGCGCTGTACTCGTGGCCGTCGTCCGCGTTCCCGGCGACGGACGCGCGGCCGATCTACGCGAAGCCGGTGCCGGCCGCCGACGGGTCCCTGAACGTCGAGCAGAACTACACGAGGGTGGGCACCGACCAGGTGGACCAGCTCTTCGACCAGGCGCTCGGGGCGCTGGACGAGGACGAGGCGGACGGGCTGCTGCGGAAGGCGGACTCGCGGATCTGGGCGTCGGCCGGGTCGCTGCCGCTGTACCAGCGGCCGCAGATCGTGGGGGCCAGGAAGGGGCTGGTGAACGTGGGCGCGTTCGGTTTCCAGACGCCGGTCTACCAGGACATGGGGTTCCTGAAGAAGGGCGCGAAGGTGTCGGCCAGCCCGAGCAAGGGGTAGCGGGAGAGCGGATTCACGATCGGGTGCGGGCGGCTGTCGTGGCTGGTCGCGCCCGTGCGGCGGAGTCGTACGGCGGTGCTCCCGGGCCCCCGAGGGGTCGGCCCGGCGCGCCCCAGCGGGAGCGGCCCCGTACCATGGGGTGAGGCCGTGGCGTGTTCAGCCCGGCAGGGTGCGCGTAACACCGATGTACGCGCAAGCCCCTTCCTCATACTCCGGGAGTACGCCGCACCATGGCCACGCGCCACGACATCCGCAACGTCGCCATCGTCGCCCACGTCGACCACGGCAAGACGACCCTCGTCGACGCCATGCTGAAGCAGGCCGGTGCCTTCGCCGCGCACGCCGCCGAGTCGCTCGACGACCGCATGATGGACTCGAACGATCTGGAGCGTGAGAAGGGCATCACGATCCTGGCCAAGAACACGGCCGTGAAGTACCACCCGAAGGACGGTGGCGAGGTCGTCACCATCAACATCATCGACACCCCGGGCCACGCCGACTTCGGCGGCGAGGTCGAGCGCGGTCTGTCGATGGTGGACGCGGTGGTGCTGCTCGTCGACGCCTCCGAGGGCCCCCTGCCCCAGACCCGCTTCGTGCTGCGCAAGGCGCTCCAGGCCAAGCTGCCCGTCATCCTGTGCATCAACAAGACGGACCGCCCCGACTCGCGCATCGACGAGGTCGTCAACGAGGCCTACGACCTCTTCCTCGACCTCGACGCCGACGAGGACCAGATCGAGTTCCCGATCGTCTACGCGTGTGCGCGTGACGGTGTGGCCTCGCTGACCAAGCCGGAGGACGGCACCGTCCCGGCCGACAGCGACAGCCTGGAGCCGTTCTTCTCCACGATCCTGTCCCACGTCCCGGCTCCCGAGTACGACGTGGCGGCCCCGCTCCAGGCGCACGTCACCAACCTGGACGCGGACAACTTCCTCGGCCGTATCGCGCTGCTCCGGGTCGAGCAGGGCGAGCTGCGCAAGGGCCAGACCGTCACGTGGATCAAGCGCGACGGCACGATGTCCAACGTCCGCATCACCGAGCTCCTGATGACCGAGGCGCTCACCCGCAAGCCCGCCGAGATGGCGGGACCGGGTGACATCTGCGCGGTCGCCGGCATCCCGGACATCATGATCGGCGAGACCCTCGCCGACCCCGAGAACCCGATCCCGCTGCCGCTGATCACGGTCGACGAGCCCGCGATCTCGATGACCATCGGCACCAACACCTCGCCGCTGGTCGGCCGGGGCGGCACCGGCAAGGGCGCCGACAACAAGGCCGCGGTCAAGGACCGCAAGGTCACCGCCCGTCAGGTCAAGGACCGCCTCGACCGCGAACTGGTCGGCAACGTCTCGCTGCGCGTGCTCGACACCGACCGTCCGGACGCCTGGGAGGTCCAGGGCCGTGGTGAGCTGGCGCTCGCCATCCTGGTCGAGCAGATGCGCCGTGAGGGCTTCGAGCTGACCATCGGCAAGCCCCAGGTGGTCACCCAGATCGTCGACGGCAAGGTGCACGAGCCGGTCGAGCGCATGACGATCGACGTGCCCGAGGAGCACATGGGCGCGGTCACGCAGCTGATGGGCGTCCGCAAGGGCCGCATGGACAACATGTCGAACCACGGCTCCGGCTGGGTCCGCCTGGAGTTCGTCGTGCCGTCCCGCGGCCTCATCGGCTTCCGGACCGAGTTCCTGACCGGCACGCGCGGCACGGGCATCGCCCACTCCATCCACGAGGGCCACGAGCCGTGGTTCGGCACGCTGACCACGCGTAACAACGGCTCGCTGGTCGCCGACCGCTCGGGAGCCGTCACCGCCTTCGCGATGACGAACCTCCAGGAGCGCGGTGTGCTGTTCACCGACCCCGGCACCGAGGTGTACGAGGGCATGATCGTCGGCGAGAACTCGCGCTCCGACGACATGGACGTGAACATCACCAAGGAGAAGAAGCTCACGAACATGCGGTCGTCCTCGGCCGACTCGTTCGAGGCGATCGTCCCGCCGCGCAAGCTCTCCCTGGAGCAGTCGCTGGAGTTCTGCCGTGACGACGAGTGCGTCGAGGTGACCCCGGAGGCCGTGCGTATCCGCAAGGTCGTCCTGGACCAGAAGGAGCGCGGTCGCACCGCCAGCCGCGCCAAGCACGGCTGACGCACGCCGTTCCAGCAGGAAGCCGGGCACCCCGCAATGCGGGGTGCCCGGCTTCGTGTTGAGGGGAGAGGTAGGGAAAACCCTAATTCTCGTCGTGGATCCGTAAGGGCGGACCGCACGGCACTACGCTGCTGGCAGCATGCGCCCCGTCTGTGTCCAAGCGCACTTTCCGCGATTCTGCAAGTGGATTTTCATCCGACTTGAGTTCGGTAAACGAACATTCAGGCCCGATAGGTGTGTAACAAGTCCGTTTCGCAGGGATCTTTCTGCAAACCCTTTGTCCGGATTTTGGAAGATGTTCGCATCAGGTGTGATCGAACCGAGACCTTATGAGTGTGGTTCGGTCATGGCGCATGGCAGATAGTTAGGCGCGTAGAGCTCGCATCTAAGGGTCATGCGCTGGGTGGCGCTGACCTGCGAGCGCGGGGAGCACACCTCACGGTTTCAGGCGCCGGTGACGGCGAAGTGTCGGGTGCTTCCTTCTGCGGTGAATCAATGGACTCATGAGGAGGAGCCCCATGCGTGGTGCCAAGAGCGCCAAGTGGGTTGCGATAGCCGCCGTTGTGGCGCTGGGTGCGACGGCCTGTGGCGGCGGGGGGGACGACGGCAGCTCCGGCAGCGGCAAGGGCAACGGCGTCGTGTCGGTGGAAATCGGCGAGCCGCAGAACAGCCTGGTTCCCACCAACACGTACGAGACCGAGGGCGGCCAGGTCATCAACGCCCTCTTCACGGGTCTGACCAAGCTTGACGCCGACAACAAGGTCGTCGACGCCATGGCGTCGTCGATCGAGTCCAAGGACAACAAGGTCTGGACGATCAAGCTCAAGTCGGGCTACACGTTCCACAACGGCGAGAAGGTCACCGCCCAGTCCTTCATCGACGCCTGGAACTACGGCGCGAACCAGACCAACGCGCAGCAGACCAACCCGCTGTTCAGCCACATCGCGGGCTACGCGGACCTGAACCCCGGCGAGGGCAAGAAGCCGAAGACCGACAAGATGTCCGGTCTGAAGGCGATCGACGACAGCACCCTCCAGGTCACCCTGACCGGCGCCTTCTCGGCGTTCCCGTCGCAGCTGTCCTTCACCGCGTTCGTCCCGCTGCCCAAGGCGTTCTTCAAGGACCCGAAGGGCTTCGGCGAGGCTCCGATCGGCAACGGCCCCTTCGAGATGAAGGGCACGTTCAAGCACAACGAAGAGATCGACGTCACGAAGTACGACAAGTACCCGGACGCCTCGAAGATCGAGGTCAAGGGTGTCAACTTCAAGGTCTACTCGAACCTGGACACCGCGTACAAGGACCTCGTCGCCGGCAACCTCGACACGCTGCTGACGATCCCCAACTCGGGTCTGCCCACGTACCACAAGGACCTGCCGGGCCACTACATGGACACGGCGGACTCCGGCGTCGGTTACATCGGCTTCCCGATCAAGTACAACAAGGCCTTCCAGAGCGCGGACCTGCGCAAGGCCATCTCCATGTCGATCGACCGCAAGGCGATCGCGGAGAAGATCTTCCTCGGTGCCCGTACGCCCGCGGACGACTACATCAGCCCCATCATCGACGGCTACCGCAAGGGCGCCTGCGGCGAGAGCTGCACGTACAACCCGAGCGCGGCCAAGGAGCTCTACAAGAAGAGCGGCGGGCTGCCGGGCAACACGCTGGAGATCGGCTACAACGCCGACGGTGACCACAAGGCGTGGATCGAGGCTGTCGCCAACCAGATCCAGCAGGCCCTCGGCATCAAGGTGACGGCCAAGCCGTTCGAGCAGTTCCAGACCATCCTGAACGACCTGGACGCCAAGAAGTACCAGGGCGCCTTCCGTATGGCCTGGTCCATGGACTACCCGGACATGGAGAACTACCTCCGTCCGATCTTCTCCAAGGACGCCATCGCCAACGGCTCCAACTACTCGGGCTACGTCAACCAGGACTTCGAGAAGCTCCTCGTCCAGGGCGACCAGGCTCCGACGCACGAAGGGGCCATCAAGAAGTACCAGGCGGCCGACGACGTCCTCCTCAAGGACATGCCGTACATCCCTGTGTACTTCTACACCCTGAACACCGGCTTCAGCGACAAGATCAAGTCGCTGAAGATCGCCGGCCACCAGATCCTGTGGGACACGGTCAAGCTCAGCTGACCAGGTTCTGAACAGATCTGACACAGAGCGGTACGGGGTGAGCAGGGGGAGGAATAGCCTTCCCCTGCTCACTCCTGCTGCCGTCTTCCGTCCGACCGTGCCGATCCCCCCGGCCGCGGTCGGGCCGAGCACCCCCCTCTGGAGTACCCATGGGCCGATACGTCGTGCGCCGCCTCCTGCAGGTGATCCCTGTGGTGATAGGCGTCACGTTCATCATCTTCTGCCTGGTGTTCGCTCTGCCCGGCGACCCCATCCAGGCACTGGCCGGCGACAAGCGCGCCGACCCCAACATCGCGGCGATCCTTCGCGCGCACTACCACCTCAACGAACCGCTCTACGAGCAGTACTGGCACTACATCAGCGGCGTTTTCACCGGTGACCTCGGCGAGACGTACAACGGACGTGCCATCTCGGAGATCGTCTCCGAGCGGTTCCCCGTCACCCTGAAGCTGGGTCTGACGTCGTTCGCCATCGAGGGTGTCATCGGCATCCTCGCGGGTATCTTCTCCGCCCTGAAGAAGGGCAAGTTCCTCGACAACGTCGTGCTGATCTCGACGCTCGTGCTGATCTCCATCCCGGTCTTCGTGCTCGGTAGCGTGCTTCAGCTGGAGTTCGGCGTGAACCTGAAGATCACGCCGGTCGCCGGTATCGAGAAGGGCTGGCCGCAGAGCTACATCCTGCCCGCCATCGTGCTCGCCTCGACCTCGATGGCCTACATCTCGCGCCTCGTGCGGACGAGCATGACGGAGTCGATCCGCGCGGACTACGTCCGTACCGCGATCGCCAAGGGTCTGCCGACCCGGCGGGTCATCGGCGTGCACGCGATGCGCAACTCCCTGATCCCCGTGGTCACCTTCCTGGGCTTCGACCTCGGCGCTCTCATGGGTGGCGCGATCATCACCGAGCGTGTGTTCAACATGCCCGGTATCGGTGGTCAGCTGGCCCAGTCCCTCTATCTGCGCGAGCGGCCGGTCGTCGTCGGTCTGGTGACCCTGCTGGTCCTGATCTACCTGGTCGCCAACCTCCTCGTAGACCTGCTGTACGCCGTGCTCGACCCGAGGATCCGTTATGAGTGAGAAGACGATAGAGAGGCCCACCACCGACGAGGCCGCCATCGCCAAGGAGATCGAGGCCGAGGAGAAGGCCGCGGCTCGTCAGGCGAGCCTGCTCAAGGACGGCTGGGCGGATCTCCGCAAGCGGCCCATGTTCATCGTGACGGCCCTCATCATCGTGTGCCTGCTCGCCCTGGCGATCGCACCCAGCCTGTTCACCGGCCGCTCCCCGTTCTCGGACGGTTTCTGCCAGCTGCAGTACTCCATGAACGGACCGTCGTCGGGGCACCTGTTCGGCTACGACGTCCAGGGCTGTGACATCTACACGCGGACCGTGTACGGCACCCGCAACTCGATCGTCGTCGGTGTGGTGACGACCGTGGCCACCACCCTGATCGGCGGTCTGCTGGGCATGCTGTCCGGCCTGCTCGGCGGCTGGATCGACGCGCTGCTGTCCCGGATCACCGAGGTCTTCTCTGCGCTCCCGCTCCTCATCGGCGGCCTGCTGATCATGTCCATCTGGGGCGGCGGCGACGTGTGGTCGGTGTCGTTCATCATGGCGATCCTCGGCTGGCCCCAGGTCTTCCGGATCATGCGCGGCGAGGTCATCGGCAACAAGTACAACGACTACGTGATGGCCGCCCGTGCGTTGGGCGCCGACTCGCGGCGGATCGCGTTCCGGCACATCCTGCCGAACACGCTCGCCCCCGTCATCGTCATCACCACGATGAACCTCGGTGTCTACATCGCCGCCGAGGCCGCCCTGTCCTACCTGGGCATCGGCATCCAGTACCCGAACATCTCCTGGGGTGTCATGATCAGCGACGCCCAGGACAGGTTCCTGACCAACCCGCACGCGCTGCTGTTCCCGGCAGGTGCGCTGAGCATCACCGTGCTCGCGTTCATCGTGCTCGGCGACGTGGTCCGCGACGCCTTCGACCCCAAGACGCGCTGAGGGAGGCGTACGTGACCATCATCGACCCGACGGACGCCGTCCCGGCTCCCCGTCCCGGCGACCCGGAGCGAACCGGCCCGCTGCTCGAGGTGCGCGATCTGCACGTCGAGTTCCAGACCCGTGAGGGCGTGGTCCGCGCCGTCAACGGCGTCAACTACTCAGTGAACTCGGGGGAGACCCTCGCCGTGCTCGGCGAGTCCGGCTCCGGCAAGTCCGTGACCGCGCAGGCGATCATGGGCATCCTGGACATGCCGCCGGCCCGCATCCCCAAGGGGGAGATCCGCTTCTACGGCCAGGACATGCTCACCATGTCCAACGAGGAGCGGCGCAAGCTGCGCGGCGCCCGGATCGCGATGATCTTCCAGGACGCGCTCTCCGCGCTCAACCCCGTGCTCAGCGTGGGATACCAGCTCGGTGAGATGTTCCGCGTCCACCAGGGCATGTCCCGCAAGGCGGCCAAGGCCAAGGCCGTCGAGCTGATGGACCGGGTGAAGATCCCGGCCGCCGCGGCCCGGGTGAACGACTACCCGCACCAGTTCTCCGGCGGTATGCGCCAGCGCATCATGATCGCGATGGCGCTCGCCCTGGAGCCGGACCTGATCATCGCCGACGAGCCGACCACGGCCCTCGACGTGACGGTCCAGGCCCAGGTGATGGACCTGCTCGCGGAACTCCAGCGTGAGTACCAGATGGGCCTGATCCTCATCACCCACGACCTCGGTGTCGTGGCGGACGTGGCCGACAAGATCGCCGTGATGTACGCGGGCCGGATCGTGGAGACCGCGCCGGTGCACGAGCTGTACAAGCGGCCCGCGCACCCCTACACCCGGGGCCTGCTGGACTCGATCCCGCGCCTGGACCAGAAGGGCCAGGATCTCTACGCGATCAAGGGCCTGCCGCCCAACCTGCTCAAGGTGCCCAGCGGCTGTGCCTTCAACCCGCGTTGTGAGAGGGCGCAGGACATCTGCCGCACCGACCGTCCGGTGCTGGTCCCGGTGACCGAGCAGGACGGCACGGAACTGCCGGGCCGCGCCAGCGCGTGCCACTTCTGGAAGGAGACGATCCATGGCTGAGTCGACCAAGACCGACGAGTCGACGGACGCGACGCCGAACGTCTCCGACGTCGAGGTCGCGGACGTGCACACCGAGGACGAGGCGGTCGCCGCCCTGGAGTCTCCGGTGGACCGAGGCGAACCGATCCTGCAGGTGCGCAACCTCGTCAAGCACTTCCCGCTGACGCAGGGCATCCTCTTCAAGCGGCAGATCGGCGCGGTGAAGGCCGTCGACGGCGTCTCCTTCGACCTGTACCAGGGCGAGACCCTGGGCGTCGTGGGCGAGTCCGGCTGCGGCAAGTCGACGGTGGCCAAGCTCCTGATGAACCTGGAGCAGGCCACGGCCGGCGAGATCTTCTACAAGGGCCAGGACATCACCAGGCTCTCCGGCAAGGCCCTCAAGGCCGTCCGCCGGAACATCCAGATGATCTTCCAGGACCCGTACACCTCGCTCAACCCCCGGATGACGGTCGGCGACATCATCGGCGAGCCCTACGACATCCACCCCGAGGTGGCCCCGAAGGGCGACCGGCGCAAGCGGGTCAAGGACCTGCTGGACGTCGTGGGTCTCAACCCCGAGTACATCAACCGGTACCCGCACCAGTTCTCCGGCGGACAGCGGCAGCGCATCGGCATCGCGCGCGGCCTGGCGCTCAACCCGGAGGTCATCATCTGCGACGAGCCGGTCTCGGCCCTCGACGTGTCCGTCCAGGCACAGGTCATCAACCTGATGGAGGGGCTGCAGGACGAGTTCAACCTCTCCTACATCTTCATCGCCCACGACCTGTCGATCGTCCGGCACATCTCGGACCGGGTCGGGGTCATGTACCTCGGCAAGCTCGCCGAGATCGGCACGGACGAGCAGATCTACGAGCACCCGACGCACCCCTACACCCAGGCCCTGCTGTCGGCCGTGCCCGTGCCGGATCCGCAGGACCGGGAGCAGCGCGAGCGGATCATCCTCACCGGCGACGTGCCCTCTCCGGCCAACCCGCCGTCCGGCTGCCGCTTCCGCACCCGCTGCTGGAAGGCCCAGGACAAGTGCGCCGAGGAGGTTCCGCTGCTGGCGATCCCCGAGCGCTTCAAGACCTCGGACACCCCGGCGGCCCACGAGTCGGCCTGCCACTTCGCCGAGGAGAAGGACGTCGTCCACGCGGCCTGACGTCCCGGCACCACCACCACCGGTTCCCGGTACCTCCTTCAGGGGTACCGGGAACCGGCATGTCCCGAGGAGACGCTCCGGATGCCGGAGCGCCGGCCGGTCTCACGCCGTGATCCGGGCCCGGGCCCAGTGGCACGCCACCTGTGTGCCGCCCGCTCCGCCCAGCACCTCCAGGTCCTGGCCCCGGCAGGCGTCCGCGACGCCCGCCCGCTCCGCCTCCCCGCTCGCCAGGATCTGACAGCGGACGTGGAAACGGCAGCCCGCGGGGATGCGGGAGGGGTCGGGCGGCTCGCCGGTCAGCACCACGCGCTCACCCGGCGCCTCGGGCAGCACCGACAACAGCGCCTGGGTGTACGGGTGCCGGGGAGCCGTGAGGACCTGTTCGACCTCGCCCGTCTCCACGATCCGGCCCAGGTACATCACCGCGACCCGGTCGGCGATGTTCCAGGCCAGACCGAGGTCATGGGTGACCACCAGCGCGGCCAGGCCCAGCTCGGCGCGCAGCCGCAGCAGCAGCGCCAGGATCTCGCCGCGCACGGAGGCGTCGAGGGAGGCCACCGGCTCGTCGGCGACGATGAGTTCGGGTTCGAGGACCAGCGCGCCCGCGATGACCACGCGCTGGCGCTGCCCTCCGGACAGCTCGTGCGGGTAGCGCAGGAAGAAGCGTTCCGGTGGACGCAGTCCCGCGTGGCCGAGTGCCTCGGCGACCTTCGCCCGCTCGTTTCCCGTGAGGCCGTGGATCCGCAGCCCCTCGGCCACGGCGTCGTACACCGTGTGCCGGGGATTCAGCGAGCCCGTCGGATCCTGCAGCACCAGCTGCACCCGCCTGCGGTACGCCCGCAGCGCCCGCGAGGAGTACTCCAGGGGCTTCCCGGCGAACGAGATCCGTCCCGCGGTCGGCGTCACCAGGCCGAGCAGCGAGCGCGCCAGCGTCGTCTTGCCGCAGCCGGACTCGCCGACCAGCGCCACGATCTCCCCGGCCCGGATGTCCAGTTCGACGCCGTCCACGGCCCGGGCCCCCGGGGCGCCGTGGCGTCCGGGGAAGGCCACATGGAGCCCCTGGGCGCTGAGCAGCGGCGGGGGTGTCGTCGTCATGAGGCGCTCCTCGTGTCCTCGGCCGCGGCCGTCGCTCCGGGCGCCGCCGCCACGTGCACACAGGCGGCCCGGCGGCCCGGCTCGGCGTCCCGCAGCACCTGGTCCTGCGTGGCACACCGGTCCAGTGCCACCGGACAGCGCGGATGGAACGCGCAGCCCGGCGGCAGCGCGGACGGGTCGGGCGGGTCACCGGCCAGGCCGCGCGGGGCGAACCGGGAGGCGGGGTCGCCGATGCGCGGGAACGCCGCCGACAGCGCCCTGGCGTACGGGTGCCGGGCGTCCTCGTAGACCTGGCGGGCCGGGCCCTCCTCGACGGCACGGCCCGCGTACATCACCATGAGCCGGTCGCAGGTGTCGGCGAGCACCGCCAGGTCGTGGCTGATCATGATCAGGCCCACGTCCTGCTCCGCGACGAGCTGTTCGATCAGCCGCAGGATCTGCGCCTGGATCATCACGTCCAGGGCCGTGGTCGGCTCGTCCGCGATGATCAGCCGTGGGTCGCAGGCCAGCGCCATGGCGATCATCACCCGCTGGCGCTGCCCGCCGGAGAGCTCGTGCGGGTACGCGGAGGCGCGGGACGCCGGCAGCCCCACGTGGTCCAGCAGCTCGCCGGTCCGTCTGCGCGCCGCGGCCGCCGTCGCCCTGCGGTGCAGCAGGATCGGCTCGGCGATCTGGTCGCCTACGCGGTGCACCGGATTGAGCGAGTGCATCGCCCCCTGGAAGACGATCGAGGCGCCCGCCCAGCGCACCGCCCGTACCTGCCCCCAGCGCATGGCCAGCACGTCCTCGCCGTTCAGCACGACCTCCCCGGACACCCGCGTCCCGGCCGGCAGCAGCCTGAGCAGCGCGAGGGCCAGCGTGGACTTGCCGCAGCCCGACTCGCCCGCGATGCCGAGCTTCCGCCCCGCCGCCAGCGACAGGTCCACGCCCCGCACCGCGACCGCTCCGCCGGGGTAGGCCACCTCCAGGTTCCGGACCTCCAGCAGCGTCAACGGGCCACCCCCAGCCTGGGGTTGAGGACGGACTCCACCGCGCGCCCGCACAGCGTGAACGCCAGAGCGACCGCCGCGATCGCGATGCCCGGCGGCACCAGATACCACCAGTCCCCGGCGCTGACCGCCCCCGCCTCGCGCGCGTCCTGCAACAGCCCGCCCCACGAGATGACCGTCGGATCACCGAGGCCGAGGAAGGCCAGCGTCGCCTCGGCGAGGACCGACGAGGAGATCATCAGGGTGGTCTGGGCGAGGACCAGCGGCATCACGTTGGGCAGCACATGCCGGGTCATCACGTGCCAGTGGCCGCCGCCGAGCGCCCGGGCCCGTTCGATGTACGGCCGGGACTCCACCGCGAGCGTCTGCGCGCGCACCAGCCGGGCCGTCGTCGGCCAGGAGGTGACGCCGATGGCGAGGATCACCGTGCCCAGCGACCGGGACATCACGGTGGCCAGCGCGATGGCGAGCACCAGCGCCGGCATCACCAGGAACCAGTCCGTGATCCGCATCAGCACGGTCGCGTAGGCCCCCCGGAAGTGCCCGGAGGTGACGCCGACGACCGTACCGATCACGACCGACAGCACCGCCGCCAGCAGCCCGACCAGGAGCGAGATCCGCGACCCCCACACCACCAGGCCGAGCAGATCACGCCCGAACCGGTCGGTGCCCAGCGGGAACTCACCGCTCGGCGCCTCCAGCGGACCGCCCGGCGCGGTGGTCACCCCGGCCACGCCGGAGCCGACCGTCAGGGGCGCGGTCAGCGCCACCAGGGCGAACAGGACGAGCGCGGTCAGGCCGACCAGCCCGGCGCGGTGGGTGCGGTACTGCCGCCAGAACCGTACGGCGGAGCGGCGGCGGCGCTGCCAGGCCAGCGCGTGCGGTCCGGCGGCCTCGGGAGCCCCGGCCCCTGGGGCCCCGGTCTCCGGCGCCGGCGGGGTGGCCTCGGCCGTCATCGGCCCACCCGGGGGTCGAGCAGTGGATAGACCAGGTCGGCCAGAGTGTTCATGATGATCACCGCCGAGGCGAAGAAGAGGAACAGCCCCTGCACCAGGGGCAGGTCGGGCACGCTCAGGGCCTGGTAGAAGAGTCCGCCGAGGCCCGGCCAGGAGAAGACGGTCTCGACCAGGATGACGCCCGCGACGGTCCGGCCGAGGTTGACGAAGACCAGGGTGACCGTGGGCAGCAGCGCGTTCGGTACCGCGTGCCGGCGGCGCACCAGGTCGTCCCTCAGGCCCTTGGCGCGGGCGGTGGTGAGGTAGTCGCTGCCCATCTCGTCGAGCAGTGCCGAGCGGGTGACCAGCAGCGTCTGCCCGTACTCGACCGCGACGAGGGTGAGCACCGGCAGGACGAGATGGTGGGCGACGTCGAGGACGTAGGCGAAGCCCTCCTTGCCGCCCGTCTCCATGCCGCCGGTCGGGAACAGCCCGGGGACGGGGCCGAGGCCCACGCCGAACACGATGATCGCCAGCAGGCCGAGCCAGAACGACGGGACGGAGTACAGGACCAGCGCCAGGCCGGTGTTGAGCCGGTCGCCGAGCCGGCCGTGCCGCCATGCCGAACGGGTGCCGAGGAACATCCCGAGCGCGGTGTAGAGCACGAAGGCCGTGCCGGTCAGCAGCAGTGTGTTCGGCAGCGCCTCGCCGATCTTGTCGACGACCGGGGTGCGGAACTGGTACGACGTGCCCAGGTCGCCGGTGAGCGCCTTGCGGCAGTAGTCCGTGAACTGCTCCCACACCGGCAGGTCGAGTCCGAACTCCTTGCGGTACTCGGCCAGTTGCGCGGCCGAGACCGGCCGGCCGCCCGTCATGGTCTTGACCGGGTCGCCGGGGATCAGCCGGAAGAGGAAGAAGCCGGTGACGAGGACGGCGAGCAGCGAGACGGCGGCACCGCCCGCCTTGGCCGCCCCGTAGCGCAGATACGCGGCGGCCGTGCGCGCCCGCGGTCCGCGGGCCGCCGGACCGTCCGGAACCGGTACGGCGGCCGTGTCGGCCGACGCGGACACCGCGTCGCGAGCAGTCGGCTGCATGGGCTACTCGCGGTCGTCGGCGGTGGCGCGGCGGCGCCGCGCGAAGAACACTCCGGCGCCGGCGAGGACCACGACACCCGCGACGATCCCGGCGACGACCCCGGTCGAACTGCCCCCGGGGGAGCTTCCGGAGCCCGCCGGTACCGCCGACCACCAGCTCCAGTAGCCGTCCTGGCCGTAGATGTTGCCGGCGGCCTTGGGCATGGTCTCGATCGACTTGATCTGGTCGGTGCGGTAGGCCTCGACGGCGTTCGGGTACGCCATGACGTTCATGTACCCCAGGTCGTACAGCCGCGACTCCATCTGCTTCACGAGGGTGGCCCGTTCGGCGGAGTCGTACTCGGCGAGCTGCTTGGCGTACAGGTCGTCGTACGTCTTGTCGCAGACGAAGTTGTCGGTCGCGCCGGTGTCCTTCGGGGTGGCGGGCAGGGCGGCGCAGGTGTGGATGGACAGCACGTAGTCCGGGTCGGGGTTGACGGACCAGCCGTCGAAGGCCAGGTCGTACTTGCCCGCGAGCCATGGGTCGGTGACGTTGTCCAGGCAGTCGAGGGTCGTGCCGATGCCGAGGTCGGCCCACCACTCCTTGAGGTACTGGCCCACGGCCTTGTCGTTGGGGTCGGTGGCATGGCACAGGACGCGGTAGTTCAGCGGCTTGCCGTCCTTGCCGACCCGTTTGCCGTCGGCGTTCTTCTTGTAGCCGGCCTGGTCGAGGAGCTGGGCTGCCTTCGCGGGGTCGTAGGCGAGTTCCTGGCCGGCCGACGGCTTCCAGAAGTACGTGGAGAAGCGCGGCGGGAGATAGCCCTGGCCTTCGACCGCGTGCCCCTGGAACACCTTGTCGACGATGGTTTTCCGGTCGACGGCCAGGAACAGCGCGTGTCGCACCCGCTCGTCGAGCAGGGAGGGGTCGCCGTCGCCGAACTTCTGGCCGTTCTTCGCCTGTGCGCCCGGGTTGGTGGCGAGGGCGTAGAAGCGGCGGCCCGGGGCGTCGTTGACGTGGATGTCCTTCTGCCCGTGAAGGGAGGACGCCTGAGCGGGCGTCAGGGCGGGCGCGCCCGCGACGAAGGAGACCTCGCCCTTGCGCAGGGCGGCCACGGCGGCGTCCTGGTCCTTGTAGTACTTGAAGACCAGCTCGTCGAACTTGGGGGCGCCGCGCCAGAAGTCCTTGTTGGCCTTGAGCCGGACGTAGCTGTCCGCCTTGTAGTCGGTGAGGACGAACGGCCCGTCGCCGACGACGGGGAACTTGTCGTCGTTGTTGAACTTCGAGAAGTCCGAGACGTTCTTCCAGATGTGCTCGGGCACGATCGGCACGTCCAGGGCGGTCATCGTGGCCTGCGGTTTCTTCAGTTCGATGACCAGCTTGGTGGGGCTTGGGGCCGTCACTCTGCGGAAGTTGGTGACGAAGTTGCCGTTCGCGGTGGCGGCCGCCTGGTCCGTCATCAGCTTGTCGAACGTCCATGCCGCGTCTTCGGCGGTCACCTTCTGCCCGTCCGACCACTTCGCGTCGGAGCGGATCGTGTACGTCCAGGTGAGCTTGTCGGCGGACGCGGCCCACTTGGTGGCCAGACCGGGAATCGGGTGCGCGTCCCCGGGGTCGTAGTCGGTGAGGTACTCGTACATCAGCCGCTGGAGGCTGGAGCTGAGCAGACGCACCGCCAGGAAGGGGCTCAGCGAGTCGACGCTCTGGGCGACCGCGACAGTGAGCACCTTGTCGCCCTGGGCGGCCTCGGCCTGTTGGGGGGCCGGGTCGAGCGGGGTCGCGAGTAATGCCGAGACCGTCAGGGTGAGGGCGCCGGCGGCTGCCACGAGCCGGGGCGTACGGGGGCGTGGGCTTCTCGGGTGGGAACGACTTGCGCTGTGCTGGGCTTGTGGGCTCATGGATCGTGACCTCGCGTCATCGCTCGCACAGGGACGCTTGCTCGGACTTCAGGGCCGGGTTCTCGCCTGGTGACGCCAGTGGGGTGATGAGTGTGTCTATCAGCGGCTGTCTGGGTGCGTCAACGGCGCGTGGATCCAGTGTGGCCTGCGGAAAAGGCGAGTTGACGCCCCATCGGATCATTATTGGTCTAGACCGGCAAAAGGGGCCTGGTGGGACGCTGGCGCCGCCTGATGCCGGATGCGGCCGCCGTGAAACGTGCCTCGTCGTGGCGGGTGGACGCCCGGCGAAGGCGCCGCCAGCCGGATGGCGCCACTCCTCCGGGTGGGTTGTCCTGCGGATGGGTGCAGTGAATATGTGTTATGCGCCATTTCTGATGATATTGACCGGTAGCACATCATTCGCGGATCACCCTTCACGGAGGAGGCACGCCATGCGTTCAGCCACGCACGCCCGATGGGCGGCCTGCGCGGCGGTGACGGCGCTCGCCGCCACGGCCTGCGGGGGCGGCGGAGGCAGCGGCGGGGGCGGCGGCGACAGCGGCGTGCTCAGTTCCTCCTGGGGCGACCCGCAGAACCCCCTGGAGCCCGCCAACACCAACGAGGTACAGGGCGGCAAGGTCCTCGACATGATCTTCCGGGGCCTGAAGAAGTACGACCCGAAGACCGGCAAGGCCCAGGACATGCTCGCCCAGAAGATCGACACGAGCGACTCGCAGAACTACACGATCACCGTCAAGGACGGCTGGACCTTCTCCAACGGCGAGAAGGTGACCGCCCACTCCTTCGTCGACGCCTGGAACTACGGGGCGAGCCTCAAGAACAACCAGAAGAACGCCTACTTCTTCGGATACATCGAGGGATACGACAAGGTCCACCCCGACAGCGGCAGCCAGAGCACCGAGGCGCTCTCCGGTCTGAAGGTCGTCGACGACCAGACCTTCACCGTGAAGCTGAACCAGAAGTTCTCCAGTTTTCCCGACACCCTCGGCTACGCGGCCTTCGCCCCGCTGCCCCGGTCCTTCTTCACCGACCACGCGGGCTGGCTGAAGCAGCCGGTCGGCGACGGGCCGTACCGCATCGAGTCGTACACCAAGGGCTCGCAGATGGCCCTGAAGAAGTGGGACGGCTATCCCGGTGCCGACAAGGCGCAGAACGGCGGCGTGACCCTCAAGGTCTACACGGACAGCGACACCGCCTACACCGACCTCATCGCCGGCAACCTCGACCTCGTCGACGACGTCCCGGCCTCGCAGCTGAAGAACGTCAAGAACGACCTCGGCGACCGTTACATCAACACCCCGGCCGGCATCATCCAGACCCTCGCCTTCCCCTACTACGACAGCGCCTGGAACCAGAGCGGATCGGCGAAGGTCCGCACCGGGCTCTCCATGGCCATCAACCGCAAACAGATCACCGACACGATCTTCCAGAACACCCGCACCCCGGCCACCGACTGGACCTCGCCGGTGCTCGGCACGGCGGGCGGCTTCAAGGAGGGGCTGTGCGGGAGCGCCTGTGACTACGACCCGGCCCAGGCCAAGAAGCTCATCCAGGAGGGTGGTGGGCTGCCCGGCGGACAGTTCAAGATCACGTACAACGCCGACACCGGCTCGCACAGGATGTGGGTGGACGCCGTGTGCAACTCCATCAACAACGCGCTCGGCAACGACAAGGCGTGCGTCGGGAACCCGGTGGGCACCTTCGCCGACTTCCGCAACCAGATCGGCCGGCACAAGATGACCGGGCCGTTCCGCGCGGGCTGGCAGATGGACTACCCGCTCATCCAGAACTTCCTCCAGCCGCTCTACTACACCAACGCCTCCTCCAACGACGGCAAGTGGTCCGACAAGGACTTCGACAAGCTCGTCGACCAGGCCAACGCCGAGACCGACACCGCCAAGGCCGTCGGCACCTTCCAGAAGGCCGAGGAAGTCGTCCGCGACAACATGGCGGCCATTCCGCTCTGGTACCAGAACGGCAGCGCCGGCCACTCCGAGCGGCTCTCGAACGTGGCCCTCAATCCGTTCAGCGTCCCCGTGTACAACGAGATCAAGGTCAGCTGACGCGGCATGGGGCGCTATGTCGTCCGGCGGCTGCTCCAGATGATCCCGGTGTTCGTCGGAGCCACGCTGCTGATCTTCCTCATGGTCAACGTCATGGGCGACCCGATCGCCGGGCTGTGCGGAGAACGGGCCTGCGATCCGGCGACCGCCGCCCAGCTGAAGAAGGAGTTCGGACTCGACAAGCCGGTGTGGCAGCAATACCTCACCTACATGGGGAACGTCTTCACCGGGGACTTCGGTACGGCGTTCAACGGACAGCCGGTCACCGAGCTGATGTCCACCGCGTTCCCCGTCACCATCCGGCTGACGATCGTGGCCATCGTCTTCGAGGTCGTCATCGGCATCACCCTCGGCGTCCTCACCGGCCTGCGGCGCGGGCGGCCCGTCGACACCGGGGTGCTGCTGGCGACCCTGGTCGTCATCTCCGTACCGACCTTCGTCACCGGCCTGCTGCTCCAGCTCCTGCTCGGCGTGGAGTGGGGCTGGATCAAACCCTCCGTCTCCCCGGACGCCACCTTCGGCGAGCTGATCGTGCCGGGGCTGGTGCTCGCCTCCGTGTCGCTCGCCTATGTCACCCGGCTGACCCGTACCTCCATCGCCGAGAACAGACGGAGCGACTACGTCCGTACGGCCATTGCCAAAGGGCTGCCCAGGCGCCGGGTCATCGCACGGCACCTGCTGCGCAACTCCCTCATCCCCGTCGTCACCTTCATCGGCACCGACATCGGCGCCCTCATGGGCGGCGCCATCGTCACCGAGCGGATCTTCAACATCCACGGCGTCGGCTACCAGCTCTACCAGGGGATCCTGCGGCAGAACACCCAGACGGTCGTGGGCTTCGTGACGGTGCTGGTCCTGGTGTTCCTGGTGGCCAACCTGCTGGTGGACCTCCTCTACGCCGTACTCGACCCGAGGATCCGCTATGCCTGAGCAGCCGTTCGAGCCGGACCGGGCCATCGCGGGGACGGGCATGGGCGGGGCGATGGACCTGGCGGCGACCGAGGCGGAGACGCTGGAGCGGACACCCGGTGGACCGCTCGGCACCGGCCCGTCCGACAAGCCGCGCTCGCTCTGGTCCGACGCCTGGCGGGACCTGCGCCGCAACCCGGTCTTCATCGTCTCCGCCCTCGTCATCCTCTTCCTCGTCGTCATCTCCCTGTGGCCGTCCCTGATCGCCTCCGGCTCCCCCCTCAAGTGCGACCTCGCCAAGGCCCAGGAGGGCTCCCAGCCGGGCGCGCCCTTCGGGTACGACGGACAGGGCTGCAACGTCTACACACGGACCGTCTACGGGGCCCGTACGTCCGTCACGGTGGGCGTCTGCGCCACGCTCGGGGTCGCGATCCTCGGGTCGGTGCTCGGCGGGCTCGCCGGGTTCTTCGGCGGGTTCTGGGACTCGGTGCTGTCCAGGATCACCGACGTCTTCTTCGCGATCCCGGTCGTCCTCGGCGGTCTCGTCCTGCTCTCCGTGGTGACCAGCAACACGGTCTGGCCGGTCATCGGGTTCATGGTGCTGCTCGGCTGGCCGCAGATCTCCCGGATCGCCCGCGGCTCGGTGATCACCGCCAAACAGAACGACTACGTCCAGGCCGCCCGCGCGCTCGGCGCCTCCAACTCCCGGATCCTGCTGCGGCACATCGCGCCCAACGCGGTGGCCCCCGTGATCGTCGTGGCGACCATCGCGCTCGGCACCTACATCGCACTGGAGGCGACCCTGTCGTACCTCGGCGTCGGGCTGAAGCCGCCCAGCGTCTCCTGGGGCATCGACATCTCCGCCGCCTCGCCCTACATCCGCAACGCCCCGCACGCCCTGCTGTGGCCCTCCGGGGCCCTCGCGCTCACCGTCCTGGCCTTCATCATGCTCGGCGACGCGGTGCGCGACGCCCTCGACCCGAAGCTGAGGTGAGCGCCGCCGTGCTGCTCGAAGTGCGCGACCTGCACGTGGAGTTCCGCACCCGGGACGGGATCGCGAAGGCGGTCAACGGGGTCTCCTACGCGGTCGACGCCGGGGAGACGCTGGCCGTGCTGGGGGAGTCCGGATCCGGTAAGTCGGTCACGGCCCAGGCGGTGATGGGGATCCTGGACACGCCACCGGGGCGGATCGGCGGGGGCGAGATCCTCTTCCGGGGGCGGGATCTGCTGAAGCTCAGGGAAGAGGAGCGGCGGAAGATCAGGGGCGCCGAGATGGCCATGATCTTCCAGGACGCGCTGTCGGCGCTGAACCCGGTGCTGAGCGTGGGCGACCAGCTCGGCGAGATGTTCGTCGTGCACCGGGGGATGTCCAGGAAGGCCGCGCGGGCCAAGGCGGTCGAGCTGATGGACCGGGTGCGGATCCCGGGCGCCGCCCAGCGGGTGCGGGACTATCCGCACCAGTTCTCCGGGGGCATGCGCCAGCGCATCATGATCGCCATGGCGCTGGCCCTGGAACCGGCGCTCATCATCGCCGACGAGCCGACCACGGCGCTGGACGTGACCGTCCAGGCCCAGGTCATGGACCTGCTCGCGGAGTTGCAGCGCGAGTACCGCATGGGGCTGATCCTGATCACCCACGACCTGGGCGTGGTCGCGGACGTCGCCGACCGGATCGCCGTGATGTACGCGGGGCGGATCGTCGAGTCCGCGCCGGTGCACGACATCTACAAGGCGCCGGCGCATCCGTACACGCGCGGGCTCCTCGACTCCATCCCGCGCCTGGACCAGAAGGGGCAGGAGCTCTACGCCATCAAGGGCCTGCCGCCCAACCTCATGCACATCCCTCCGGGGTGCGCCTTCAACCCGCGCTGCCCCATGGCACAGGACGTGTGCCGCACCGACGAGCCACCGCTGTACGAGGTGGATCAGCACCGGGGCAGCGCCTGTCACTTCTGGAGGGAGTGCCTCAATGGTTGACGCGACGGTTGAGCCGATCCTGGAAGTGAGTGGACTGGTCAAGTACTACCCCTTGACGCGGGGCATCTTGATCAAGAAGCAGATCGGTGCGGTCAAGGCCGTTGACGGTGTCGACTTCGTGCTCAACAAAGGAGAGACCCTCGGCATCGTCGGGGAGTCCGGCTGCGGCAAGTCGACGGTTGCCAAGATGCTCGTCAATCTCGAGCGGCCGACGGCGGGGTCGATCAAGTACAAGGGCGAGGACATCACCAGGTTGAGCGGGCGGGCGCTGAGGGCCGTCCGCCGCAACATCCAGATGGTCTTCCAGGACCCGTACACCTCGCTCAACCCCCGGATGACCGTGGGCGACATCATCGGGGAACCGTACGAGATCCACCCCGAGGTGGCCCCGAAGGGCGACCGGCGCAAGCGGGTCAAGGACCTGCTGGACGTCGTGGGTCTCAACCCCGAGTACATCAACCGCTATCCGCACCAGTTCTCCGGCGGCCAGCGGCAGCGCATCGGCATCGCACGGGGGCTGGCGCTCCGCCCCGAGGTGATCGTCGCGGACGAGCCGGTGTCCGCGCTGGACGTCTCCGTCCAGGCCCAGGTGATCAACCTGCTCGACCGGCTCCAGAACGACTTCGACCTGTCGTACGTCTTCATCGCCCACGACCTGTCGATCGTGCGGCACATCTCGGACCGGGTCGGGGTGATGTACCTCGGGCGGATCGTGGAGATCGGCAAGGACGAGGAGATCTACGAGCACCCGACCCACCCCTACACCCAGGCCCTGCTCTCCGCGGTGCCGGTGCCGGATCCGGAGGCCCGGGAACACCGGGAGCGGATCATCCTGAGCGGGGACGTCCCGTCGCCGACGAACGTTCCGTCGGGGTGCCGATTCCGCACGCGGTGCTGGAAGGCGCGGGAGCGCTGCGCGATCGAGGTGCCAATGCTCGCGGTGCCCGACGTGTTCCGGCTGGTGCCGGGGCCGGCGGCCCATGACTCGGCGTGTCACTTCGCGGAGGAGAAGCGGGTGGTGCCGCCGGAGGGGCCGCCGGACGATCTTGCCGACGGGGGTGCATAAGGACATGAACCGGGGTCAATCGCGTTAACACACAGGCAACTTCGGCGACCCGGTCCCGATATACGGACGCGGCACTGTAATCAACGTACGGCCGTGCGGGTGCCGTAAACGGGCCGGGACGCGCCATGTCGTCCCGGCCCGTTGCCCCTTTTCGCGCCTAAACCGGCGCCGCTCTCGCGGACCTGGCTGGTGCTTCGTCGTGGTTCCTCACTTATGGGTTGCGGTGCTCGGTGGAGCGCTGTCGCTCAGTCCAGTCCCAGAGCGCGCCGGAGGAAGTCCAGCTGGAGCAGCAGCAGGTTCTCCGCCACCTGTTCCTGTGGGGTCATGTGGGTCACGCCCGACAGTGGCAGGACCTCGTGCGGGCGGCCCGCGGCCAGCAGGGCGCTGGACAGGCGCAGTGAGTGGGCCACCACCACGTTGTCGTCCGCCAGGCCGTGGATGATCATCATCGGGCGATGCGGTTCGGCCGCGTCGACCAGGCCCGTGTCGTCGATCACCGAGTTGCGGCGGTACACCTCCGGCTGCTCGCCCGGGTGGCCGATGTAGCGCTCCTGGTAGTGGGTGTCGTACAGGCGCAGGTCGGTCACCGGGGCGCCCACCACCGCCGCGTGGAAGACGTCCGGACGGCGCAGGGCGGCGAGCGCGGCGAGGTAGCCGCCGAAGGACCAACCGCGGACGGCCACCTTGGTCAGGTCGAGCGGGAAGTCCGCGGCGAGTGCCTGGAGGGCGTCGACCTGGTCCTGAAGGGCGATCGCCGCGATGTCGTCCTTGACGGACTTCTCCCAGGCCGGGGAGCGGCCGGGGGTGCCCCGCCCGTCCGCGACGACCACCGCGAAACCCTGGTCGGCGAACCACTGGGAGGTGAGGTGGGCGTTGTGCGCGGCGACCACGCGCTGGCCGTGCGGACCCCCGTAGGGATCGAGCAAAACCGGAAGGGGAGTGTCCCCGTGGTAGTCCCGTGGCATAAGCACGGCGCACGGAATTCGGCGTGCGCCCCCCTCGGTGAGCGTCACGCGCGGGGACAAACCGGGATCTTCGGCGTACGACGTGACAGTTGCCAGATGTTTTCCGTCACGCAGCACCTGGACGTGGGCGCCCGGCCGGTCCAGCGCGGCGGACACCAATACGGTCACGCCCCCGGCGCGCGCGGCGGTGTGCACGCCGGGCTCCTGGGACACGCGCTCCACGCCGAGTTCGTTGACGCGATAGACGTGTACCTCGCCGATTTCGGGGGACTCGGCCTCCTCGCCGGCGGACGCGGAAACCAGCACGTCATCGGCGGTCACGTCGAGAACCGCACGGATGTGCAACTGGGCGCCCGTGAGCGGCCGTTCACCCACCGCGAGCACCCGGGCGCCGCCCTCGTCCGCGATCCGGACCAGCTGTCCGGCGGGGCTCCAGCAGGGCACTCCACCGAACAGTTCAAGCCATGTTGGATCTTCGTCGGCGTGCACCATCCGGGTCGCCCCCGACCCCGGGTCCACGGCGAGGAACAGCTGGCTGCGCTGGTCGCGCGCCTGTACGAGCAGCAGCGGTGCACCCGCCTCTGACCAGTGCACACGCGCCAAGTAGGGGTAGCGTGCCCGGTCCCAGGAGACCTCCACGCGCCCCCCTTCGAGGTCGTAGGCGAACAGCCGTACGTCCGCGTTCTCGGTGCCCGCCGCCGGGTAGGCGACATGATGTGGCTCACGCTCGGGGTGGGCGGGGTCGGCGATCCACCACCGCTGTACCGGCGTGTCGTCCACCCGGGCCACGAGCAGCCGGTCGGACCGCGGCGACCACCAGAAGCCGCGCGAACGCCCCATCTCCTCGGCCGCGATGAACTCGGCCAGTCCATAGGTGACCTGTTCCGAGTCGGGCTCCGCCAGCGCCCGGTCGCCCGCGCCGTCGGCGCCCACGACCCGCAGGGCGCCCTCCGCGACGTACGCGACATGGCGGCCGTCGGGAGACGGGCGCGGGTCGATCACCGGTCCGGGGACCGTGAGTTCGCGTGTCGTGCCGGCCCTGAGCTCCGCCGTGAAAAGCCGCCCTGACAAGGCGAAAGACGCCAGCTCCAGGGTCGCGTCGGTGGCGTAGCCGACGATGCCGGCACCGCCCTCACGGCTGCGTTCGCGACGGGCCCGCTCCTGTGCCGAGAGGTGTTCGTCGGCGCCGCCGAGCAGGGTGCGCGGATCGGCCGCGAGGCGCTCCTCGCCGCTCGGCACATCGAGAATCCACAGGGAATTGGCCCGGTCCGTACCGGAACCGGAGCGCAGAAACGCCACGCGGGAGCCGTCGGGGGCCACGGTGAACGCGCGCGGCGCGCCGAGCGAGAAACGCTGGGTGCGGGCGTGCCGGCGGGGGAATGAGACAGCCTCGGTCTTCATGCCCCGACCATATTGGCCATGCGCCCCCTTGTGCGGCCGTGCGCCGAGCGATGCGCGAGCACGCATAGTTATGATCACTACCGCTGCGTGGGTATGAACCTGCTGGCTTGCGCATGGATTTGCTGTACCGATCTACAACCCCCATACCCGAACCCCCCGCGTCCCTGGGATCTTTGGAGGTGAGCCGCCGTGGCACTCTCGATTTCGGCGGTGGTGCTGCTGGCGATCATCGTCTTCTTGCTGATCAAGAAGTCGGGTCTGAAGGGCGGGCATGCGGTCGTCTGCATGCTGCTCGGTTTCTATCTGGCATCCTCGACCATCGCGCCGACGATCAGCGATCTGACGACCAACGTCGCCAGCATGATCGGCAGCATCAAGTTCTGACCCGCGGTACGGGTGTGTCTCCGGCGCACACGGGCGACCGGAGACTGCCCTTGCGCCGTTGTCCCCGTTCCGCTGCTTCCCGCTGTCCTCCTCCGTAAGCTTGACCGTCCTGGGACAAGCGAAGGCTGAGGCGGGGGCGCGTGGACGGGCAGGGCATGGACGGGCGGAACGGAAACGCTGACGACCGGCTTCGGCAGGTGGCGAAGGCGTCACCCAACTTCGGTCGCTTGTTCGGCTATCAGCCGCTCCTGGCCATCTACGGCTCGCAGGCGGAACTGACGGTCTTCACCAACCCGAACGCCGCCTATGTGAGCGCCGGACAGTTCGGTGAGGTGCTCGCGGAGGAGTTCGTCACCCGCACCGGCACGCGCGTCCAGGGCACGACCCAGTTCGACCGCCTCAACGCGCTCACCCGGGCGGGCGTGCTCGTCGGCTGGAGCCGCGAGGCGTTCGACAAGCTGCGCCGGGGCCGCAACGACGCCGCGCACAACCACCTCTTCGACACGATGAAGGCGCTCGAAGCACTGAAGCTGTGCTGGCAGCTCGGTGATCTCTTCGACCGCGCGATGGGTGGCAAGCGGACCGTCGCGGCCTTCGTCCCGCCGACGCTTCCGGTGGACGTGCAGTCTGCCGACCCCGAGGAGATCGCGGAACTCCAGGAGACGCTGGAAGGCCACCGTCGCGCGCTGGCGGAGTCACGCGTCAAGCTGTCCGAGACCAGTGACCGCCTTGAGGCGGAGCGTCGCGCCCGCGCCGAGGCGGAAGAACTCATCGCCAGCGCACAGCGGGCGAAGTCGGCGTACGCCGCCCAGATCGAGGAACTCAGGGCTCAAGTCACCGAACTGCGTGCGGCCCACCAGCAGCGGTACGACAGGGAGCGCGTCCAGCCCCGCAGGATCGCCTCCTCGGCCCGCGACGCGATCGTGGAGCGCGCGCAGAGGCCCGCGCCACTCAACGAGGTGCAGGCCCGCAAGAAGATCGACGCGATGCTGACGAAGGCGGGTTGGCTGATCCAGAGCAAGGCGGACACCAACCCGCTCGCGGGCAGGGGCGTGGCCGTCGAGGAGTTCACCCTCGCCACGGGGCGTGCCGACTACGTCCTCTACGTCGACGGGAAGATCGTCGGAGTCATCGAGGCCAAACGCGAGGGCACACCGCTCGCCGGCGCGCTCGCCCAGAACGAGCGCTACGCGGCCGGCGTGCTCAGAGAACATGCGATGGCGGTCTGGCGCCGCGACGAGCCCTTCGCGTTCCGCTACGTCAGCACGGGCGCCGAGACGTACTTCCTCAACCGGGCCGACCCCGACGCCCGATCCCGCGAGGTCTTCACCTTCCACCGCCCCGAGACCATCGCCGCTTGGATGAAGCGGGCCGACGAGGAACCGGACGCCCCCACCTTCCGCGCGGCCCTCCGCACGAGCATGCCGCTCCTGGAGACGCACGGCCTGCGCATGGCCCAGGTGGACGCCATCACGGGCCTGGAGGGCTCGCTGGCGGTCGACCGGCCACACATCATGTCGCTGACGGCTGACGGCTGACGGCTGACGGCTGACGGCTGACGGCTGACGGCTGACGGCTGACGGCTGACGGCTGACGGCTGACGGCTGACGGCTGTTGGCGGTCGTGCGGCCGTCGTCCTTCCCGACAACGTCCTCTTCGAACGTCCTTCCCGACAACGTCCTCTTCGAGGGTGGCGCCGGCGAGAAGGTACGACGCAAGCTGCTCGACGAGTTCGACCTTCACACCATCCTGCGGCTGCCCACCGGCATCTTCTACGCCGGCGGCGTCAAGGCCAACGTCCTCTTCTTCGACAAGAAGCCCCCGCGCGCTGACGGCAAGCCCCACACCACCGAGACGTGGGTCTACGACTTCCGGACCGGCCAGCACTTCACGCTCAAGCAGCGACCGCTGACCCGAGCCCACCTCGACGACTTCGTGACCGCCTATCGGCCCGGTGAGCCCCGCTCCTCCCGTGTTGAGTCCGAGGACGACAACGGGCCCTTCAAGAAGTTCAGTTACGAGGAACTGGTCGCCCGCGACAAGATCAACCTCGACATCACGTGGATGAAGGATCCCGCCCTCGACGATGCCGACAGCGGTCTGCCGCCCGAGGTCATCGCCGAGGAGATCGTCCGCGACCTCCAGGCTGCGCTGAACGAATTCACGGCCATCGCCCGTTCCCTGGGCGGCGAGGTGGACGTACCGGAGGCCGAGGTCGAGTAGCCGACCTTCAGCCTTCGGACGCGTACGGCACGAAGTCGGCCCAGGCCTTGGGGGAGAGCGCGAGGCGGGCGCTGGCTTCGGCGTGCTTCGAGTCACGGACGTGGATGGTGGTGGGGGTGGTTGCTATTTCGACGCAGTCATTCGGGTTGCTGCTGTCGCTGTAGCTGCTCTTGAACCACATCAGCTCGGACGCGTCCCCGGCAGTGCCCTTGCGGATCATGTTTCTCCAACCAGTTGCTCGATGAAGGTCGCTGACTCCCGTGCAGTCAGAGCCTCCGCCCGGATGATGCCATAGCGGAGTTCGAGGATCCGGAGTTGCCTCAGGTCGGAGACTGGACGCCCGTTGAACTCGTCGTCCATGCGCCCAACCGCCGTGCCATCCCCGAACTTCAGAACCTGGATGCGCCCTGCGGTCCCAGGGTGCTCCCAGCGGTCCATCGGCATCACCTGAATTTCGACGTTCCGCAACTGGGCTACCTGGAGCAGGTGTTCGAGCTGCTGGCGCCACACCATCTTGCCCCCGACCGGGCGCCTCAGCGTCGCCTCTTCCAGGACGAAGCTGAGTTCGGGGGCCGGTGAGCGATCGTAGATCGACTTCCGGGCTATGCGCGCCGCCACTGCCTGCTCCAGCTGGTCTTCTGGAGGCACAGGTCGCCGTGTCCTCAGCAAAGCCCACGCGTATTCCTCCGTCTGAAGGAGACCATGCAGGTTGTGGTTGCCGTACGAGAGCAGCTCTACGGCTGTCGCCTCCATCTTCGCCAGATCCCGCACCTTCTTCGGATACCGGACCCGCGCCACATCCTCCTTCATCGCGGCGATCAGCCCATCCGCCCCCAGCACCTCGTCCGCCCTGTCCAGATACTCGGGCCGGGGGATCCGCTTCCCGCCCTCGATCTTGTACACCAAGTCCTCGCCGTACCCCACCGCCTCCCCGAACTCGGCGGCCCGCATTCCCACGGCCTCTCGGCGCAGCTTCAACTGCCGCCCCACGGTTGCCACGACCGCCACTCCCCAGTCGTCGTCCGGATCCACCTCCCAACCCGGTTCGTCTGCCTCGGTCTTGAGTCGTCCCGGCTCTGCATCCACCGACATTCCGCACCCCTCCGTCGTACGACCGTGCCCCGACGACGCCCTGCCCGTGCGCCCTCCCCGACAGCGCCGACACCACTGGACAGCTCCCGGACAGTCACCGTACGCAACGGCAGCGTCACTGTTCACGGTAGGCGTGCGCGGCCACGCTGAGTGACGTGATTCAGGAAATCTCCACCCCCGAGGCCCACCCCGCCACCCCAGTCCGCAACTTCAGCGTGCTGCTCTCATCGACACCCCGTGGCGCCCGCCTGGCCCGGCTGCTGGCCAGCGAACAACTTCGTTCCTGGGGACTTCCCTTGGACCCAGCGGCGCACCTCGTGGGCGAACTCGCGGCCAACGCGGCGAGCCACGGTCGCGTACCCGGGCGCGATTTCCGGCTCACCCTCTACGTCGTCGGCGACACCCTCCGTATCGAGGTCACCGACACACGTGGCGACCGGATTCCGCACGCCCAGCAGCCGGAGCCCGACGCGGAATCCGGTCGTGGTCTGCTCCTGGTCGACGCGCTTGCCGATCGCTGGGGTGTCGCTCTGGGCCCGTCCCCGCGCAAGGCCGTTTGGGCGGAAGTGAAGGTCTGACCGCGGCCGCAGGACGTGCCTGACACGCCGTCCTGTGTGGTCGAATCCAGTGATTGCAGGGGGTCGGATTCCTCCAGCGCGTCACCACCGGAACCCGCAGTCCCGTGTTCCGGTGACAGGGGCGCTCTCTTTTCCAAGAACCACGACGGCGAAAAAGGACCCTGCCAAGCCCACCCCTCCCGCCCGCGGCGCACTCTCACCCGGGCGGGTGAACATCGCCGACTCGGCTGGATTCGCGGCCCCTTGCCTGCCCTACGCTCGGCGCAACACAACCGCAGACATGCGACGGCCCCCGCCGGGACGGCAATCCCAGTGCGAGGGCCTGACCACCGAGGAAGACAAGGACTTCCCGATGGATACGCAGCACCCTAGCGCGCCCCCGCGCGCCCAGTCCCGGCTTGCCGCCGACAACCACCCGAACCGGCGGCCCCACTCCTGTGGTGGGCTCATTCACGAGAACACCCGCCACACCGACCGCTTCACGGTGATCGGCAACCACCTCACCCAGCACCCGGACCTGTCCCTGCTCGCGATCGGACTGGGCTGTCACATCCAGTCGCTGCCCAAGGGCGCCCAAGTCGACATCAAGTCCCTCACCGCCCGATTCCAGGAGGGCGCGACCCGGATCGCCGCAGCGCTGCGCGAGCTGGAGGCCCACGGGTACCTGCGCCGCGAGCGCGAACGCGTGCCCGGCGGCCGTATCGTCACCCGGACGATCTCCTGCAACCGGCCGACGGCCCCACGCGGGGAGACCCGGTCCGAAGCCTGCCCGCCCCCACAGCCGTCTGCGGCGGCGCCGACAGCGAAGTCACCTCGGCCGAAGGCACCCCGCAAACCTCTCGACGCCGTACCGCAGCCCTCGCACCCCCATCCCAAGCTCATCCAGGCGGCCACCGACCTCCTCGCCGCGCTCCGCCGCGACGACCCGCGCCTGCTTCTCTCCGCCTGCGACACCGCCCATCTCGCTCCCGGCGTGGCCGCCTGGCTGGAGCGGGACGTCAGTGCCGTCGCCGTACGGCACGCGCTCACCGTGGATCTGCCGCCCGAGGGGCAACTGCGTCGGCCGGCGGCCCTGCTCGCCCATCGGCTCGCCGTCCAGCTGCCGCCTCCGCCGCCGTTCCGGGCTCCGGCCCAGCCGCCGAGCATCCCGGCTCCGCTCCGGAACTGCGACGGCTGCGACCGCGCCTTCCGCTCCCCGACCCCAGGACGCTGCCATGACTGCCGCACTCCCGTGGCCGCCGCCGCGTGATACCGCTCTGCCCGGTTCCCCGGACCCGGCCCGGATACTCTGGCCAGGGCACCCTCTGGAGGACACTATGGGCATTCAGGCCGACCACGGAAACGAGCTGATCCCCCGGCCCGAGCTGACACCGGATGCCCTCCGTGCAGCCCTCGCCGTCGTTGCTCCGGGGCGCCTTGACGAGATGCAGGCCATGAAGGACGAGGCCTTTGCCAAAGCGGTCGAATGGCGGTCTCTCAGCCCGGTGCAGAGTTGGGTTCTGATCTGGGCCAAGGAGATCGAGATTGCCCGCAGACCGGACCTGTCAGCCCGCTACGCCCAGGCGGAGAAGGATCTGGAGCATGAGGATCCGACCATCGCGCACGAAGCCCTTCGCGAGCTGAGCGCGGTCCTCGAAGAGGCGCTGAAGGCAGTACGCGAGTGAGCTGGAAATGGGAGTACGCCTTTGGGGCAGAAGAGGTCGCCCGCACCGTTCCGGCGGACTTTCTGGCCGCTGTTTCACGCCGGGCCGACGAACTGGTCAGGGCGGCTGAAGCCCTTCATGTCCATGGCCGGGCCTACGAGGGGATCGACCCGAAGGGCGGCGAAATCATCGTCTCCGGCGGTTGGTTCAGGTATCAGGTCGTCGTGCGTAGCGAGCGTGTCTACGTGGTCCTGATCACCTATCTGGGCTTCTGAGGGACCTGGGCTGATCCGAAGGGTGGGATCCGGAAGCAGAGGGGGTAGAACAGGCCACGTTCAGCGGGGCAGGCGAGGCTCGGCTTGACGGACCCCGGTGCGGCTCCGGGATCGTGATCGCGGAGTTCGTGACGGAGAGTCGTACGGGGGTTACCCATGGCCGTTCCCAGACCGCAGACGCGCCAGTTCGAGGCGTTCATGACGAACCTGTCGTACGCCCGGCGCATGGTCGAGGCGGGCCGGATGCTGACGCCGTTCAATTCGCCGACGATCGACATCGACGACTTCTACCGTGCGGCCTGGGTACAGGCGGTCGCCGCCATCGATCACTGGCTGCACGAGGAGGTGCTGCGCAGGGTCGCCGAGCTGGCGGCCAAGGACAGTCCTGACATGCCGCACCAACTGCGCGTGTACGAGCTGCCACTGCACAGGGTCGAGGCGGTACGAAAAGGTGCTGTCACCCTTCCCGACGCCGTTGTCGAGCATCTCCGGGACAAGCTCGCGGCTCAGTCTCTCCAGCACCCAGGGAAAATCTCCGAAGTCCTCAAACTGGTCACGGAAAAGAAGGTCTGGTTCCTGTCCGCCGGATGGATCAACAAGACCTTCTTCCAGGGGCGTACCTCGCTCAACGAGAAGACGCTTCGCAGTCGCTATCTGGAGATCACGCAACGGCGCAACAAGATCGCGCACGATGCCGACCTGATCGACGGTGACCTGAAGCAGCGGCGCCCCATCGACGAGGCGGCCGTGAACGACGCCATCGACTGGATCGAACGCATCGCGCTGGCCATCGCCCATGTGCTCGACGAAGAAGGGTGACGGCCGGGCGGGGAGGCGGTACGGCTGTCAGCGGCGTTTCGTAGGGTGGGCACATGACGGAACCGCCCGCCCGGCCGCTGCCCGCCCGGCGCCTGCTGCTCGTGCACGCGCACCCGGACGACGAGTCGATCAACAACGGCGCCACCATGGCCCGCTACGCGGACCAGGGCGCCCATGTGACGCTGGTCACCTGCACCCTCGGCGAGGGCGGCGAGGTCATCCCGCCCGAGCTGCGGCATCTGACCGGTCCCGCGCTGGGCGAGTACCGGTGGGGCGAGCTGGCCGCGGCCATGCGCGAGCTGGGCGTGGGCGACTTCCGGCTGCTCGGCGGCCCCGGCCGCTACCGGGACTCCGGCATGATGGGCACCCCGGACAACGACGACCCGCACTGCTTCTGGCAGGCCGACGTCGACGAGGCCGCCGGACACCTGGTCGAGGTGATCCTGGAGATCCGCCCCCAGGTCCTGGTCACCTACGACGACAACGGCGGGTACGGCCACCCGGACCACATCCAGGCCCACCGAGTCGCCGTGCGAGCCGTGGAGCTGGCCGCCGAGGCCGGCCACCGCGTCGCCAAGGTCTACTGGAACCGCGTCCCGCGCACGGTCGCCGAGGCCGCCTTCGCCCGGCTCCGGGACGAGCTGCCGGGGCTGCCGTTCGCCAAGGCCGCCGCCGTCGACGACGTACCGGGCGTGGTCGACGACCGCCGGATCACCACCGAGATCGACGGCACCGCCTACGCCACCGCGAAGACCGCCGCGATGGCCGCCCATGCCACCCAGGTCGAGGTGGCACCGCACGGCGTCCCCTGCTTCGCGCTGAGCAATGAGCTGGCGCAGCCCGTATTCATCACCGAGTACTACGAGTTGGCGGTCGGCGAGCCGGGCGCGGCGCGCGAGACCGATCTCTTCGCCGGTATCAGGGAGGCGTCATGAGCTCCGCAGGACGTGGCTCGATGCTCGCGCAACCGTTGCAAAGGCCCCCCGCCGGGCGGATCGCCGCCCTGTTCGGGCTGGTCGTGCTCGGCGCCCTGGTCGGCCTCGCCGGGGCCCTCGTCCAGGCCGCCTGGTTTCCCGGCGGGCTGCTGCTCGCCCTGGCCGGTGCCGCCGGGGTCTTCCTCGGCGGGGCGCGGGCGCTGGGCAGCCGGTCCGGGGCCGCGGCGCCCGCGTTCGGCTGGGTCGTCGCCGTCATCCTGCTCACCGCCAGCAGACCCGAGGGTGACTTCCTGTTCGGCGCGGGAGGCGGTTCCTACCTCTTCCTGCTCGGCGGCATGGCGCTGGCTGTGATCTGCGCCACTATAGGTTTGGGGCGGCAACCCGACACGGACGGCGCCCGACTTGGCAAGTGACGTACCACTTCGCCGTGGGGCGCGCGTGCGAGTCCGGTGTGGGTTTCCCCAGCGGTCATGGGATAAGCGCCAGAAGTGGCCAGTATGGTGGTGCGCGCCGCCGAGCCGCCCGAGCAAGGTCGAACGGGCGGCGGAGCCAACCGGGAGAACCTGCCTTGAGTCGTGAAACTGACACTCCTTCCTCCGGGCCCGACGGGCACGGGGGAGCCGCATACCCCTCGGGCACACCGCCGTACGGGACCCCCATGGCTTCCGACGACGGCAAGGGCGCGGGCCGTTCGGCCGCGCAGCCGGAGGAACGCAAGACCGAGACCACGCTGACGACCCGGATCCGGATCAACATCCCCGGATCCCGGCCGATTCCGCCGGTGGTCGTCCGAACCCCCGTCACGGACGCCGACAGCGGCTCCGGCGAGGAGACGGGCACGCACGCGCGGCCGACGGGCGCCACCATGTCCACCGGCACCGTCGAGCCGCCCGCCGAGACCGCGCCCGGGCCTGCCACCGGCGAGAAGTCCAGCGACTGGTTCGCGCCGCGCAAGTCCGGCCCTGCCAAGGGCGGTCAGCGCGGCGGCGCCACCAACGGCGCGGGGACGCCCGGCGCTTCGCCCGCCGCGGCGCCGAACGGCCCGGCCGCGCAGGGCACCCCCGGTGCCCCGCGCCCGAACGGCGGCCGCCCCGGCGGTGTCGTCGGCTCCATGAGCGTGCCCGGCACGTCCCGGCCCGGCGCGACCAACGGCGCGGGGCTGCCCACGGGCGCGACCGGCGGCCCGGTCGCTCCCGGGCACGGCGGCGGCACCGGCTCCTTCGACGTGACCGAGGCGCTCGCCGCGGGCCCGCTCGGCGGCCCCCGGGGCGGCGGCAGGGGCCCCGGCGAGCCCCGCCGCGACGAACTGCCGTACTTCACCGAGAACGGCGGCCAGAACGGCGCCCAGCCCGGTCCCGGCGCGCCCGGCGGCGGCCCGGCCGGTCCCGGCGGCCCCAGCGGCTTCAACGGCCCCGGCCTGCCCGGCGGCCCCGGCGGCCCGCAGGGCCCGGCGGGCCCCACCGGCGGTCCGGTCACCGGCAACGGCCCGTTCATCCCGCCGGTCAACGGCGGTGAGTCCTTCGGCGCGCCGGGCGGCCCCGCCGGCCACGGTGGCGGTCCGGGCGGACCCGGCGCCGGCCGCGGTGCCGGTCCGGGCAGCCCCGCCGGCCGTCACGCTCAGGCCGGACCCGGCGCGCGCACCGCCCCCGCCGGCCTCGGCCCCGGCGGCGGCCTGAGCGACGACACCGCGATCCTCACCCCGCAGAAGCCCGCCCCCGAACCGGGCACGCCCGGCTACGGCTCCCCGGCGGACAACGTCTCCGGACACACCGTCACCAGCGGCATCCCGGTCGTACCGCCGGGCGCGAACTCCCCGTTCGCGCCGGGCGCGCCCGGCGACGGCCCGCTGCCGCACACGCCCCCGAAGCTGCCCGAACCGGTCTCGCCGCCCCTGGCCGAGTCCAAGAGCAAGGGCAAGGCCAAGGCGAAGAAGAAGCGCGGCAAGCTGCCGCTCCTCGTCGGTGTCGTGGTGGTCGCCGGCCTCGGTGTCTACGGCGCCGGGCTCCTGATGAACCACTCCGACGTGCCCAAGGGCACCACGGTGCTCGGCGTCGACATCGGCGGCGGCACCCGCGACGACGCCGTCAAGAAGCTCGACGACGCGTTCGGCACGCGGGTGAACAAGCCGCTGAAGCTGTCGGTCGACGGCAAGGCCGTCTCGCTGCCGCCGGACCAGGCGGGCCTGCAGTTCGACATGCAGTCCACGGTCGAGGAGGCCGCCAAGAGCGACTACAACCCGGTCTCCGTGATCGGGGCCCTGTTCGGCCAGAAGCGGGTCGTCGAGCCCGCCATGCCGGTCGACGAGGAGAAGCTCCAGGCCGCCCTCAAGGGCCTCGGCAGCGGCTCCGGCTCGGCCACCGAGGGCACGATCAAGTTCACCTCGGGCAAGGCCGTCGCGGTCTACGGCAAGGCGGGCAAGGGCATCGACGCGGCCGCCTCCACGAAGGCGGTCGAGCAGGCGTACGAGTCGATGGTGGAGACGGGCGCGGCCTCCGCGGTCGCCGTACCGACGACCACCGTGCAGCCGACGGTCTCCAACGCGGAGGTCGACCGCGAGATGAAGGACTTCGCGGAGCCGGCGATGTCGAAGAACGTCATCGTGCAGACGGACGCGGTGCACAGCATCCCGTTCGGCGCCCTGTCGCTGCCGAAGATCCTCGGCTTCAAGGCCGTGGACGGCAAGCTGGTCGAGACGTACGACCTCGACGCCCTCAAGAAGGCGTACGGCGCCACCTTCGACGGCGTGCTGATCACCCGGGGCACCGGCCAGAAGACGGCCGTCACCCCGCAGGACGTCGCCTCCGCGCTGCGCAAGGCGCTGGTCGGCAAGACCACGGCCGAGCGCGTCGGGGTCATCGACACCAACCCGAGCTGACGTCACTCCGAGAGGGGGCGCCCGGTACTCACCGGGCGCCCCCTCTGGCGTGTCACGCCCTGCGGATGACATCTGTCATACGGCACTCCGGACGGCCGGCACTGCCCCCGCACCAGGGCCGGCCGCGAGCATGGACGCATGACAACGACAGCGGCGACCACCGCCACCGGCACCCCGGTGGTGGTCGGGTTCGACCAGGTGAGCAAGACCTACGGGAAGGTGCGGGCCGTCCACGGGCTCTCGCTGCGGCTGCACCCGGGGGAGACCGTGGCCCTGCTCGGGCCCAACGGCGCGGGCAAGTCGACCACGCTCGATCTGCTGCTCGGCCTCAAGCAGGCCGACACCGGCTCGGTGAGCGTCTTCGGCATGAGCCCGCGCGAGGCCATCGTCGCCGGCCGGGTGGGCGCGATGCTGCAGAGCGGCGGCCTGATGGACGAGGTCACCGTGCGCGAGCTGGTCAAGCTCGCCTGCGATCTGCACCCGAGGCCCTACAAGGTCAGCGACGTCCTCGCCCGCGCGGGCATCTCGGGGATCGCCGACCGCAAGGTCAACAAGCTCTCCGGCGGCCAGTCCCAGCGCGTCCGCTTCGCGCTCGCGACCGCCGGTGACAGCGATCTGATCGTCCTGGACGAGCCGACCACCGGCATGGACGTCTCCGCCCGCCAGGCCTTCTGGGCCACCATGCGGGAACAGGCCGACGAGGGGCGGACGGTCCTGTTCGCCACGCACTACCTCGAAGAGGCCGACGCCATCGCCGACCGGGTGCTGGTGCTGCACCGCGGGCGGCTGCTGGCCGACGGCACCGCCGCCGAGATCAAGGCGAAGGCGGGCGCCCGGCGGATCTCCTTCGACCTGGAGGGCGAGATCGACGAGGCCCCGCTGCGCGCGCTGCCGTTCCTCACGGGTGCCGATACCTCCGGCCAGACGATCCGCATGCAGTCGTCCGACGCCGACGCCACCGTCCACGCCCTCTACGGCCTGGGCGTCTACCCCCGCAACCTCGAAGTCGCCGGGCTCGGCCTGGAGCAGGCGTTCGTCGCCATCACGGAGGCCGAAGAGGCCAAGGAGGCCACGCAGCCATGAGCGCCCTGATCAAGCTGGAGCTCGCCCGGGCCCTGCGCAACCGCAAGTTCCTGTTCTTCTCGGTGATCTACCCGTCGATCATCTTCCTGCTGGTCGCCAGCCAGGGCGACACCACCCAGACCGTCGACGACTCGGGGCTCTCCCTGGCCGCCTACGTCATGGTCTCCATGGCTTCCTTCGGCGCCCTCACCGCCGTCCTGATGGGCAACAGCGAGCGCATCGCCAGGGAGCGCGAGAGCGGCTGGGTACGGCAGCTGCGGCTGACCACCCTGCCCGGGCGCGGCTACGTCCTCGCCAAGACCGCCAGCGCCGCCGTGGTGAGCCTGCCGTCCATCGTGGTCGTCTTCCTGATCGCGGCGGCCGTGAAGCACGTACGCCTCGACGCCTGGCAGTGGTTCGCCCTCACCGGCGCGATCTGGGCCGGCAGCCTGGTCTTCGCCGCGCTCGGCGTCGCCATCGGGTATCTGGCGAGTGGCGACGCGGTCCGCCCGATCACGATGATCACCTACTTCGGCCTGTCGATCCTCGGCGGCCTGTGGTGGCCGTCCTCGTCCTTCCCGACCTGGCTCCAGGACATCGCGAAGTGGCTGCCCACGCACGCGTACGCTGCACTGGGGAGGGCCATCGAACAGAGCCAGGCCCCGCGGGCCCAGGACATCGCCATCCTCGTCGTCTTCTTCGCCCTGTTCGCGGGCGGCGCGGCCGGGCTGTACCGGAAGGACACGCTGAAGGCGTGAGCACCATGAGGGAAGACCTGCGGCCCGAGGACGAAGCCCGGGCGGACCGGCTGGTACGGATCGGCCAGCCGCCCCGCAGCCGGGGCGAGGCGATCCGCAAGATGGTGTGGGTCCTGCCGTGGCTGGTCTTCCTCGCCTCCCCGGCGGACGACCTGGCCTCCGGCCACCACACCACCGCGGTCACGGTGACCGGCTGGGCGGGCCTGACGGCGTTCGTCGGGATCTACCTGTCCATCGTCTTCCGCTCCATGGGCCGGCCCTTCCGCGGCTGGATCGTCACCATCGCGATCGCCGTGGAGTGGACGCTCGCGGTCACCCTGGCCTTCACCCTAGGCGGCTCCTGGTTCGGCCTGTTCGTGTACGTCTCCGTGATGTGCGGAGTGACCTTCCCGCTGCGGGTCGCCTACTGGACGATCCCGCTGACCACCGCCGCCATGATGCTGGCGGGCTGGTACGTCCACGACATGGACGAGGCCTGGGGTCTGTTCCTGGTGGTGCTGCTGGTCGGCTTCTCCATGACCGGCGTACGGCAACTCGTCGCCACCACCGTCGAGTTGCGCAAGGCCCGCGCCACCGTCGCCCAACTCGCCGCCAACGAGGAGCGGTTGCGCCTCGCCCGCGATCTGCACGACCTACTGGGTCATTCGCTCTCCCTGATCACCCTGAAGAGCGAGCTGGCCGGCCGGATGCTCCCCGACCACCCCGACAAGGCGGCCCAGCAGGTCTCCGACATCGAACAGGTCAGCCGCCAGGCCCTGGTGGACGTCCGCGAGGCGGTCACCGGCTACCGGCGGCCCCGGCTCGCCGCCGAACTGGCCGGCGCCCAGGTCGCCCTGACCGCCGCCGCGGTCACCGCCGAGGTCCCGGCCGAGCCGGACCTCGCCGGCGTACCCGAGGACGGCGAGGCGGCGCTCGCCTGGGCGCTGCGCGAGGCGATCACCAACGTCGTACGGCACAGCGGCGCGAGCGCCTGCACGGTCGAGGTGTTGCGCCGTCAGACCCTGGACGGCCCGGTCCTCGAACTCGCCGTCGAGGACAACGGCTCGGGCGGCTCCGGCAAGGGTCCCGGCAACGGCCTCACCGGTCTCACCGAGCGGCTGGAGAAGGCCGGAGGCACGCTGGAGGCGGGGCGCCTGAAGCGCGGTTTCCGGCTGGTCGCCCGGGTCCCGCTCGGCGCCGGCGGGGCCGTAGGATCCGGGGCATGAGCAGCACGATCAAGGTCCTCCTCGCCGAGGACCAGTCGATGGTCCGGGAGGCGCTGGCCGCCCTGCTGGGCCTGGAGGACGACATCGAGGTCGTGGCCCAGGTAGCGCGCGGCGACGAGGTGCTGGCGGCGGCGCGGGCGAACGGCGTCGACGTGGCCCTGCTCGACATCGAGATGCCGGGCTGCACGGGCATCGAGGCGGCGGCCCAGCTGCACAAGGCGCTGCCCGCCGTGAAGCTGGTCGTCCTGACCACCTTCGGGCGGCCCGGCTATCTGCGCAGCGCGATGGAGGCGGGCGCCGACGCGTTCCTGGTCAAGGACGCCCCCGCCGCCCAACTCGCCGAGGCCGTCCGCAAGGTCCTGGCCGGCGAGCGCGTGATCGACCCCACCCTGGCCGCCGCGGCCCTGGCGGAGGGCGCCAACCCCCTCACCGACCGCGAGCGGGAGGTCCTGCGCGCGGCGGCCGACGGCTCCACGAACGCGGAACTGGCGGCCGCGCTGCACCTTTCGCAGGGGACGGTACGGAACTACCTCTCGACGGCCATCCAGAAGCTGGCGGTACGGAACCGGACGGAAGCGGTCCGCATCGCGAGGGAGAAGGGCTGGCTGTAGGGCCCGGCCCGCGGCAGGTGCCCCCCTCAGTTCAGCCGGGCCCGCGCCGCCCGGGCCTCGCCCCGCACCTTCTCCGCCGCTCCCTCGTCCACCACGTCGATCAACTCCGCGTACTCCTCCAACTCCTCGGCGCCGTCGACGAAGTCACCCCGCTCCACCAGCAGCCGCGCCCGGTCGTACCGCAGCCTGGCCGGGTGCGCGGGCATCTGCAGCGACAGGTCCACGGCCCACAGGCCCACGTCCGACCGCTCCGGCCGGGCCGCCGCCCATGCCCGTACGTTGTTGAGGATCCGCCGTACGACGTCCAGCGGCTCCGCCGGCTCCAGCATCGACGGCTCCAGCGGCACCCCCGCCGCCCCCACCACCAGCGTCTGCGCGTCCGCCCCGCTCAGCACCCGCCCCCCGTCGAACGGATCGGCCAGCACCTGCTCCTCCGCCGGCCCGAACCCCACCACGAAGTGCCCCGGCAGCGCGACCCCGTACACCGGCGCCCCCGCCCGCCGCGTCACCTCCAGCCACACCACGGACAGCAGGATCGGCAGCCCGCGCCGCCGCCGCAGTACCTCGTGCAGCAGGGAGGACCCCAGCCGGCGGTAGTCCGCGGCGGCGCCGTGGAAGCCGAACCGTTCGCCCAGCACCCGGTGCGCCGCCGTGGCCCAGGCGAGCGGCCCGCCCGGCCGGTACGGCAGCTGCCCGGCCAGCCGGTCCAGCTCCATCTGCGCCGCGTCGATCCCGGCCTCGTCCAGCGAGCCGTCGGCCGCCGCGCCCAGCAGCAGGCACAGCGTCGCCAGATCGGGCCGCTCGGACCGTGCCTCCGCGGCGAACCGCTCCCTCACCTCGGCGGCCCGCTCCGGCGACGGCGGACGCAGCTGCTGACGTGGATCCGGATCGGGATCTGGAAACGGGGGATGCATAGCTGTTTGGTGCCCTTCCGGAACGATCCGTACCGCGGCGCGGCCTCAGCGGCCGTCCGCCTCCGGCGCCCTGTAGTGGTGGTACGCGTGGTGCGCCCCGAACCCCAGCCCGGTGTACATCGCCCGCGCCCCCGTGTTCTCCGCCTCCACCTGGAGCCAGGCAGCCGACGCGCCCTCCTCCAGCGCCCGCCGGGCGAGCGCGGCCATGACCTCGGTGGCCAGCCCCCGGCGCCGGAACGCCGGATCCACCTCGACGGCGGCGAACCCGGCCCACCGGCCGTCCACCACCAACCGCCCGATGGCCGCCGGGGCGCCCTCGCCGGGCACGGTCGCGAACCACACGGACGGCCCTCCGCCCAGCACCCGCAGTGCCACCTCGCTGACCCCCTTGCGCTGGTAGCGCGCCAGCCAGGCCTCGTCAGCCGACCGGGAGAGCACCACACCGGCCCCCTCCGCCAGGTCCGCCACCGGCGCCAGTGCCCCGATCCACAGCTCGGCGCTCACCTCACGCACCCAGCCCCGCAGCTCCAGCTCCGCGCAGAGCAGCTCCTGCGTGCCCTCCGCGCCGGTCGCGGTCTGCACGTACGCGGGCAGCCCGCGCTCGCCGTACCACCGTCGGACGGCATCCAGGGCCCCGTCGAGCGGCAGCCCAGGATCGCCGAGCGGCAGCACGCTGTTCGCCCGCCTGGTGAACCCACCTGAGGCCCGCAGCTCCCATTCGCCCAGCCGCTCGCTCTCCACCGGCCGCCAGCCGCGCGAGGCGACACGCGCGAGTTCCCGATATGTCGCCGCCGGTCCCCGGCGGCGCGCCGGAGCCGCCGGCACGATCTTGGCCGCCACCAGTGTGGACTCCGGTATCCGGACGATCTCCCCGTCCCGCCGTGTGATCGTCAACATGCCGCCGTCGTCCCATGATGTGAGAACACCCACCGTGTCGGTGAACTTCGCCTCGGTGACGTCATTTCCGGTCAAACGGCGCACGGAGACCCGTTTACCCACGTCAGCAGCGGTGATACGGACCTCGAAGCGCCCTGCGGCCGAGATTTCCACTGGTCAGTTCACCCCTCCTGTTCGGATCATGCCCGAGAACGGAGATACTAGAGGCGGGCATCGACGACGCCGCGCTCCCGCGCGCCAGGCGGCGGAGCCTACGGAGGCCCGCCAGCGCCCAATCGAGGAGGAACGACAGCGTGACCTACGTCATCGCGCAGCCTTGTGTCGACGTGAAGGACAAGGCGTGCATCGAGGAGTGCCCGGTCGACTGCATCTACGAGGGCCAGCGGTCCTTGTACATCCACCCGGACGAATGCGTTGACTGTGGTGCCTGTGAGCCGGTCTGCCCGGTCGAGGCGATCTTCTACGAGGACGACACTCCGGAGGAGTGGAAGGACTACTACAAGGCCAACGTCGAGTTCTTTGACGAGCTCGGCTCTCCCGGCGGCGCCAGCAAGCTGGGCCTGATCGAGCGCGACCACCCCTTCGTCGCCGCGCTGCCTCCGCAAGCCGAGTAACCCGTACCGGCGGCCCGCCGCACCACCGTGCCGCCTCGGTCCCGCACGGCCTGATCGCACCCGATCGGCGCCTGCGGGACCGAGGCGTTTGCCGTACCGGTCGTACCGAAGAAAGTGAGCCAGTGACCGTGTCCGCAGTCTCCGACCGTCTGCCCACCTTCCCCTGGGACAAGCTGGAGCCGTACAAAAAGACGGCAGCGGCGCACCCGGACGGCATCGTCGACCTCTCGGTCGGCACCCCGGTGGACCCGGTCCCCGACCTGATCCAGAAGGCCCTGATCGACGCGGCCGACTCGCCCGGCTACCCCACGGTCTGGGGCACCCCGGCGCTGCGCGACGCGATCACCGGCTGGGTCGAGCGCCGCCTGGGCGCCCGTGACGTCACCCACCGCCACGTCCTGCCGATCGTCGGCTCCAAGGAACTCGTCGCCTGGCTCCCCACCCAGCTGGGCCTCGGCCCCGGTGACAAGGTCGCCTACCCGCGCCTCGCCTACCCCACCTACGAGGTCGGCGCCCGGCTGGCCCGCGCGGAGTACGAGGTCTACGACGACCCGCGCGACCTGGACCCGGCGAACCTGAAGCTCCTCTGGCTGAACTCCCCGTCCAACCCGACCGGCAAGGTCCTCTCCCGGCGGGAGCTGACGGAGATCCTCGCCTGGGCCCGCGCCCACGGCGTCCTGGTCTTCTCCGACGAGTGCTACCTCGAACTGGGCTGGGAGGCCGACCCGGTCTCGGTCCTGCACCCGGACGTGAACGGCGGCTCGTACGACGGCATCGTGGCCGTGCACTCCCTCTCCAAGCGGTCCAACCTGGCGGGCTACCGCGCGGCCTTCCTGGCCGGCGACCCGGCGGTGCTCGGCCCCCTCCTGGAGATCCGCAAGCACGGCGGCATGATGACCTCGGCACCGACGCAGGCGGCGGTCGTGGCGGCCCTCTCGGACGACACCCACGTCCAGGAACAGCGCGAGCGCTACGCGTCCCGCCGCAGCCTCCTCCGCGCAGCGCTGGTGGCCCACGGCTTCCGCATCGAACACAGCGAGGCGAGCCTCTACCTGTGGGCGACGCGGGACGAGTCCTGCTGGCAGACGGTGTCCCACCTGGCCGAGCTCGGCATCCTGGTGGCACCGGGCGACTTCTACGGCGAGGCGGGCGAGAACTTCGTACGCGTGGCCCTGACAGCGACGGACGAGCGCGTACGGGCGGCCGTGGCGCGGCTCGCCTAGAACGAACAACCCCCACGGCTCGCAGCCGACGCACAACGGAAAGGGACCCGGGGAGAACCCCCGGGTCCCTTCTGAAATCACCGGCCCGAAATCACCGGCCCGAAATCACCGGCCCGAAATGACCGGCGTAACGGCGTCAGCCCCCGATGGGGAGCCCCTTCACCGGCAGCCCGCCCTTGGCGAGCCCGTCCGTCGGCAGGCCACCCTTCGTCGCCGTGGCCGCCGTCTCACCCAGCAGCCCACCGGCGGAGCCGGCCGCGTCGCCCGCGGCGTGCTGCACCACCGGCGCCGCCACCTTGACGGCCTTGCCGCCGGTCTTGCCCGCGGCCGGCAGCGCCGACTCGACGGCCTTGCCACCGGTGTGGCCGACGGCCCCGGTGACGTTCTGCGCCGCGGCGTCGGCGGTGTTGCCGACGCTCGCGCCGTCCAGGGCGGTCATACCGCCCAGGTTCGGGGTGGCCGGCAGACTCGGGGCCGCGCTGGCGGAGCCGGCCGCACCGACCCCGGCAGCCGCTCCCGCTGCGACGAGCAGCGCGGCACGGGCGATCCGGCGGGTCAGGGGGAGGGACATGATGCTCCATTCGACGGGAGGGAACGTGATCGCCGTGACTACCGCTCGAAGCCCGCGAAGGTTGCGGAGGGCAAAGGTAAAGAGTTGATAACGCATCGCATTATCGGGTGTGGATAAAAATGGGCAAAGAGTGCCTGCGTCGAGACCTCACCGAGACCTGCAGAATCCTTACGGCCTCGTGTTCCCAAGGGATTTCGCGTATGCGTGAGTGACCGTGCGAAAACCTGCGCACACCATGCCCGCGATCCGCCCGGGCCGACCCGCAGGAGTGAAAGGCCGAACTACTGCCCGGTCACGATCCGCACCGACCCCGCGGACTTCTCCGCCCCGCCCCTGCCCTGCGAACCGGCCGCCGCCTGCCACTGGCTGTCCGTGCTCCCGGCGGACCACTCCCGGCCGGCGTACGACACCCGCTGAATGTGCAGCGCCGAGGAGTTGGCGACCGCCCAGTGCGCCAGCTGCCAGCCGCGCTCGCGCTCGGTGCGCCCGGACTTGTCGGTCTTCCCGCCCTCCGGCACCGGAACGGTCACGGTCCGCCCGTGCGCCGTGGCGGTCACGCTCGGCGTCGGTGTCGGCGAGCTCGCGGACGAGCCGTTCACCTCCGCGCCGGCCTCCTCGACCGCGTCCCGCCCGAAGTCCCGTACCAGCGCCGTCCGTACCGCGTCCGGACCCGTCGCCGTCGCCGTCGCCGTCGCCGCCTCGGTCGTGGCCGCCGGGCGTCCGTCGCAGGTCAGCGTGGCCGCCGCCTGCCCGGTCAGGGCCGCCGCGAGCAGCGTGGCGTCCGTCTCGTGCTTGGCGTACGCCTCCGGGTAGCCGCTGCGCTGCACGCGCTGCGCGGCCACCGTCAGCGGCAGGGTCTCGTAGTCGCGCACCTTGGCCAGGTGGGCGTAGAACATGCCCGCCGCGTAGGCCGGGTCCAGGATCTGCTTCTCGGTGCCCCAGCCCTGCGAGGGCCGCTGCTGGAACAGGCCCAGCGAATCCCGGTCGCCGTGCTCGATGTTGAGCAGCCCCGACTCCTGGAGCGCGGTCGCCAGGGCGATGGCCACCGCCCGCTCGGGCATACCGCGCCCGGTGCCGACGGCGGCGATCGTCGCCGCGTTCACCGCCTGCTCGGGCGTGAACTCGTACGACTCGCTGTCGCTGCGGCCCGAGACGACCTTGCAGCCCTCGGCGCCACCGCCGCCGGTGACGTACTGGACGACCAGATAGGCCGCGACGGCGCACAGAATGAACAAACCCGACACGAAACGCAGGGCACGGCGGCGACGCGTGGGGCGGGTGGGGGACGGCTCTGGCACGCGTACAACATACTGGAGAGTACGAGGCGATCACCCCCGGGTCCGGAAGCCTGTGAAACCGCCCGCCGGGCGGCGCGCGTTAGGGTCGGAGCCATGGCCGACACCTCGCTTGACCTCACGCTGGACGCGGCCGCGCTGACCGCGCGACTCGTCGACTTCCCCTCGGAGAGCGGCACCGAGCAGCCGCTCGCGGACGCGATCGAGGCGGCGCTGCGCGCCCTGCCGCACCTGACGGTCGACCGCCACGGCAACAACGTGATCGCCCGCACGAACCTCGGCCGTCCCGAGCGCGTGATCCTGGCCGGCCACATCGACACCGTCCCGATCGCGGACAACGTGCCGTCCCGGCTGGACGAGGACGGCGTGCTGTGGGGCTGCGGCACCTGCGACATGAAGTCCGGCGTGGCGGTCCAGCTGCGCATCGCGGCCACCGTCCCCGCCCCGAACCGCGACCTGACCTTCGTCTTCTACGACAACGAGGAGGTCGCGGCCCATCTCAACGGCCTCCGGCACGTCGCCGAGGCGCACCCGGAGTGGCTGGCGGGCGACTTCGCGGTCCTCCTCGAACCGTCGGACGGCGAGGTCGAGGGCGGCTGCCAGGGCACCCTGCGCGTCCTCCTGAAGACCACGGGCGAGCGGGCCCACTCCGCGCGCTCCTGGATGGGCTCCAACGCGATCCACGCGACCGCCCCGATCCTCGCCCGGCTCGCCGCCTACGAGCCGCGCTACCCGGTCATCGACGGCCTGGAGTACCGCGAGGGCCTCAACGCGGTCGGCATCTCGGGCGGAGTGGCCGGCAACGTCATCCCCGACGAGTGCGTGGTCTCCGTCAACTTCCGGTACGCCCCCGACCGTTCCGAGGAGGAGGCGATCGCGCACGTCCGCGAGGTCTTCGCCGACTGCGGGGTCGAGGAGTTCGTGGTCGACGACCACAGCCCCGGTGCGCTGCCCGGCCTCTCCCACCCGGCCGCGGCCGCCTTCATCGAGGCGGTCGGCGGTACCCCGATGCCCAAGTACGGCTGGACCGACGTCTCCCGTTTCTCGGCGCTCGGCGTCCCGGCGGTCAACTACGGCCCCGGCAACCCCCACTTGGCGCACAAGCGGGACGAAAGGGTCGAAACCGGGAAGATCCTGGCGGGCGAGGAGCGACTGCGCGCCTGGCTGACCCGCTGAGCCACCCGGCGGCGCTTCGCACCGGACATGCCGACGTCCCGCGCCCGTAACCAGGGTGGATCTACGCTGGGGCGGATACACCTGCAAGCGGAGGGAGCGCACATATGCCTACCGGGAACCCCGAGGGGAAGAAGGTGCCGCCGGACGAGCAGCGCCTGGGACCGGTCCTCCGACGGCGCGGTCAGGTGACCGCGAGCACGACGGACCAGCGGCTGCTGGACGCGGGCGGCCCCTCCGACTGGGTCCACACGGACCCCTGGCGGGTCCTGCGCATCCAGTCGGAGTTCATCGAGGGCTTCGGCACGCTCGCCGAACTCCCGGCCGCGATCAGTGTGTTCGGCTCGGCGCGGACACCGGTGGACTCGCCGGAGTACGACGCGGGAGTGCAGCTGGGCCGGGGCCTGGTCGAGGCCGGCTGGGCGGTCATCACGGGTGGCGGACCGGGTGCGATGGAGGCGGCCAACAAGGGCGCCCTGGAGGCCGGCGGCGTCTCGGTCGGCCTCGGCATCGAGCTGCCCTTCGAGCAGGGCCTCAACCAGTACGTCGACATCGGCCTGAACTTCCGCTACTTCTTCGTGCGGAAGATGATGTTCGTCAAGTACGCGCAGGGCTTCGTGGTGCTGCCCGGCGGGCTCGGCACCCTCGACGAACTCTTCGAGGCGCTCACCCTCGTCCAGACGCAGAAGGTCACCCGCTTCCCGATCGTGCTCTTCGGCAGCGCGTACTGGGGCGGCCTGGTCGACTGGCTCAAGAACACCCTGATCGCCCAGGGCAAGGCGAGCGAGAAGGACCTGCTCCTGTTCCACGTCACGGACGACGTGGGGGAGGCGGTGGCCCTGGTGTCGAAGGAGGCGGGCCGCTAGGGCCTGTCTGACAATTCCCGTCGTCGCCCGGAGGGCGGCCTCGCGGCGTCAGGTGCGTGCTCTGGGGGTCCCCCCGGCCGGAGGCTGGGGGAGTGCCGGGCGTAGGCCCTCGTACTGGACGTACTTGGGTCTGCGCCCGGTGCGGCGAGTGGGGGCACCTCCCACGCCCTTAAGGCAGTGGGGGAGCGTGCATGGCGTCGTGAGGCAGACGGGAATTGTCAGACAGGCCCTAGGACCGGTCGTCTCCCGCCCGACCCGGTTCGCGCACCTCCCGGCTCACCGGGTCGGGTGGTGGGCGGGCGGGGGTTTCGGGGGTCCGGGGCGGAGCCCCCGGGAAGCTACGCCAGCCCGCGCCGGGCGACCGCCGGGGGCCGGTGGCCCGCGATCGACGCCACCATGTCGAGGACCTGCCGCGTCTCCGCCACCTCGTGGACGCGGTACACCTGGGCCCCCAGCCACGCCGACACCGCCGTCGTCGCCAGCGTGCCGATCACCCGTTCCCTCAGCGGCCGGTCCAGCGTCTCGCCCACGAAGTCCTTGTTGGACAGGGAGACCAGCACCGGCCACCCCGTCCCGACCATCTCGTCCAGCCGCCGCGTCGCCTCCAGGCTGTGCCGGGTGTTCTTCCCGAAGTCGTGCCCGGGATCGATCATCACCGACTCCCGGGGCACCCCCAGCGCCACGGCCCGCTCGGCCAGCCCGAGGGTCACCCGCAGAATGTCGGCCACCACGTCGTCGTACGTCACCCGGTGCGGCCGTGTCCGCGGCTCCGCCTCACCCGCGTGCGTGCACACCAGCCCCACCCGGTACCGCGCCGCGACCTCCGCCAGCCCCGGATCGACCCCGCCCCACGCGTCGTTCAGCAGATCCGCCCCGGCCTCGCAGACGGCCTCCGCGACCGAGGCCCGCCAGGTGTCCACACTGATCACGACCTCCGGGAACCGCCGGCGCACGTCCGCGACGAACCCCACGATCCGCCGGGCCTCCTCCTCGGCCGTGACCTCCTCGCCCGGCCCGGCCTTCACCCCGCCGATGTCGATGATCGCGGCCCCCTCGGCGATCGCCTGCTCCACGCGCGCGAGGGCGGGTTCGTCGTGGAAGGTCGCCCCCTGGTCGTAGAAGGAGTCCGGCGTCCGGTTCACGATGGCCATGATCACCGGTTCGTGCGGTGCGAATTCCCGCTTGCCCAGCCTGAGCATCGCCTGTGACCTCTCGTAGTAAGTCCCTCGGTACGACCGCCTGCGCCCCTGACTGTCAGACTCGCATGGCACGATCGGACACAGACACATTCGACAACGAGCACACTAAGCGCACTCAACACCATGAGCGCGCACCGAGCTTCATCGAGCCTGGGGGCCACCGCGATGGTTATGTTCCTGTTCCTGGTCGTCGCGCTCGCGGTCGTGGTCGCCGCGGTCACGCTCTCCGTGGTGAGCGGCGGCGAGAGCGGCCCACTGCCCGAGGTGGCGCCCGAGCGCTTCCAGGACCCGCTGCCCCCGGACCGCCCGGTGAACCGCGCGGACGTGGAGAGCCTCCGCTTCGCGCTCGCCCCGCGCGGCTACCGCATGGCGGACGTGGACGACGCGCTCAGCCGCCTCGGCGCCGAGCTCGCGGAGCGCGACGCCCGGATCGCCGACCTGGAGTCCCTGCTGGCCGGCGCCCAGGCCGCTCCCCACACCTCGCTCGCCAAGCCCGAGCCGGAGGACCGGCCGTGACCGACGGAGCGGCCGTGACCGACGGAGCGGCCGTGACCGGGCCGGACGGGGGACTGCGCTGCCCCTGGGCCCTGTCCACCGAGGACTATGTCGCGTACCACGACGAGGAGTGGGGCCGCCCGGTCCACGGCGACGACGCCCTCTACGAACGCCTCAGCCTGGAGGCCTTCCAGTCGGGCCTGTCCTGGATCACGATCCTCCGCCGCCGCCCCGGCTTCCGGGCCGCCTTCGCCGGATTCCGTATCGAGAAGGTCGCCATGTTCACGGACGAGGACCGGGAGCGGCTGCTGGCGGACCCGGGCATCATCCGCAACCGGTTGAAGATCGACGCGACGATGGCCAACGCGAGGGTCCTGGCGGAGTGGGAACCGGGCGAGCTGGACGAGCTGATCTGGTCGTTCGCCCCGGAGCCGGGCACTTGGCCGGTGCCGAAGACCATCGCCGACGTCCTGCCGGTGACCCCGGAGTCGACGGCCCTGTCGAAGGCTCTGAAGAAGCGCGGCCTGCGCTTCATCGGCCCGACGACGGCGTACGCGCTCATGCAGGCGTGCGGCCTGGTGAACGACCACTTGGAGACATGCGCAGCCCGAAACGCCGGTTAGGGGCGCGGGGAACTGCGCGACCAGCCCCCACACACCCGCAGTCCGCGACGGTGCTCTCCGCCCCCTCTCTTACCGCCCCAAATACTTCGGCTTCTCCTTGTTCACGAACGCCTGCACCGCGATCCCGTGGTCCTCCGAAGCGCCGGCCCGGGCCTGCAGCTCGTCTTCCTTGTCGAGCGTCTCGTCCAGGGAGTGCGTGAGCCCGTAGGCGACGGCCTCCTTCAGCGCCGCGTACGCCACGGTCGGGCCGTCGGCCAGCTTCCGCGCGACCTTCTCGGCCTCACCGCGCAGCTCGGCCGCGGGTACGACGCGATTCGCGATACCCCAGTCGTACGCGTCCTGCGCGCTGATGCTCCGCGGAAAGAGCAGCAGGTCGGCCGCCCTGCCCGGCCCCACGACCCGCGGCAGCGTCCACGACACCCCGGAGTCCGCGGTCAGCGCGACTCCCGCGAACGACGTGTTGAAGGCGGCCGTGTCGGCGACCACGCGATAGTCCGCGGCCAGCGCGAAGCCGAACCCGGCGCCGGCGGCGACCCCGTTCACCGCGGCCACCACCGGCTTCGGTGCCCCGGCCAGCGCCCGCACGATCGGGTTGTAGTGCTCCCGGACCGTCGTCATCGTGTGCCTCGCCCCCGTCTCCCGGTCGGACGCGAGCAGCGTGATGTGTTCCTTGAGGTCCTGGCCCACGCAGAACGCCCGGTCTCCGGCGGCGGTCAGCAGGATCGCCCGGACGGCCGTGTCGGCCGCCGCTTCCTGCGCGACCTCCCGAAGCGCGACCTTCGTCGCGATGTTCAGCGCGTTCATCGCCTCGGGGCGGTTCAGCGTGATCGTCGCGAGTCCGTCGCTCACCTCGTAGAGCACGGTGTCGGTCATGGTGCGTCCCCTCCGTCGTCTCCGTCTTCAACGGCTGACGTACCGCTCAGTACGTCGATGCCCGAAGGACAGCATGGCGGAGATCGCCGTGCGGGGACCGGACCCGTCGTGTGACCTGCGTCAAAGAAATCCGAAGCCGACTCGGTCGGCGTAAGGACGCGGGGCGGCGCAGTATCGCAGTCACATCGCCGAATTGAGTGGTTTTGCTCGCGCGCGTTGCCCAAGCGATGCCGACTGATGTTGGTCATCGGGTCCTGAGATGCGGGATAATGGCTTGGAAGCAATGTGTTCGATGCCGGTGCCGCGTGTCCCGCCAGGATCGCGCGTGCCCTCGTGGGCCGTCGGCAGACGATGAGCTGTTTTCAGGAAGGGGAACCAGCATGGCGGCCATGAAGCCGCGGACGGGTGATGGCCCGCTCGAGGTGACCAAGGAGGGGCGGGGCATCGTCATGCGCGTTCCGCTCGAAGGCGGCGGTCGGCTCGTCGTCGAGCTGACCCCTGACGAGGCCGCGGCGCTCGCCGACGCCCTCAAGAACGTCGTCGTCTGAGGCGTCAGCGACCACACCCTTTCGGCCGCCCCGGCATCGTATGCGGTGCCGGGGCGCTGCCGTACCCCCGGGTCCTTCGCCGCCGCGGTCCCGTCGGCGTCCCGCCGCGGTCTCGCCGGAGTCAGCGCTTGACGGCGCAGAGCAGTCCGTCGCCCACCGGCAGCAGCGACGGCACCAGTTCAGGGCTCTCCCGGACCGTGCGCAGCAGCTCGCGCAGCCGCAGCACCTCGGTCGGCTGCGGCCCGGAGTCGACCGTACGGCCGTTGGCGAAGACGCCCTCGAAAACCACCAGGCCTCCCGGGCGCAGCAGGCGCAACGATTCAGCGAGGTAGTCGGAGTACTCCTGCCGGTCACCGTCGCAGAAGACCAGGTCGTAGCCGGCGTCCGCGAGACGGGGGAGGACGTCGAGGGCGCGGCCGGGGATGAAGCGGGCCCGGTTGCTGGCGAAGCCGCAGGCACGGAAGGCCTGCCGGGCGAACTGCTGGTGCTCCGGCTCGGGGTCGACGGTCGTCAGGACACCGTCCGCGCGCATGCCGTGCAGCAGATGCATACCGGAGACCCCGCACCCGGTGCCGATCTCGGCGACCGCCTTGGCGTCCACGGAGGCGGCGAGCAGACGCAGCGCGGCACCCGTGCCGGGCGACACCGAGCGCAGCCCTGCGTCGCGGGCCCGGTCACGGGCCCACCGCAGCGCTTCGTCCTCGGCGACAAAGGCGTCGGCGAACGCCCAGCTCGTCTGCCGGTTGCCGGTAATGACCCTCTCCTGTCCCCGTGGTTGCCTGGGCGTGACTGTATCCGTTGGTGCCGGGAACCCGCAGATGGGACCAGGCGTTTAGAGGGGTGGAAGACGAGGCGGGGGGACACGAATGGATCACGATGACGAGACGGCGGTCGAGCAACCGCTGATGCGGCTGGACGAGCCGTATCAGCAGAGATCAAATTCTTGTAAAACCGCTTATCCGGTGCTAACGGGCGAGGTGGCTATGGTAGGGGCTCCACTGGACACCACCAGAGCCGACAGGGGAGGTGCGGCCGCACCCGGGGACCGGGGAGGAGTGCTACGGCGCTTCCTCGGATCGGCGGGCAGGCCGAAATCCGTGAACGACACCGCTGCTGACCCCAGCCACGCCGACGCGCTCGCCATGGGCGAGGACCGGACCGCGACCTTCTCCACCGACGCGGACGGGCAGGCATGGACTCCGCCCACGTGGGAGGAGATCGTCAGCACGCACAGCGGCCGCGTCTACCGCCTGGCCTACCGTCTCACCGGCAACCAGCACGACGCCGAGGACCTCACCCAGGAGGTCTTCGTCCGCGTCTTCCGCTCTCTGTCGACCTACTCGCCGGGCACGTTCGAGGGCTGGCTGCACCGCATCACGACCAACCTGTTCCTCGACATGGTCCGGCGCAAGCAGCGCATCCGCTTCGACGCCCTCGGCGACGACGCGGCCGAGCGCCTGCCCAGCCGCGAGCCCACCCCGTCCCAGGCCTTCAACGACGCGCACTTCGACGCCGACGTCCAGCAGGCCCTGGACACCCTGGCGCCCGAGTTCCGTGCCGCCGTCGTCCTGTGCGACATCGAGGGGCTGTCGTACGAGGAGATCGCCGCGACCCTCGGCGTCAAGCTCGGCACGGTCCGCTCCCGTATCCACCGCGGCCGTTCCCAGCTGCGCAAGGCCCTCGCGCACCGCTCCCCGGAAGCCCGCAAGTCGGAGCGCCGCTCCTTTGTGCCCCGTGTTCCCGCACTGGGGGGAGGGGGCGCGTCCGCGTGAGTGGTTCACGACCGAAACCGGCCGAGCGGCAGCTCGCCGAGCAGCATCTGGGAGACCGACTCTCCGCCCTGGTGGACGGAGAGCTCGGTCATGAGTCGCGTGAGCGCGTCCTGGCCCACCTGGCGACCTGCGCCAGGTGCAAGGCGGAGGCCGACGCCCAGCGCGCGCTGAAGAGCGTCTTCGCGGAGGCCGCCCCGCCCCCGCCCTCCGAGAGTTTCCTGGCCCGTCTCCAGGGGCTGCCCGGGGGCGGCGACACGGACGGCTCGCCGTTCGGCGGCGGAGGCCTCTCGGGACGCCGGTCCGACAGCGGGGTCTTCGGCGTGAGCCAGGAGGACCGCTTCGAGTTCGGCTACGTCCCGGCCCACCCGCACGACTCGGCCGTCGCCGCCGGCCGCGGCTTCCGTATCCACCCCGTCGGCCGTCCGGACGCCGACCGCTCCGCCTCACGCGGCATGCGGTTCGCGTTCGTCGCCGCCGGCGCGGTCTCGCTGGCCGCCGTCGCCCTCGGCGGGGTCACCGCGGGACTGCCCGGCTCCCCGGCCGCCGACGCCCGCAACGGCACCGGCGGCGGCAGCGTCGCCCCGGCCGGTACGACGGGCACGGGCACCGCGAACGCCGCCGACGCGCAGCGCCGCCGCTCGCTCTCTCCGCTGCTGTCCTCCGGCACCCTGCTCGGCAGCGCCGCGACCGCGGCTCCCACCTCGGTCTCCGCGCCGCTGCTGCCCGGGGTCCCCTCCCCGGCCGCCGGAGAGAAGGCGCTACGGGAACTGACCGCACCTGTACTGGCCGGCGCGGCCGCCGTCTCCCCGTTGATACGACCGCTGACCGCCAACCCGCCGTTCGCCCTCACCTCGTGGACCAGTGCACCCGAGGCGACCGGCGCCGCGCTGCTCGCCGCACCCGTCCCCGACACGACCTCCGCTCCCTCCCCTTCCTCCTCGCGTTCCTCCGCGCGCGCTCCCCGCTGACCACCTGCTGAACGGCTCCTGCGCGGTGACCCGCGAACCTGGTTGAATCCTGTGAGCAGACTATGCCCGCGGCTGCTGCCCCGGGCACGGATTCGACCTTCCGCGGCCCGCCGCCGAGCGCGGGCCGTGGTGCGCCCGCGAGGAGACCATGGACGAGGGGATACCGACGTCACCGGAGACACCCGGCGATGCGGTGCCCGCTGTGGGGAAGCGGGCCGAGGAGATGACTCCGGCTGTGCCGAGCGGGGCGCCCGGCGAGGAGCCCCACAAGGCCCAGGGGGTTCGGGAGGCCTCCGAGGCCGATACCGAGGGTGACTTCGCGCTGGAGCCGCCCGCCCCGGCCGCCGACCCCGCCCAAGCGCCCCAGCAGCCCCGGCACACCCCCGACCCCTACAGCACCCCGCCCTACGGCCGCCCGGGCCCGTGGGCCCCCGCCCCGCCCGTACAGCACCCGGCGTCGCCCACCGCCCGGCAGGACCCGCCGGCCGGCGGCCCGTGGACCGCCCCGCAGGACCCGTCACGCCAGGACTCGTGGGGCGCCCGGGCGCCCCTCCAGCAGGCCGGTACCGCCGAGTCGGCGGAGGTGACGGAGGTGACGGAACGGCGGCGGACGCCGACCCGGCGGACGATCGTCGTGGGCGCGCTGCTGCTCGCGGCGGTGTCCGGTGCGGCCGGCGGGCTGGTCGGCGCCTATCTGGAGCGCACCGGCGGCCTGGAGGCCGTACAACTGCCCCAGCCCGGCCCACCGCCGCCCGGCCGCCCGCCGGGCAGTGCCGCCGCCATCGCCGCGCGGGCGCTGCCCAGCGTCGTCACCCTGCATGTCACCGGCGCCGGCGAACAGGCCACCGGCACCGGCTTCGTGCTGGACACCCGCGGGCACATCCTCACCAACAACCACGTCGTCGCGCCCGCGGTCTCCGGCGGCGGCCGGATCTCCGTGACGTTCAGCAGCGGAGCCACCGCCGACGCGACCGTGGTGGGCCGGGACAGCGGCTACGACCTCGCCGTCGTCCAGGTGCGCGGGGTCCGTGGCCTCACGCCCCTGCCGCTCGGTGACTCCGACGACGTCCGCGTCGGCGACCCGGTCGTCGCCATCGGCGCCCCCTTCGACCTGCCGGGCACCGTCACCGCCGGGATCATCAGCGCCAAGGAACGGCCCATCACCTCGGGCGGCGACGGCGCGGACGGCAGCGACGTGTCGTACGTCGACGCCCTGCAGACCGATGCCCCGATCAACCCCGGGAACTCCGGCGGTCCCCTCCTCGACTTCCACGCCCGGGCCGTCGGGGTCAACTCCGCGATCAGCGCCGCCGACGGCACGGGCGGCCGCGACGGCGGGCCGGCGGGGTCGGTCGGGCTCGGCTTCGCCATCCCCACCAACCAGGCCAAGCGGGTCGCCGAGGAACTGATCAACACCGGCAGGGCGACCCACCCGGTCATCGGAATCACCCTTGACATGCACTACACCGGCGACGGTGCCCGCATCGACGACAAGGCCGCCGACGGCGGGCCCGCCGTCACCGCGGGCGGCCCGGGGGCACGGGCCGGACTACGCGCGGGCGACGTCGTCACCGGGCTCGACGGGCAGTCCGTCCACTCGGGTGAGGAGCTGATCGTGCGCACCCGCGCGCACCGCCCGGGCGACCGGTTGAGCCTCACCGTGGAGCGCGCCGGCGTCGAGAAACGCCTCACGCTGGTCCTTGGTTCCTCGGACAGGAACTGACAGAAACGTCACAGGCAGGACTCCACCCGTGCCCCGACTAGGCAAACAACCCGGAAAACCGGTCGTACACACGGAGCCGGACACCTCGGGACGGTACCGGTCGGACAGGTCCGCCGGGTACCGTGGACCCGGCCCGGACCACGGAACACCCGCAACAGCGACCGGAGGGCCGAGGACCGCGGACATCGCAAGGAGCTTCAGGTGTTCAATGACATAGGACCACTCGAGCTGGTGACGATCATTGTGCTCGCCGTGCTCGTGTTCGGTCCGGACAAGCTCCCGAAGGTCATTCAGGACGTGATGCGGACCATCCGCAAGATCCGGGAGTTCTCGGAGAGCGCCAAGGCGGACATCCGCGAGGAACTCGGCCCGGAGTTCAAGGACTTCGAGTTCGAGGACCTCAACCCCAAGAACTTCGTCCGCAAGCACCTGGACAGCGACGAGCTGGGGCTGAAGGAGATCCGCAACGGCTTCGACCTGAAGAAGGAGATGGCCGAGGTCACCGACGCGGTGCACAGCCGCGAGACCGACTCCTCCTCTTCCACGGGTGCTGCGGGCACCACGGGTGCTGCGGGCAGCCGGATCGACATGACCAAGAAGCCGGAGGACCCCGGCAAGGACGACCGTCCGCCGTTCGACGCGGACGCCACCTGAGCAGTACCCGACACCCTTGCGTGTGCGGCGCACGTGACGCGTTTCATACCGCGTGTGCGCCGCTCACGGCTTGATCCAGCCGCCCGCGCGACCCACGCGCCGGGCGGTTTCGCTGCTGGTCCCAGCGGTGTGGATATGCTGCCGAGTTGTTGTGCGGACCGGACGAGTGCGCCCGAAGGGGGGCGGGCCGCCCCGGACCGACGAGAGCTAGGAGGCGTCCGGGCAGATGGAGACGACAAGTCGGGTGGGCGAACATACGCCTTTCGCGGAGAACGGACAGCCGGTCCTCTCCGCCCGTCGCACGGTCGACGGCTACCTGGAGGCGCCTTTCCCCTGGTACGGCCTCGACGAGGCGTTCACAGGCCCGCGCTGGCTGATGCAGGTGGGTGCGGCGGCCGACGGTGCGGTGGAGCACGGGTCGATCGGGCACGGGGACGAGCCGTCGGTGCGGAACGAGCATCTGGCCGCGTCCGTCGGTGAACCCAGGGAGAAGTTCGCGGTGGTCGTGACCATCGCGGCGAACCCGTCCCGCAGGAGCGCCGACGGGACCGGGCTGCTGGAGGCCACCTCCGTGTCGTCGGCCGCGTGGCTGGCGGGGGTCGGCCTGCTGTCCTTCACCTGGCCGGGGCAGATGGACCACAGCCTGCGGGACGACTGGCTGGACCAGCAGACCGAGACGGCGTGGGAGCTGGCCGACGAGCTGAGCGGCCCGGAGTGGTCCACGCTGTCGCTGCCGGTGGACGGGGTGGCCACGCCGTTCCACTACCGGGAGTCGGAGTTCGGGTGGGTGCTCGCGGGGTCCACGTCGCAGGGCGTGCATCTGGGGGCGTACGGCAGGGGGATGTCGGCGTACGGGTTGGGGTTCGCGGTGATCAAGGACGTTGCGGCGTACGCCTGACGAATGTCGGCCCGCCCTGCGCGCCGATGACGTGGGGCGGGAGCGAGTGGCGGGGCGGTGCCGCAGAGGTCGGTGAAGCCCTTCAGGGGAGCTTGATGACTCCCCCCACGATTCCCACGATCGCCACGAGCTGGGCGAGGAGGTAGGCGAACTGTCCGGAGAGGCCGCGTAGCCGGTGGATCGACACCAGCAAGGCGAAACCACTGGGCCAGTACAGCCGTTCGTCCCTCAATGTCGATGTGTCCATCCAGAGGCCGGTGAGCGTAAGGATGGAGAGCATGACAATGGAATACAAGAGCAGCATCGTGGGGTTCGAGTCGCTGAACTTGGTGAACAGACCGGCCAGTGCGGCCGGCATCGCGTATGCGAAAGTAAGGCTCCATGCCCGGACGGCGCTCTGTCGGCCGGGTAGCAGACGCCAGAGCGCGCCGAGAACGAACCCGGCGCCGGCCCAGGCCGCCTGAAAGGTGATGAATCCCGCGAAGAGGCTCGGAACCGCGGTGGGTTCGAGTCTGAGTTGCTGCCCGTTGTACAGATTGTTCGACTCGAGATAGAGCAGGGTGATGCTGGCCGGGACCCCGAAGCAGAACGCCAGGCGTGCGGCCCGCAGTGCATTGGGCCACCAGTGAGTTTCCGGCCCCCAGGCCAGAGCGACGTCGAGAATTGAAATCTGGCTCGGCGGATTCTTCTTGAGGCATCGCTCAACCAGCCAGCGGCGCAGCCCGCGAAGCTGCTCCTCCAATTGCTCGCAGGTGACGCCATTGGCGTGCCCCTGGTCCGCAAGTTTCAGTTGATGGTTGAGGTTGCGATATTGATGGGCTTTTTCCATCAATTCGCTCTGCTTATTGGCTCCCGGCCTGTGCATGTGAAACAGATGACCCGTCCTGCTCAGCACCGACCAACGTCGCCCAGCAGCAAGGACGGCGAAAAGGCAGAGGATGTTCAGTACGAACCAGATGCCCCACTGGGCGTTGTTACTGGCGAATGCGGCGCCCCGCATCCCCGCGGTCAGGGAAAACAGTGCAGCGACCAGCAGGAGATCGGGTTTGTCCGGCCCCAAGGGGATGTAGTCCATTGCGTGGCTGACCTGCGCCCGTTGTGCGGTGAAATGAAGTTTCAGCAAGGCGAGGAGCGCGATACCCGCCAGGAACCAGCTGTAGGTGAAGATCCAGGTGAGTTCGGTGAAGGCGAAATTCGCCAGCATTCCGCCGAGGTAGTTTCCGCGTGCTGAGGAACCGTGCTGATCGATCAGCCAGGTGTACCGTTTCCACTGGTTTCCGGCCGTCCAGAGGAGACTCCAGAGCAGGCAACCGGCGACCAGCCCCAGCAGGGCTGAGACGACCGTGACCCAGAGAACCGGCCTCTTGTCCCACTTGCGGGTCCAGCGGGCGGGGACCAGTCCTCCTTCGCATGCGAAGCGCCAGGCCCAGGCGACCATGGCGGCCAGCCACAGCCACACCGTCGTCAGGCCCATGAGCATGTACCCGAGCTTGCCGCGAAGGTCCGGCGCGTGCGGCTTTTCGATCACCAGGCCCACCGGCAGGTGGAAGAGTCCGTGGCCGAGGATCACCAGAGTGCCTGTCGCCGCCGCGACCGAGGCGAACCCGATGACGGCGTATGCCTGGCGGCGCCGGTGGCTTCTGGAGCCGCCCGACTTCTGGACCCTGGATGACGCGCCGCCGTGCCAAGGGTGGGCGACAAGGGTCAGGGTCAGGCCGGCAGCGATGCAGATGAGCATGTGGCGTCGCAGCAGAGGGTCGGCTGCCTGCTCACGCTCACGGATGAACAGCAGCAGTGCCAGGGCCACGGCCCCGCTGAGCAGGGCCCATCGCAGAACCGGTTGTGCGAGGCCCTGCCCTCCTCCGAAGTCGCGGACTCGCCGGCTGGATGCCGGCGTCCCGGGCGCGCGAGACGCATACGGACGTCGGGCGCGGTGCGCGGCCAGTACGAGCACGCTGGAGGCGAGCACCCACCAGGTGGCAATGCCTGCTGGTTTCAAGAACGACTGATCCCAGGTCAGTACGAGGGATCGTGGCCACGGCAGATCAACTTCGATGCAGACATTATCGGGGCAGCCCCTGGGCCGCTGATTCGTCCACTCCACCTTGGCCTTGCTGGCAAACGATGTCTGGCCATAGTGTCTGAATTCGAGGCCGTCCAGCTGGGCCTTGACACTCCTCCAGTGGGCCCCTTGCAGCGTAGGCGGCTGGAGACCGACCTTCCATTTCTCGCCCTTTTTGCTGGGCTTTTTGATCTCCCAGGGGCCGAGCCAATAGTCCTTGTGGGCGTTGATCCAGATAGTGGAATCGTACTGCACGCGGACCTTGTCTCCGCTGGCAGTGACAACTGGATTGCTGTCTCGCAATTCTTTGTTCAGGCGAGTATTGTTTGGTCCCCGTAGCAGGCAGCGCATCGCCTTCTGGTAATCGGTGGACTCCTCGCTGAATGTCAGCTGGTTTGCCATTCTCCATTCCCGCGCAGGCACCTCGACCGTCATGTTCGAGAAGACCTCCACGAAAGTTCTGCCGTGCTGGTGGAAGCGGATCGCAGCGTCCACCGTGCTGGCGTTGAGTCGATCCTCCTGGCAGTCGTCGTGATTGATCTGCAGCGCCTCCGCAGTGCCGCACCCCCACCAGATCACAGCCAGAACCGCCAGCGACAGAAGCCGCCACCACCGGACACCGGTCATTGCGCCGACACCTCCTCACCGAAGAATTTAGTGAAGGAGCCCGAAGTGACATGCGCAGACACACGGAGTAGAATTTTCGTCCACTCCTTCGCCTCATTCTGCGGGATTGAAGGAAAGCAGTAAGTGACTGATAATGGAATCCGATGACCGTCAAGTGGTTGACGGAGGAATTATGACGGACATAAACGTTTCCGCTCCGCGGGTGTCCCTTCCCCGCTTCCAAGAAGCCGAGCCACTGGGTCCCCAGGATGCGGAGTTCGTCCGGGATCTGGCGGCGGTGCTGGCCAGACACGGCAACCTGAACCGGTTCGGTCTCTGCCTTCTGCACGACCACTTCCCGATCGCCGCGGACGAGGTGCTGGTGGAGACGAACGACTCCAGGGCCCGCACGCTGCACACACACGTGGAGAAGGCGGACGGCACGCAGCACATCAAGGCCTCGCAGTGGCGGTTCCTGCCGCACGCCGAGGGTGCGCAGGGCGGGGAGCCCGAAGGAGCTCCCGTCCAGGTGCTCATGCTGTGCCTCACGCAAGACCTGTGCCCAGGGAGCGACTGAGGGGGGCACCGCCCGCGAGAGACGGCGCCCCCCTCAGTCGAAGAGGCTGAGAACTTGAGGCTCAGAACTTGTTCCTCGGCGTGATCCCCAGCGACAGCCCCGACAGGCCGCGCTGCCGCCCTCCCAGCTTGTCGGCGATGCCGCGCAGTGCCGCGCCCGCCGGGCTGTCCGGGTCCGTCAGGACGACCGGCTTGCCCTCGTCGCCGCCCTCGCGCAGGCGGACGTCGATGGGGATGTTGCCGAGGACCGGGACGTTCGTACCCGTCGTGCGGGTGAGGCCGTCGGCGACCGCCTGGCCGCCGCCCGTGCCGAAGACGTCGACCATCTCGCCGCAGTGCGGGCAGGGCAGGCCGGACATGTTCTCGACCACGCCGACGATCTTCTGGTGGGTCTGGACCGCGATGGAGCCGGCCCGCTCGGCGACCTCCGCCGCCGCCTGCTGAGGCGTCGTCACGACCAGGATCTCGGCGTTCGGGACCAGCTGGGCGACCGAGATGGCGATGTCGCCGGTGCCGGGCGGGAGGTCGAGGAGGAGGACGTCGAGGTCGCCCCAGTAGACGTCCGCGAGGAACTGCTGGAGGGCGCGGTGCAGCATCGGGCCGCGCCAGACCACCGGGGCGTTGCCCGGGGTGAACATGCCGATCGAGATGACCTTCACGCCGTGCGCCGACGGCGGCATGATCATGTTCTCGACCTGGGTGGGGCGGCCGTCCGCGCCGAGCATGCGCGGGACCGAGTGGCCGTAGATGTCGGCGTCGACGACACCGACCTTGAGGCCGTCGGCGGCCATCGCGGCGGCGAGGTTGACCGTCACCGAGGACTTGCCGACACCGCCCTTGCCGGAGGCGACGGCGTAGACCCGGGTGAGGTTGCCCGGTTTGGCGAAGGGCACCTCGCGCTCGGTCTGGCCGCCGCGCAGGGCGGACGCCAGCTCCTTGCGCTGCTCGTCGCTCATCACGTCCAGGGTGACGTCGACGCGGGTGACCCCGTCGACCCGGGAGACCGCCTCGGTGACGCGCTGGGTGATCGTGTCGCGCATGGGGCATCCGGAGACCGTCAGGTACACGGTGACCGCGACCGCGCCGTCCTCGCCGATCTCCACCGATTTGACCATCCCCAGTTCGGTGATGGGTCGGTTGATCTCGGGGTCGTTCACCGTCGCCAGTGCCTCGCGCACCGCGTCTTCGCTAGCCATACAGACGATGGTACGGCGACGCACGGGGCGTCTATAACGCCCCTCACCGGTCGTCTACGTCACGCCTCGCCGACCGATCTGCCGGGAATACGACATGCCCGTCCCGTCGCTCGTCCGTCATCTCCTTGAGGAGGTCCTGGAGCTCGGAGCGGATCCAGTCCCGGGTCGCCACCTCGCCCAGGCCCATGCGCAGCGCGGCGATCTCCCGGGTCAGGTACTCGGTGTCGGCGATGGACCGCTCGTTCTGCTTGCGGTCCTGTTCGAGGTTGACCCGGTCGCGGTCGTCCTGCCTGTTCTGCGCGAGCAGGATCAGCGGGGCCGCGTAGGAGGCCTGGAGGGACAGGGCCAGGGTCAGGAAGATGAACGGGTACTGGTCGAACCGCAGCGTGCCGGGTGCCGAGATGTTCCAGATCACCCAGAGGATGATCACGAACGTCATCCAGACGATGAACCGCCCGGTGCCCAGGAAACGGGCGATGCGCTCGGACAGCCGGCCGAAGGCCTCCGGGTCCCATTCGGGCAGGAGCCTGCGCCGCGGCGGGCGCGGCTGGTCCAGACGGGGTCCGCGCGGCCGGGTCGCGGCGGTGGCACCGGACGGCGTCCGCTCCCGGGTGCCCTCACGCTCAGGCGCCACGATTCCTCACCCCCTTCGCCTGCGCCTTTGCCTGCGCCTTTTCCTGTTCCTTCTTCTGCTCCTTCTTCTGCTCCTCTTCCTGCTCCTCCTCTTCCAGGTGGAACTCGGTCTCCCGCCAGTCCTCCGGCAGCATGTGGTCCAGGACGTCGTCCACGGTCACCGCGCCCAGCAGCGACCCGGTCTCGTCCACCACGGGCGCCGCGACCATGTCGTACGTGGCGAAGAATCCGGCGATGATCGGCAGCGTGGCCTCGGGGTCGAGCGGTTGCAGGTCGTCGTCGAGGAGCGAGCTGACCAGGGTGTACGGGGGGTCGCGCAGCAGGCGCTGGAAGTGGACGGTGCCCAGGTACTTGCCGGTAGGGGTCTCGTCGGGCGGGCGGCAGACGTAGACCTGGGCGGCGAGGGCCGGGGAGAGGTCGGGGTTGCGGACCCGGGCGAGGGCGTCGGCGACGGTGGAGTCGGGCCGCACCACGATCGGCTCGGTCGTCATCAGACCGCCGGCCGTGTGCTCCTCGTACGACATCAGCCGCCGCATCTCGGCCGCGTCGGCCGGCTGCATCAGGCTCAGCAGCCGTTCCTTGTCCTCCTCGGGGAGTTCGGCGAGCAGGTCGGCCGCGTCGTCCGGGTCCATGGCCTCCAGGACGTCCGCCGCCCGTTCCTCCTTCAGCTTGCCGAGGATCTCGATCTGGTCGTCCTCGGGAAGCTCTTCGAGTACGTCGGCCAGGCGGTCGTCGTCCAGTGCGGCGGCCACCTCGGCGCGGCGCTTGGCGGAGAGGTGGTGCAGCACGTTGGCGAGGTCGGCGGGGTGCAGCTGCTCGAAGGTGGCGAGCAGGCTCTCGGCGCCCTGGCCGTGCTCCTCCAGGGAGAAACCGGTGACCTGCGACCACTCGACGGTGAGCGACTCGCCCCTGGTCCGCCGGAAGGTGCCCGTGCGGCCCTTGCGGACGAAGACGCGGTCGACCTCCCACTCCCGGCGGGCCTGCCGCTGCTGTGCGCCCAGGTCCAGGACGGTGACCTCCTCACCGGTCTCGACCAGCTGGACGCGGCGGTCGAGGAGTTCACCGAAGACCAGGCGCTCGGTGGGCCGCTGCTCGAAGCGGCGGACGTTGAGCACACCGGTGCTGATGACCTGGCCGGACTCGATGCTTGTCACCCGGGTCATGGGCAGGAAGATGCGGCGCCGGGTGGACAGTTCGACGACCAGGCCGAGCAGCCGCGGGGGCTTGCGGCCGACGCGCAGCATGACGACGAGGTCCCTGACGCGTCCCACCTGGTCGCCGTTGGGATCGAAGACGGCGATACCGGCGAGGTGCGAGACGAAGATCCGGGGAGCGCCGGCTGCCATGGGTTCGCTTCCTTTTTCTACCGGAGTACCGCTTGGTGACTTTCCTGTCCGTTTCGCCTGCTCGGTGGGGTTCAGGCTAGCCCGTACCGATCGGATACGCCCTGGTGGGCGGTCCGGACGGACTGGCTCCGCCGGGCGGGCGAGGCACCGGTACGCTGCGGTACGCCGTGCCGGACCCGTCAGAAAGGTGGCCGTGTCCTTGACCGCGATTGCTCCGGGCCGTAGCCGTACTCGCCGCGCCGCAGTGGTGACCGCGATGTGCGCGCTGGCCCTCCTCACGGCGTGCAGTGAGGATCCGGACGCGGGCACCAACGGGGTGGGAAAGCTGGCCCCGGACGTCATCCAGTCGAAGACCCGGGCGGCGGCGACGTCGGTGGCGACGGTCCGGATGGCGGGGACGGTGGTCACGAGCGGGCGTACGTACCAGCTGGACATGCGCCTGAACGCGGACGGCGGGACCGGGTCGGTCACGTCGAAGGGCTCGACCTTCCACCTGCTCCGGGTGGGCGACACGCTGTATCTGCAGGCCGACGCGGACTTCTGGAACCATGCCGACGGGAGCGACACCAGCGCGGCCGGCAAGCTCGACGGCAAGTACGTGAAGGTTCCGCAGGGCGACCCCTCGTACAAGAAGTTCAGCGGCTTCACGGACAAGGACCTCCTTCTCTCGGGCCTGCTGACCCTGCACGGCTCCCTCTCGGCCGACGGTCACCACGAGCAGTCGGGCACCCCCACCATCCGCATCGCCGGTGACGGCGGCTCCGGCGGCACGCTGGACGTCTCGCTGAAGGGCAAGCCGTATCCGCTCCGCCTGGAGCGTGCGGGCGGCGCCGGGACCCTCACCTTCACGGACTGGGGCAGGTCCTTCAGCGTCACCGAGCCGAAGAAGACCGAAACAGTCGACTACGGCAGGCAACTGCCCACGTCGTAGGCGCCGTTGCGGGCGGGTACGAGGGGCCGCGAGTTGCCGCGAGGTGCCGGGAGGCGAACCTGCCGGTGCCGGATCCGGCCCGGTCCTCGGCTACTTGCGCTTTCTGCGCCTCGCGAGGAGCTTCGGCAGGGCCGCCGGGACCGGACGGCGGGTCGTGGCCGGGGACGGTACGGGCGGCTCTGCCAGACTGCCCGTCGGCAGCGGTGTCGTCGCTCCCGTCGGGCGCAGGCGCAGCACCCTGCACTCCCTCGCCCAGCGGTCCGTCATGGCCTCGCCGTCGGGTGCGTTGAGGCGCTTGCCCTTCAGCTCCGCCACCGCCACGTCCCACTCGGGGGAGCCGGCGGACAGTTCCGTCACCGTCGCCGCCCAGGTGACCAGCCGGCCGCCCTTGTCCTTGCTGCGGACGGTCACCTCGGCCGACCCGCCGTCGGCCAGCCCGGTCAGCGGCTGCTCGGTCCCGTCACCGACCAGGTACACGCCCCCGTCGGCCCAGGCGTGCCACACCGCACGCGCGGCCGGCGCCCCGGCACCCCGGACCCAGATGAGGCCGGACTTCTTCGTGGCCTCCTCGACGAGGGCCTGGTCGAGCAGCTGACGTGTCATGGCGCCCAGCCTAGAGCCAGCCGTTGCGCTTCAGGGTGCGGTGGATGCCGAGGCAGATGCAGACCGTGATGCCCATGATCACCGGGTAGCCGTACTTCCAGTGCAACTCCGGCATGTACTTGAAGTTCATGCCGTACACACCACACACCATCGTCGGTACGGCGATGATCGCGGCCCATGCCGTGATCTTGCGCATGTCCTCGTTCTGCGCGACCGACGCCTGCGCGAGGTTGGCCTGGAGGATGGAGTTGAGGAGTTCGTCGAAGCCGACGACCTGCTCCTGGACGCGGGCGAGGTGGTCGGCGACGTCCCGGAAGTACTTCTGGATGTCGGGGTCGACCAGCCGCATCGGGCGCTCGCTGAGCAGCTGCATCGGACGCAGCAGCGGTGACACCGCGCGCTTGAACTCCAGGACCTCGCGCTTCAGTTGGTAGATGCGCGCCGAGTCCACACCACGCGAGACCCCGCCCTTGCGGCCGGGCGAGAAGACCTCGGTCTCCACCTCGTCGATGTCGTCCTGCACGGCGTCGGCGACCGCCACATAGCCGTCGACGACATGGTCGGCGATGGCGTGCAGCACGGCCGAGGGGCCCTTGGCGAGCAGTTCGGGGTCGTCCTGGAGCCGGTGCCGCAGCGCCCGCAGCGAGCCCTGCCCGCCGTGCCGGACGGTGATGAAGAAGTCCCGGCCGGTGAAGCACATCACCTCGCCGGTCTCCACGACCTCGCTGTTGGCGGTGAGCCGGTCGTGCTCGACGTAGTGGATGGTCTTGAAGACGGTGAAGAGGGAGTCGTCGTAGCGTTCGAGCTTGGGCCGCTGGTGGGCCTGCACGGCGTCCTCCACCGCCAGCGGGTGCAGCCCGAACTCGCCCGCGATACCGGCGAATTCGGCCTCGGTCGGCTCGTGCAGGCCGATCCACACGAACCCGCCGTCCCGGCGCACCTGGCGCATCGCCTCCTGCGGGGTCAGCGGCTTCGGGGTCTGCACCCGCGCGCCGCCCCGGTAGACGGCGCAGTCGACGACGGCCGACGGCGTACCGGGGTCGCGGGTGGTGTCGTACGCGCCGGTCTCCACGCGCAGGCTCTTGCGCTGGGAGGGACGGGTCGGGCGGACCACGGCACGGAGGTCGCGGATCATCGACATGGGCAGGCTCCTTCGCGACAAGCAGCGGGTGACCGCCGGCGAACGGGTGGAACTACCCGGAATGGGGACGTCCTGACTGCGGATGTTTGGCACGTCCACAAAGCGGGGAGCACCGCACCGTTGCGGTGGCGACTTCGCTACTGATTCGGATCAGACGAACAGATCCAGACAGATCCGGAACGGACCGGTCAGAGGGACCAGGCAAGCGAAAACGAAGTGCTCTTCCGAACGACAACGCGAACGTGAAGGCGGCAGCCGACCAGTAGACGAAATCAGCAGGCGGAAGAGCGAGTGGTACTGCACGGGTGACTTCGATCCATGACAGCCCCACCTCCTCCAGCCGGTCCCTCGTAAGGGAGTGCTCTTGGTGTCGGGGTCTGACCGCGACGCTCTGCGTGCTGCCCCGAACCACCGCGGTCAGACTAGCAGCAGCCCTCAGTGTCAAGGTGCTGCTTTGCCCGGTACTGACGAGTTCTATGCTCTCGACATGGCTGATGTTCTTCCTCTGGTCGAGGCCCGGTTGACCACCGCACTGGGCGAACCGGACGCACGCGCGGCGGTCACCTTCCTCGGTACGGACCGCATCGAGGTGCTCCGTTTCCAGGAGGATCTCCAGGGCGAGAACGTCCTGCGCTACGCCACGCTCGGCATGTCCGCACAGCCCATGACCGACCCCGCCGCGATGCTCGCGGACCCGGTCAAGGGGCCCCGCGCCGAACTGGTCCTGTCGGTCCGCGCCGGGCTCGCGGAGACCGACAAGGTGCTCCGCGCGCTCGCCGTCCTCGCCGCGTCTCCGCAGGTGGAGGGCCTGATCGTGACGCCGGGCGCTTCGCTGGACGTCGGCGAGCCGCTGTGGCCCGGCGCTCCCTTCACCTCGGTCCTGGTCGGCGAACCGGGCGGTCTCGTCGAGGATCTGGCGCTGGACGAGCCCCTCGATCCCGTACGGTTCCTGCCGCTGCTGCCGATGACCCCGAACGAGGCCGCCTGGAAACGCGTGCACGGCGCCCAGGCCCTCCAGGAGCGCTGGCTCGCCAACGGGACGGACCTCCGGGATCCGCACCGCGGGTCCGTCCCGCTGGACTGATGCACGAGGGTGAGCAAGCTCACCAAGCACCCTGTGGAAATCGTCAGTTGGCAAAGACGGTGACGCTGTCCTCGGTGGCGTGCCCCGGCTCCAGCTCGGTCGCCTCGTGCGTGAGCGCGTTCCGCCGTACGAGCACCACGACCGCGCCCAGCACGGCGGTGACCGCCGCCACCACGAACGGGATGTGGATGTCGGTCCACTCCTCGATCTTCGGCGCGAAGTAGGGGGCGGCCGCGGCGGCGAACCAGCGGACGAAGTTGTAGCCCGCGCTCGCCACCGGGCGTGGTGCGTCCGACACACCGAGGGCCAGCTCGGTGTAGACGGTGTTGTTCACGCCGATGAACGCGCCGGACAGGATCGTGCAGACGATCGCGGCGGTGTGGCCGCCGTAGCCGAGGACGGTGACGTCGACGGCGAGCAGGACCAGGGAACCGCCCAGCACCTTCAGCGAGCCGAAGCGCCGCTGCAGGCGCGGGGCCACCACCACCGAGAAGAGCGCGAGCAGCACACCCCAGGCGAAGAACACGGCACCCGAGCGGTACGGGGTCATGTTCAGCACGAAGGGGGTGAAGGCCAGCACGGTGAAGAACGTGTAGTTGTAGAAGAACGCGGAGACGGCGGCGGAGGCAAGGCCGCCGTGGCCGAGCGCCCTGATCGGGTCGAGGATCGAGGTCTTGCGGGCGGGCTTCGGCTGCTCCTTCAGGAACGCGGTGATGCACAGGAAGCCGACCGCCATCAGGGTGGCCGTGCCGAAGAAGGGGTAGCGCCAGCTGATGTTGCCGAGCACCGCGCCCAGCAGCGGGCCGCACGCCATGCCGAGGCCGAGCGCGGACTCGTAGAGCAGGATCGCGGCGGCGCTGCCGCCGGCCGCCGCGCCCACGATGACCGCGAGGGCGGTCGAGACGAACAGGGCGTTGCCGAGACCCCAGCCGGCCCGGAAGCCGACGAGCTGGCCGACCGTGTCGGAGGTGCCGGCGAGGCCCGCGAAGACGACCACGAACGCGAGGCCGAGCAGCAGGGTCCCGCGCCCGCCGATCCGGCTGGAGACGAAGCCGGTGAGCAGCATCGCCACGGCGGTGATCAGGAAGTACGAGGTGAAGAGCAGGGAGACCTGGCTGGTCGTGGCGTCCAGGCCCTTGGCTATGGAGGGCAGGATCGGGTCGACGAGTCCGATGCCCATGAAGGCGACGACGGACGCGCCCGCCGTCGCCCACACGGCCTTCGGCTGCCGCAGGATGCTGCCCGCTCCCGCGTCGAATGGGTCCGCTGCGTCTGCCATGCGCTTCCTCCGCTGCTCTCGTCTGCTCGCGTCGATTTGGTTGGCGTGTGCATATAGTAAGTTAGGGCTGCTAATTAATGCAAGCTACATCTAACTCCGCGCGGTGACCGGTACCGTCCGGACGGGTGATCGTCCTTGACGTGGCGGATTCCGGGTAGGACCGTGGGGCCCTATGAGGGGCGAACCCAGTTGCCCGAAGTGCGGTGGCCGGGTCAGGGCTCCCGGCCTCTTCGCCGACACCTGGCAGTGCGAGGTGCACGGGACCGTACATCCGGTACAGCCCGTGATCCCGCCCAGCGTCGAGGCCCTCGATGTCGTGGTGCACCGCACCCAGGTGCCGGTGTGGATGCCCTGGCCGCTGCCGGTGGGCTGGCTGTTCACGGGTGTGGCGTGCGCCGGTGACGACCGCAGCGGGGGGCGCGCGACCGCCGTCGCCTGCTCCGGACCCGCGCCGCTCGGCGGCATGGGGGAGATGATCCTGGTCGCCGAGGAGCTGGGGGTCGGTCTCGGGGCGCGCTACGCGGGCATCGACGGGCCGGATCCGGGACCGTCGATGAACGTGGAGAAGCCGCCGCAGACGAAGGTACTGGCCGCCGGGCGGCCGACGCCGCTCTGGCATGTGTCGGGAGTCCCGGACGACAGGGCCGTGTTCGCGGGCGAGGCCCGGGGACTGTGGCTCTGGGCGGTGGTGTGGCCCGAGCAGACCGGGTTGCTGATGTACGACGAGCTGGTGCTCACGGATCTGCGGGACGCGGGCGCGGAGGTGGACCTGGTGCCCTGCGGGGCGCTGTCGCCGCGCTTGTTCGAGCCCTAGGGCTTGGCGGCCCATGGGCCGTGGAGGCCCCGGGGGCTCGGAAACAGGGTGGAGCCTGTGACGTAGCTGTACGGGGTGCCCCCGGCCTTCGGGTGTGACAGGGCATCCGTTTCCGGCCGCTATCCTTGACGCGTCCCTTCCGTCCCCTCCCGCCTGGAGTCCGCGTCGTGCGTATCGATCTGCACTGCCACTCCACCGCCTCCGACGGTACGGACAGCCCCGCCGAGCTGGTACGGAACGCCGCCGCTGCCGGACTGGACGTCGTCGCGCTGACCGACCATGACACCACCCGAGGCCACGCCGCGGCCGTCGCCGCGCTGCCCGAGGGGCTCACCCTGGTCACCGGGGCCGAGCTGTCCTGCCGTGTCGACGGCGTCTCCCTGCACATGCTGGCCTACCTCTTCGACCCCGAGGAGCCCGATCTGCTCGCCGAGCGCGAGCTGGTCCGGGACGACCGGGTGCCGCGGGCCCAGGGCATGGTCGCCAAGCTGAACGCGCTGGGCGTGCCGGTCACCTGGGAGCAGGTGAGGCGCATCGCCGGGGACGGTTCCGTGGGGCGGCCGCACGTCGCCTCCGCGCTCGTCGAGCTCGGTGTCGTACCGACCGTGAGCGACGCCTTCACGCAGGAGTGGCTGGCCGACGGCGGCCGGGCCTTCGTGGAGAAGCACGAGACCGACCCCTTCACGGCGATCCGGCTGGTCAAGCAGGCCGGCGGGGTGTGCGTGTTCGCGCATCCGGCGGCCGCCAAACGCGGGCGTACGGTGCCCGAGTCGGCGATCGCCGAGCTGGCCGCGGCCGGCCTCGACGGCATCGAGGTCGACCACATGGACCACGACGCCGACACCCGGGTCCGGCTGCGCGGACTGGCCGCGGAGCTGGGGCTGCTGGTCACCGGGTCCTCGGACTACCACGGCAGCCGCAAGACGGTGGCGCTGGGCGAGTACACGACCGACCCCGAGGTGTACGGGGAGATCACGCGCCGGGCGACCGGTGCGTTCCCCGTCCCGGGGACCGGCGGACGCTGAGGCTCACCCCCGTTCCCGATTTCCCCGCGCGGCAGGCCGGGCCCGCCCCATTCCGGGCCGGGCTCGCCGGCGCGTGGTGACTCCCCTCGCCCTGCGGCACAACCGCCCGCAGCGCCGACCTAGGCACAAGGCTCACGCATGTTCGACGTCGCCGTCTTCGGCTCCCTCTTCCTGACCCTGTTCGTCATCATGGATCCCCCTGGGATCACCCCGATCTTCCTCGCCCTCACCTCCGGCCGGCCCGGCAAGGTGCAGCGGCGGATGGCCTTCCAGGCCGTGTGCGTGGCGGGCGGGGTGATCACCGTCTTCGGGCTCCTGGGCCACCAGATCCTCGACTACCTGCACGTCTCCGTGCCCGCACTGATGATCGCGGGCGGGCTGCTGCTCCTGCTGATCGCCCTCGACCTGCTCACCGGCAAGAACGACGAGCCGAAGCAGACCAAGGACGTCAACGTGGCGCTGGTGCCCCTGGGCATGCCGCTGCTGGCGGGGCCCGGTGCGATCGTGTCGGTCATCCTCGCCGTGCAGAAGGCGGACAGCGTCTCCGCCCAGGTGTCCGTGTGGACCGCGATCCTCGCCATCCATGTCGTGCTGTGGCTGGTGATGCGGTACTCGCTGCTGATCATCCGGGTCATCAAGGACGGCGGTGTGGTCCTGGTGACGCGGCTCGCGGGCATGATGCTCTCCGCGATCGCCGTGCAGCAGATCATCAACGGCGTCACCCAGGTGGTCAAGGGCGGGTAGCCGGGCGAGGCGGACAGACGCGGAACCCCCGCACGGCGTCGTGCCGTACGGGGGTTCCGAAGACTCTGCGGTGCTCCGCGCGTCAGTGTGTTCAGTGGTGTCTCGTCGCGTCTCGTGTGTGGTGGCTCGGGTCTCGTAAGTTGTTACGAAGCCTGGTTCTCGGCCGGTCGGATCCACAGTCGCTGCCCGATGGCGGCCGCCTGCTGGACGATCCTGTTGACGGAGGCGGCGTCCACGACGGTGCAGTCCACGGTGGTGCCGTCGACTTCGTCCAGTCGCCTGATTTCGAAGCGCATCTGCCTCTCCCTTCGTCTTGTGTACCTCCGAGTCAACGGCTTGCGTGTTACAAACATTCCCTTGGCTAAAGAAAATTTTCGAACGCCTAATTACCGACCGGTAAGAGACGTTCGGGAGACTGACCGGGACCGGTTGTGTTCGCAGCGTGACCGCCGGGACAATGGAGGCGATGAACGACGACCTCGCCGCCCTCAAGGCCCGCATCGACCGTACGAACGAGCTGCTCACCCGCATGCTCGCCGAAGTGGCGAAGACGCCTTCGACTCACGCGATCTTCGTCGACGCGGGCTACCTCTACGCGGCCACGGGTCGGCTCGTCGCCGGGACGGAGGACCGCCGTGCCTTCGACCTCGACGCCGAGGGGCTGATCGAGGCGCTCATCGACAAGGCACGCCAGATCTTCGCGGACAGCCGGCTGCTGCGCGTCTACTGGTACGACGGCGCGCGTCGCCGCATCCACACCGCCGAGCAGCAGACCATCGCCGAACTGCCCGACGTCAAGGTCCGGCTCGGCAACCTCAACGCCAACAACCAGCAGAAGGGCGTCGACTCCCTGATCCGCACGGACCTGGAGTCACTCGCCCGGCACCGCGCCATCAGCGACGCGGCCCTGCTCGGCGGCGACGAGGACCTGGTCTCCGCGGTCGAGGCCGCCCAGGGCTACGGCGCCCGGGTCCACCTCTGGGGCATCGAGGCGCCCGAAGGCCGCAACCAGGCCGAGCCGCTGCTCTGGGAGGTCGACAGCCAGCGCACCCTCGACCTCGAGTTCTTCAAGCCGTACGTCGCCCGGCGCACCGCCCACGCCTACGAGGCCGGCGCCACCAGACCCACCCGCGAGGACGTCCGTTTCGTCGGCGCGCAGATCGCCGCGAAGTGGCTGTCCTCGCGGGGCAGCGAGTCGCTCGTCGAGCTGCTGCCCGGCCATCCCTACCTGCCCGGCCCGGTCGACCAGGACCTCCTCGTCGAGGCCGAGGGGCTGCTCCAGTACTCCCTGCGCGGCCAGGCCGACCTGCGCCGAGCCCTCCGGGACGGCTTCTGGGAACACCTCCAGACGCAGTACTAGCCGTGCGCGCCTAGCTGTTCGCGCTGTCCCAGAAGGCGGCGATCGCCTCGGCGGTGGGGGCCGGTCGGTCGGTGTTGGGGGAGTGCTCCGCACCCTCGACGACCGTGCGGTGGGCCCGCAGCCGTAGCGCCATGTCGTCCAGCAGCGGCAGCGGCCAGGTGTCGTCCCGCGCACCCGACAGCACATGGAACGGCAGCGGTACGGCGGCGAGTTCGTCGACACGGTCCGGCTCGGTGCACAACTGGAGTCCGGTGGCGAGGAGTTGGGCCGGCTTGTTGCCCAGCCAGCGGCGCCGCAGATCCTCCTGGTCCTCCTGGTCCGACCGGTCCTCCTGGTCCTGCGGGCCGCCCTCGTCCAGCTCCTCCGGTGCCTCCATGGCCTGCATGGCCTCCCACACCCCGGCCATCGGCAGCACCGCGAGCGCGTCCCTCAGCAGCTTCACCCGCTGCTGCTGAGGGACGGAGATCTGCGCCGGGCCCGAGGACATCAGCGTCAGCGAGCGGAACGGCGTGTGGTCGAGGAGCACGGCCGCGCGCGCGATCTGACCGCCGAGGGAGTGCCCCAGCAGATGCACGGGCCGGCCGCCGTCGACCGCCGCCGCCTGCGCGAGCACGTCCCGCGCCAACTCATCCTGGGCGTACGCCGATTCGTCGTGCTCCGGGCCGTCCGACTCGAACTGCCCACGCCCGTCCACGGCGACCGTCCGGTACCCGCGCGCGCCCAGTGCCTCGTGCAGCGGGTTGAAGTCCTCCTTGCTGCCGGTGAACCCGGGCAGCAGCAACGCGATCCCCTTGGGCTCGGCCCCGGCGGCCGCGGGCGCGTCGATGACGGCGAACTCACCACGCGCGGTGGCGAGCGCGTACGCGCGGGCACCGGCGGGCGGGACAAAGGTACGAGGCCTGCTCATGGGGAGAGGCTATCCGGCGGACGGCGACGGGCCGTGAACCGGTGGACGAATCCGGCTGGCGGCTGGCGGCTGGCGGCTGGCGGCTGGCGGGCAGGCGGGGAACGCCGGGAACGCCGACGGCCCGGCCCACACTGGGTGGGCCGGGCCGTTCGGTCAACTGCGACGCGCTCAGGCTTCGGGAGCCGCGGCGGTGGCCTTCCGGGACCGGCGGGCCTTCGGCTTCGCCTCCGCGTCGGTCGCGGCGACCGCCTCGACCGTCTCGACGGACTCGGCCGCCTTCCGGGTCGTACGACGCCTCGGCTTGACCTCCGGCTCGCCGCTGGCCTGCGCCGGAATCTCCGCACTGGCGACAGCCGTCTTGTGGGTCCGGCGGGGCTTGGCCTCGGCACCTTCGGCGGTGTCGACGGCGGCCTCGGCGGCCTTCCGCGTCCGGCGCGGCTTGGCCTCCGCGACCTCGGCGGTCTCGGTGGTCTCCGGGGCGGCGGCCGTCTTCCGGGTGCGACGGGGCTTGGCCTCGGTGGCCTCGGCCGTGTCCACCGCCGTTTCGGCGGCGGCCGCGGTCTTGCGGGTGCGGCGCGGCTTGGTCTCCGCGACCTCCGCGACCTCGGCGGTCTCCGGGGCGGCGGCGGCCGTCTTCCGAGTCCGGCGCGGCTTGGCCTCGGTGGCCTCGGCCGTGTCGACGGCCGTTTCGGCGGCGGCTGCCGTCTTGCGGGTACGACGCGGCTTGGCGGCCTCCGTCTCCGTCTCGGCCTCGACCGTCGCCGGGGCGGCGGCGGCCTTGCGGGTACGACGCGGCTTCGACTCCGTCGCCTCGACCGTGTCCACCGTGTCCACCGCGGCCTCGGCCGCCTTGCGGGTCCGGCGGCGCGGCTTGGCCTCCGCCTCGACGGACTCCGCCGTGTCCACGGTCGTTTCGGCGGCGGCCGCCGTCTTGCGGGTGCGGCGCGGCTTGGGCTCCTCGGCGACCTCGGGCTCCGGCGTCGTCACGACCGCCTCGGCCGGCTCAGCGGCCTTGCGGGTCCGACGGCGAACTGGTGTCACCGGGGCCTCGACGGTCTCGGCGGTCTCCTGCGGAGCCTCCGTGACCTCGACCGGCGTCACCGCGGCCTTGCGGGTCCGACGGCGAACTGGTGTCACCGGGGCCTCGACGGTCTCGGCGGTCTCCTGCGGAGCCTCCGTGACCTCGACCGGCGTCAC